>NZ_JBVJPM010000014.1:0-242969 GCF_055582645.1 Streptomyces sp. NPDC107517 | reverse complement strand
CGAACTGGTCCCGCTCTACCGGGCATCCCGCGAACGCGCGTTCCAGGACGCGACCACCAAGGCCAAGGAACTCGCAGAACGCCTCGCCGCGTAACGCTGCGTGGGAACCCTGATGACCAGGGCGGCGATGAGGAACGCGGCCGCGGCCAGGCCCGCGCTGCACAGGAACGCGACGGTGCAGCCGTGTGTGCCGCCCAGGCCGCCGACGGCCTGCGTCACCGTGGTCAGGACCGCGAGGCGCCGGACCCACGGCCGCCGTGTGACGGCTCACCCCAGGACGTCACGTCACACGGCGCCCTCGGCGCCCGCGCCCCTCGTCGACTGTGGCCACTGACGCCCGGCTCCCTTGTGCTGGTCGCCCAGCTCGGGGAGTGGCGGGCGTGCGATCTGCCGGCGGGCCGCGCATCGGCACGCCGACGATACGTACGAAGGTGAAGGCACCTGTGCCCCTCTCTGCAGAGGAGCAGAATCCGCGGAGCGGCCGTACACCCTCGAACCGGACACCCCATCCGGCACCTGCCGCAGTCTTGCACCTTCGAACAAGTCAAGGTCAAAGGCGCCGGGCAGGGATCGCTTCACGCACGGACCGGTCCCCGTCGGCATCGCCGCGCATCGGCGAGGCCGTCTTCGTGAGACCGCCTTCGTGAGGCCGCCTCGTACAGGACGCGGGACGCTCTCACCCGTCCGCTTCGTGGAACTCCCGCCGCATTGCTGCGAATCCGCGGTCCTCGCGGGTGGGGTGCACGCGGTTGCTCAGGAGGACGGCGTACCGGCCCTCTTCAGGGTCGATCCACAGGCTCGTGCCGGTGAAGCCGGTGTGGCCGTAGGAGGCCGGTCCGAATGCGGTGCCGACCGGGGAGTCGACCGGGTCTTTGCCCTGCCAGGCGAGGGCGCGGCGCAGGTTCAGTCCGTCCGTGCGCGGCGCGGTCATCAGCGCGAGGGTGTCCGGTGCCAGCAGGCGTGGTCCGTCGCCGAGCAGGGAGCGCGCGATCCGTTCCATGTCGGCGAGGGTGGAGAACAGGCCGGCATGCCCGGCGACGCCGCCGAGCACCACGGCGTTCTCGTCGTGCACTTCGCCGACGACGGTCCGGCCACGCCACGGGCAGTTCTCGGTGGCGACCGCCCGGAACCGGTCGCGCTGGCCCGGTGTGAAGCGGGTGTCGGCGAGGCCGAGCGGTGCGGACACGAAGTCGTTCACCAGCTGGTCCAGGCTGTGGCCCGTGGCCTGTTCGGCGATCAGGCCGAGCAGCATGAAGCCCTGGGACGAGTACTCGACACGGGTGCCGGGCGCGGCGGTTCGCGGCAGCGTGCCGAGGGCACTGAGGAGCGATTCACGCGTGGGGTGGTCCCGGTACATCGGGACTCCGCCCGGCAGACCGGAGGTGTGGGCCAGCAGCTGCTCGACGGTCAATGAGGCGTGAGGGCTGTCCTGGTAGCGGTCCAGGTGGTGGCCGACGGTGCCGTCGAGGCTCAGGGATCCGCGTTCGACGAGCGCCATGACGACGAGGCCCACGAGCGGCTTGGTCACCGAGGCGAGGTCCCACAGGTCTGTGCCGTCCAGGGGTGCGCCGTCCAGGGCGCGGGTGCCCGACCACCCCCGGTCTTCGGGTCCTTCGGCGGTGCCCAGGGACCAGGCGGCGCCGGTGAACTGGCCGCGCTCCCTGCCCTGGTCGACAAGTCGACGGCGGCGCACCGCGGCATCCGTCCCGGCCACCGGCAGGCCCGGTCCGCGCGCCCCGGGCGTCATCGGGCCCCTCCCCCGTGACCGACGACGCCGAGCCGCGTGCCGGTTCGGGCGGCGAGGCCGGCCGAGACGGCGCCCGCGGCGGCCCGGACCATGGGGCCGTAGAGCTCCGCGGCCGTTTCGTCCAGGGTGAAGGCGAGGCCGGTGAGGGCGAGTGCGCCGACCGGGTGTCCGGCGCCGTCGCGGACCGCGGCGGCCAGGGTGCGGCGGTCCCGCCAGATGTCCGCGCTGTCGAAGCCGTAGCCGCGCCGCGTCGTTTCGGCCAGTGCGGCGCGGATGGCCTCGTCGGCGTGGGTGGCGTGGGTGGCTTCGTCGGCGTGGGCGGCCTCGTCGGCGTGCGGGCCGTCCGTCGCCGCGAGGAGCCGCTCTGCCTCGTCCTCCGGCAAGGCGGCCAGGAGCGCGAGTCCCGCGCCGCCGGCGGTGAGGGGTTCGCGGGAGCCGGGGCGCAGGTCGAGGCCGAGGCCCTGGGTGGGTGCGAGGACCTCGAGGTGCACGAGCGTCGTGTCGTCGCGCACCGCATAGGACGCGAACAGGCCTGTGCGGGTGCGCAGTTCGGCGAGGGCCGGGCGGGCCAGGTCGAGGGCGGCGTCATCGGCGAGCACGCGTGCGGCAAGGCCGAGCAGCCGTGGCCCGGCCCGGTAGCTGCCCTGCTCGGCCGGCTCGGCGAAGCCCTGTGCCGCGAGGGAGCGCAGCAGTCGGTGCACGGTCGGTTTGGCGAGGCCGGTGTGCCGGGCGAGGTCGGCGAGCCGGTGCGGCGCACCCGTCTCCGACAGGGCCGACAGCACTTCCATGGCCTTGTCCACCGGACCGGGTGCGGGCGGTGCCGCGGCCGGGGCAGTGGAGTCCTGCATCTGCGATCGACTGTTGACCTGTTTCCCCATGTCGCCTTACCTTACCCGAACTGCATTCCATTCACCGGAACGGGCGTGTTGTTAAATGGAACGAATACGTGGAGGGGACGGGACCCGCCCCGCCGCTCTCTCCCGACGCACAGCTCTGCGGTACGCCGGCATGGCGGTACCCGCGCTCGCCGCCCCTGCCCTGCTCACCGGGTGCGGCACACAGCCCGCGGCCTCGGCCGGAAACGTCCTGCGGGTCTCGCAGACCGGCGACCCGAAGACCATGGACCCGCACAAGCAGGGCGACATGACGTCGATGAACGCCCTGATCAACATCTTCGACACGCTGACCACCCGGGCCCGCGACAACTCCCTGCGCCCCCGGCTCGCCCTCTCGTGGAAGGCAATCTCGCCCCGCGTGTGGCGCTTTCGTCTGCGCCCCGGCGTGACCTTCCACAACGGGGAGCCCTGCGACGCCGAGGCGGTCCGCTTCAGCCTGCGACGCCTGCTGGACCCGGCCACCAAGTCCCCCATCGTCGAACTGCGGTACGTAGAAGACGTCACGGTCGTCGACCCCCACACCGTGGACATCCACACCTCGCTCCACGACCCGATCCTGCCCGACAAACTGTCCCTGTTCGGCGGCGTCGTGGTGCCTCCGCGCTACATCGGCAAGGTCGGCGACGAGGGCTTCGCCGCCCACCCCGTGGGCACCGGCCCGTTCTCCTTCCGCCACTGGCAGCGCGACCACGAACTGCGTCTGCGGGCCTACGAGCACCACTGGCAGGGCCGCGCGAAGGTCGACGAACTCGTCTTCGTACCCGCCCCCAACTCGTCCTCCGCACTCGCCGCCCTGCAGAGCGGCGGCGTGGACATCGTGGCGGGGCTGACCCCCGACGCCGCTCAGCAGCTCGACGGCTACCCCGGCGTGCGGATCGACCACCACGCCGGGATCCGCACCTCGTACCTCTCCCTGGACACGCTCACCGACGGACCGCTGCGCGACCGGCGGGTGCGCCAGGCGCTCAACCACGCCGTCGACGTCCCCCTCCTCATCAAGGCGGTACTCGGCGGCAAGGCCGCCGAGGTCCCGGCGATGATCCCGCGCGGCGCCTTCGGCTTCGACGACTCCCTCGAACCGTTCGAGCGCTCCGTCACCAAGGCCCGCGCCCTGCTCACCGAGGCCGGCCACCCGCACGGCATCAGCACCACGCTCACCGCGTCCAACGTCGACGCCAACGTGGCCGAGGCCATCTCCGGGCTGCTCGCCCGCGCGGGCATACACGCCAAGGTCGACCTGCTCGACCCGGGCACGTACTCCCAGCGCCTCACCTCGAGCAACCACGCCGCCCTCGGCCCCATGTACCTCGCGGCGTCGACCGTGTGGACCCTGGACGGCGAGAGCATGCTCCAGTCCAACGTACGCAGCGACCGCAGGCAGAGCCGCTGGCACAACAAGACGGCCGACCGCCTCATCGACGCCGAGGAACTGTCCGTCGAGCCGGCCGTGCGCCGCCGCGCCTTCTCCCGGCTGCAGGCACTCATCAAGACCGAGGCGCCGTTCGTGCCGCTCTACCAGATCGACAACATCTACGTGCACAACAACCGGCCGCACTGGACACCCGGCTCCGCCGGCGTCCTGGAGATGGCGAGTGCGGAGGTATCCGGCTCATGAGCGACTCCCTGACCCTTCCCACACCCGACACCCAGGACGTTCCCGGGCCGACCCGTGCCGCTGCCCGCGGCGGAAAGGTCCTGGCGGTCCTGCGCCCGATCGCCGCCCGGCTCGGCACCGCACTGCTGGTGCTGCTGTGCACGGCGACCGTCGTCTTCTTCCTCGTACGGCTGTCCGGCGACCCCGTCAAGGTCATGCTGCCGCCCGACGCGACGGCCCAGCAGGAGAGCGTGCTGCGGCACAGCCTGGGGCTCGACCGGCCGCTGATCACCCAGTACCTGGACTATCTGTGGGGCCTGCCGCGTCTCGACTTCGGCAACTCCCTCTTCTACAACCAGCCGGTGCGCGAGGTCCTCGCCGACCGGGTCCCGGCCACGCTGCTCCTCGCGGCCGGCGCCCTCGTCGTCACGCTGCTGATCGCGCTGCCCGCCGGAATCATCGCGGCGATGCGCCGGGGCCGGGCCGCCGACCGGAGCGTCATCTCCGTCGTGCTGCTGGGCCAGTCCACGCCGCCCTTCTGGGTGGGCATCCTGCTCATCCTCGTCTTCGCCGTCGGGCTGCACGCCCTGCCCGCGTCCGGCTACGGCACGTTCGCCCACCTCGTCCTGCCGTCCATCACGCTGTCCGTCTACTCGGTCGCCGTCGTGGCCCGGCTGCTGCGCTCCTCCCTCATCGACGTGCTCGGCTCCGACCACATCCGCACGGCGCGCGCCCGCGGCCTCGGCCCGGTCCGCACGGTCCTGAGGCACGGGCTGCGCAACGCGTCCCTGCCGGTCATCACCGTGGTCGGCCTCGAGGTCGGCAGCCTCCTGGGCGGCGCCATCCTCACCGAGCAGGTGTTCTCCTGGCCCGGCATCGGACAGCTGACCGTGCAGGCCATCTCCAACCGCGACTTCCCCCTGGTGCAGGCCACGGTGCTGGTGTTCGCCGCCACGTTCGTCGTGGTGAACCTGCTCGTGGACCTCTCCTACGGCCTCCTCGACCCGAGGGTGAGGAACTCCCGATGACCACTGCCACCGCCCCCGCCCCCGCTGTCGACGCGGCGCCCGCCCCGCCGAGGCCCGGCGTCGTCCACGCCCTGCTGCGCAACCGCCTCGCGCTGGCCGCCCTCGTCTTCCTGGCCGTGATCATCGTGTGCGCCGTGTGCGCTCCGCTGATCGCGCCCGCCGACCCCAACGCGCAGAACCTGCTCGGCCGGCTGCGGCCCCCCGCCTGGCAGTCCGGCGGCAGCACCGCGCACCTGCTCGGCACCGACCAGCTCGGCCGCGACCTGCTGTCCCGCATCATCTACGGCACCCGCGTCTCCCTTCTCGTGGGAGCAGGCGCGGCCCTCCTCGCCGGCACCATCGGCACCGTCACCGGTCTCGCCTCCGGGTACTTCGGCGGCTGGACGGACCGGATCGTGATGCGCGTCGCCGACGTCCAACTCGCCTTCCCCGCCATCCTGCTGGCGCTCGCCGTGGTCGGCTTCGTCGGCTCCGGACTGTGGTACGTGATCGTCGTCCTCGGCATCACCGGCTGGGTCTCGTACGCCCGCGTGGTGCGCTCGGAGGTGCTGTCGCTGCGCTCGCGGGACTTCGTCACCGAGGCCCACGCCATCGGCGTCGGACACGTGACGATCATGCGGCGCCATCTGCTGCCGAACGTGCTGGCCCCGCTCGCCACCATCGGAACGCTGCACATCGCCGCCGCCATCGTCGCCGAGGCCTCCCTGAGCTACCTCGGCCTCGGCGTCCCCAAGGAGACGGTCACCTGGGGCGGCATGCTCGCCGACGGACAGCTCTACCTCGGCACCTCGTGGTGGATCGCCGTCTTCCCCGGCCTCGCCCTCATGCTCACGTCCTTGGCCATCAACATCACCGGCGACGCCCTGCGCGACGTCGCGGACCCGAAGGCGTACCGCCGATGACCTCCACCCCCGAATCCCCCACTGCCGCGACTGCCGCGCCCGTGCTGGAGTTCCAGGACCTGCGCGTCGACTTCCACCTCTCCGGCTCCACCGTCCACGCCGTGCGCGGGGTGAACCTGTCCGTCGCGGCCGGTGAGACGCTCGCGGTCGTCGGCGAGTCCGGCAGCGGCAAGTCGGCCACGGCCCTGTCGGCGCTCCGCCTCAACCCCGAGCCTCCCTGCGTGTATGCGAGCGGTGAGATCCTCCTCGACGGGCGCGACGTGCTCGGCCTGACCGAGCGGGAGCTGCGCCGGGTCCGGGGCGCCGAGATCTCCATGGTGTTCCAGGACCCCATGACCAGCCTCGACCCGCTGCAGCGAGTCGGCCACCAGATCACGGAAGTGCTGCGCCTGCACGGCGACCACAGCCGGGCCGAGGCGCGCAGCGCCGCCCTGACCGCGCTCGACGAGGTCGGTGTCCCCGACCCGGAGCGGCGCTTCGGCCAGTACCCGCACGAGCTGTCCGGCGGACTGCGCCAGCGCGTCATGATCGCCTCCGCGCTCGTGGCCCGGCCGCGTGTCCTCATCGCCGACGAGCCCACGACGGCCCTCGACGTGACCGTGCAGCGGCAGATCCTCGATCTGCTGGTGCGGCTGCAGCACCGCCACGGGATGGCGGTCGTCCTGATCACCCATGACCTCGGCGTCGTCGCCGAGACCGCGGACCGGGTCGCCGTCATGCGCAACGGCGAGGTCGTCGAGACCGGGGACGTGGAGCAGGTCTTCGCCCGCCCTGCCGCGCCCTACACCCGCAGTCTGCTCGACGCCACCCCCCGACTGGAGCCCGTCGCATGACCAGTTCGCACACCGCCGAACCGCTCCTGGAGATCCGCAACCTGCGCAAGGAGTTCCCCGGGCAGCCGCCGAGCGTCGCCGTCGACGACGTCAGCCTGACCGTCACCGAGGGAGAGACCTTCGCCCTCGTCGGGGAGTCCGGCTGTGGCAAGACGACGCTGACGCGGCTGCTGCTGCGGCTGCTGCCGCCGACGTCGGGCAGTGTCCGGTTCGACGGGACGGATCTGCTGTCCCTGGACCACGCCGCGCTGCGCCCGTTCCGGCGGCAGATGCAGGTCGTGCTCCAGGACCCGTACTCCAGCATGAATCCGCGGCTGCGGATCGCCGACATCGTCGCCGAGCCGCTCGTCACTCACGAGGAGTGGGCGCGCGGCCGGCGCGGCCGGGCCCGGACCCGCGAGCGCGTGTGCGAACTGCTCGACGCCGTCGGTCTCGACGCGGGCATTGTCGACCGCTACCCCCACGAGTTCTCCGGGGGACAGCGCCAGCGCATCTCGATCGCCCGTGCCCTGGCCCTCGAACCGCGCCTGGTGGTGCTCGACGAGCCGACCAGCGCGCTCGACGTGTCCGTCCAGGCACGCGTCCTCGACCTGCTGGCCGACCTTCAGCAGCGCCTGGGCCTGACGTACTTCTTCATCTCGCACAACCTGGCCGTCGTCAGCCGCATCGCCGACCGGGTGGCCGTGATGCGGCAGGGCAGCATCGTCGAGACCGGCACCGCCCAGGAGGTGTTCACCACGCCCGAACACCCCTACACACGACGGCTCCTCGACGCGGTTCCGGTCCCGGACCCGACGCGGGCACGGCGCACCGCGGCCGTGTCCTGCGAGTCGGCGGAGAGCACCGTCGCATGAGGCACTGCCTAACGCCCCGAAAGGATCAGGCCCGCCGCCCCGAGCAGCGCTCCGGTGTCCGAGGTCTCGCCCAGCACGACGCTCGGGGTCTCGGAGCCGGTCAGGGCGTCGGCCCGCAGCCGCGCCTCCACCAGGGCCCGGAACGGCTCACCGCCGTCGAGTGCCTCCCCGTGCAGCACGAAGAGGCCGCATGCGAACAACTGCTGGACCGTCGCGAGGCCCAGCACCAGGTTCTCGGCGTACCGCTCCACGAGGTTTCGCGCGAGGGGATCCGGCGAGGCCGTGAGCGCCCCCAGGGCGGCGAGGTGCGGCGCCAGGCCTCTCTCGGCGGCCCGCTCCCGCAGCCAGCGGGTGGTGGCCACGGTCTTCCAGCAGCCGCGGCGCCCGCAGGTGCAGCGCTCGCCACTGGCCGTCACGGTCATGTGCGCGCCGCTGCGCCCGCCGGCCGGGGCCAGTACGTCGCCGTCGTAGAGGATTCCGACGCCGAGCACCTCGCCCGTGGACACCGAAGCGAAGGAGCGCCGGCCCCGACCGGCGCCGAACCAGCGATCCCCGAGCACCTGGACGCGCGCCCGGTGCTCGACCCGCACCGGCGCACCCACCAGGGCCGACAGCCGGTCGGCGACCGGATATCCACTCAGCGCCGGGGCGTCGTTGACCTCCAGGATGCGTCCGGCCGCCGGATCCACCACGCCGGCCGCGGCCACGCCCACGCCCACCGGGCCGTGCCCGGCGAACACCGTCACCGCCCGCTCGAGGGCGGCGTCCACACCGTCCGGCGACGCGTCACCCGTGTCGTAGAACTCCTCGGTCCGGCCCAGTACGAGGCCGGTGCGGGAGAGCCGCGCGGCTCGCACCACACCCGGCAGTACCTCGACGGCGCCCAGCACGCCGACGTCCCCACTCACCCGGGCCTCCGGCACCGGATCGGGGACCAACCGCAAAGGAAAACGTTCATGCGCCATGCGCCGACTCTGTCACGCCGCCGAAGCGGGCGGGCAGTGGCATGACTCACCGGAACCTGACGGAGGCGACCTGGCGCGAGACGCGCGCCGCCGCCGGTGACGCCATCGCCGTCCTGCCGATCGGCTCGCAGGAGCAGCACGCCGGACATCTGCCGATGGGCACGGACACCATGCTCGCGGACGCGGTCGTCAGCCGTGCCCTGGACCTGTTGGCCGAGGAGGCCGGCCCGGACACCGCCGTGCCCGACCTCGTGCGGCTCCCGACACTGCCGTACGGGCACAGCCCGCACCATCTGTTCGCCGCAGCGCTCACGCTGTCGGCCCCGGTGCTCGGCACCGTGCTCGACGAGTTGCTCGACTCCCTCGCGGAGTGCGGGTACAGCCGCGTCCTCGTCGTCAACGGGCATGGCGGCAACGACGAGATCGTCCGCCTCGCCGTCAAGCGCTTCGCGCTGCGGGCCGAGGTGACGGCGGCGGCGTGCTCGTACTGGACACTCCTCGACACGGTCGAGACAGAGGAAGCCACGGTCGAGACAGAGGCAGCCACCGTCGAGACAGAGGCAGCCACCGTCGAGACAGAGGCAGCCACCGTCGAGACGGAGCAAGCCACCGTCGGGACGGACGACGCCACCGCCGGGCTGGTGCCCGGGCACGCCGGCTGGTTCGAGACGTCGCTGATGCTGGCCGCGCATCCGGAGCTGGTACGCGCGGAGCGTCCCGCGCAGCCGCCGGTCGAGCCGCCGCCCCTGTTCGACAAGCCTCCGTACCCGGGCCTGACCGTCGAGCGGCACGGCGAATGGGAGCGGGTCGGCGGCGCCACCGACGACGCGGCCGGGGCCGACGCCCGCGACGGCGCACGCCTGCTCGACCGCTGCGCCCGCGGCCTTGCCCGCGCCGTCCTCGCCTTCGACGCCGCCACCCGCCCCACCGTGTGACCCATCCCGCGTCGCCCCGGGCGACCGTGACCCTGAGGAACAAGAACCACATGAAGATCACCGACGTCGATGTCCACGTCGTCAACCTGCCCCTGGTCAACCCGTTCACGAGCTCCTTCGAGACCAAGACCGGCGAGACCCGCACGGTGGTGCGCATCAAGACCGACTCCGGCATCGAGGGCTGGGGCGAGACGATGTGGGGCCAGCCGGTCGCCGCGATCGTCCGCAACCTCGCCGAGGACCTGATCGGCACCAGCCCGTTCGCTCTGGAGGCGTTCCACCGCAGGCACCACATGGTGCCGTTCTTCTACGGGTACCTCGGCTACGCGGCCCTCGCCGCCCTGGACGTGGCCTGCTGGGACGCCATGGGCAAGGCGACGGGCCAGTCGGTCACCGACCTGCTCGGCGGACCCGTACGCGACGAGGTCCCGCTGACCGCACTGATCACCCGCGCCGACGCCCCCGGGGCGCGGCCGGGCGATCTGCCCGGCGCTCTCGCCGAGCACACGCAGCGCGTGGTGCGCGAGGGCGGATTCCAGGCCGTCAAGCTCAAGGGCACCAAGGACGTGCAGGGCGACGTGGCGATCCTGCGGGCGCTGCGCGAGACCCTGCCGGACGTGAGCCTGCGTGTCGACCCGAACGCCGCGTGGTCCGTGCCTGACTCGGTACGCGCCGGCATCGCCCTGGAAGAGCTGGACCTCGAGTACCTGGAGGACCCGTGCACCGGCATCGAGGGCATGAGCCAGGTCCGCGCCAAGGTCCGTATCCCGCTGTGCACGAACATGTGCGTCGTCCGGTTCGAGGACTTCGCGCCGGCGGTCCGGCTGGGCGCGGTCGACGTCATCCACGGTGACGTCTACAAGTGGGGCGGCATCGCCCCGACCAAGGCACTGGCCGCGCACTGCGAGACCTTCGGTCTCGGCATGAACCTGCACAGCGGCGGCGAGCTCGGCATCGCCACTGCCGCGCACCTCGCCGTGGTCGCCAGCACGCCGGTCCTTTCACGCGCCATCGACTCCATGTACTACCTGCACGCGGACGACATCATCGAGCCGCTCACGCTGCGCGAAGGCCGCCTGACGGTCCCCACGGGCCCGGGTCTCGGCGTCACCGTCGACGAGGACAAGCTCCGCCACTACGCAGCCGTCAACGAGCGTGAGGGAGACCTGCAGCGATGACCGCTCACCCGCACCCCACCATGCGCCGGGCGCTCTCCACGGAGCGGGCACCCGCGCCCGCCGGCGGATACAGCCAGGGCATCGCCGCGGGCCCGTACGTGTTCACCTCGGGCTTCGGTCCGCAGGACCCGGAGACGGGTGCCGTCGCCGACACCGTGGAGGAGCAGACCCGCCAGGTGCTGCGAAACGTGCGGTCCGTGCTGGAAGAGGCCGGGCTCGGTCTGGACGACGTGGTGAAGGCCACGGTCCATCTCCAGCATCTGCACCGCGACTTCGCCGGCTTCGACCGGGTCTACCGCGAGCACTTCCGCGATCCCCGGCCCGTGCGCACGACGGTCGGCTCGGATCTCATGAACATCCTGGTGGAGATCGACGTGGTCGCCCTGCACCGCCCGGCGCCGGACCCGGCAGGCTGACCGGTCGCGTACGAGCCGACGGGGTGCGGGGCGCGCGGACCGCGCCCCGCACCCCGTCGGCCGGACCGTCAACTGCCGCCACCCAATGGCGACTTCGCGAGGCCTACGATGCTTCGGGCGGCCCGTCGACGGGCCGCCCGAAGCCACTTCGACACCGGCGGGGACGGCGCCCGCCTCCATGGCATGTGCCCGTCGACGCCCTCTCCGCGATCGGCGCGCTCAATCCGCCGTGGTCTCCGTGATGATCATGTCGGTGACCGCCCGCATGCCTCCGTCCGCCAGGGCACGCCGCTGCCGGTCCGAGGCCGTGCCCTCTTGGAGGAGGCGGTGCATGAGCGCGGCGACCTCACGGCTGTCGCCCGCCTCCAGGAGCGCGGGCGTGATGCGATCCATCAGCTGGGACAGCAGATCCCCGGCGCTGCGGAGTCTTCCTTCGGCGTCCACCAGCGATCCGCCGAGCCCGTGGAGCGCGGCGTGCCAGGTCCTCGCCTGCAGCAGTTCAGGCGGGCAAGGCTGTACGGGGGCGCCCTCGTCCATGATGGCGGTGGCGACAAGCGCGCGGACGATTCCGGTGATCATGACCGCCTCGTCCGCGCGGAGCTGGACGTCCGGGCAGCGCACCTCCACCGTCGTACAGCTGCTTGAGAGACGCGCCTGCCAGTGGATCTGGCCCAAGTCCGTGATCACTCCGCAGGACAGCAATTGCCGGACACGCTGCTCGTGGTCGGCAGGGCCGTCGAAGTACGGCGTCGGACCGCTCACCGGCCACCGCTCCAGCACGACCGTGCGCCAACTGGCGAACCCGGTGTCCCGTCCCGCCCAGAAAGGCGAGTTGGCGGCAATGGCGACCACGACCGGAAGCCACAACCGGATGCGGTTCAATACGGCGACACCGACCTCCGCGTCGGGCACCGCGACGTTCACCTGCATGCCGCACACCAACTGCTCGGACGCCAGCTGCGCAGACGTCGCACGCACGGCGTGGTAGCGCGGCAGGCTCGTCACCGGTGGCGGATCCTCCTCCTTGAGCGGCGGCGTGGCGCAGGCGGCGAGACGGCACCCGCGGTTCTCGGCCGCACGTCCCAAGGCGTGGCGCAGCCGCAGCAAGTGGCCCCCCACCTCGTCGAGGTCGACGCATTCCGGTGTGCACACCTCGATCTGAGCCTGAGTCAGCTCCGCCCGGATCTCCGCTTCTTCCGCGATCGGTTCGAGCCCGGCGGCTCCGCGCACCTGGTCGGCCCGCGGCGCCGGGAGGCCGGTGACAGCGTCAAGCAGCACATATTCCTCATTCACACCCACCGGGACCCCACTCGCCGCGCCGCCGCTGTTCCGGCCGACGCGGGCGGCCGTGTCCTGCTCACCATGCGGCAGCCACGCCGGGGCGGCCGGGCCCTGCGAAGTAGCCATGCGCATGTCCTTCCGTACGCCCGCAGGCGGGACAGACTGCCAGGCGAGTACCCCCAGGGCCTTCCTTCAGGCATCCGTACATCTGCGACGGCCTCATCAGCGGCGACGCGTGCGCTCGCCCGTCCTGGAGCTCTGCGCGTTCACGCGGCTACAGGTCCGCCGGGCGGATCAACAGTCTCCGGGCAGGTCTTTCCACGCGGTCCGGGGATACCCGACCCACGCCCCTCAGTGTTCCTACGACGTTCTTACGACCCGCTACATCCGCCGGCTGCGGCAGCCATGACCGACAGCAAGCGACGTGCCACCAAGAGGAACAAGGAAGTCATGGGGGAACTGCTCCGCCGTCACGGCCAGACCTACGCCGCCGGGGCCCGGATCCGTCTCAACGACACACCCCAGATCCCCGACACGGACGAGGCCGGTACGGGCCGGCGCGGCGCCCCCGCCCTCTGGAAGCCCGAATCCGGAGCATCCCGTGCCCGACGAACCGTCCGGCTGACACACCGTGCGACGCAGCGGCCCCGGCAGCCGACTGCCCGGCCTGCTGCGGTGTGTTCGCAGGTGGCATCGACCAGGCCGTCTGCAACGCGGCCGGCTCGGACCGAAGGACGCCGGTCGTCCCGGTGTCCTTCGGTCAGCGCACCGCAGCCGTCTCGACCAGCAGCCGTGCCGCCGCCGCGATCGACTGGGCATCGATTCCGGCGGCGTGCAGCTGCTCCGCGGGGCTCGCCGAGCCCGGCATCGTCCGGACGGCGAGGCGCACCAGGCGCGGTACGGGCCGGCCGTCGGCGAAGGCGTCGAGCACCGCGTCCCCGATGCCGCCCTCCTCCCGGTGGTCCTCCACGGTCAGGAGGCAACCCGTGCTCTCGGCCGCCTCGTGCAGGGTGCGGCGGTCGACGGGCTTGACCGAGTACAGGTCGATGACCCGGACCGGAACGCCCTCACGGTCGAGCGACTCGGCGGCGGCCAGTGCCTCGTGCAAGGTGACGCCCGCCGCGACGACGGTCAGCCTGTCCTCGGCGGAGGCGCGCAGCACCTTGCTTCCGCCGATCGGGAACTCCTCCGTGGGGCTGTAGATGACGGGGGTGCCGCCGCGGGACGTACGCAGATAGCGGATGCCGTCGAGGCCCGCCATCTCCGCGACGAGTTTCGCCGTCTGGTTGGCGTCGCACGGGTACAGCACGGTCGAGCCGTACACGGCCCGGAACATCGCCAGGTCCTCGAGCCCCATCTGCGAGGGCCCGTCCTGGCCGATGGCGACGCCCGCGTGCGACCCGACCAGGTTGATCCCGGCCCCGCTGATCGAGGCCATCCGCACGAAGTCGTACGCGCGGGTGAGGAACGCGGCGAACGTGGATGCGTACGGCACCCAGCCGCGCGCCGCCATCCCGACCGAGGTCGCGACCAGCTGCTGCTCGGCGATGTAGCACTCGAAGAAGCGGTCGGGGTGCTCCTTGGCGAAGAACTCGGAGCGCGTGGAGTCACTCACCTCTCCGTCCAGCGCGACGACATCGCCACGCGCCGTTCCGACAGCGGCGAGCGCCTTCCCGAAGGCGTCGCGGGTGGCAACCTCGTCGCCGGTCCGGTAACGGGGCAGCTCCGCGTGGCCCGACCCCACGGGATGCACCATCCGTGCCGCGGACGGATGGTGCACCTCCACCCGCAGGTCGCGCACGCCGCCGAGCTCGGCGATCGCCTCCTCGGGGTCCGGCAGCGGCTTGCCGTGCAGGCCGTCGCGGTCCTGGACCGAGGCCACGCCCTTGCCCTTGAGGGTGCGGGCGAGGATCGCGGTCGGCTGCCCGGCGGTGGACAGTGCCTCGTTGTACGCGCGGTCGACGGCGTCGATGTCGTGCCCGTCGACCTCGACCGTGTGCCAGCCGAAGGCCTGGAAACGGCGCGCGTAGGCGTGCAGGTCATGCCCGTGCCGGGTCGGGCCGCGCTGGCCGAGGCGGTTCACGTCGACGATCGCGGTGAGGTTGTCCAGGTGCTCGTATCCGGCGTGCTCGGCGGCCTCCCACACGGAGCCCTCGGCGAGCTCGCTGTCGCCGCACAACACCCAGACGCGGTATCCCGTACGGTCGAGCCGCTTGCCCGCCAGGGCGACGCCGACGCCGACGGGCAGGCCCTGTCCGAGCGAGCCGGTGGCCGTCTCGACCCATGGCAGCTGCCGTGGCGTCGGATGCCCCTCGAGGCGGCTGCCGAGCCTGCGGAAGGTCAGCAGTTCGGTGTCGTTGATCGCGCCCGCGGCCTTGTACGCGGCGTACAGCAGCGGTGAGGCGTGCCCCTTCGAGAGCACGAAACGGTCGTTGGCGGGGTGTGCGGGGCGGTCGAAGTCGTAGCGCATGTGGTTCGCCAGAAGGACGGCCATCAGGTCGGCCGCGGACATCGAGGAGGTGGGATGCCCGGAGCCCGCGGCGGCGGAGGCGCGGATACTGTCGACACGCAGCTGCTGGGCGAGTTCTGTGAGTGGATGGGTGGTCATGTCGCTCCTTCCGAGGAGTTGTCGCGCCGATGGGGGCTCCCGTTTCGCGCGCCGGCGGGTGCCTGCGCAGCAGACCATCGGTGAGCAGTGGCCCGTAGGCGGCGACCTCCTGCGCGTACTCACCACGCCGCGCATGGGCAACAGTTTGTTGATGTGTGCGGAGGGCCCGTGCGCCCGGCCGCTCCGGACGTGCGGCGGGCCGTCCGAGGCCCGGCGACGTGGGCACCGACGGTCCCCGCGGGTGGAGCCACCGGTTCGCCTCCGAAACGTGGCTCACCACCCGTTTACCGCGTCCCCCTGACAAGAGAGGCCAAACACGCGCGCAGTGGCCCTCCGCCCCGGACACGGGGTGGACGGCGGCCCAGGAGGGCGACCCTGGCGCCGCGATTCGGGGGCTCAGGCGTTCGACTGGACGTCCGGGCCGTCCGCTCGCTCAGTCGGCGCCCTGGCCTCGCCCGCCCTGGACCTTGCCCAGGTCCCGGACGGCCTGGTCGAGCAGGGTGTGCATGGCCGCCTCGGCCGCGTCGGGGTCCTGCGCCCGGACGGCGTCGAGTACGGCGCGGTGGCTGGGGACCGGGTCCTCGGGGCGGTCGGAGCCGTGGACGAGGCGATCGCGGACGGCCAGGCCGCTGGAAATGACCAACTCCATGCGTTCGAGCAGCTCGTTGTGGGAGGCCGCGAGGAGCGCGCGGTGGAATGCGAGGTCGGCCTGCACCGCGTCGGCGCCGCCGTCCGCCGCCTGCGCCATCGCGTCGAGCGCCGTCTGCAGCGCCGCGATGTCCTGTTCCGTGCGGCGCCGGGCTGCGAGCCGGACCGCGGCGGGCTCGACGATCGCACGGACCTCGCCGAGATCCCGCAGCAACGCATGCGCGGCACCGGCCGCCGGCGGTCCGGCGGACTCGAACTGCCAGCGCAGGACGTCTCCGTCGAGCAGATGCCAGTCCGCCCGGGGCCGGACGAAGGTGCCGCGCTTCTGCCGGGCGTCCACCATCCCCTTCGCCGCGAGCACCTTCAGCGACTCCCGCAACGCGGTGAGGCTGACGCCGAGTTCGGCCTGGAGCGCGCCCAGATCGAGCGTGTCCCCCTCGCCGATCCGGCCGCTCAGCACCCGGTGGGCGATGGCCTCCACGGTCTGACCGTGAACCCCGCGCCGCGCATAGCCCGACATGTCTGCCTGCCGATCTGTCGTGGGTGGACGGCGTCGCCGAGTTGTCCCGGTCGAACCGAGGCGATGCCCGGCTGCATCAGGGAAGGTTCCGGTCACGCCAGGCACTGTCCCGGTCGCAGCGGAGACTCTCCCGTTCACGCCGAGAACTGTCCCCTTACGCGGAGGACTTGACGACGCTCCAGCCGCCGTCCACGTGGAGGCTGGAGCCGGTGACGTACGACGCCTCGGGCGAGGCGAGGAAGACGATGGCGGAGGCGACCTCCGCCGGGTCACCGAGACGGCCGGCCGCGGTCTCGGCGGCACTGGCCGCACGCTCGCTCTCGGGCACCCGCTCCCACAGACCCGTGAGGATCGGCCCCGGCAGCACCGCGTTGACCCGCACCTGCGGCCCGTACTCGACGGCGAGTTGACCGCTCAGGGAGAGCAGTCCGCCCTTGGCCGCCGCGTAGGCGGGGTGACCGGGGATGCCGTGGTGGGCGTGGACGGACGAGACGAGGACGATGGCGCCGCGCTCGGCCCGCAGATCGTCCAGGCAGGTGCGCACGCCGAAGAAGGCGGCGGTCAGGCCGACGGACAGCTGCCGGTTCCAGGACTCGGGGGACGTCTCGTGAGCCGGAGCGACCTCGACCTTCACCGCGTTGCTGACCAGGACGCCGACCGGGCCGAACGTGTGGGCGGCGGCGAGGACCTGCTCCCAGCTCTCCTCGTCGGCGACGTCGGCGCGGACGAAGGCCGCCCGGCCACCGCGCTCGCGGATCGCCTCGGCGACAAGGGCGCCTTGCGTCTCGTCGACGTCGGCGATCACGACAGCGGCCCCCTCGTCGGCGAGACGGCGCGCGGTGGCCGCGCCGATGCCCGCCGCAGCTCCGGTGACGACCGCGGTGCGCCCGGTGAAGCGGTCGGCTGTACCAGGGGCTGTCATCAAGCGACTCCTTCTGTTCGGACCTATGCGGGATCCATTTGTGACCTGTTCGTGAGCTTTCGTTAGTTTTCGTGAGCCATTCAGTCTTTGTTCGTGATTTGTTCTGGATCTGTTCAGGAGCTGCTTCGGGCCCGCCCCGGCTCTTGTCCGGTCACGAGCCTTCACAATACTTCGTAATTAATTGATAGTTGAGGCCGTCGACAGCATCGGTGCTCACCGCGGCGCGCCCGCCACCACCGACTCGAAGGTGAGCCCGAGCCGATGCACGACAGACCGCGCTCCAGTTCCGGACCGGAGCGCGGCCCAAGGCACTGACAAGGAGGTTGGATGCCCTCTCGGAGGAAAATCCTGGCGTGGGGCGCCGCGGCCGCCGCCGTCGCGCCCGCCCTCGCCGCCTGCGGCGAGTCACCGGGCGCCGCCCGCCTCAGCGCGGAGACCCGGCGCCGCCCCGGCGGGAAGGTCCAGCTCGCCCTGTGGACCTGGGTCCCGTTGCAGAAGTCCGTCGACCTCTGGAACCGGACCCACCCGGACGTCCAGGTCCAGGTGCAGATCGTCCCGGCTAACACGTCCGGCGGCTACCAGAAGATGCACTCGGCGCTGAAGGCGGGCAATCCGCCGGACCTGGCGCAGGTCGAGTACTACGCGCTGCCCGAGTTCATGCTCGTCAACGGCCTCACGGACCTCAGCAGGTACGGCGCCGACAAGCTCAAGAAGTCGTACGTCGACTGGCAGTGGAACCAGGGTGTCTTCGGCGGCCGCACATACGCGATCCCGCAGGCCTCGGGACCGATGGGCCTCTATTACCGCAAGGATCTCTACGAGCGCTGGGACGTCGAAGTCCCGGGCACCTGGGACGAGTTCCGGCAGGCCGCCCGCGCCATCAAGAAGCGCGGGGCGGGGGCGAAGATCTGCTCGTTCAACCCGTCCGGCGGCTCCTGGTTCTCCACCGCCGTCTGGCAGCGCGGCGCCCACTGGATCCGCACCGACCCTCAGACCGACACGTGGATCGTCGACATCGACGGCGAGCAGTCACTCGATGTCGCGGACTACTGGGACGGGCTGATCCGGGAGGACCTCGTCGCGATCATGCCGGACACCCAGGCCCCCTGGTACCGGGACATTCAGACGGGCCGGCTGGCGAGCTGGCTCTCGGCCCAGTGGGGCGACGCGCTGCTGCGCGGCAACGCACCCGGTACCAAGGGAAAGTGGCGCGTCACGGAACTGCCCCAGTGGACGGCGGGCGCCCACGCCTCCAGCAACTACGGCGGCTCGTCCACCGCGGTCCTGCAGGGCACCCGGTATCCCGTCGAGGCCCTGGAGTTCGCGCACTGGCTGAACACCGACCCGCGCAGCATCGACCTGCTGGTCGCCGCCGGGTACGGCTGGCCCGCGGCCAAGATCGATCTGAAGAAGACGGCCCTCGGCAAGCCGGACCCGTTCTTCGGCGGCCAGGTATACAACGAGGTGTTCCAGGAGTCCGACCGCAATGTCGACACCTCCTGGCAGTGGTCGCCGACGACGACCCAGTCCTTCGCACACATCCAGGACGCGATGGCCCGCGCGGTCGCCACCGGGGGCACCCTCGTGGGCGCCCTCAAGGAGGCGCAGGGCCGGGTCGTCGACGACCTACGGGCCAAGGGACTCAAGGCGAGGAGCGCATGATGACGACCACCACTCCCGCGCGGGCCGCGAAAAGCCGCTCGTCCCGCCCCGACCGCGCCGCCTGGGCATTCCTCGGCCCCTTCCTCGCGATCTTCGCCTTCGTCTTCGTCGTGCCGATCGGCTACGCGGTCTACCAGAGCCTGCTCAAGGTCGACCGGCACGGCCCGATGGGCCTCGGCGCACCCACGGTCGGCTTCGCCGGCCTCAACAACTACGTCCTGGCACTCCAACAGACCGCGTTCCTCGAGTCGTTCGGCCGCGTGCTGCTCTTCGGCATCGTGCAGGTGCCGCTGATGCTGTTCCTGGCCACGGCCCTGGCGCTGATGCTGGAGCAGGTCGGGCGCCGCTGGTCGGGGATTCTGCGCGCCTCGTTCTTCCTGCCGTACGGCGTCCCGGGTGTCATCGCCACCATCCTGTGGGGCTTCCTCTACGTCCCCGGAATCAGCCCGATCACCGACGTCCTGGGTCCCGCCGCCCCCGACTTCCTCGGCTACCACAGCGTGCTGTGGTCGATCGCGAACATCGTGATCTGGGAGTTCGCGGGCTACAACATGCTGATCATCGTCGCCCAGCTGAAGTCCATCCCGCAGGAGCTGTACGAGGCGGCGCAGATCGACGGGGCCGGTCCCCTGCAGACGGCCCTGCACATCAAGCTCCCGCTGATCCGCCCGGCTCTCGTCCTCACCTGCGTGTTCTCGATCATCGGCACGCTGCAGCTGTTCGCCGAGCCGCTCGTCATCAAGCTGCAGGCGCCCGCTGTCACGAACGACTACACGCCGAACCTCAGCGCGTACAACGACGCCTTCGCCAACGCCAACCTCTATCTCGCCGCCGCGAAGTCCGTGATCCTCGCCCTCGTCGCCTGCGCCCTGTCGTTCACGTTCCTCAGCCTGGTCAACCGCAAGGAAAGGAGCGGACGTTGAGCGTCACGACCACGGACCTCCCCAGGGTCGAAGCGGCACCCGCCCCCGCCACTCCGGCCACGCCCCGCCGCACCCTGCGCCCCGGCCGGATCTTGCTGATCGCCTCGCTCGCGGTCGCCGCCTGCTACTTCCTGCTGCCGGTGTACTGGCTCGTCATCGCGGCCACGAAGTCCACCGACCGGGTCTTCGGCAGCTCCGGCCTCTGGTTCGACCACGCCCAGCTGCTGCACAACCTGACCAAGGTGTTCACCTACGACGACCACGTCTACGTCCGCTGGGTGCTCAACTCCGCGCTGTACGCCGGGGTCGGCGCGGCCGTGGCGACGCTGCTCGCCGCCGCGGCGGGGTTCGCACTCGCCAAGTACCGCTTCGCGGGCCGGGAGGCGGTCTTCAAGACGATCCTTGCCGGGGTGCTGCTCCCCCAGAGCACGCTCGCGCTCCCCCTCTATCTCGTGTTCAGCAGGATCGGTCTGGTCGACACTTACTGGGCGGTCCTGCTGCCCAGCCTCGCCTCACCCTTCGGCGTCTACCTCTGCCGGATCTACGCCGATTCGGCGGTGCCGGACACACTTCTGGAGGCCGCCCGGGTGGACGGGGCGCGCGAGGGCCGGATCTTCTTCCGGCTCGTGCTGCGCATCATGTCGCCCGCCCTGGTCACGGTCTTCCTGTTCCAGTTCGTCGGCATCTGGAACAACTACTTCCTGCCGCTGGTGATGCTCTCCGACGACCGGAAGTACCCGGTCACCCTCGGCCTCACCACGTGGAAGACGGCGGCCGACCGGGTGCCGGAACTCATGCAGTACACCATCGGCGGCGCCTTCGTCTCCGTCATCCCGCTCGCCGTGGCAATGCTCGTGCTGCAGCGGTACTGGCGGACGGGCATGACCGAGGGAAGCGTCAAGGAGTAGGGAACCACCCCGGACCGGCAACCAAGGACTCCTTCCGCCCCTGCGCCGCCGCACTCTCGGCGACGGAGGCGCATTCGTTGATCGGTGACGGCACGTCAACTAGTGTCACATGCATGGTCGTTGATGTGGCAAGCTGAGGAGATCATCGAGGCCGGGAGGGGCTCAGCGTGAGACAGGACGGCTTCCACGCCGGGAGCATCGACACCAGCAGGCCGCATCCCGCCCGGATCTACGACTACCTGCTCGGCGGCAAGGACAACTACGAGGTGGACCAGCGGGCCGGTGACGAACTCGCGGCCGCCGCGCCCGAGGTACGCATCGGCCTGCGGGCCAACCGCGCCTTCCTCGGGCGCGCCGTCCGGCACGTCGTGGACAGCGGCGTCCGCCAGATCCTCGACATCGGCACGGGCCTGCCCACATCACCGAACGTGCACGAGACCGCCCACGCTGTCGCGCCGGACGTGAGGGTCGCGTACGTCGACAACGATCCGATCGTGAGCGCGCACGCGGGCGCCCTGCTCAGCGGCTCCCGGAGCACCGGCGTCGTCCTGGCCGACCTGCGCGACCCGCGCTCCATCGTGGACCACCCGGGCGTCCGCCAGGTCATCGACTTCGACGAGCCGGTCGCCCTGCTCCTCGTCGCCGTCCTGCACTTCCTCACCGACGCGGACGAGCCCGAGCGGATCGTCTCCACCTTGCGCGACGCCCTGGCGCCCGGCAGCTTCCTCGTCCTCTCACACGCCACGGGCGACTTCGCCGACCGCAGCGCGGCACAGGCCGTGTACACCAAGGCCACGGCCAGCTTGAACCTGCGGTCCCGGCCCGCGGTCGAGCGCTTCTTCACCGGCTTCGAACTGGTCGAACCCGGCCTGTCCCAGGCCCCGTTCTGGCGCCCGGACATCCCGCCGCCCGCCGGGTCCGAGGAGATCGGGTTCTACGGGGGCGTGGGCCGCAAGACCGGCTCCCGGTGAGCGGTCACCTAAGTCACCCGCTCCCACTGGTGCATGACCCCATCGCAACCGTCCGCAACCGTCGCCGCTGGCGCCACCGCCGAGGCAGCATGTCGATCCTCCCGAACGCCATCGTTCAGCGTGCCGGCTGGGCGACGGCGTTGCCGGCCCGGTCAGACCGTGACGGGGTTGAGGAAGCCGTGGTGCGGCGGCCGGCGCGCGACTGCCGCTATGAGCCGAGCTTCGGCAAGCGCGTCGGCCACGCCTCTTCGGCAACCGGCCCAAGGCTGCTCAGGCCGAGTTCTCGCCGGGGACCGGAAGCGGCTGCCGCCAAGGCGTGGATGTGTCGATCTCTGGTGCCTTTCCGCAGATTGACTGCGCCGTGCTCCTCGCTTCCGCGGAGGTGGGAACGGAGACGCCGAGAAAGCTGACGGGAGCAGCGGAAGAGGTCCGCAGTTCGACACACACGACCGGTCTGCCGGACCGTATGGCCACGAAATCCATCCCGGCTTCGTGGCTGCGCGTGCCGATACACCAGGTCCCTGGGATCCATACGCCTCTCTGCGGCACACCGCGCAGAGCCCGCCACCAGTCGGGTTCCACGGTCACCCGGATCACCGCGGTCAGCGGCGCGCGCACATTGCCGTGGCGGGCGGCGGCCTTTTCCCGCCATGACAGACGCACGACCAAGTCATCGCCATCAACGAGAATCCGCGCCATCGTCTGAATCCTCCTTCCCACCTTGGGTTACGGAGGCCGCTGCCCGTCCTGGGCTACGGAGGCCACTGGATATCGGTTGATCTCGGGGACTGCCTCCTCACCGGAATCGAGGAGCACCGCGTACGCCGCCGGGCGACTCCCCGTCTCGCCAACTTCACGTGCACCCCGAGTACCCGGCCTTCACACCGCCAACCACTACACAGGCAACGCCAGAACCCACCCGGTACCGGCAAAAGCCCCCGAACAGCAGCAAGCGCAACCCGCGCGGTGCACCGGTAGGGGCGCCGCCGCCCCTACCGGTCGACGCATCAGACCGAGGCGGTGGCCTTGGCCTGGAGCACCTCGGCGATGTTCTCCGCCCGCCAGCGGCGCAGGAGGTCGTGGAATGCGACGGCACCGTGCGGGAAGGCGGCAGGACCGTTGGGGCGGCCGCGGCCCTCGCGGTTGTAGTAACCAGGGGTGCACTCGGCGTGGAACCACTCGTGGTCGGGGGCACCCTTGGTGCAGACGTCGATCCAGGTGGCCTCGGCCTCGGGGGTGGGCTCCACGACGGCGCTCCTCTCCTCCGCGGCGGTGACCAGGGCGGCGGCGTGCGCGGCCTGCTCGTCCAGGATGTGGGTGAAGTTCACACTGCTGGCGTTCTGCAGCGAGCCCATCTGGATCAGGTTCGGGAACCCGTTGCTGGTGAAGCCGTGCAGGGTGCGTGGGCCCTGCTGAGCCCGCGCGTGCAGGAGCTGAACGCCGCCCCGGCCGGTCACGGGCAGGTTCCCCGAGGTGATGCCGGAAACTCCCACGGAAAACCCGGTGGCGAACACCAGGCAGTCGACCTCGTACTCCACCCCGCCGACGACAACTCCGCGCTCCGTCATGCGCTCGATGCCATGAGTGTCGGCGGTGTCCACGAGAGTGACGTTGTCCCGGTTGAACGCGCGCAGGTACATGTCGGAGAACGTGGGGCGCTTGCAGGCGTACCGGTACCAGGGCTGGAGGGCCGCGGCCGTGGCGGGGTCGGTGACCTCTGCGGCCACCCGCTCGCGGACCTGGTTCATCGTGGCGTGGTCGGCGGCCTCGTAGGCGGCTTCGAAGTCCGGCTCGCCGTCGCGGCGGAAGCTGGGCAGGAGCTTCTCCAGCAGGCCGGCCGACTGCGTCCAGCGGTCGGCGACCAGGTCCTGCCCAGCATCCTCCCCGGAGACGATCCGCAGGAAGTTCTCCCGGCGTTCGGCCGCCCATCCCGGGCGGTCCGCGCCGACGTCCTGCGGTGTCATGCGCCGCTGACCGCGCACGTCCACGGCGGAGGGGGTGCGCTGGAAGACGTACACATGCCCGGCGTCCTCGGCCAGCATCGGGATGACCTGCACGCCGGTGGCTCCGGTGCCGACGACCGCGACCCTCTTGCCGGCCAGGCCCGTCATGCCTCCCTCGGGACCGCCGCCGGTGTATCCGTAGTCCCAGCGGGAGGTGTGGAAGGTGTGGCCTCGATAGTCCTCGATGCCGGGGATTCCGGGCAGCTTGGGCTCCGTGAGAGTGCCCGTCGCCGTGATGACGTAGGTGGCGCGGAACTTGTCGCCGCGATCGGTGGCGACCACCCATTGCTGGGCACTCTCGTGCCAGGCCAGGGAGGTGACGGCGGTGGAGAAGAGGGCGTCCTCGTACAGGCCGAACTGCTCGGCGATGCGCACCGCGTGCCGGCGGATCTCCTCTCCCGGCGCGTACTTCCACTCGGGCACGTATCCGGTCTCGTCGAGCATCGGCAGGTAGACGTGCGACTCGACGTCGCAGTGGATGCCCGGGTAGCGGTTCCAGTACCAAGTGCCTCCGAAGTCACCGCCCTTGTCGATGACGCGCACGCGAGCGACGCCCTGGCCGCGCAGGCGCGCGCCCGCCAGGATCCCGCCGAAGCCGCCACCGACGATCGCGACGTCCACCACGTCGTGCAGGGGCTCGCGCTCCGCCACCTCGTCGACGTACGGATCGGCGGCGAAGCAGCCGAACTCCGCAACCGTGGACCGGTATTGGCCCGGGCCTTCGGGACGCACGCGGCGCTCCCGCTCGACGCGATAGCGCTCGCGCAGGTCAGCGGTCTCCTGCGGGGTGGGCGGGGTGTCGCACTGAGGCAGTGCCATGTGGCGGATTCCTCTCGTGGGGGGAGGTACGCAAGTCGCCGCGCGGGACGGGGCGGTGGGGCGTCCCGCGAGGACACCGGTACCGTAACCCAAGAACCGGACAGTGCTGTCCGGTTGCGGTGCGGGTCTGTCTCACACAGCCCCGCCCCAGCCCCACGACACGAAGGGCCCGCGATGTCGAACCTCACCCCCGCTTCCCCTCTGCGCGACTGGCTGGCGGATCACGCCGCCGGGCAGGTCCTGCGCGGTCTGCTGGCCTCCGCGGGCCAGAGCGAGCAGGCCCTGGCCCCCGCCCTCGGCCTGCCGCTGGAGCAGCTTGTGAAGATGTCCGGCGGGAAGTTCCCGCCGGAGCTCGTGGATTCCCTGGTCACCGCCGCGGCGACCGGCCGGGTGCCCGAGGGCCTGCCCACCGCTCCCCCGGCCGGTACCGCGGCGGCCGTGGAGCCGGACCTGGGCGTCGAGATCGCCGCCCAGGAACCGTGGACCGAACAGGTCTCGCCCGGTCGCTTCAGCGGCCAGACCGTCGTCGTCACCGGTGCCGCCTCCGGCATCGGCAAGGCCGTCGCGTCGCGCATCGTGCGCGAGGGCGGCCGCGTGATCGCCGTCGACGTCTCCGCCGACGGCCTCACGGCCCTGGCCGCCCGCCTCGGCGAGGCGGTCGTGCCCCTCACCGCCGACATCACCGCGCCCGCGTCCGCCGACGCCGTCCTGGCCGCCGCGGGCGGTCGCGTGGACGCCTTGGCGAACGTCGCCGGCGTGATGGACGACGACGCCGCCGTGCACGAGGTCGCCGACACCGTCTGGGACCGCGTCATGCGCATCAACGTCGACGGCCCCATGCGCCTGATGCGCGCCGTCGTGCCCGGCATGCTCGCCGCCGGCGGCGGCCGGATCGTCAACATCGTCTCCGAGGCCGCTCTGCGCGGCTCGGCCGCCGGTGCCGCCTACACCACCTCCAAGCACGCGCTGGTGGGCCTGACGAAGTCTTCGGCCTACCAGTACTCAGGCACCGGCGTGCAGGTCAACGCCGTCGCCCCGGGCGCGGTGGCCACCGGAATCCACGTCCCCGACCCTGCCCCCTACGGCTCGGCCCGCACCGCCAAGATGCGCGTCGCGATCCCCGGCCTCGCCATGGCCGAGGAGCTGGCCGCCTCGATCACGTTCCTGCTCAGCAAGGACGCGGTGAACATCAACGGCGCGATACTGCCCTCCGACGGCGGCTGGTCGGCCGTCTGACAGCTGTCCGGTCGTAACCGCCGTGGCAACCCGCCCCGGCGCGGGGGACTTTCCCCCGCGCACCAGCCACCGGTCACCGTTCACCCGCCACTGGCCACCCCCACGCGAAAACCCCGTTCCCGACGCGCCGGACGCGCATCCGACGCCCCCGGCCCCACTGCCGGGAGCACGTCCTGCATGCCACGTCGTCCGTACCGCCCGGCGAGAGACAGGAGCACACACCCCATGACCATGTCCCGCATGCCCCGCGCCCTGGCAGGTCTGGCCGCCTTCGGCCTCCTGGCACTGACCGGCTGCGGCACCCAGACCGACACCCCGGCCTCGAAGCCCGCGTCGCCCGGCGAGGGCAGAAGCATCAGTGCCACCCAGCTCACGCACGTGACCGACGTGCACGAGGCCACCGGCATGACTCTCCTGGAGAGCCCGGTCCTGTACGAGGACGGCCGCATGTACGTCGTGGACGTCACCGCACCCGCGGGTGAGCCCAAGCTCATGTCCGTCGATGTGACCACCGGTGAGCACGAGGGCGTCTACACCGACAGGACCGGCGCCTACACCTCCGCCCAGACAAGCCCGCACGACGGGCGCCTGTACCTGACCGACTTCGCCACCGGTTCGATCGTCAGCCTCGCGCCGGACGGTTCGGATCCGCGCACGTTCTTCTCCGGTACGGTCGACGGCTCCAAGATGACCCCTGACGACATCGCGTTCGACGACGAGGGCAATCTGTACGTGAGCGACGCGCACGGCACGGAGCCGGACCAGACCGACGGCCGCGTCGTGCGCATCGACCGCGACGGCACGAAGAGCAGCGTCCTGGCCGACGGGCTCGCCCAGCCGAACGGCGTCATGTTCGACCCCGGCCTGCGCGGCTTGTGGATCAGTGAGCTCGCCGAGGACACCATCTCCTACCTGCTGCTCGATGCCGGCAAGACCGCTGTGGCCTCGCAGCACGAGGCCATCCATGTCGACGGCGGCCTGGCCCAGACGGACTCCATCGCCGTGGACGCCGACGGCAACCTCTACCAGGCCCTGCACGGCCGACCCGCGATCGCCGTCTACAGCAAGTACGGGGCACGTCTCGCCACCGTGGAGATCCCCGCCGGGCAAGCCGGGGGTCTGAAGTCGGCGACCAACGTCGCGATCGCTCCCGACGGCACGAAGGCCTACACGACCGTCAGCGGCCCCGACGGCGGGTACGTCTTCACGTTCACCGCACTGGCCAAGGGCATCCGCCAGTCCAACGGCGGCTGACGATCACACGTCCGCGCCCCCTCACACGTCCACAACCGCCTCGCAGGGCCGCAACGGTCCCACCTCGACGTCGAGCAGCTGCCAGGCCGCCAGCGCGACGCGCTCCCGTTCCGCCGGGGTGGGGCCGACGACGGCGCCGGAGACCATCGCGACGGCGAGCATGACGTCGTCGGCGGACAGACGATGCCCCGCGGGCAGGCACTGGGCCAGGACCCTGCGGACGCGCTCGGCCAGCGCGCGGGCCTGGTCGCCGTCCCCGCGCACGCGCAGCAGGTCGACGAATGCCGTCGAGCGGGTCAGGTGCCAAGTGACCACGCCCAGAACACCCTTGAGACTCGCGCCCGGCTCGGCGCCGGCCCGCTCGATCTGCCGGACGTTCTCGTCCAGAACGGCGGAGGCCAGTGCGAAGCGGTCGGCGAAGTGCCGGTAGAGACTGCCCTGCCCCACCCCTGCGCGGCGTGCGACGGCGGACAGCGGGGCGTTCAGGCCCTGCTCGGCGAAGACCTCGCGGGCGGCGGCGATGAGAGCGGAACGGTTGCGAGCCGCGACCCGCCGCCCCTGATTGGCCGGGCGGCCCCGGCCGACGGAGCCGCTGCGATCGGAACTCGCGCGGCCGCCCCGCACCACGGCCGAGCCCCGCGCGGCCGGCTGCGGGTCCTGGGGCTCGCTGGGCTTCGTCACCTTGGCAGCGTAGTACGAGCGCAGGGCGCAGCCTCCCGGCAGCTCACCCGCCGCCACCACGCTTTTCGCAGATCAGAGCCCGCCCGCGGAGCGCGGACAACACAGCCCCGCCCACTCTCGGGCCGAGTCGGTGAACTTGTCCGCCCGATGCGGTCCGTGCAGGCTCGGCCGAGGGAGCCCCCTCCCGCGATGAGTTCCGGCCGCGTCACGAGTCTGTTCTGGTGACCGTCGTGCACCGCGTACGACGCTGCCCGGGACGAGATACCACGGAGGACACCATGACGACCCCGCCGAGTGACCCGCCCAGCTCACTGCCCGGCCGCCCGCCCGTCGTCGACCTGGCCGCCTGGCAGGCCGCGCGTGACGAGCTGCTGATCCGCGAGAAGGCCCACACCCGCGAGGGCGACGCCATCGCCGCGGCCCGGCGCCGGCTGCCGATGGTGGAGTGCGACGGGAAGGTCGAGGTCGTCGGACCCGACGGCCCGGTCCCGTTCCTGGACCTCTTCCAGGGCCGCGACGAGCTCGTGGTCTACAAGCACATGTGGTACGACGGCGCGCCGCCGCAGGGCCAGTGCGAGGGCTGCACCACCACGGCCTGGTCCATGCAGGACGCCGTCTACCTCAACGCCCGCGGCGTCTCGTTCGCCATCCTGACCACGGGCCCGTGGGACGAGGTGGCCTCCTTCGTCGAGTTCATGGGATACACCCAGCCCTGGTACTCGGTGCGCAACGTGGAGGAGCCGGTCGGCGGAGCAATGGGGTACGTCACCTGCTTCCTGCGTGACGGCGATCGCGTGTTCCTCACCTACTCGACGACCGGCCGGGGCAACGAGCGGGTCAACGGGTCGCTCGGCCTGCTCGACATGACGCCCTACGGCCGCCGCGAGGGGTGGGAGGACAACCCCGCTGGCTGGCCGGAGGCCGCTGAGGCCGGGGCACCGGTGGGCGGGCACGGCGCGCAGATCTGCTGGTACTGGCGCACGGACGCCGACGGTGTCGCCTCCTGGGGCCCGAACAGCCGCCCCGCACCGCAGTGGACCCGCCCCGACGCGACTCCTGTGGAGACACTCGGCCGGCACGGCCAACACCACTGACGCGGCGAGGACCTGGCCAATGGCCGTAGTGGTCGCGACCCGCCCCGGAAGCGGACCGCACGATGACCCGGACACCATTGCCGACGCCGTCGATAGGAGCAGACGCCTCAGCGCTTCGAAGCGGACACCGTCCACACGTTGGTCGCCCCCAGGACGGCATGCATCGAGAACGTGTCGTCGAAGGGGATCTCGGCGTCGTTGGTGATCTCCTCGACCTCCAGCACCTCGCCCCGGCTGAAGGTGCCGGCTGTGATCCAGTACTGGGGATGCGGTGTGAAGACCAGCTTCGCACCGGGGACCGCCTGCGCCGCGAAGACCGGGGAGCCGTCCATGCCGATGCCGACCGAGGCGGTGTCGTCCGGCACGGCGGGAAGGACCTGGATACCGAGGCCACCCAGGGGGGTGGCACTGCCCGGGGCAGGCACGAACCCGTAGCTTCCGTTGTCGAAGTCGAAGCCGGTCTGGTTCTGGAGCTCGTCGTCAGGGTCGGCCGCCACGTGTTCCCGGTCCATGAACGGGATGCCGCTCATGAGCGGGCCGGTCAGCGCCCAGACGAAGCTGTAGTTGACGGTCCAGTCGAAGGTGAACGTTCTGCCCGGACGGGCGGGCGCGGTCAGCCAGGCGAGCGACAGCGCGGCCGGGACGCCGAGGCCGGCCGTCTTCTGGAACAGGCAGATGTCCTGGAACTGCGTCGAGTTGTTCGTGACCGTCAGGGTGTACTGCGTCGTCTCCGCGACGGCAGGCACGGCGAGGGCGCCGGCGCACGCGGCGCCGGCGCCGAGGAAGTGCCGTGGCGGAAACAGGATGTGAACCTGCGACCTCTGAGCCATCAGCCCGGCGAGCCACCGAGCTGCTCCACCCCGCGTGGTGCATACGACTCCGCGCCATGGCAGTGAGTGCGTTGACCACCCCCGGTCTCGGGCAATCACCTTGGTCGTCCGCAACGTTCAGGGCGGCCGTGTGCCGCTGAGCACGAACTTTGGGCCGCGGAACTCTGCGGCGCTTCTGTCGCTCCGAGGCATCTCGGCACCACGGCCCGTCGCCTCATGTCACACCTTGACCCCGTACTTGCGCAGCGCCCGCCCCGCGACGACCCGCAGCAACCGGTCGTAGACGAATCCCAGCGTCCCGAGGGTCAGGATGCCGACGAAGACCCAGTCGATGCGCCCGTAGTTGCGCGATGTCCAGATCAGGGAGCCGAGGCCGACCTGGGAGGCGACGATCTCGGCCGAGACGATGGTCAGGAAGCTGTTGCCCATGGCGAGGCGGGCTCCCGTCACGATGTGCGGGACGGTGGACGGCAGAACGATCCGCTGCAGAATCTGCCGGCGGCTCGCGCCCAGGCTGGCAGCGGCGCGCAGCTTGGACTCGTTGACGGCCATCACACCCGCGCTGGTGTTGAGGGTGACGATGAAGACGGCCGTGTAGAAGATGAGCACCACCTTCGAGGATTCACCGATGCCCAGCCACACCACCGCCAGGGTCACGAAGGCGATCGGCGGGATGAAGCGGAAGAACTCGATGTAGGGCTCGAGGAGTTGACGGACCGGCCTGAACTTTCCGACGAGGAGGCCGACCGGCACGCCGACAACGATGCCGAGACCCCAGCCGATCAGGATGCGCCGGCTGGACGCGATCATCGACTTGACCAGGGTGCCGTCGCTCAAAAGCTCGCGCGCGGCCGACGCCGTGGCCTTCGGCGAGGCCAGCAGGGACGGGCCGTACCTCATGGCGAGGAGTTGCCAGACTCCGACGCCGATGACGACGGAGACGGTGTAGAGGCCGAGGGTCCGCAGCCTGCGCATGCCTGCCCCGGCCGTGCGACGGGTACGCGTTGCCTGCGGGGTGGTGGCGGTGTCATTCGTGACGACGGTCATGCGCCCTGCTCCTTCTCGGCCTCGTACTCGTCCTTGTCCTGCTCCTCGTACTCGTCCTCGTCCTCGTCCTCGTCGAGGCCTTGGTCCCGCATCGCCTTGCGGACCTCTTCGGCGATGTCCCGGCGCAGCGTACGGCGCAACTCGACGGCCGCGGGGTCGGTTTCGTCGCGGGGCCGGTCCAGGTCCACCTCGTACACGGACTTGATCGACGCCGCGGGTCCCGCGGTCATGACGGCGACCCGGTCGGCGAGGAGGATCGCCTCGTCGATGTCGTGGGTGACGAACACGACGGTGCAGCCGGAGGTCCGCCAGATACGGTCCGTCTCCCGCTGCAGTACCTGCCGGGTCTGCGCGTCGAGTGCCCCGAACGGCTCGTCCATGAGGATCACGCTCGGCTCGTTGGCCAGGACGCGTGCGATCTGCACGCGCTGGCGCATGCCGCCGCTGAGCTGGTCGGGGAACCGGTCGGCGCAGTGGCGCAGGCCGACCAGTGACAGGAACTCTTCGGCCAGGTGCGCCTGTTCGGCCCGTGACCTGCCGCGCATGCGCGGGCCGAAGGCGACGTTCTGGCTCACGGTCAGCCAGTCGAAGAGGGCTTCACTGCTCTGGAAGACCATCCCCAGTTCGGGGTCGGGAGCGGTGATCGGTACGGCGTCGGCGGTGAGCGCGCCCTCGCTCACTGGGACGAACCCGGCCATGGCGGAGAGCAGGGTGGACTTGCCGCAGCCGCTCGGGCCGAGCAGGCAGAGGAACTCACCGGCCTTGATGTCGAGGTTGATGCCGCTGACGGCCCGGAAGGAGCCGAAGCGGATGCCGACGCCGTCGGCGCGCAGGGCCGCGCCTCGTCCGGTTCCCCTGCCGCTTCGCGCTCCGCTCGGCCCCCTGCCGCCGGGCGCGAGTCGGGTCTCTCCGGTCTCCCGGGTCTGTCCGGTCTGCTCTGCCTGCCCGGTCTTGGTCACGGCCCTCGTCATCGGGATCCCTTCGTGTGCTCGGGCAGCCATCCGTCCAGTACAGCCTGGGCCACGTCCGGTGCGGACTTGACGTTGCCGGTGCTCACGTAGAACGCGGCGGTGTCGTGGTACGCCTTCAGGTCCGCGGCGGTGAAGTCGCGGACGCCGAAATCGATGTCCTTGATCGCGTTCACGGTCTGTTCCGTCGGGACCTTGGCCGCGTCCTTGGTCGCCTTGGCCGCGGCGTCCGGATCCCGCTCGGTGCGCCGGGCCGCCTCGGCGAGGGCGCCTGCGACCTTCGCGGCGGTGTCGGAATTGGCCTTGAGCCAGGGCGAGGTGCCCAGGAGCCACTGCTGATACGACAGGCCGTAGTCGCCGGTGGTCTCCAGGACCTTCGCGCCCAGCTCTACGCCCTTGTCGGGCCAGGGCGCCCACAGGACGTACGCATCGGCATCGCCCTTCTTGGCCAGCGCCGGGATCTCGGCCGGATCGGCGGTGACGAAGTCGACCGAGCCGCGTGCGATGCCCTTCGATTCCAGGAACCTGGTCGCCGCCAGTTCGGACAGGCCGGGTACGACGGCCATCTTCCGTATTCCGGCCGGGGACTTCACGTGCGGACCGAGCACGACTTTCAGGTATGCGCCGGAGTTCTCGTACACGAGCAGCGAGCGAAGGCCGGGGCTCTGACCGAGCACGCCGATGGTGGTGGTGTCGGAGTTCGCGGCCATCTGCACCTGGCCGGCCGTGAGAGCGTCGACGCCCTCACCGCCCTTGGCGAACTGGACCAGGTCGACGTTGACTCCGTGCTTGGCCCACAGTCCCTGGTCGTCGGCCAGGAAGAACGGCGCGAAGGAGGCATCGACGCCTACGGCTATGCGCACCGTCGGCCCCGGTACCGCACCGTCGCCGGTGTCGGAGTCGGTGGTGCCCGCGATGCAGGCGGTCAGCGGCAGCAGAGAAGCGATGAGCAGAGCGGGTCGGCGGGCCGACGGAAGTCGCATGAGCGGCGTAAGTCTCGTCGCCCACGTGAGCCTCGTGGTCCGCGTAGATCTAGTGAGCCGTGTACGTCGCGTACGGGACGGTCGCTGCATGGGCACCTCTGAAGGGGACGCGTCGGGACGGATCGTCTGAGCAGGTCGTCGGGGTGCGGGCCCGCGAGTCGGCGCAATGTACTGCGCGGCCGTCGGCCGATGCGCGCGCAGCGGTCCGCTGACCGGGACGCCGCCTCGGTCTCCGTGGACCCGGTTTCGCGCCGGTGTCCCGCCTGCCGGACCGACCCGATTGAAGCGCCGCCCTGTCGTCCGTACGCTCCGTCGATCCCCGGGCCACTCGGCAAGGAGCACAGATGACCTCACAGTCCACGAAGGACGGGGCGCCTTCGGTACGGCGCCTCGTCACCGCATCCGTCGTCGGCAACACGCTGGAGTGGTACGACTTCTTCCTCTACACCACGGCCGCCGCCACAGTTCTCGGCTCGGTGTTCTTCCCCTCCGGCGGACATCCGCTGCTCGGCACGATCGCCGCGCTGGCCGGGCATGCCGTCGGCTTCGCCGCACGCCCCGTCGGGGGCCTGGTCTTCGGGCACATCGGCGACCGGCACGGCCGCAAGGCGGCGCTGCTCGCGACCATCTCGCTGATGGGCGGCGCCACGTTCTGCATGGGACTTCTGCCGTCCTACGGGACGGCGGGCATCCTCTCGCCCCTGCTGCTCGTGGTCCTGCGCCTCCTCCAGGGCGCCGCAGCCGGCGGCGAGTGGGGCGGCGGTGTACTCATCATCACCGAGAACATCCCCGCCGAACGGCGCGGATTCCTCGCCTCGTTCAGTTCGTCCGGCATGGGCCTCGGCTTCATCCTGTCGTCCCTGGCGCTGTTGCTCGCCGAGCAGGTGACCGGCGACGGGTTCCCCTCATGGGGCTGGCGCCTCCCGTTCCTGGCGAGCGGCGTGATCTTCCTCGTGGGTCTCTACATCCGCAGGCATCTCGGTGAGACGGCCGACTTCGAAGGGAAGTCCGGTGATCAGCCGGAGCGCTCGCCGCTGCGCGAGGTGCTGCGGCGCCACCCGCGCCAGGTCCTGTACGCCATGGCCCTGCGCTTCGCGGACAGCGGCGCGAGCTACATCTTCATGTCCTTCTCGCTCGTGTACGGGGCGTACGTCGGGATCTCGTCCACGGTGCTGCTGTGGGCGGGAATCACGGGGATGCTGGTGGACTCGGTGCTGATGATCGTCTTCGGACGCCTCTCGGACCGCGTGGGCCGGCGGCCCGTCTACCTCGGCGGGACGATCGGCATCATCGTCTGGGCGGCCCCGTTCTTCCTGCTCCTGGAGACGGGGCAGACCCCGGCGGTGTTCCTGGCCTTCGTCGTGGGGCACATCCCCATCGCCGCGATGATCGGGGTCCAACCGTCGTACTTCGCGGAGCTGTTCAGCACCGGGACCCGGTACTCCGGGATGGCGCTCGGCCACGAGCTCTCCTCGGCCGTCGCCGGCGGCCTTTCGCCGGTGGTCGCCACCGCGTTGCTCGCCTCCACCGGGCACTTTCTTCCGGTCGCGCTCCTCACCGCGGGGATCGCCCTGGTCACGACTCTGGCGCTGCTCTTCGTCAAGGACGGACGGGAAGAGGAGAGCGAGGCGGGCTCCGGCAGCCTTGGAGGCACCGCATCTCCGGCCGTGTCCGACTCGACCGGCGCGTCCGGCGCCTGTGACCCGTCTGACCCGTCTGACCCGTCCGACTCGTCTGCGGACGGCGTCTCGGCACCTGTTTCCTGATGTTCACCTGGGCATCCTTCGGTGCAACATGCTCCTGTTGCACTTCACATGGCCTGTGCCGCCGGGCGATGAAGCGAGAGGACGCTCATGAGTTCGTACGTCGACGAGGACGTCACCCTGCCCAATTCCGTCCTGGGCAAGGCGCAGCTGCTGCTCGCAGCCTTCGAGTCGGGTGCGGTCCGGCTGCGCCTGAGTGAGCTGAGCCGGCGGTCGGGGGTGCCGAAGGCGTCGGCGTACCGGCTGGCTCAGGAACTGGCGCAGTGGGGTCTGCTCGACCGGCACGAGGAGACGTACCAGCTCGGCATGCGCCTTTTCCAGCTCGGCCAGCGCGTCCCGGCCTCCGCGGTGCTGCGCTCCGTCGCGCGTCCGCTGCTCACGGACCTGTTCGCTCGGACCCGGGCGACGATCCACCTTGCCGTGCTCGACGGCGCCCATGTGCTCTTCCTCGAGAAGATCGCCGGCGAGGCCAGCGTGCACACCCATTCGCATGTGGGCGGCAGATTGCCGGCGTCCTGCACGGCCACCGGGAAACTGCTGCTCGCTCTGGCCCCCGAGGGGCAACAGAACGCAGCTCTGCTCGCGCACGGCGCAGGGATGCCGGGACTCACCGATCGCTCCGTACGGTCCGAGGGCACTCTGAAGCGGCAGCTGATCGCTGTGCAGCGGCAGCGCTTCGCCCATGAGGTCGGGGAGGTCCGGGCCGGATACGCCAGCCTGGCCGTGCCCGTACCGGATCCGGACGGCACGGTGCGCGCCGCTCTGTCGGCGACCGCGCCCGTGTCCGAGGTGTCGGTCGAGCGCCTGCTGCCTCTCCTGCGGATGACGGCGGCAGGCGTCACCAGAGGGCTTGCGGACGAGGCCGCGCCGCCGGTTCGGTGAGTGGAACAGGCGTCTGGCCGCCCGGCCCGGGGGAGGTGATCGTGAGGCTCCGCTCGCAACAGATGGGGAGGAGCCGTGGTGGGAATCGACCTGTCGCCGCTGCGCGTACTCGACCTGACCGATGAACTGGCCTTCCAGGGTGCCCGGCTGCTCGTCGGCCTCGGCGCCGATGTCGTACGGACCGAACCGGCCGCCGAGCTGAGTCAGGCGGCGAGGACGCACTGGCACGCGGGGAAGCGCTGGGTGCCGGTGCGCGGAGAGGCCGGGCTCGACGGGCTGGCGCGCGGCGCCGACATCGTTCTGGAGAGCGGTCCCGTGGCACGGTTGCGCGGAGTACGCAGTGACGGTTCGTCGCGCTGGCCGCACGCCGTGCACGTGGTGGTGACTCCGTTCGGACTGACCGGGCCGCACCGCGACTGGCTCGGGGACGACCTGATTCTGGCGTCGGCGGGCGGGATGACGTGGCTCGGCGGGCGGCCCGACGGGCAGCCGAAGCCGCCGCCGCGCGGGCAGGCTCTGCAGACAGCCGGAGCGCACGCGGCCATCGGCGCGTTGCTGGGCGTCGTATCGGGGACGCCTCAACTCGTCGATGTCTCCGTGCAGGAGGCGGTCGCCGCCACCCTGGAGACCGGAGCCGTCGCATGGATCCACGCCGGGCGCTTCCCGGTGCGCAGCGGCGGCGTGTACGAACACGTCGCGCACCGGATCTTCGCAACGGCGGACGGACACGCGGCAGGCGGCTACTCGGGCAGCAACCGCATGTGGACGGACCTGCTCGCCTGGATGGCGGAGCGGGGCGAGGCCGGGGATCTGGGCGAGGAACGCTGGAGCGATGCGGCCTTCCGGTGGAGCGAACGTCCTCATGTCGACGAGATCGTGCAGCGGTTCGCCGCACGGTGGCCTGTCGCCGAGCTCGCCGAAGAGGCACGGACGCGGGCTCTGCCCTGGGCGGAGGTGGCGGAGCCGGCGCAGCTGACGGCCAACCCGCAGCTGCGCGACCGCGGCTTCCTGGTCACGGTCGACGGCGAGGGACTCCCGGAGGGAGGGGTCGAGAACGTCGGCTTCCCGTGGTCGCCGCTCCCCCGGCCGCTCGCTCTGGACGCGCTGCGAGAGGTACCGGACGGCGGGCAGCCGTGGCGGCACGCGACGGCCCGCGGCACCGTCCGCCCGCGCGGTGCGAGCCCCAGGTCCCGTGCTCTGGAAGGGGTCCGGGTACTGGACCTGACCTGGGTGCTGGCCGGTCCGTACGTCACCAAGCAGCTGGGCGAGCACGGCGCGGACATCGTCAAGGTCGAATCGAAGCACCGGCAGGACCCGACGCGGTTCGCGCCCTCGATGCACCTGCGACCGGGCTCCGACCCTGATGACAGTGGCTACTTCCTCAACTTCAACCGCAACAAGCGCAGCGTCACTCTCAATCTGCGCACGGAGGAGGGCCGGCGCCTGCTGCGCGATCTGGTGCCGCACTGCGATGTGGTCGTGGAGAACTTCAGCCCGGGCGTGCTCGCCCGCTGGGGCATGGACTTCGCGTCGCTGCGAGAGCTGAACCCGGACGTGGTCCTGGTGTCGATGGCGGGAGTAGGACAGACCGGACCGTGGCGGACGGCGGTGACGTTCGCCGACACGCTCGCCGCCATGTCGGGGCTCACGAGCGAGACCCGCGATCCGGGCGGCCCGCCCCAGGGGCTCACCTTCGGTCTCGGCGACATGGTGGCGGCCAACGCCGCCGTGCTCGCCACGCTCGATCTGCTGGCGCAGGGGCGGGGCGGGCATGTGGACCTGTCTCAGCTGGAGGCGATGGCCGCGACGATGGGACCGGCCGCACTCGAATCGGTCCTGGCGGGAAGCCGCACCGAGGACCCGCGGACCGCCGCGCACCCGAACCGGTCGGCGCACGCCGTGCCGCACGGGGTGTATCCGGCGGCTGGGGAGGACCGGTGGGTTGCGGTCTCGGTGACGGACGAGGCGCAGTGGCGGACGCTCAACTCCCTGGTGGAACTGCCTTGCCGTGACGCCGACACGGTGGGCCGCCGTGCCCACGAGGACGAGATCGACGCGGCTCTCGCCTCCTGGACCCGTGACCAGGACGCCCGCAAGCTTGCCGCTCTGCTCCAGGTGGCAGGCGTTCCGGCCGCCGTGGTGGCGACAGGTGAGGACCTGGTCGTGGATGACGAGCACCTCGCGGCCCGTGGCTTCTACCCCGTACTGGAGCATCCGCTCGCCGGACCCGTCCCGCACGAGGGCATCGTCGCGCGGCTGACGGCCACGGCAGGCGCGCTCACCCGCCCGGCACCACTGCTCGGCGAGCACACCCGCGAGGTTCTCCAGGAGCTGCTGGGGCTCGACGCCGACACGCTCGCGGCGCTGGCCGCGCAGGGCGTGACCGAGTGAGCCGGACACACCGGACCTACCGCATGACCCGTGGCCCGGTCAGGACCGTGGCCGTACAGGAGGAGAAAACCGTGACGGCACCTTCCGTGCTCAACGTGACCCGCGACGGCGCCGTCGCCACGATCCGCGTCGACCGGCCCAAGGCGAACGCCGTCGACCCGACGATGATCGAGGAGTTCCTCGCCGTTCTGCCACCCCTGGCCGCCGACCCGCAGGTGCGCTGCATCGTCATCACCGGCACCGGCCGGTTCTTCATCGCGGGCGCGGACATCGCCGTGATGCGCGACCTGTCGGCCGGCAACCAGGCCAGGATGCGCCGCTGGATCGACGTCCAGCGGCTCATCGAACAGGCGCCCAAGCCGGTCGTCGCGGCGATGAACGGGCATGCCCTCGGCGGCGGTGCGGAGCTGTCGCTCGCCTGCGATCTGCGGATCCTCTCCGCGGACGCGTCGTTCGGATTCCCGGAGATACGGCTCGGCCTGTTCCCCGGGGCCGGCGGCAGTCAGCGGCTGCCGCGGCTCGTCGGGCCGCACCTGGCGAAGCGGCTCATGATCGAGGGGGAACGGCTCGCTCCGCAGCGGGCGTCGGAGCTCGGCCTCGTCGATGTCGTGGCCGCTGCGGACGAGTTCGAGGCCGTGGTCGCCGAGCGGGCGCACCGCCTCGCCGACCGCCCGACCGCGGCCATCGCCCTGCTGAAGCGAGTCGTGGACGAGGGCTACGGGCTTGCGGTGGAGGAGGCGCTGGAACGCGAGGAGAAGGGCGTGGCCGAACTGACCCGGACCGCTGACGCGGCGGAAGGACTGCAGGCGTTCCTGGAGAAGCGGGAGCCGGTGTTCCTCGGCCGCTGATCACAGCGCCGCCGTTCCGATCACCTGTGCGGGCGGTCCCGCGCCCGACCTGTGTGGGTGATCCCGCAACTCTGACCTATGTGGACGATCTACTCAACGGACCGTCCGCATAGGTCTGTTGTGCGCTGCTGCACACGCTGTGCATGTCGATGGCGGCCGCACCGCTCAGTGACCCCGGTTCGCTGAGCGGACCGCCTCGCTGGGCTCACGTGCCTCGCGGTGATGGGCTCACCTCGGAAGTCGTACCGAAGAACTGAACCACCCCAGCACGGAAGGGCGGCAAGACGCGCATGTCACCAGCACCCGAGAGCCACTACGCGGACGGCGCGGGGGTCCGATACCACTACCACGACCTCGGCACGGGCCCCGACACGGTCTTCCTTCACGGCGGCGGTCCCGGCTGCACCGCATGGAGCGACTTCGGACCCGTCGCCCCGCTCTTCGCGGCCGACCGGCGGTGTCTTCTCGTCGACATCCACCAGTACGGCAAGTCGGAGAAGTCCCGGATCGAGGGGCCGATGTGGGACCACCACGCGGCCAGGACGATCGGCCTGCTCGACACCCTCGGCGTGGACCGCGCCGACTTCGTGTGCAACTCCTGGGGCGGCACCATCGCCCTCAACCTCGCCGCGACCCACCCGGAGCGGGTCCGCTCCCTCGTCATCACCGGCAGCATGCCGGTCTTCTACGGTCCGCTCGCCCCTCTCCCGGAGAACGGGCACCGCGGCCGCACGGCCCGCGACATCTACTACGGCGGTGAGGGCCCGACGCGGGAGAAGATGCGCGATCTGATCACCAAGCTGGAGTGGTACGACGGCGAGAAGCTGCCCGAGGAGACCCTGACGCTGCGCTACGAGCAGAGCCTCGACGAGGAGGAGCGCGCGCTCGCCGCGATGTCGGATTCGCCGCGCGGCGACTGGCAGGACCTCACCGAGCAGCTGGGCCGGATCCAGGCGCCGACGCTGTTCATGTGGGGCATGCACGACGCCTTCCTCACCCCGGACTACCCGCTGATGCTGGCGCGCATGGTGCCGAACGGAAGCCTCCACGTGATGGACCACGCCTCGCACCACCTGCAGGAGGAGCGCCCCGAGGCGTACCACGCGGTGGTCGACGGCTTCCTCGACGCCCGCTCCTGAGCCCCAAACCCTCCCCCTCCTCCCTCCCTCTCCCCTCTCCTCCCTCACCAACTCCCGGACGGAGTACGCCCTGTGACCATCTGGACCGAGATCAGCCCCACCCCCTTCCGCGTCGAGTACGTCGATGCCGGCGGCGTCGCCACCCGTACCCTGCGGGCCGGGGACCCGGCCGCGCAGGCCGTGGTCTTCCTGCACGGCACCAGCGGCCACCTCGAGGCGTTCGCGCGCAACATCACGGCGCACGCCGCGTACGATCTGCACGCCATCGACATGCTCGGTCACGGCTACACCGGCAAGCCCGAGAAGCCGTACGAGATCGCCGACTACGTCGCTCACCTCATCGACTACCTCGACGCCGTAGGCATCGAGTCCGCGCACATCGTCGGCGAATCCCTGGGCGGCTGGGTCGGCGCCCGCGCCGCCATCGAGCACCCCGAGCGCATCCGCAGCCTCCAGCTCCTGTGCTCCGGCGGCACGGTGGCCAACCCCGAGGTCATGGACCGCATCCGCACCAGCACCAAGAAGGCCGTCACCCACGACGACATCGACCTCACCCGCAAGCGCATGCGCCTGCTGATGGCCGACGACAAGGACGCCACGGAAGAGCTGGTCGAGGTCCGGCACGCCATCTACCACACCCCGGAGTTCGTCGCGGGCGTAGACAATCTGCTGTCGCTCCAGGACATGGAGCGCCGGCAGCGCAACCTGCTGCGCCCCGAGCACCTGGCGCAGATCACCCAGCCGACGCTGGTGGTGTGGGGCCGCCAGAACCCGTTCGGCGAGACGCCCGAGGCACACGCGATCCACCAGGCGGTCCCCGGCTCCCAGCTCGAACTCCTGGAGGACTGCGGTCACTGGCCGCAGCACGAGCAGGCCGAGCGCTACAACGCTCTGAGCCTCGGCTTCCTCGGCAAGGCGGCGGGCTGATGCGCGCGGCCCGGATACATGCCTGGGGCGCCCCGCCCGTGGTGGAGGAGGTGCCCGAGCCCGTACGGGGTGAGGGCGAGGTCCTCGTCCAGGTCGACGCGGGCGCGGTCGCGCACCTCGATGTCACCGTCGCCTCCGGCGAGTTCGGTCTCAAGCCGAACCTGCCCTACATCGGCGGGGTCGAGGGCGCGGGCACCGTCCTGGAAGCCGACGCGGGCTCCGGTCTCACGCCGGGCACGCAGGTCGTACTGCGCGGCGGTGGTCTCGGCATCGTCCGCGACGGCACGTGGACGGAGCGGGTCAGCGTCAAGCGCAAGGCGGTCACGCCGCTCCCCGCTCCCCTCGAACCGGGCGTGGCGGCAAGCTTCTTCGTTCCCGCCACAACGGCCTACGTGGCGTTGCACGATGTCGGGCGGATCGAGAAGGGGGACGAGGTCATCGTCGTCGGGGCCGCCGGCGCGGTCGGCGCGATGGTGGCGCAGCAGGCCCTCGCGGCCGGCGCACAGGTGACAGGCGTGGTGGGACGGGCCGACCAGGTGGCCGACGTACCCGAGGGTGTCCAGGCGGTGGAGCTGGCGGACACGGACCGGACCGAGCGGCTGGCGCGGGACCGTTCGGCCTCGCTGCTCGTCGACACGCTCGGCGGCGAAGGGCTGATCGGCCGCAGCCGCTGGGTGCGGCAGGGCGGGCGCGCGGTCGTCATCGGGTATGTGACCGGTGCGCGCGTCGAACTCGACCTGCCCAGCTGGCTCCTCGACGATGTCGCCCTGCTGCCGGTCAACATGATCCGCCAGGAGCGACGGGCACGGGAGGTCGCCGACGACCTGGTACGGCGACTGTCGGCCGGGGAACTCACGGTGGCGGTGGAGAAGTTCGGCCTCACTGACATCGCCACGGCGCTGGACGCCCTGCGAGGCGGCCGGGTGCGGGGCCGGGCGGTCGTACTGCCCGGCTGATCGACACAGCCCCGCGCCTCTGAAGGCTGCGACGAAACCGCACGCTTTCACAGGCGCGGGGAACTGCGCGAGCAACGCCGCACAACCCGCACCCGGGCGCATCACCGCGACCGCCCGACCTCTCACCCGCACCGGTCCCACGTGCACTCGCTCACCCCCCGCTCCCGCAGAGCGGCCTTGCGCACCTTCCCCGTCTCCGTGAGTGGCAACTCGGCAACGACATCCACGTACCGGGGGACAGCAAACGCCGGCAGCAACCCCGCGCAGTGCCGTACCACCTCCTCCGGATCCAGGCGGCAGCCGCTGCGCGGCACGACCGCCACCATCACCTCGTCCTCGGCCAGTTCGGACGCGACGGGGAACGCGGCCGCCTCGGCGACGTTCGGCTGAGCACGCAGCGCGGCCTCCACCTCGTACGAGGAGATGTTCTCGCCCCGCCGCCGGATGCAGTCCTTGATGCGGTCGACGAAGCGGAACCAGCCGTCGGCCTCGCGGACCACACGGTCCCCGGTCCGGCGCCACGAGCCGGGCGCCTGCCGCGACTCCCCCAAGTAGCCCGTGGCGAAGGCGTGTTCCTGGTCGGTGCGGACGACGAGTTCGCCGGGTGTCCCGTCGGGAACAGGGGTGAGGGCATCGCCGACGACCTGCGCGTCGAAGCCGCTGCGGACCCTGCCCATGTACCCCGGCCGGTGCTCGTCGGGCGTGTGCCCGATGACGAGGTTGGTCTCCGTCGAGCCGAAGCCGTCGATGACCGCGACGCCGAAGCGGTCCCGGAAGGGCTGCCACAGAGGGCCGGGCGTGCCGGGCGCGAGGCCGCGCCACACGCGGTGGGCCCGGTCGGCGGGCGACGGCTCCTGGGCGAGCAGCATGGGCACCATCACGCCGAGCAGGTGCACGCAGGTGGCCCCTGCCTCGGCCGCACGTGACCAGTAGCGCGACGCGGAGAAGCGCCCGTCCACGGCGATCTGCGCGCCCACGGTCAGCGCCTGGGCGAGTGCGTTGACGGCGTTGGTGTGGAAGAGGGGCAGGCACGTGTGGAGGGTGTCGTCGGCGGTGAGGCGCAGCGCGCCGGAGACGTTCCGCCCCCACCAGACGAACTGGGCCTGCGGACAGCGCACGCCGCGCGAGGGCCCGGTGGTGCCGGAGGTGAAAAGGACGGCGGCGGTGTCGCCCGGACCGGACGCGAAGGGGGCTCTTTCCGCGCCCCCTCGGCCCGTATCGGCCACCGGCGCGTCGTCCGCGCCGGCCACCCACACACGCCCCGCGAACCCCGCATCCCTCGCCCGCAGGGCCGCCGACTCGTGGTCCGCGTACAGAAATCGAGGTGCGGCCTCGTGCAGCGCGTGACGCAGCAGCGGGCCGTGCAGGGCGGTGTTGAGCGGGACCACGACTGCGCCGAGCCAGGCGCAGCCGAGGATCAGGTCGACGAGTTCCACACGGTTGGACATCAGGGCGGCGACCCGGTCCCCCGGCCGGCACCCCTGGTCGGCGAGTGCGCCGGCCATGGTGGCCGCGGCCGTGCGCGTCTGCTCGTAGGTGCGAAGGACGCCCTCCATCCGCAGGAAGGGCCGGTCGCCGTACCGGGCCGCCGCCGCTTGGACGAGGGCGGGGATCGTCATGCGGTTCATGGACGGATGCTGTCGGCCGCCGCCCGTGCGGGCAACGGCGGTGGTTCGCTCAGCGGTCCATCGGCCCTCTGGTCCGCTCACCGGAACGGTCCCATGGGCGAGGACGTCGCCGCGCCGGATGCTCATGCCTACACCGACGCAAGCACGACGCGAGCAGTAAGCAGAGCAGGAGGCCACGGCACGATGACGACGAGCGACGAAGCAGCGCCGAGCAAGGAGGCCGCACGCACGCCGGCCCGCCCGCGGCGCACGGCCGCCGACAAGATCGGCCGGCAGGACTGGTCGAGCTGGCCTCACTACGACAACGCGGCGTCCGGATTCCGCGGCTACTGGTACCCGGTGACCTGGTCGAGCCACATCACGGACAAGCCGCTGCCGTTCACGATCTGCGGCGAGAAGATCACGCTGATCCGTGACAACGGCACGGCGTACGCACTCCACAACCGCTGCCCGCACCGCGGCGTGCCGCTGTCGGAGGGCAACCAGCAGTTCCCCGGCACGGTGAGCTGCCCCTATCACGGCTGGACGTTCGACCTGCCCACCGGCAACCTGTCGGCCGTCATCACGGACGGCCCCGGCTGCCGTCTCACCGGCAAGCTGGGCGTGCGCACCTACCGGGTCGAGGAGCGGCTCGGCATGGTGTGGGTGTACATCCCCGTCGCCGCCGAGGAACCGCACCCGATCGACGAGCAGCTGCCCGAGGAGCTGGTCTCGAACGCGTTCGTGATGGGCGGTCGCATCGAGCCGCGCGGCGGCAACTGGCGTTTCGCCTGCGAGAACGGCTTCGACGAGGGCCACGCCAAGTACCTGCACCGCACGGCCCTTTGGCGCCTGTTCAAGCCGATGCCGACCTGGAACATCACCCGGATCGTGCCGCAGGGCCGCTGGATCTACCGCGTGCAGGACGAGGTCCACTGGGAGGCCGACTTCCCGGGCGTGGGCCGCTGGTCCAACAAGCGCTGGTGGAAGAAGAAGCCGCCGAAGGAGACCTTCAACATCGGCAACACCGGCAAGGCGGACTCGGTCGACCCGACCATCGAGGCCCAGGAGTTCCCCGGCTTCGCGTCGCTGTCCATGCCGGGCGTACTGCGCATCGCGTACCCGAACTTCATCCACTACGAGTTCTACGTACCGGTCGACGACGACCACCACCGGTATGTCGGCGTGATGGTCAACTTCAAGGAGGGCTGGGAGACCCTGCCCTTCTACGCCAAGTACCTGGGCGCGATCCGCTGGCTGTTCCACGGCCAGTTCTCCGGACAGGACGCCTGGATGGTCGACGTGACCGACGCGCCGCCGGAGAAGCTCTACCGCCCTGATGTCTCACTGACCTCCTGGCGGAACCTCAGCGAGGAGGAGTACGGCAAGAAGCTCGCGTCGACCGGGGCCGTCGCGCCCGCACCCACCACGGAAAAGGAGGCCTGATCATGGGCCGCACCCTGTTCAAGCTGCTCGTGGGCGCCGCCCTCGTCGTGGCGCTCCCGCTCGCCAGGAAGCACATCGCGCAGACCACCATGACCCAGGTCCACCGGGTGAACCAGTGAGCGCCGAGGAGCAGGCGGGTCTCGAAGGGCTCGACGACACGCGCCGTGCCTGGACCGCCGAGGCCTGGCGGCATGTGACCGCCGAGCGCCTGCGCGAACTGATCGTGGGCCTGGTCGGCGTGCCCAGCCCGACCGGCGACGAGCGTGCGCTCGCCGACCACATCGCCGCGACGCTGAAGGGCGTCGGCCTGCGCGCCGGGGTCCAGCCGCTCGACGACCGCCAGGCCAACGCCTGGGCCCGGCTCGAAGGAGACGGCACAGGGGCCGATCTGATGCTCTACGCGCCCATCGACACCCTCACCGTGGGCGAGGAGAGCGAGGACGTGCCGTGGATCGGGCCGGAGCTGCGGGAGGACATGCGCCCGCAGGCCACGGTCTACGACGACCTGGTCACCGGTCTCGGCGCCTCCAACCCGAAGGGGCACGCGGCCTGCGTGATGATGGCCGCGGAAGCGCTCTCGCTGGCCGGCATCCCGCTCACCGGCGACCTGGTGGCCGCGTTCGGCGCGGGAGGCATGCCCACCAACGCCCGCCCGGGCGGCAACCGCCTCAACACCGGGCAGGGCGTGGGCTGTTCGTTCCTGCTGGAGCAGGGCGTGTGGACGGACTACGCGGTCATCGCCAAGCCCGGCTGGACGGTGTCCTGGGACGAGGTCGGCCTGGTGTGGTTCGAGGTCACCGTGCACGGCTCACACACCTACGTCGGCTCGCGCCACCGCCTCCCGTACGACAACGCCATCGCGCGCGCCGGGGACGTCGTACGGCACCTGGAGGAGTGGTTCACCGAGTACGCGCAGCGGCACACGGACGGGACGGTCGCCCCGCAGGGCATCGTGTCGTCGGTTCGTGGGGGCTGGCCGCGCATGGCCGCGGTGACGCCCGCCGCCTGCACCCTCCGCGTGGACCTGCGGATCGCCCCGGACACGACGCCGATGCAGGCCAAGCGCGAGTTCACCGCCGCCATCGAGGAGTTGAAGCAGAAACTGCCCGGCCTGGACGCCACGGTGGAGATGATCCTCGCGATTCCCGGCACCCGGACGAGCCGGGAGAGCTGGGTCTTCCGCAGCACGGCGGCCGGCTGGGAAGCGTTCGAGGGCCGCGGGCACGAGGTGATCCGCGGCAACAGCGGCGCGACGGACGCGAACATCCTGCGCGGGCGCGGCATCCCGACCGTGCGCGTGGGCATGCCGAAGGTCGCCGAGGCCCCCTTCGACATCGACTTCTCCCGCGGCATGAACACCGTGTCTGTACGGGAGATGGAGAGGCTGACCCGGCTGCTGATCCGCACGGCCGTCGACACCCTCACCCGCACCCGTGACGAGCTGGAAGGCGACCTGGAAGGAGCCGAGGGATGACCGAGATCGTGCTGGGCGTGGGAGCCTCCCACAGCACCCTGATGAACACCCATTGGGAGCAGACCCTCCACAAGGACCGGGCCGAGCGCTTCCGCGACGGGCTCGGCGAGGCCCGCGAGGCGCTGGTGAAGGCCCGCCCCGACACCGTCGTGCTGGTCGGTTCGAACCACTTCCGCGGATTCTGGCTCGACCTCATCCCCTCGTTCACGCTCGGCGTCGGCGAGTGCATCGCGAGCGGCGAGTCCGGCACGCCGAAGGGGCCGCAGCCCGTGGACGTGCCGCTGGCGCGCCATCTCGCAGACACGCTGGTGGAGGGCGGGCGTTTCGACGTGGCGTTCTCGGCGCGGCTGCAGATCGACCACGGCCAGTCGCACGCGATCCAGTATCTGCTCGACGGTCTGGAGGGCGCCGGCGGCCGTGCCGTGGAGATCGTGCCGCTGGTGGTCAATGTCTTCGCGCCCCCGCTGCCGACCCTGGACCGCTGCGAGCAGCTGGGACGCGCGATCCGCGAGGCCGTGCTCGCGTTCCCCGGCGAGCGGCGGGTCGCGGTGGTCGGCTCCGGCGGGCTCTCGCACCGCCTGCCGTGGCCGGACTGGCGTGATCCGCAGGGCGACGACGAGGAGTTCATGGTCGGCGCCTGGTTGAACGGCCGGGAGAACTGGCAGGACTACGACGCCCGCCGCCGCGAGATCATCCGGGCCGCCGAGGCCGCCATCACGCCGGAGTTCGACGACCGCTTCCTGTCGCTGATCGAGCGGGGCGAGGCGCACCGGCTGACCGCGTACAGCTCGGAAGAGCTGGAGAAGGCGGCCGGCAACGGCGCGCAGGAGCTGCGCACCTGGCTGCTCATGGCCGCCGCGCTCGACCACACTCCGGGCCGTCGCCTCGCGTACGAGTCGATACCGCAGTGGCTGACCGGGATGGGGGTCGCCGTTCTCGATCCGGCGGCGTCGGACGCGGGGCAACGGGCATGAGCCTGTCGGCCGGACTGCCGACGGCAGCCGGGGGCCGGGGACTCTCCCTGCGCCCCCGCCCCGCCGGGCCCGACGACGCGGCCGCTGCGGACCTCCCCGACTCCATGAACTCGGTCCTCGGCAAGGTCCGTCCGATCCTGGAGGCGTTCACCGCCGAGGACAACGCCCTGTCGCTCGCCGAGCTGGTCCGCCGATCGGGGGTGGCGAAGGCCACGGTCCACCGGCTCGCCGGGGAGCTGGTCACCTGGGGGCTGCTGGAGCGGGAGGGGTGCGACTACCGGCTCGGCCTGCGCCTGTTCGAGCTGGGCCAGCGGGTGCACCGGCAGCGGATCCTGCGCGAGGCCGTCCAGCCGTACATGGAGGACCTGCTCCTGATCACCCGGGAGACCATCCACTTCGCCATCCACGACAGCCTGGATGTCGTCTACCTGGACAAGATCTTCCCGCACCGGGGTCTCAACGCCGAGTCGCGGGTGGCGGGCAGGCTTCCGCTGTACTGCACGGCGACGGGCAAGGCGATCCTCGCGTACGCGCCGCCGTCGCTCTTCGCCGCCGTCGTGCGCAGCGGGCTCAAACCGCTCACCCGGCACACAGTCGTCTCCCCCGGCAGGCTGCGGGCGCAGCTGGACCGGATCCACGAGGAGGGCATCGCCCTGGAGAGCGAGGAGATCCGGCTCGGCTACGCCAGCCTGGCCGTGCCGGTCTTCGCCGGACGCACCAGCCTGGTCGGCGCGCTGTCCGTGACCGCGCCCACGTACCGGATGGACGCGGCCGGGCACGCCGCGGCGCTGCGGACGGCCGCGCTCGGGATCGGGCGGTCGCTGACGTGACCCGGACGACGCACCACGCCGCGGGACCGTCCCACTCACCGGAACACGTCCGTAGGGCGGTCCCCACGATCTTCCTACGCTCACCGACCATGACCCAACTCACCGCCGCCACCGCCGAATTCACCGATCCCGACGCAGACGCCGCGACGCTCGACACCGACGTACTGGTCATCGGCGCCGGCCCGGCCGGCCTCTACGCCGCGTACTGCGCCGGCTTCCGCGGCCTGAGCGTCACCGTCATGGACGTGCTGCCGCAGCTCGGCGGGCAGATCAGCGCGATGTACCCGGAGAAGCCGATCTTCGACATCGCCGGCTTCCCCGCCGTACGCGGCCGCGACCTGGTCGACTCGCTGGCCGCGCAGGCCGACCCGTACGCGCCGCTCCACCTGCTCGGTCACCGGGCCACCGAGCTGACCTACGACCCCGAGGGCCTGCCCGTCGTCCGCAGCGACCAGGGGACGCGGGTGCGCGCGCGGTCCGTGGTGATCACCGGTGGCGTGGGGACGTTCACGCCGCGACCGCTGCCCGCCGGTGAGGAGTTCCTCGGGCGTGGCCTCGCCTACTTCGTGCCGGACCCGGCCGAGCACGCGGGCAAGGACGTGGTGGTGGTCGGCGGCGGGGACAGCGCCTTCGACTGGGCGGCCCTGCTCTGCCCGCTCGCCCGCTCCGTCACCCTGGTGCACCGCACCGCCCGCTTCCGCGCGCACGCCGCGAGTGTCGAGAAGGTCCGCGGCCTCGGCATCGAGATCGTCACGGACAGCGAGGTGAGCGCCCTGTCCGGCACGGACCGCCTGGAGCAGGCGCAGATCCGGCACCGCACGACGAAGGAGACCCGCCTGGTCCCGGCCGGCACGGTCGTCGCCGCGCTCGGCTTCCTCGCCGACCTCGGCCCGCTGCAGCACTGGGGGCTCGACCTGGACGCCCGCAAGATCACCGTCGATACGCGGATGGCGACGAACCTGCCGCGTGTGTTCGCCGCGGGCGACATCACCGACTACCCCGGCAAGGTCCGACTGATCTCCGTCGGCTTCGGCGAGGCCGCCACCGCCGTCAACAACGCGGCCACCGTCATCGATCCGGAAGCCGCCCTGTTCCCCGGGCACTCCACCGAGAAGGAGCACTGACCGACATGGCATACGTCATCGGCGCGTCCTGCGTCGACATCATGGACAAGTCCTGCATGGAGGAATGTCCGGTCGACTGCATCTACGAGGGCGAGCGCAAGCTCTACATCAACCCCACGGAGTGCATCGACTGCGGCGCCTGCGAAGTCGCCTGCCCGGAGCAGGCGATCACCGTCGACCGCAAGGCCGACCCGGTCTTCCGCGAGGACAACCGCCGCTTCTTCGAGGAGGCCCTGCCGGGGCGCGATGCCCCGCTCGGCTCCCCGGGCGGTTCGGCCGGCCTCGGCCCCGTGGGTGCCGACACACCGCTGGTGGGCGCCCGATGAGCGCCGCCGACGCCGTCATCAAGGCGGCCGACGTGCTGGAGGAAGCCACGCGCAGCAAAGTGCCGTGTCCGCCGGTGCGCTCCCTGCTGCCCGAGGGTGATGTCGAGGCCGCGTACGCGGTGCAGCGGCACAATGTTGCACACGGGCTTGCGTCGGGGCGCCGCCTGGTGGGCCGGAAGATCGGCCTGACGTCTCTTGCGGTCCAGTCCCAACTCGGCGTGGATCAGCCGGACTTCGGGGCATTGTTCGCGGACATGGCCGTGCCGGAGGGAGAGGCCGTCGCCTGCGGACGGCTGTTGCAGCCGAAGGTGGAGGCGGAGGTCGCCCTCGTCCTGGGCACCGATCTGCCGCACCGCGAACCCACTATGGCCGATCTGCTGCGGGCCACGGCGTTCGCGCTGCCCGCCCTGGAGATCGTCGACAGCCGGATCGCCGACTGGGACATCAGCCTCGTCGACACCGTCGCCGACAACGCCTCGTGCGGCCTTTACGTCCTCGGGGGCCGGCCGGTGCCGCTCGACCGGGTCGACCTGCGCTCCGTGACGATGTCCATGACGCGGGGCGGCGAGGTCGTCTCCCGCGGCTCGGGCGCCGACTGTCTGGGCAGCCCGCTGACCGCGGCGCTCTGGCTGGCCGCCACCCTCGCCCGGCACGGCGATCCGCTCCAGGCGGGCGACATCGTGCTGACCGGCGCGCTCGGGCCGATGGTTCCGGCCGCCGCGGGCGACGAGTTCAGCGCCCGCATCGAAGGCCTCGGCACCGTCACGACCGCATTCGCCACCATGGAAGGAGCCACAGCATGACCACGAAGGTCGCCGTCATCGGCTCGGGCAACATCGGCACCGACCTGATGATCAAGGTGCTGCGCCTGTCGGAGACACTGGAGATCGCCGCGGTGGCGGGCATCGATCCGGACTCCGACGGCCTGGCCCGCGCCCGCCGCCTCAAGGTCGCCACCACCCACGAAGGTGTCGAAGGCCTGGTGAAGATGGACGAGTTCGCCGACGTCGAGTACGTCTTCGACGCCACATCGGCCGGCGCCCATCACCACCACGACGAGGTGCTGCGCGCCCTGGGACGTACGGTCATCGACCTCACCCCGGCCGCCCTCGGGCCCTACGTCGTGCCACCGGTCAACGGCGACACCCACCTGTCCGCGCGCAACGTCAACATGGTCACCTGCGGCGGCCAGGCCACCATCCCGATCGTCGCCGCGGTCAACGCGGTCACGCCCGTGCACTACGGGGAGATCGTCGCCTCGATCTCCTCCCGCTCGGCCGGCCCCGGCACCCGCGCCAACATAGACGAGTTCACCGAGACGACCGCGTCCGCGATCGAGCAGGTGGGCGGCGCGGCCCGCGGCAAGGCGATCATCGTCCTCAACCCGGCGGAACCCCCGCTGATCATGCGGGACACCGTGCACTGCCTGGTCCGCGACGACGACACCACCACAATCACCGCGTCGATCGAGGCGATGGTCGCACGCGTCCAGACGTACGTCCCCGGCTACCGCCTCAAGCAGCAGGTCCAGTTCGACCGCATCGCCACCGACGACCCCCTGACCGCGCTCGCCCCCGCCGGCACCGGCGAGCCGCTGAAGGTGTCGGTCTTCCTGGAGGTCGAGGGCGCCGCCCACTACCTGCCGGCCTACGCCGGCAATCTCGACATCATGACCTCGGCCGCGCTGCGGACCGCCGAACGCATGGCCGCGCACGACCTGACGGAGGCAGCCAAGTGACCACCCCCCTCTACGTCCAAGACGTGACCCTGCGCGACGGCATGCACGCCATCCGCCACCGCTACACCGTCGAGCAGGCCGCCACCATCGCCACGGCGCTGGACGCGGCCGGGGTGGCGGCCATCGAGATCTCCCACGGCGACGGCCTCGCCGGCTCCTCCGTCACCTACGGGGTGGGCGCCCACACCGACTGGCAGTGGATCGAGGCCGTCACCGGCGCCGTCCGGCGGGCGGTCCCCACCACGCTCCTGCTGCCCGGCATCGGCACGGTCCGTGACCTCAAGCAGGCCCACGCTCTCGGGATCCGCTCCGTGCGCGTCGCCACGCACTGCACCGAGGCGGACATCGCCGCCCAGCACATCGCCGCGGCCCGCGAGCTGGACATGGACGTCGCGGGGTTCCTGATGATGTCCCACATGGCCGAGCCCGCCGAACTCGCCCGCCAGGCCCAGCTGATGGAGTCCTACGGCGCCCACTGCGTCTACGTCACCGACTCCGGCGGCCGCCTCACCATGGACGGCGTCCGCGACCGCCTGCACGCCTACCGTGATGTCCTCGACCCGGCCACCGGACTGGGCATCCACGCCCACCACAACCTCGCCCTCGGCGTCGCCAACACCGTCGTCGCCGTCGAGAACGGTGTCACCCGCGTCGACGCCTCGCTCGCCGGCCAGGGCGCCGGCGCCGGCAACTGCCCCCTCGAAGCATTCATCGCGGTCGCCGACCTGATGGGCTGGAAGCACGGCTGCGACCTGTTCCCCCTCATGGACGCCGCCGACGACCTCGTCCGCCCCCTGCAGGACCGCGAGGTCCGCGTCGACCGCGAAACCCTCACCCTCGGCTACGCAGGCGCCTACTCCAGCTTCCTCCGCCACGCCGAAACCGCCGCCCGTCGCTACGGCCTCGACACCCGCACCATCCTCGTCGAGGTCGGCCGGCGCGGCCTCGTCGGCGGCCAGGAAGACATGATCACCGACATCGCACTCGACCTGACCGCGGGCGGCAGCAAGTGAGCGCCGCACAGGGGATGTTGCGGAAACCGTTGCGGGTCGGGATCCGCATCCCGCCCTGCGACCGCGCCGACCGGATCGTCGAGACCGTCCGCCGTGCGGAGGAGTCGGGCTTCGACGACGTCTGGTTCCCGGACTCGCAGCTGCTGTGGCGAGACGTGTTCACCACCCTGACGGCCGCCGCCCTCGGCACCGAACGCATCGGCCTGGGCACGGCGGTGACGAACCTGGTGACCCGTCACCCGGCCGTCGTCGCCTCCGCCGCTCGCAGCGTGGCGGAGCTCGCCCCGGGCCGGTTCACCCTCGGCCTCGGCGTGGGCAACAGCTCCGTGGGACCTGTCGGCCTTCGGCAGAGCACCACGGCCGCGATGCGCGAGGGCCTCACCCTGCTCCGTGCGCTCCTCGCCGGCGAGGACCAGGACTTCACGGGCCCGGCGGGCACCGTCCGCTCCCGCCTGCGCGACCCCCGCCCCGAGGTGCCCCTCCACATGGCGGCGAGCGGGCCGAAGAACCTCCGGCTCGCCGGTGAGGTCGCCGACGGCGTCATCCTGCTCAGCGGCGTCTCCCCACGGACCCTGGCGGGCGCGACCGCCCAGGTGCGCGAGGGCGCCGAGGCCGGTGGCCGCGACGCGGACACCGTGCCGCTCACCGTCTCCGCCTACTGTGCGGTGACCGACGACATCGAGGCGGCGGCGCGTCAGATCAAGCCCATCTGCGCGTCCATCGCCCAGAACGGCGGAGCGCCTTTCCTCGCCCTGGCCGATGTGCACGTCGACGTGCCCAAGGTCGTCGAGGGGGTGTACCCGGACCTGGTGCATGCCGAGGACTGGGACGCCGCCGTGAAGATCACGTCGGAGTGGGTCAGTGACGAGGCGGCGCTGCGGTTCGCCGAGGAGTTCTGCCTGTTCGGCACCGCCGAGCAGATCACGGGACGGCTGCGCGCGCTCCGTGCCACCGGGGTGACCGGCGTGTTCCTGCAGCACGTCGGCTCGTACGACCCTCCGGCCGAACTGATCGAAGCGGTCGGCGCCTCGGTGCTGCCGGCCCTGTGACGAAGACGAGTACGAATACAAATACGAGTACGAGTACACAGACGAATACGAGGACGGAGAACGGATGACGGACACGTTGCGCAAGGGCTATGTGCCCAGCGCCTTCGGCCAGTTGCACTATGTGGAGTCCGGCGACGGCTCCCCCGTGCTGCTGCTCCACCAGACACCCAGGTCGTGGACGGAGTATCTCGAGGTGCTGCCCCTGGTCGGCACCCGGCGTCGGGCGATCGCCATGGACACTCTCGGGTACGGAGCCTCCGCCAAGCCCGAAGGGCCGCACTCCGTCGAGCGGTTCGCGGACGCCGCCGGCGCGCTCGTCGACGCGCTCGGCCTGGAGCGCTTCCACCTGGTCGGGCACCACACGGGCGGCGTGATCGCCGTCGAACTGGCCGCGCGGTTCGGGGACCGCGTGGCCGGTCTGCTGCTGTCCGCCACACCGTTCGTCGATGACGAGAAGCGGCGTGGCGCGGCGGGCGGGGTCCGCATCGATCACGTCGACGCCAAGCCCGACGGCTCGCACCTCCAGGGCCTGTGGGACAACCGGCGCGACTTCTACCGCGCCGGCGAGGAGGCGGCCCTCAACCGCTACGTGGCCGACGCGCTGACCGTCCTCGACCGGGTGGAGGAAGGGCACGAGGCGATACGCCGCTACGCCATGGAGGCGCGCCTGCCTCTCATCACCGCGCGGACCCTGGCCGTCTGCGCGCCCGGCGACCATTACTCGCTGCCCGCCCTGGAGAAGTTCGCCGCCGCGCTCGGCTGCGAGACCCGCGTCCTGTCCGACGGGCACGTGGCCGCGCCGGAGCAGGTGCCGCGGGAGTTCGCCGAGATCGTCCTGGAGTGGACGAGCGAGCGCTGAGCGTGGTGACAAGGCGATGCCCCACCGGCGCCTTCCGGTGGGGCATCGCCGTGTCGGCACGCTCACTTGAGGGAGATGCCCGCCCCCGGTCCCAGCGGCAGGTCGAAGCCGTAGAACACTCCCAGGATGGCCAGCCACGCCACCAGGAACGGCACCACGAAGATCGCGAGCCGCGAGATGAGTGTCCCGAGGCGTGCCTCCGGTTCGTAACGCTGCAGGAGCGCCAGGAGCAGGAACACGTAGGGGTTCATCGGTGTGATGACGGCGGTGGCCGAGTCGCCGATGCGGAACGCGGCCTGGCTGAGGGCCGGGCTCATGCCGAGGAGCATGAACGCCGGGACGAAGACGGGCCCGATCAGCGACCACAGCGCGGATCCGGAGAGGATCACCAGGTTGAGACACGAGACGAGGAGGATGAACGCGACCAGTGCCCCGAAGCCGGTCAGCCCGATGGACTTGAGCAGCGCCGCGGCCTTCACCGCGAGCAGCACGCCCAGGTTGGACCAGTTGAACACGGCGATGACCTGCGCGGCGACGAACATCATGACGACGTATCCGGCCATGTTCTTCACCGAGTCGGTCATCGCGGTGACGACGCTCTCCGAGCCGCCCAGTGTCTTCACCGTGAACCCGTACGTCACGCCTGCGAGCAGGAACGCGCCGAACAGGACGGGGACGACTCCGGTGAGCAGCGGGGACGGCACCAGCGCCCCGCCCTCCCCGCGCAGGGGTGCGCCCTCGGGCAGCCACAGCGACAGCACGACGGCCGCATACGCGACGACGACGAGGCCGGTGATCAGCAGGCCGCGGCGCTGGACCGGGGTGAGCCGGATGTCCTCGTCCTCCGCCGAGTCGGCGCCCGACGTGTAGGCGGGGAGCCTCGGTTCGAGCACCCGGCTGATCAGGAAGCCGCCGACCAGGCCGAGGACAAGGCTGCTGGCGGCGGTGAAGAAGTAGTTCGCGAGGATGTTCACGTCGACGTGGTGGGTGTCCGACAGGACCGCGACGGCCTGCTGGGTGATGCCCGTGTAGAGCGCGTCGAGCGAACCGATCGTGAACCCTGCCGCGTAGCCCGCGGTGACGCACGCGAAGGCGCCGATCAGGCCGGCCGCCGGGTGGCGGCCCGCGCTCTTGAAGACCACCGCGGCGAGTGGCGGCAGCACGATCGCCGCGACGTCGCTCATCATGTGCGCCTGGCAGGCGACGAGCGCCACCAGGTACGGCAGGAAGGCGCGCGGGGCGCGGGCCAGGGTGGCCCGCATCGCCGTCTCCAGGAGGCCGGCCCTCTCGGCGACACCCACGGCCATGATCATGAGGAGCACGGCGGCGATGGGCGGGAACGATGCGAAGTTGGTGACGAGGTTCTCCACCAGCCAGCGCAGTCCGCCGCCGGTCAGCAGGCCGGATATCTGCTTGGTGTCGTCCGTCCCCGGCACCGTCACGGACACGTCCGCGAGGGCGAGCGCGGTGGAGACCACGGCGACCAGCCCGAACAGAACCGTGAACAGGACGACCGGATTGGGCAGGGCGTTGCCGGCCCGTTCGACAAGTGACAGCAGTCGGTCGAGGCCCTGCGGCTTCTCGCCCACCGCGTCGCCCTCGGTCGGATCGGACTGCTGTTGCATCCTCGTCGACGTCATGGCCGGCCCCCGTCCGCACCGCCCGCGACGCCGATCAGGTCCTTGCGGACGACGCCCTCCTGGACGACGCAGACGATGTTGGCGGGGTCGCCGAGGACACCGATGTCGGCCAGCGGATCCCCGTCGCACAGGATGAGGTCCCCGACCCGGCCCTCCGTCAGGGTGCCCAGGCGGTCCTCGACGCCGAGGAGTTCGGCGGAGGTGCGGGTGCCGGCGACGATGGCGTCCATCGGCGCCATGCCGAGATCGACCAGGTAGGACAGCTCCATCAGATTCACGCCGTGGGGGCCGACCGCCGCGTCCGTGCCCATGGCGATGCGGGCGCCGCTCTCGATCGCGCGGGCGATGTTCTCCTTCGTGATGCCGGACCAGCGGACCTTCTTCTGGTAGTGGTAGTCCGGCATCGTGTCCTTGTTGATCCCGGCGTAGACCGTGGACAGGGTCGGGACGACGAACGTGCCGCGCTCCCCCGCCAACTCCAGCGCCTGCTCGTTGATGCCGTAGCCGTGCTCGATGCTGGTGACCCCGCCGCGGATCGCGTTGAGGATGCCGGCCGTGCCCTGGGCGTGCGCGGCGACCGGCTTGCCGCCGTGCCGGCGTGCCTCGTCGACGACGGACCGGATCTCCTCCTCCGAAAGCCCCTCGTCGTCGGGCTGGTCGTACGGGCTCCCCATGCCACCGGTGGCGCAGACCTTCACCAGGTCGGCGCCCTCCCGCAGCACGCGGCGCACCGCGAGACGGGCTTCGTCGGCGGTGTCCGCCAGCTCGGACATTCCGTCGCTCAGGTCCGTGCCGTCCGGCAGTCGCACGTCACCGTGGCCACCGGTGTGGCTGATGACGCGGACGGCGGTCTGGATCCGGGGGCCGACGATCCGGCCGGTCTCGACGGCGGTGCGGTAGCCGGAAGCGAGGCCCGCCAGGTCGCGCACCGTGGTGACGCCCGTGTCGAGGGTCTGCCTCAGCCGCGCGGCGGTGTCGAGCGTGACGAGGACCCGGTCGAGCTCGCCGCGGCGGCCCGGATGCGCACCATGCGCGTAGGACATGTGGACATGGCAGTCGAAGAAGCCGGGCAGCACCGTGCGGCCACCCGCGTCCACCTCGCGGACCTGCGCCGATGCGTCTCGGTCCGTGGACTCGGGCGCTTCCGCAGCGGGGCCGGCGTAGGCGATGATCCCTTCGGAATCGATGACGATGACAGCGTCGTCCACGGGCGCCGAGCCGGTGCCGTCGATGAGCCGGGCGTGGCGGATCCGCAGCGGGGTCCGCGAGGAGGCCTGAGTGGTGGCGTGCGTCATGGTGTGCGGTCACTCCAGGAAGTGCGTAGGTGTCGGGAACAGATGGACGGAGTGTGGAGTGCGCATATCAAGACCGGTTGAGAGCGCAGCTTTCGTAGCGGATTCCGGGGAGATGCGCAGAGAAGTGCCACGTCCGGGTATGCAGGAATACACCGGCCCGGAGCAGCAGTACAGGGACCTGGACGAACTCGACCGCGGCATCGTCCACGCCCTGCAGATCCACCCCCGAGCCCCCTGGACCCTGCTGGGCAAGGTCCTCGCGGTCAACCCGGTGACCGCCGCGCGCCGTTGGCACCGGCTGGAGGAGGCAGGGCTCGCGTGGGTGACCGCCTATCCGCTGCTCACCAACACACAGGTGTGGGTGACAGGTGTGGTGGAGGTGGACACCGAGCCGGGCCGCATCGAAGAGGTGGCGCGGGTCCTCGCCCAGGACCCGGCCGTGCCGAACGTCAAACTGACCGCAGGGGGCCGTGACCTGGTGATCGCGGTCCAGGTCCGCACGCTGGACGAGCTCTCCCACCACTGCGACCAGTTGTTCCGGCGTGCCCCGGGCATACGGGCCACGCGAACACACGTCTCGACAGGTCTTCCGGCCGAGGGCAGCCGGTGGCGTCTGCGCAGTCTCGACGCGGCGCAGAGCGCGCGCCTTCAGGCTGCGGCGACACCGGACCGTCGCGCCCCGTCCGGGGAGAGAGCTCGCTGGGACGCCCTGGACGCCCGGCTCCTCGAACTGCTCAGCCTCGACGGACGGATGTCGCTGCGCGACCTGTCCGCCGCGAGCGACACGAGCCTGACGACGCTGCGGCGCAGGGTGGACTCCCTGCTCGCGTCACGCATACAGCTGCGCTGCGACCTGGCCCGCCCGCTGTCCGGATGGCCCCTGTCCGCGGTCTACTTCGCCTCCGTACCGGGCGAGTACCTCCAAGAGACCAGCCGCGCGCTGTCCGACCTGCACGAAGTCCGATCGTGCTCGATCACGGCGGGGCCGCACAACCTGGTCGTCGACGTCTGGCTGCGCGACCTGCAGGACGTGCACACCTTCGAGGCCCACCTCGCCCGCAGACTCCCGCGCCTGACGGTCACCGACCGCTCGGTGGTCCTGCGCACGGTCAAGCACATGGGCCGCCTCCTGGACCGCAACGGCCGCAGCGTGGGTGTCGTGCCACTACGGCACCCGGAGCACTGAGGGGGCACGGGCGTGCGGGGCCGGGGCGGGCTCATGCCGTGCAACCGCGCCACCCAGAAGACCGCATGAATGATCGAACCACGGTGCACGGCCGACAGAACCTGCCCTGGCCCCACTCCCCCGCGCTCCCCCTCACCGCTCATTCGTCCTCCACCCTTCCCGCGCACGCGCCCATCAGCAGCGACTTTCCCGCCCGCACCCCACTCCCGAACTATGTGCGGCCCCCATACCTGCCACCCCGGCCTGCAACGTCTCGGCGCCCGCCCCACCACATGGCGGGACCGGAGACGAGGCCACACGACTCGGACTGTGCCGGTCGGCGAGCGCCGCGCAGTCGGTGCAGCCCGCCTCGGCGCCGTCGAAGGCGCCGGCATCACCGCCCGAGGCAGCCGACAACCAACCTGGCGAAGGGCTGCTTCTTCGGGCCCACTGTCTTCCCCGACGGGGATACTTCTCCAGTCATCGCTCGGGCAGAGATCTTCGGCCCGCTGTTGACCGTGATCGCATGCGACGACGATGATGACGCGATGCACATCGCGAACGGGTCCGACTATGGCCTCAGCGGGGCCGTACGGACGTCCGGTCCCGGGCACGGCCGGGCCATCCCCCCGGCACGTGCGCACGGGCCCGGTCGGCGTCAAGCGCTGCCTGTCTGACATCGCCGATCGGTTCGTGGAGTCACGGCCGGCGTCAGCGGCCGCGAACTCGGAGCCGAGGCGTTCGCCGCCCACCCGCAGATCAAGTCCATATACGTGTGACTCACGCCGGCCACTGGACGGGGCCCCGGGGACCGACCCCCTGCGGCTCTGCCAGGACACCACACCGAAAGACATCATGCTGAATCTGTCGGTCCTGCTCGAGGACTCCGCCCGCAAGTACCCGAACCGTGACGCGCTGGTCCTCGGCCCGAACCGGCTGACCTACTCCCAGGTCGATGCGGCGGCGAACCAGGTCGCGAACCTGCTCGTGGAACGCGGCATCCGGCCCGGGGACAAGGTGGCCCTGAGCTGCCCGAACCTGCCGCAGTTCCCGATCGTCTACTACGGCATCCTCAAGGCCGGCGCAGTCGTGGTGCCCCTCAACGTGCTGCTCAAGAGGCGCGAGATCGCCTACCACCTCAAGGACGCCGACGTGACGGCGTACTTCTGCTTCGAGGGCACGCCCGAGCTGCCCATGGGCAGTGAGGGCTTCGCTGCGTTCAACGAGGCCGAGGCGGCCCGGCACTTCTTCCTGATCACCGCCGACCCGGCCGCGCCGAGCCCGGTCGAGGGCGCCGAGACCATGGGCGCCGCGCTCGCCGGCAAGAGCCCCCGGTTCGACCCGGTCGTCACCGAGGCCACCGACACCGCGATCATCCTCTACACCTCGGGCACGACCGGCCAGGCCAAGGGCGCCGAGCTGTCCCACGCGAACACGATGATGAACGCGATGACCTGCAACCGGATGTTCCAGAGCAAGCCGGCGACCGACAGCCACGTGCTCTGCCTCCCCCTGTTCCACACCTTCGGCGCGACCGTGCAGATGCACGCAGGCTTCTCGATGGCCGCCACACTCCACCTGGTGCCGCGGTTCAACGCGGAGCAGGTCGTGCAGCTGATGAACACCGAGGAGATCACCTTCTTCGCCGGCGTCCCGACGATGTGGTGGGGCCTGCTGTCCGCGCTCACCGACGATGTCGACGTGGACCGGATCGCCGGCAACCTGCGGATCGGCGTGTCCGGCGGCGCCAGCCTGCCCGTCGAGATCATCAACCAGGTCAGGGAACGGCTGCACGTGAAGATCCTGGAGGGCTACGGCCTCTCGGAGACGAGCCCGGTGGCCACGTTCAGCGACCCGGACCAGGAGCCGCGGCCCGGTTCCATCGGCGTGCCGATCTGGGGCATCGAGGTGAAGCTCATCAACGGCGACTGGTCCGAGGTGACCGAAACCGGTCAGATCGGCGAGATCGCCGTCAAGGGCCACAACATCATGAAGGGCTACTACAACCGCCCCGAAGCCACCGCCGAAGTGATCAAGAACGGCTGGTTCCGCACCGGTGACCTGGCCCGAAAGGACGAGGACGGCTACTACTACATCGTCGACCGCTCAAAGGACATGATCATCCGCGGCGGCTTCAACGTCTATCCCCGCGAGATCGAGGAGGTGCTGATGACGCACTCCGCGATCAGCATGGCCGCGGTCACCGGCGTGCCCCACGAGAGCCACGGCGAGGAGATCAAGGCGTTCGTCATCCTGCACCCCGGCACCGAGGCCTCCCCGGACGAGCTCGTCGCCTGGGGCAGGAGCCAGATGGCCGGCTACAAGTACCCGCGCATCGTGGAGATCGTCGAGTCCCTGCCGATGACCCCCACCGGCAAGATCCTCAAGCGCGAACTCAAGTAGCCGGCGCCACGCCACGGCGTTTCGTCCGGATGATGTTCCGCCGCCTCGGCCCCTGGGGCGTAAGGAGCGGCGGTACATCTGCCTGGCGCCAGGCGCGTATTCCGACCGCGTGCTGACCGGTTGATCGCTGGTTGTCTCACCGAGGGGCGACTGGCCGTGCGGCCCGGTCCTCAGCAGCGCGCGCTCGTGTCTGATCAGCGGCCAGGCAGATCTGTCCGCGTCATCTCCGCGCCATCGGGTGCGCCAGGCGCCTGCCCCGCGACGACCGGCTCGCGCTCAGATCCAGGCGGGTCCTGAGCAGCCGGCGAGCAGCAGACCGAACAGAGACCGCCAGGCGGCCCGCCGCGTGCCTGCCGTCCCACAGACGGCGGAAACCGAGACCGTTCAGCGGGCCAACCGGTAGAGTCCGCACGTGCGTTGATCTTCCGGGCGGCGGCCGAGGCCCGTCGCAGACGGTGCGGGCGCCCCCGATGCAGTCTCGGGGCCGCCTGGTTGGCATACCCGTCACCGCAACACCGGAGATCACGCGATGACTGCTCACAAGCCCCTCACCTACGACGCGTTCGTCGAACTCGCCGCCGCTGATTCAGCTGTCGTCGGCCTCGTCCTCAAGGGGTCCCGAGCCCATGAGGGCATGACCACCGAGTACTCCGACCACGATCTGTACGTGGTCCTCGCCGACGGTGCGATCACGGACCTCACGCGATTCGCTGGGCACCGCACGCCACAACTCGACCTCGTCATCATCTCCCTCGACCAATTCCGCGCCGCCGGAATGCCCGGCTTCGAGCGGTACGCCCTCGCCCGGGCCCGGATCGTGCTCGACCGGCTCGACGGAGGCATCGCTCAGATCCTGGCCGCCAAGGCACGGCTCAACGCTGGTGAAGCCTTCCGGGAGGCGGGTGAATGGCTCGATGCCTACGCCAACTCCCTCTACCGCTCGGTCAAGAACGACCGCGACGGACATGCGCTCGCCGCACGGCTCGACGCCGCCGACAGCATTCAGTTTCTGCTGGAGTCGCTCTTCGCCCTGGACCGTCGTCCCCGCCCTTACAACAAGTATCTGGAATGGGAGCTTGCCCGATTCCCGCTACCCGGCTGGGACACGGGGCCACTGCTGGACGCTGCGGACCGCATCTCGGGTACGGGCGACGTGCCCACACAGCGTCGTCTCTTCGCCCAGGTCGAAGCGGCGGCCCGGCGAGCCGGACACGGCGCGGTGCTGGACGCATGGGGTGAGGACCTGCACCTGATGCGGCAGTAGGACCCCGCCGCAGGAGTTCCCGCACCGCTCTTCGTGCCGCCTGAGCTGGGCAACGGGCCCTAGCCGACGCTCGCGGAGCGGTCGTCGGTGCAGTCGGAGCCGTTCGCCGGGCACCAGCGGGTGCGCCCGCCCACGATATGCAGTTCGAGGCCGGCGTCCGCCATCCCGTGCTCGTTGAGCTGAGTGCGCAGGGCGGAGGGCGCCGGACCGGGCGGGAGCCCCAGGACATCGACCACGACGGTGCCGTTGCGGGCGTCCACGGAGGAGATCTGCCAGCGGCGGTCGGAGGCCCAACTCTGCGCCACGCTACGGGCATTGGCGGCAAGCTGTTCGTCCTGTGCCACTGAGACGGTGCCGACGGTCAGCGGCACGGCCACCAACGCCACCATGACGGCCACCACGGCGAGGGTGCGCCCGCGGAAGTCACCCACCGTGAAACCCGCATCCTGCGCCGCGGACCGCACCCCGTACAAGAGGAAGACCACCGTGCCGGTGGCCACGATCGCGGTGACGTTGGTCGCGAAGAGCAGCGCCGACTCGCCGGCGTCGTGGTAGTGGTGAACCGTGATCAGCAGCCCCGTCACCGACAGCGGCGGGACGAGGGAGATCGCGATGGCAACGCCCGGCAAGGTGTCCGAGATATCCGAACGCACCAGCGCGAAAGCCCCCACGGTGCCGGTCGCCAGGGCGGCCAGCAGGTCGATGAGCCGGGGGCTGATCCTGGAGGACACCTGGCTGTTCGAGGCGAACCCGTCGGGAGGGGCGGCGATCCAGCCCAGCAGCATGCCGATGAGGACGACGAGCGCGGCGCCGCCGATCACCAGCAGCAGGCTGCGCACCAGTGGGCGCCGGGCAGCCAGTACCAGCGCCAGCGCGCTGCCGAGGATCGGTGTCATCAGAGGTGCGACGATCATCGCGCCGATCACCGTGGCCGTCGAATCGCCCACCACCCCGGCACCCGCGATGACCGAGGCCAGCACCAGCAGCACCCAGAACCGCGACGCGCTGGGGCTGCGCCACGACCTCTCGATGAACAGGGTGCCGACCATCCGCTCAACCGCGGCCGTATCGATCGATGCCATGCGGCGGACCTCACACCCCTCAGTACGGACAGCGTGCCCTGGCCATCACGGCTCCGGCCTGCCAGCCCTTCTCCGAGGGCCCGTTCTACCCGAGTGCACCCATCCAGCCGCGCGGCGCGGCGGCACCGTCACCCCACTGGGCGCACCCAACAGGAAACAGGCCGACCGCACGCTCGGGCCCAGCATCGCCGCGGAGGCCCGCCGAGGTCCACGGAGGCCTGCCGAGGCCGCCGAGGCGGAACTCTCCCGGTCAACTTGCCCTGAGATCAGCAGCCCGAGCTCAACCACGATGCCCGCTGGCGGGGTTACTCGCCGCGTCGGGGTGAGCCATCTCTCGCACCCACAACTGCTGCCCCTCTCATGACGAAGAGGTCACGCCATCAGCGATGGGCGCGATCGGCGCGACGCCGCCTCGATGGCTCGCTCGTCAGCTCGGTGCGGGAGCAGGGGTTTCGTCGGCCGGGAAAGGGTGTCGCGCCCGCCCGCACGTCGGCGACACCGCGAAGCCGCCCGCCGAGGTTCCCTGACGGACGGCTCGCGCCGTGAGTGTCCAGAGATCAAGGTCGGTGGCGGCGACGTAGTGTCTTGGGCCGCTGGACGACACCGGCCGGGGCCGGCGACGGGATTCGAACCCGCGTTGCTCTCTTGAAGGAGGAGTAGCCGCAACCTGCGCACCTGAACGACGCCCACTGTAGCCATGGAGAACGGTTGGCGACACTCGATTCATGTGCCTCTACTCGCTTCCAGGACACGGCAGTTGTCTGGCGAGTTGCTCCCGGCGCCACCGGCTCGATGGCTGGTGGCGCCACCGGCTCGGTGGCTGGTGGTGCCAGCGGCGGAAGGCGCGGGTGAAGTTGCCCTGGCTGCCGTAGCCGAGCATGCCTGCGATGTCCGACATGGGGAGGTCGGTGACGCTGAGCAGTTGGCCCGCGAGGTCGCGCCGTGTGTCGTCGAGGAGGGTCTCGAAGGTGATGCCGTGGTGGGCGAGGCGTCGGTTGAGGGTGTACCGGTGGACGTTGAAGAGTTGTGCGACGTGTTCCACGCTCGTGGCAGGACTGGCCGAACAGGACCATGAGCGTCGCAGGGCAGCCGGCCGACCGCCCCACCACCGAAGGCGTGTGACCCCACGCAGACGGAGGGGCGTGCCCGCAGACGGCGATCTGCGGGCACGCCCCTCAAGAGCCGGGCAGGGAGGCGCGGACGGTTGGGCCCGCGCTTCCGTTCACGTCAGGTCAGCGGCGCCCATCGTGGCCGTGACCACGGTGACCGCCGTCGTGGCGGTCGCCGTCGCGGTAGTCACGGCCGCCGTCGCGGTAGTCGCGGTAGTCACGGTCGTGGCGGTCGCGGTCGCGGCCCCAGGAGAAGGTGTCGACCCTCCAGTTGCGGTCGTTACGCAGCGTGGCCGTGTCGGAGCGGTTGTTCCAGACGTGGTAACGCCGGTCCTGGTAGACGTCACGGTAGGTGTCGCGTCCGATGCCCGTGTGAACGCGGACGGTGGAGCGGCCTCCGAGACGGTAGTGGTGGAAGGTGTAGGTGTGACCGTCCTTGCCCGACAGCGTCCAGCCGTCGAGGTTCACCGAGCGGCGGGAGGTGTTGGTGACGTCGACCCATTCGCCGTTCAGGGAGCGAATGCTGCGGGTGTCCCAACCGGGCGCGTCGTACTGCACGCCGCTGATCTCAACGAACTCGCGGTGCCGACGCGCCCCCGGGTCGGCGGAGGCCGACGCCGCGAAGGTGCCGACCAGCGCGCCGGCCGCCAGAACGGCGGCACCCGTACGACGGGCAGCGACAGACATGAAAGCGGACATGAATGCCCCTCATCTCGAACTTGCAGACCTGTTCCCCGGCGCGTGCGCCGCAGGTCCGTTGTGTGCTGATCCCGGCCCGATGGCCGAGGAACCACAACGTGCCTCAGTCGCCGCCAGATGTGAGCGAGGCGTGAAGGCCGTTACAATTCAGACACATTTCTGTCACTCTCACATGTAACTTCCATCTATGTACCGAATGCCCCAAATTGGCGTCACAGTCGCTCTCCCGTAACGCGTCGGCGCCCGTAGTCAGGACCGCATCCCTGCCCTCGTCACCCAAAAGTGCGTAACAGCCCGGCACTGCTCACTGCGGCTCGACGCCTGTGTCAACTGGTCTGCCGAGGCTCCGCGGTGCGGCGCAGCGCGAGGAGGGTCGCGTCGTCGGTTCGGTGCGGGTCGTCGAGGCGGTTCATGAGGCTCTCGGCGTAGGTCTGCAGTGCCACGTGCCCGGGGCGGGGGGATCCCCCACGCGCACAGTCTTCGGCTGCCTCGAGGAGTCGGGCGGCGTCCTCGTCCGGATCCGTGTCGCGGCGTTCGACCAGTCCGTCCGAGTACAGCAGGATGACGTCGTCGGCGGCGAGGTAGGTCTCGGTGGCGACGTACGCGGTGCGAGGAACGACGCCGAGAGCCAGGTCGGGGCCGCGCTCAGGGGCGGGAAACTGTGTGGCCCTGCCCCCGCGCAGCAGGACGGGGCGGGGGTGGCCGGCTCATGTCCAGCGCAGGAGGAGTCGTTCCGGGTGGTAGTGGGCGATGATGGCGGTCGCGGTCGATTCGGTTCCGTCGTCGCACGCCACTTTGTTCAGCCACTCGGTCAGGTCCTCGACCGGATGGCCGGTGTAGGCGAGTCCGGCCAGCGCGTAGCGGAGCTTGGCCATGAGCGTGACCGCGTCCAGCCCGTGTCCGCGGGCGTCGCCGAGAGCGACGAGCAGCCGCCCGCCCGGAAGCTTGCGCGCCTTGTACCAGTCTCCGCCGATGCCGGCCCGTGCCTCGGGCCGGTACACGGCGGCGGCATCGAGACCCGAGGAGGGCACTTCCCCGGCGAAGCGGGGCAGGACGGCGTCGCGCAGTACGACGGCGATCTCGCTCAGCGCGCGGGCACGCTCCCGTTGTCTGTCTGCCTCCTGTTGCGCGGCCCGGGCCAGTTCGCGTCGGCGATGGTCGTCGGTGACGTCGATGAGGACCGCGCGTACGGCCCAGACCGGGCCGTCCGTCGCGCGGACCGGCTCGGCGACCATGCGGACGAAGCGCTCGAAGGGGCCGCCCATGCGCAGCAGGCATTCCGACTGCCGCTTGCGCAGCAGCACGTCGTACAGCAGGTCGTAGAGCGTGGGAAGACTGCCCGCGCCGACCTGGGCAGCGAGGTCGGCCAAGCCGGGGACGGGGGCCGTCTCGTCCAGGCCGAGCACATGGGCGAAGGCGAGGGACGCCTCGACGGTGCCGCCGGCCAGGTCCCACTCGGCCCAGCACGTTCGGACCAGCTTCTGGGCAGCCAACGCCATGTGCGCGCGGTGTCCGGACGCCCAGGTGACGAGAAGGTGCTCGCCGCAGGGAGTCACCGTCGCCTCGCTGCTCAGCCGCACCGGCGCGCGCGGTGGCCGGGTGATGAACCACTCGATCAATCTGGGTCCCTGCTGGACACGGTCGCGCTGGGCGTCGGCGAGCATCTGCGGGAGGGGCGTGTACTCAAGGACGGGAAACCGTTCGAGCAACGGGACGGGCCCGGCGAACTCCGGCACGGCGTCGTGCGGCACATGGGCGGCGGCATAGGCGCGGGCGCGGTCGTTCTGGGCCGTATAAACGAACTGCGCCGTCCCGTCCTCGTCCGGGACCGGGGTGATCAGCACGGCCGCCAGCGGAATGGCGTCGAGCATGTCCCGGATCAGTGCCGGCACCGGCCGTCGCAGGGCTGCCGGTACCGGAGCGCTGGCACGAGAGGGCGGCTGATGCGTGAGGGCGTAGTCATTGACTCGCCGCTGCTGCCCTCTCAGCAGTTCACGCACAGCACCCAGGTCCAATCGGTAGCGTGCGTCGATTCCTGGGCGGATCGGCTCCATCACTACCCTTCCGTGGAACATGGCTGCCCGACGACATCATGCGGGCCCCACGGCCGGTCGGCGATTCGACGTGACGAAGGAAAGATCAGGGCCGGCCCTGACACGAGCCCTCACCACGGCTTGGCCCGCTCAGCCACCGGCAGGTCGCCGGACACGTGCCATGTACGCGCGCCAGCCTCCGTACGACGTGATCTCCTGCGCGGACTCGACGGCCTCGGGTTCGCAGAGGAAGCCGGGCACGAGGCTGCCGTCCGCGAGCTCCACGCTGCCGAGCGCCATCGGGCGGGGCAGCGTCGCGAGGAGAGCACCGAGTCCCGCCGCGGGCAGTTGCCACACCTCGGCCTCGATCGCTCCCCCGCCTTCCCGGGTGCGGACCAGTCCCGGCTTGGGCGGTGTCGTGTCCAGTGCGTACAGACGGTAGGTGGGGGCGGTCGTGGTCGTGCGAACCAGACGGGCGCCCAGAGCCAGCAGTTGCCCGTTCAGCGGCTGCCCGGAAAGGTGTGCCCCGACCACCGCGAGCCGCAGCGGCGGGGCGGTGAGCGCCCCGGCGATGCGGGCGAGCCGTTCGTCGGTGAATGCCCGGCCGACCAGCATGACGCCGAACGGCAGCCCGTTCACCTCGCCGGCCGGGACGGCGACCGCCGCCAGGTCGAACAGGTTCGTCGAGTTGGTGAACCGGCCGAGCCGCGCGTTGGCGCCGAGCGGGTCGGCCGAGACCTCGGCGATGGTGGGGTGCCCCGGTGTCGTCGGCAGGAGCAGCGCGTCCGCGTCGCCGAGCGATGCGAGGGCCCGGGAGCGCAGGGACGCGAGCTTCGCCTGGTCGGCGTAGAGACGGCGGGCCGGGATGTCCCGGGCCGCGGAAATGATCCCGGCCACGGTCGGATCGAGGTCCGCGGAGCCCTGGTGCGCGTCGATGAAGGCGCCGACGGCGGTGTAGCGCTCGGCGACGAACGCGCCTTCGTACAGCATCGCCGCCGCTTCGGTGAACGGCGCGAGATCGACGGGCAGGAGCTCGGCGCCCGCGTCGGCGAGCCGGGCAGCGGCCGCGTCGAAGGCCTCGGCCCAGCCCTTGTCCAGATCTGCGAGCTGTCCGCGCTCGGGCACGGCGATGCGCCACGGGCCCGGACCGCGTTGTTCGAGCGGCGGGAGGTCGCGGCCGGACGGCGCCGCCATGCAGGACAGTGCCAGCTCGGCTTCCGGCAGCGTACGGGCGAAGACCGTCACGCAGTCGAGGGATGCGCAGGCCGGGACGACGCCCTCGGTGGGAACGAGGCCGATGGTCGGCTTGAGGCCGACGATGCCGTTGAAGGCCGCCGGGACCCGGCCCGATCCTGCGGTGTCCGTGCCGAGCGCGAGGTCGGCGATGCCGAGGGCCACCGAGACCGCCGAGCCGGACGAGGAGCCACCGGACACGTACTCCGGGTCGACGGCGTTGCGGACCGCGCCGAAGGGGCTGCGGGTGCCGACCAGGCCGGTCGCGAACTGGTCGAGGTTCGTCGTGCCGAGGACCACGGCGCCCGCCGCCTTCAGGCGGGCCACCACCGGGGCGTCGGCGTCCGGCTCGTACGCGCACGAGGGGCAGCCGGCGGAGGTCGCCAGCCCGGCCACGTCGATGTTGCCCTTGACCGAGAACACGGTCCCCGCGAGCGGCAGCCGCGCGCCGGCGGCGGCCTTCGCGTCGATCGCGGCGGCGTCCGCGTCCGCGTCCGCCTGGGGGCGCAGGCAGATCCACACCTCGGGGCGGTCCGCCTGCGCGATGCGCGCATAGGCGGCCCGCACCCGTTCCACTGCGGTGATCACGCGGCTGCCTCCGTGGTTTTGAGGGGCGCGAGGACGACGAGCGCGGTGCCCGCCTCGACCTGGCTGCCCGGTTTGGTCAGGATCCTTGTGACGATGCCGTCGGTGGGGGCCGGGACCCGTGACTCCATTTTCATCGCTTCGAGCGCGAGAAGCTGCTGTCCTGCCGAGACCTGGTCGCCGACCTCGACGTTGACCTGCCAGACGGAGGCGGCGAACTCCGCCTCGATCAGGTTGCCGCCCTCGGGGACCTCGACGTCGGTGGCCGGCGGGGCGGCCTCGGCGGCCGCCTCGGCCTGAGCGAACTCGCCCGCCGCCTCCCAGGCATCGCGCTCGGCACGGAACGCCTCGCCCTGCCGGGCCCGGAATCCGGCGATCGACGCGGCGTTCTCGGCGAGGAACCCCTGGTGGTCGGCGAGCGAGAAGGTGCCTTCCTCGGTCTTGGGAACGAAACGGCCGGACGTGATGTCGGCGCGCAGCTCAAGGAGTTCGTCCGCCTCGACCGGGTACCACTTGATGCGGTCGAAGAAGCGCAGCAGCCAGGGCTTGCCGGGTGCGAAGGCGCCGCGCTGCTGCCAGCCGGACCACACCTGGGTGGTGCGGCCGACGAACTGATAGCCGCCGGGGCCCTCCATGCCGTAGATGCACAGGTACGCGCCGCCGATGCCGACGGAGTTCTCCGCGGTCCAGGTGCGGGCCGGGTTGTACTTGGTGGTGACCAGGCGGTGGCGCGGATCCAGCGGGGTCGCGACCGGTGCGCCCAGGTACACGTCCCCGAGGCCCATGACCAGGTACTCGGCGTCGAAGACCGTGCGGTACACCTCGTCGACCGTCTCCAGTCCGTTGACGCGGCGGATGAACTCGATGTTCCACGGGCACCACGGGGCGTCGTCGCGCACGCCCGCCATGTAGCGGGCGATGGCCTCGCGGGTGGCCGGGTCGTCCCAGGACAGCGGCAGGTGCACGGTCCGGCTGGGCACCACCAGCTCGTCGGTGGCGGGTAGTTCCGCCTCCAGCAGCAGGACGGCTTCGAGGAGCTTGTCCTGCGGCAGCACGTCGGGGTCGGTCCGGACCTGGAGGGACCTGATGCCCGGGGTCAGGTCGGCGATGCCGTCGAGCTCCCGGGCGGCCAGCGCCTCCGCGAGCGCGTGGACGCGCATCCGCAGCGCCAGGTCGAGCTGCATCGGCCCGTACTCGATGAGGAGGTTGTCGTCGCCGCTGCGCCGGTAGGTGACCGACGGGCGGATCTCGGTCTGCGGCAGGCGGGCGAGGATGCCGCCGTCGACGATGACCTCGCGGTCCTCGCGCGGGGCCGCGGCCGGGTTCCGCCTCAGCCCTGCGGCGGCGCGCGTGGTGAGGGGCACGAAGCGGACTGTGTCACCGGGCCGGAGCTGGCCGAGCTTCCAGCGCTGTCCGGTGGCGATCGTCGCGGGGCAGACGAAGCCGCCGAGGGAGGGCCCGTCGGGGCCGAGGAGGACGGGCATGTCGCCGGTGTAGTCGACGGCGCCGACGGAGTACGGCGTGTCGTGGATGTTGGACGGGTGCAGGCCCGCCTCCCCGCCGTCCGTACGGGCCCAGCGCGGTTTGGGGCCGACCAGCCGGACACCGGTGCGCGCCGAGTTGAAGTGGACCTTCCAGTCGGCGGCGTAGAAGTCGCGGATGTCGTCCTCTGTGAAGAACTCGGGGGCGGCGTGCGGTCCTTCGACCGCGCCCACCCTCCACTCGCTGTCGAAGACGGGACGGCGGTCGAGCGGGACGACGGACGTCTCGTGGCGCTGCTCCCCGCCGTGCAGGACGTCCCCGGCACGCAGGGCGCGGCCGCCGTGTCCGCCGAACCGGCCGAGGGTGAAGGTGGCGGCGCTGCCCAGGAAGTCGGGTACGTCCAGGCCTCCGGCGAACAGGACGTAGGTGCGCAGGCCGTGCTCGTGGGGCGGTGCGACGGCGAGGGTCTGGCCGCCCTCGACGGTGACCGGCTCCCACTGGGGTACGGCGGTGCCGTCGAGGGTCACCGGTGCGGGGGCGCCGGTGACGCAGATCGTCGTGGGGTGGGTGAACCGGAGGGAGGGGCCCTGGAGGGTGCATTCGAGGCCGGGTGCGCCCTCGGTGTTGCCGAGCGCGGTGTTGCCGAGCCGGAAGGAGAGGTCGTCCATCGGTCCGCACGGGGGGACGCCGACCTGCCAGTGGCCTGTACGGCCGGGCCAGTCCTGCACGGTGGTCAAGGTGCCGGGTGCGACCACCTCGATGCGGGGTGTCGGGTCGCTGACGGCGGCGAGCGAGGCGGTGGAGTGGACCGTGGCGCGCACGTCGGCGTCCGCGAGCGCGGCGCGCACCAGGCCGAGGTTGGTCTCGATGCCGTCGACGCGGGTGGCGGCGAGCGCGGCGTCCAGCTTGTCGAGCGCCTCCGCGCGGTCGGCGCCGTGCGCGACGACTTTGGCGAGCATCGGGTCGTAGGAGGTGGTGACCTCGGTGCCGGTCTCGACCCAGGTGTCCACGCGGACGCCTTCTGGGAAGGCGACGCGCGTCAGCAGGCCTGCGCTCGGGCGGTGTTCGCGGGACGGGTCCTCGGCGTAGATGCGTGCCTCGACGGCGTGGCCCTGCGGGGCAGGGGGCTCGGTGACGACCACGGTGTCGCCTTGCGCGAGGCGCAGCATCCAGGCGACGAGGTCGACGCCGTAGATCTCCTCGGTGACCGGGTGCTCGACCTGGAGGCGGGTGTTGACCTCGAGGAAGTACGCCTCTTCGCGGGCGGCGTCGTACACGAACTCGACCGTGCCTGCGGAGCGGTAGTTCACCGAGGCGCACAAGTCCCGTGCTGCAGTGTCCAGTTGGCGACGGACGTGGGCCGGGAGGCCTGGGGCCGGGGCCTCCTCCAGGACCTTCTGGTTGCGGCGCTGGAGTGAGCAGTCGCGGTCGCCGAAGGTGACGACGCGGCCCTCGCCGTCGCCGAAGACCTGCACCTCGACGTGGCGGGCGCGCTCGACGAGACGTTCCAGGAAGACGCCCGCGGAGGAGAAGGAGGCCGCGGCGACGCGCTGCACCCGCTCCCACGCGTCGGCGAGGTCGTCGGCGTCGCGGCAGGCCTGCATGCCGATGCCGCCGCCTCCTCCGGTCGCCTTCAGCATCACGGGGAAGCCGATATCCTGCGCCGCCGCCACGGCCGCTTCCGCGTCGGGCAGCAGTCCGGTGCCGGGGGCGAGCGGCACGCCCGCCGTGCGGGCGGCGGCGCGCGCGGTGTGCTTGGCGCCGAACAGCTCCAGTTGTTCGGGGGTGGGGCCGACGAAGACGATCCCCGCGTCCGCGCAGCGGCGGGCGAAGTCGGCGTCCTCGGACAGGAATCCGTAGCCGGGGTGGACGGCGCCGGCGCCGGTGTCCTTGGCCGCCTTCAGGATCAGGTCGGCGTCGAGGTAGGACTCCTTGGCGGGGGCGGGGCCGAGGCGAACGGCCTCGTCGGCGAGGCGGACGTGTGCGGCGCCGCGGTCGGGGTCGGAGTAGACCGCGACGGTGCGCAGGCCGAGTGTGCGGGCGGTGCGGATGATGCGCGCCGCGATCTCGCCGCGGTTGGCGACCAGCAGGGTGTCGAACGTCATGGTGGCTCAGCCCTCGTCCGGCTCGGTGATCGTCATCTGCAGGGCGGTCGGGGTGAAGCCGTTGCAAGGGTTGTTGATCTGGGGGCAGTTGGACAGCAGCACGATGACGTCGGTCTCCGCGCGCAGCACGACCTTCAGGCCCGGGGCGGACATGCCGTCGACGATGCCGAGGGTGCCGTCCTTCTCGACCGGGACGTTCATGTACCAGTTGATGTTGGACACCAGGTCCCGCTTGCCGAGGCCGTGCTTGCTGCCCTCGACGAGGAAGTTCTCCACGCAGGCGTGCTGGGACCAGGTGTGGTGTCCGTAGCGGAGGGTGTTGGACTCCTTGGAGCAGGCGCCGCCCACGGTGTCGTGCCGACCGCAGGTGTCCTCGACGACGGTCATCAGCGGGGTGTGCTCGTTCGACATCAGCACGGACCCGGTGGTCAGGAAGATGTTGCCCTGGGCCTGGATGGTGTCGGGGGCGCTGTAGCGCACCGAGGTGTCGTGCGCGTCGTAGAGGAGGAAGTCCGCGGCCTGGTTGCCGTGCAGGTCGGTGATGGTCAGCAGCCGGCCCTTGGGCACGACGGCGGACCAGGCGGCGCGGGCGGGGACGGTCTCGTCGTGGATGACGCGGCCCGGGACGTACGGGCTGCCGGTGGCGGTCATGCGATCCCCCGGGCGGTGAGGTGGTCGGCGGTGTTGCGAAAGGCGCGGCTGCCCTCGGGGGTGGCGTTCCAGAGCGCGTCGGCGGGGGCGGTGGGCCGCGCCCGGTACGCGAGGACTTCGAGGGGCCCGCAGGTGTAGGCGGGACGTGGATCGAGGGGGTGCGCGACGTTGGCGAGGAGAACCGTGACGTCCTGTTCGGCGCGCAGCGTGACGGACGTGCCGGGGCCGGCGGAGCCGGTGAACTCGGTGCTGCCGTCCTCAGCGATCCGTACGCCCTGGAAGAAGGAGACGGACGGCGGGATGTCGCGCGCCGCGAGGCCGTTCTTGAGGGCCGCGAGCTTGAACAGCTCCCGCCCTGCCGGGGAGTCCGACTGAGGGGTTCCGTCGCCGTAGCGCGCGGTGTTCTGCGCGAGGGTGGAGGTGCCGGTGAGGGCGTCGTGCCGCCCGGAGGTGTCCTCGGTGACCGAGGCGAGAACGCGGCCCTGGTCGGACAGGAGCAGATGCCCCTCACCGAGGTAGGCGTTCCAGAGGACCTTGACGGTGTCAGCCACGTTCAGCCGCTCCCAGGGGCGGCCCGCGCTGTACAGCAGGAGGTGTGCGCAGGCGTCTCCGGTGAGGTCGGTGAGCCGCAGTTCGTGGCCACGGCCGAGGACCTTGTGGGTGTAGTTGCCGCCCGCCACGGTCTCGGCCCACACGAGGTCCGCGGCTGCGACCGCGTCGGGGGGCGTCGGCCAACTGCTCGCGGGGAGTACGGGCATGGTGTCGACCTTCGTGCCCTCCTGGGCGCGCGCATGGTCGCGGGCGCCATAGGCCGACGCTGTCGCTGAATCTGTCGCCACGGCTGAACCTCCGGCTCGACGTCATTTCTGTCGTACGACAGAAATTAGGGTTCGGGAGAGTCGGATCCATTGCCCGTGCGTTTCGGGGCGGTAACCGCAAACTCACTCGCGGCCGGGCCCACAGGAGCTTTCCGGGCCTGTGCGAAGATCGCGGGATGAGCCCGCCCACCAGCCGCCGAGTCGGCCGCCCGCGCGCCCAGGTGCGTCCCACCAGCGGGCTGGAGCCGCGCGAGGAGGTGCTCTCCGCTGCCGCCGAGCTGTTCACCACCCGCGGCTACACCGCGACCTCCACGCGGGCCGTCGCCGAGCGGGCCGGTCTGCGCCAGGCCTCCCTCTACCACTACTTCGACGGGAAGGAAGCGATCCTCGCGACACTCCTGGAAGGGACGGTCCGCCCCTCCCTGGAGATCGCGCGCGAGCTGGTCGCCCGCACCGAGGCTCCGCCGGAGGCACGGCTGTGGGCCCTGTGCCGCTCCGACGTGACGCTCCTGTGCAGCGGTCCGCACAACCTCGGCGCCCTCTACCTGCTGCCCGAGGTGCGGACCGAGCACTTCGGCGTCTTCCACACGCTCCGGACGGAACTCAGGTCGTCCTACGGCGAGTTGCTGTCCGCCACAGAGGCGGGTTCACCCCTCGGCGCGCAGGAGCTGTCGCTGCGTACGGACCTCGTCTTCGGCCTCACCGAGAGCGTGATCCTCATCCGGCGCGCGGACCCGGAACGCACCCCTCAAGCCCTGGCGGAGGCGACGGCCGACGCGGCGCTGCGAGTCGCCGGCGTGCCGCAGCGCTCCCTGGCACGACTGCGCCGCGAGGGGCAGCAGCTCCTCGCGGCGTAAGCACCGTCGCATCGCGGGCGAGCGGCGTCAGGCCTGAACGACCTCGGCTTCAGCCCCGGGACGGGCCTCCTCCCCACCCCGGCCCGCCGTCTCGGAGACAGCGCCCCTGCGACGACGGGACCAGCGGTAGGCCACGCCCACGGCGACGGTGGCGCCGACGAACAGGACGGTGAACCACTGGAAGTACCAGTGACCGCCCGCGGGGTCGTACACGTCGGCACGCGGCCACGCCAGATTGACGGTCATGAACAGGCCGTACGCGAGCGCGAGGACGTTGACCGGCAGGCCCCACCGGCCGAGCGAGAACAGCGGGCGGCCGGTTTCGTCGGTCCCGCCCGGCCTCCGCCGGTCCCAGTCGCCGCGCAGCCGCCGCACCAGCATCGGACCGGTGACCCCTGCGTACGCGAGATACAGCATCGCGATGCACGTCGTCCCGACGGCCAGGAAGGCTTCCGGGGAGGCGAAATTGAGCAGCGCGAGTGCCGCCGCCGCGACGCCGACCACCAGGGCCGGACCGAAAGGCATCCCCGTACGGGGCGAGACCTTCGCCAGCCATGACGAGCAGGGAAGAACACCGTCACGCGCCATCGAGAACAGCATCCGCGTCCCGGCGGTCTGGATGGCGAGCGTGGCGACGGCGATGGCCACGGCCACATCCGCCAGGAGCGCCTTGCCGACCCCGTCGCCCAGGCTGCTGGTGAGGACGTAGCTCAGTCCCTCGGTGGCGAGCCGGCCGTCCGAGAGGCTCGGTGCGGCGAGCACGCCGCCGAGCACCAGCAGGCCGCCCAGGACGCCGGCCGCGGCAAGGGCACTGATGATGGTGCGCGGCGCGGTCCGGCGCGGATGGTGTGTCTCCTCGCTCATCTCGCCCGCGCTGTCGAAGCCGATGAGGACGTACGCCGCCGTGAACGAGCCCACCAGGAGCGCGGCGATCGGGCCGCCGCGGCCGCCGGTCTCGAGCGTGACGCCCGCGCCGCGCTCGACGTGGGTGAACAGCAGCACCACGATGAGGACCGCGCCGATGATCTCGGCGGTGACTCCGACCCGGTTGACGGCCGACATGACGCGGTTGTCGAGGACGTTCACGACCGTGGTCAGGACCAGCAGGACGAGGGCCAGGACGGCGGCGCTGGCCGCCCCCGTCGCGGTGGTGGGTGAGGGATCGCCGCCCACGACCTGGAAGCCGGACCAGATCGCAGGCATGACGACCTGCAGCGCGAGCGCCGCGGCGGCGACCACGACCATCTGCCCGATCACCATGATCCAGCCCGTGAACCAGCCGAACGCCGGGCTGCTCAGCCGGGTCGACCACTGGTAGACGGCCCCGGAGATCGGGTAGCGCGCGGCAAGTTCGGCGAAGCAGGCGGCGACGAGCAGCTGTCCCGCGAGTACGGCCGGCCAGGCCCAGAAGAAGAGGGGGCCGCCGAAGGAGAAGCCCAGGGCGAAGAACTGGAAGACCGTCGTCAGGACGGAGATGAAGGAGAACCCGGCGGCGAAGGACGCGTACCGCCCCATCTGCCGCCGCAGCTCCTGGGGATATCCGAAGGCGGCGAGCGAACCGCCGTCGCTCACGTCACCGGGCGGGGCGGGCGCGGGTGGAGTCATGTCAGTGCTCACGGGCATGGCGATCCCCTGTCGCGAAGCGGGTCTCTGATTCCTGTCGATCGACAGGAATTAGAGGGGCACTCTGTTTCCGCTCCGTATCCCGGCCATGTCACCCAGGCGCCGAAGTCCTCACCGCGACGCCCCGGCGGCGCTCTTCCGGAGCCTGGCTCGGATCCCGGCGAGCACTTCGACGACGAGGCGGAGAGGGTGGCCGCGCCTTCCGCCGGTCACGCGCGATCGCACACAGCTATGGGCATACGCTGGTGACATGTCGGCGAAAGCGCACCACGCGACGGTGGAGGATGTGCACACCCTTGCTGCGGGCATGCCTCACGTCACGCTCCAACACGGGCCGCTGGGCAACAAGGTGTACCAGGTCGGCGGCAAGTCGTTCGTCTTCTTCCGCACGCCCCGGCCGGACGCGGTCGATCCTGCGACCGGCGAGCCCTATGCGGACGTGATCATGTTCTGGGTGCCGTCCGAGGTCGACAAACAAGCACTGCTTCAAGACCCTTCGCTGCCGTTCTTCACCACTCCCCACTTCGACGGCCACCCGTCCGTGCTGTTGCGCGCCAGCCGTATCGGTGAACTCACCCGACAGCAGCTGACGGAAACAGTCCAGGACGCCTGGCTGGCGCAGGCCTCGAACCGCAGGCGAACGGCATGGCTCACCGCCCACGGGCTGCCGCTGACCTGAGCACTTGCCCCGCTGAACGGCATCGTTCCGGACGGCTGCCGAGCCGTAGCGCGCTCAGGAAGCCTGATCGCGCCTGCGGTGTACCTGTCCGTGCTCGGACCGTGCGGTCTCCAGGAGCCGGCGCCAGGAGCTGACGGTCGGGCGCCGGCGCAGCAGCGCACGGCGCTCACGCTCCGTCATTCCTCCCCAGACACCGTGCTCGATGCGCTGGTCCAAGGCGTGAGCCAGACACTCGGTCTTCACTGGGCACGTGGTGCAGACCCGCTTGGCGCCGGACTGCGCCGCCCCCTCGGCGAACAGCTCCTCCGGATCCGTCGCCCGGCATGCCGCACGGTCCCACCACGTCTCCTGACTGCCTGCCACTACCCCGCCCCCTCGATTACTGGGATTCTCTTCGCAGTTGGCGGGTGACTGTACGGCACACACCGACGGCGCACACCCCATCACCAGTGGTTGAACAGCGAGTTACGAACCCACGCCCCACCAGCAGGAGTACCTGGTCACCAGTCAGCCAACGAGCGTGCGTCCGTCCACGTTCCCTTCCGGCGGCAGTGCTTCATCACAGACGACGACAGAGTGAGGCCGTTGCGGTCCGTCACCAGGTGAATCCAACCGCCCCGGACGCGGGCATGCCTGAAGGGGCTGCAGGCCCGTGGCCTGCAGCCCCTTCAGTGGCCCGCTTTGCCGTTCCTCGTCCTGGTCACCAGTCGCCGAGTGTGCCGTCGCTCAGCCGCGACACAGGCAAGTAGGCCTGCTCATAAGGGTGCCGGGCAGCAAATGCCTCATCCAGTTCCACGCCCAGCCCCGGAGCGTCCCCCGGGTGCAGGTAGCCGTCGGCATAGGTGTACGCGTGCTGGAACGCCTCCTCTGTCTTCTTCGGGTATCCCATGTATTCCTGGATCGCGAAGTTGTGGGTGGCGAGGCCGACATGAAGTGAGGCGGCAAGGTTGATCGGCGATACGTCGGACGGGCCGTGGGGCGCGGCCTTCACCTGGTAGGTCTCCGCAAGGCTGAAGATCTTCCGGACGTGGGAGATACCGCCGGCGTGCACCACGCAGGTTCGGATGTAGTCGATCAGCCGCTCCGAGATGAGCTGCTGGCAGTCCCAGATCGTGTTGAAGACTTCGCCGATGGCCAGGGGCACTGTGGTGTGGGCGCGCACCTGCCGGAGCAGCGCCTGGTTCTCGGCCGGGGTGACGTCTTCCAGCCAGTACAGGCCGATGTCTTCCAGCTGCCGGCCCAGACGGCCCGCTTCGGTCGGGGTGAGACGGTGGTGCACGTCGTGCAGAAGCTTGAGGTCGGGGCCGACCTTGTCACGCACGGCGGCTAGGACACCGGGGATGTGGCGCATGTACTTGTCGGTGTCCCAGGGCTCCTCGTCGGGGCGGCTGCCGCGTCCGGCGGGCTCGTAGGCACCGCCTGCCGCGACGCCGTACACCTTGCCGATGCCCGGCACCCCGGTCTGCACCCGGATCGCGCGATAGCCGAGCGAGGCCTTCTCGGCCACGGAGTCGAGCAGCGCGGCGGTGTCGGCGCCGGTGGCGTGGGTGTAGGTGAGGACCTTGTCACGCACGGCTCCGCCGAGCAACTGGTAGACGGGCAGGCCTGCTTGCTTGCCCTTGATGTCCCACAGGGCCATGTCGATGGCCCCGATCGAGGCCATGGTGACGGGCCCGCGCCGCCAGTACGCACCACGGTAGAGGTACTGCCATGTGTCCTCGATGCGCTGGGCGTCGCGGCCGATGAGCAGCGGCGCCACGTGGTCGCGCAGGTAGGCGGCGACAGCGAGCTCACGGCCGTTGAGGGTGGCGTCGCCCCAGCCGACGATGCCGTCGTCGGTGGTCAGCTTGAGCGTGACGAAGTTGCGGCCGGGGCTGGAGACGAAGACGTCGGCCCGTGCGATGCGGTTGCTCATGGTGTCAGGCCTCCTGGGACTGCGGTACGCGAAGGGAGCAGCCGCCGTCGGCGAGCAGCACACTGCCGGTCATGTAGTCACCTGCGTCGGAGCACAGCACAGTGATGCTGCGCGCCACTTGTTCGGCGGTCTGGAGGTGACCCAGAGGCACGGAGGTGGCGACGCGTGCGGCGTACTGGGGTTCGGTCTCCAATTGGTGTTTGGCCATTCCCGCCTTGACGATGCCCGGGGCGACGGCGTTGACGAGGATGCCGTGCTCGGCAAGTTCGGCGGCCATGGTGCGGGTCAGCATGCGGATACCGGCCTTGCTGACGGAGTAGGCCGCCACTTCGGGCCAGGGCATTTCCTGGATCCATGATGATGTGAACACGATGCGGCCCGGTCTGCCTCTGGAGACCATGAGACGGGCGGCGGCCTGGCCGAGGTTGAAGCAACCGGTCAGGTTCACGTCGAGGTGGCGCTGCCACTGCTCGGGCGTGATGTCGAGGAAAGGGGCCGAGTCGACGATGCCCGCATTGCCGATGACGATGTCGAGCGGGTCGATGGCGGCGAGCGCCTCGTGGACGCGGGCGGCGTCCCGCACGTCGAGCTGTCGGTAGTCGACCTGGCCGTGGGAGCGCAACTCCTCGAGGAGAGGCGCGACCTCGTCGACAGGGACGACGTCGAGGAGCGTGACGCGCGCGTCGTACGTGAGGAGGGTGCGGGCGATGGCCTGACCGATGTCGCCGGCTCCGCCGGTGACGGCGACGCCGAGCCCTTCGGGGATGTTCATGCGTGGGCCTCGATGGTGAGGGTGTGGTTTTTCGTGAGGGGGAGGTCGGGCGTGCCGTCGGCGGCGCGGCGCGCCGGGCGACCGTCCACAAGGACGCGGCCCCGGTGGGGCTCGAGCAGGGTGAGGGTGCAGCGTGCCGGTGTCAGGACCGCGGGAGATCGCCTGACCATTTCAGCGCGGAACACCCCTTCGTGCACGTCAGCGGTCAGATCGACGGCACCGAAGCGGGTCGGTGGCGTGTCGACCCTGGTCGACGCGCCTTCCTCGAGCAGTGCGGGCACCAGGCGGAGATCGGCGAACCAGTGAGAACTGGTCGGTGTCGGCGGGGTGGAGGGCGAAGACATGCGGAGGGGTCCTATGCGTGCGGTCGAACCGGTCTGACCAGACTCTCCCACGATGCCGCGTCACGTCAAAGAGCGGGAACGGGTGCGTGCTGTCCAAACGTCCACACCCGAACCCCGGCAGCCGCCCCGTCATCGATCGAGAGCCCGGAACCCGCGACCCCCGGGCCCGGTCAGACCGGTCTATCCTCGAAACCGTTGAAGACCCGGGAGGACTGGACGACATGGCAACCGAGCTCACGGCGCCGAACAGCACCAAGCCGCTCTACCCCAACCAGGACGCCGTCCTCGCCGAACTGGAACGCCGCATCCTCAGCGGCATTCTCGCCGTCGGGGACCGACTGCCCGGCGAGCGCACGCTGTGTACCGAGTTCAACGTCAGTCGCGCCGTGATCCGCGAGGTCCTGCGGGGCCTGCAGGAGCGCGGCTACATCGAGATCCACCCCGGCCGCGGCTCCTACGTCCGGGCCGCCGCGAGCAGTGACCTCGCCCGTCCCCTGGCGCGGATGGCCCAGCGCGCCGGCGTCACACCGCGCCACCTGGTCACCGCGCGCACCATGCTGGAATGCGAGGCCGCCGCGATCGCCGCCGAGCAGGGCACGGACGCGCAGATCGACCGGATCCGTACGGCACTCGACGCACATCGGACGGCACGGTCGCTGCGCGCGATGGCCCGTTCCGACCTCACCTTCCACGAGGCGATCGCGCACGCCACGGGCAATCCCGTGATCACCGTGATGTTCGGCTCCATCCGCACGCTCATCTACGGCCTGATGCTGCGCAGCATGAGCGACCGCGAGGTCCTGCGGGTGGGTGACCCTTTGCACGCGGCCATCTACGAGGGCATCGCCCGCCGCGCACCGGAGGAGGCCCGGGCCGCCATGGCCGAGCATCTGCGACTCGCACTCGACTACTACGGATCCGACCTCGACCTTCCGCTCGACGACGTGCTGGCCCGGCGCGGTATCGACATCTCCCGCCTGGACGACGAGCTCGCCTCGAGCTGACCACTCCGCCCGCGCATCGGCCGGCCGCGCCCCCGGAGCGCGTTCCCGGCGCTGCATGCCGCGGACCGTTCAAGATCCGGATCCACGCCGCTCGGGCTCACCGTGCTACGCCTGCCGACCATCACTTGGGCTCACTGCCCTGCGCCTGCGGCCATCGCATGGACCCACCGCCCCGCGCCCGGCGCGGACCCAATCAGGGTGCCAGCAGGTCCAGTTCGGCGAGGGCGGCTGCCGTGACCGCGCGCATCTGCGCCTCCGCACGGGCGGAGTCCCCTGCCCGGACCGCCTCGGCGACGTCCAGATGCAGAGTCACCGTGGCGGGGTCAGGCCGGTCGAACATCACCCGGTGTTCCGTCCGCCCGCTGAGCACTCCGGCCACCATGTCGCCCAGCCGGGCGAACATCTCGTTGCCGGATGCCCGCAACAGCAGCCGGTGGAAGGCGACATCGTGCATCAGATACGCGTCCAGGTCGTCGTCCCGCGAGGTGGAGACCATGCCGTACGCCGACTCCGTGAGTGACGCGCACTGAGCCGGTGTGGCCAGTCGCGCGGCGAGCCCGGCAGCGTCCGGCTCGACCACGTGGCGGAGTCGCGAGAGGGAACGCAACTGGCGGGAGCGCTCAGGGCCTGCGAGCCGCCACCGGATGACGTCCGGATCGAAGACGTTCCACACCTCCGGCGGACATACCGTGCAGCCCAGCCGACGACGGGACTCCACGAGTCCCTTCGAACGCAGCACGTGCACGGCTTCGCGGACGACCGTCCGTGACACCTCGAAGCGCTCCTCCAGCCGGTCGGTCCGCAACACGTCGCCCGGCGCATGCTCTCCTGCCGCGATCTCGCTGCCCAGCGCCTCCAGAACCCGCTCGTGCGGACCGCGGGCGAGTTCCGACCCCGCCGCCCCGCCCACCTGCCCGGCCAACACCGTGCGCCCCACCTCTCCCGCCGTCATGGCGTCAGCTTACGACCCCCAACCGAAGATTTAAGTCGTACTCCTCTACCGAGACTCTTGAATAAGTACTACGTATTCGTTTCACTATGGCTGTCACGCCCGCCATGCACCGAGGGAACCCATGCCCGACAAGCAGGCCACAGCCACCACGCTCCCCACGCCACCCGATCGGCCACAGGTCGCCGCGCGTACCGTCAGAGTGGGCAGAGTCCGCTTTGCGATCCTTGCGATGCTCTTCGTCTGCACTGCCGTCAATTACCTCGACCGCAGCGTCCTCGCTCTGGTCGCCCCCGACATCGCGGACGATCTGCACATCAACCCGCAGGCCATGGGGTGGATCTTCTCGGCCTTCGGATGGACCTACCTCCTCGCGCAGATCCCCGGCGGCCGGCTGATCGACCGGATCGGGCCACGGGTGACGTACGGAGCGGCACTGATCGGCTGGTCCGTGATGACAGCGCTGGCCGCGCTCGCGAAGGGCGCCGGCTTCCTGCTCGTCACGCGGCTCGGTCTCGGACTCTTCGAGGCGCCCGCATTCCCGTCCAACAGCCGCGTCGCCACCTCGTGGTTCCCGCGCCGGGAACGTGGTCTTGCGATCGGCGTCTACACGTCGGGCCAGTACATCGGCCTCGTCGTCGCCACCCCGGCCATCGGATGGCTCACCGAGACGATGGGGTGGCGCCATGTGTTCTGGATCGTCGGGTGCGTCGGCGCCCTCTGGGCCCTGGTGTGGCTGAAGTTCGTACGGGACACGCCCGCCGATCACCCCCACGTCGGTGAGGCGGAGAACGCGCACATCCAGGGCAGTGACGAACCCGCCGCCCCGTCCGCCCCGGCGCCGGCCGAGAACGGGACGCAGGCCGCGGAGACGAAGCCCTCGGGGCAGGTCCGGAAGGATCTGCGGATGCTGCTCGGCAACCGCCGCGTATGGGGCGTGTTCCTCGGCCAGTTCGCAGTCTCCGCGACGATCTACTTCTTCCTGACCTGGTTCCCTTCCTACTTGTCCGACACCCGTGGCATCAGCCTCACCAAGTCGGGCTTCCTCGGCACACTCCCCTACCTGGCGGCGATGATCGGCGTGCTGGTCGGCGGCAGCTGGTCGGACTGGATGGTTCGGCGCGGGGTCTCACCGTCGACCGCCCGCAAGACGCCCATCGTGATCGGCCTTCTGCTCGCGAGCGTCATCGTCACGGCCAACTACGTGAACTCCATGGGCGCCGTCATCGCCATCATGTCCCTGGCGTTCTTCGCGAACGGCCTGGCCTCCTTCTCATGGGTACTGATCAGCGAGATCGCGCCGAGGCGCATCCTCGGTGTCGCCGGCGGGGCCTTCAACGTTTTCGGGAATCTCGCCGGCATCGTCGTCCCGATCGCCATCGGATACCTGGTCGGCGACTCCGGCTCCTTCGCCCCCGCGCTGATTCTCATAGCCGCCATCACCGTCGGAGGCGCGCTGTCCTTCCTGACTCTCGTGGACAAGGTGGAGCGCCTGCCCGGCTGAGTGGCATGGCACGGCATGGGCGGCGGCACTTTCCTGCCCGGCGGCGCCGCCGGGCCGGGACCCAGGAGCAGCAGACCCACACCGCGGTCGGGCCGGACGGGCAGCAGCCCCCACCCCAGAGCGGATGTCGTGGCGGCCTGGTGCGTCCACGGGACGATGGCTGCACACGGGTGTGGCCCTCCTCACCGGGTTCCTCTGCACACGACGCTGGTCTCACCCTTCGATGGTTGTTATCGTTAACACACTTCCAGGGGCACACTCCGTCCCGGAGCCCCCGACCCGCGCTGCCGCGTCAACCTCTCTGGAGAGCCACCATGCCCCGCCCCTACGACCGCAACCCCCGCTACCGCGCAGTCGACGGGACTGTGTCGCGTGGCTGGTCCGCTCCGGCCGCCGCGCTGCCCGCCGGTCCGCTCGTCCTCGCCCTCGACGGGCCGGCCGCCCTGGACTGGGCCGTGGCGGCCCGCGACCTGGGCGCGGCACTGACCGCGCAGGGCCGCGCCGTACATCTCCTCGACCTGCGCGCCCACGAGGCGGACTGGGACACGGTTCTGGAGCGCACCGGCGACGCCCCCGGCGCCCCCCACACCGACCGCTACTACCTGCCGCTGTCCCAGTCCCCGCTCAGCGACCTCTACCGCGAGCTGCCGCAGGCCGAGCGTCCGGTCGACGGCGCGCTGATCGTTTACGGCCCCGGCGCCGCACTCGTCGGGCACGACGTGCTCTGGTACGCCGACCTGCCCAAACGGTACGCGGAAGCGGCGATCGCCGCGGGCGAACTGCCGGTCGGCGTGAACCTCGGCCGTCACCGCGAATCCGGCGACCTGCGCCGCCTGTTCTACGCGGACTGGCCGATGACCGACGCCCACCGCGACGCGCTCGCGCCCCGCGTCGACCGCTGGCTCGACCTCCAGGACCCCTCGGCCCCCGCCTCGATCGACGGCACGGTTCTGCGGTCCACCCTCGCCGAGCTGGCCCACGGTCCGGTCCGCACCCGCCCGTACTTCAACTCCACCCCCTGGGGCGGCCAGTGGGCCGTGCGCGAACTGGGCTTCGAGCCCGAGGGCGGCAACACCGCACTCGGTTACGAGCTGATCGCACCCGAAGCCGGCGTGCTCGTCGGCGACGACGCCGACGCGCAGGTCGAGCTGCCCTTCCAACTCCTGTGCGTCCTGCACCCGGAGGAGTTCCTCGGCCGGGAGGTGCACGATAAATTCGGCACCTCGTTCCCCATCCGCTACGACTACCTGGACACGGTCGAGGGCGGCAACCTGTCGCTCCACCTGCACCCGCGCGAGGAGTACATGCGCGGCCGCTTCGGCTGGCCGTACACCCAGCACGAAACGTACTACGTCACCGCCCACGACGGCGACGACGCCCGCGTCCACCTCGGCCTCCAGCAAGATGCCGACCTCGCGCTGATGCACAAGCAGGTCGAGGCCGCCATCGAGCGCGGCGAGGAGATGGACGTCGAGCGCTTCGTGCAGTCGCACCCCTCCGAGGACGGCCGCCTCTACATGATCCCGGCGGGCACGCCGCACGCGTCCGGCACGGGCAACGTCGTCCTGGAGATCAGCGCCACGCCGTACCTGTACTCCCTGCGCTTTTACGACTGGCTCCGCAAGGATGCCGCCGGCAACTCCCGCCCGCTGCCGTACGAGCACGGCTTCGCCAACCTCGACAGCCGTCGGCAGGGCGCGGACGTGACCCGCGAGCTCATCCAGGACCCGCGCACCCTGCGCGAGGGCACCGGCTGGCGCGAGGAGGTCATCGGGCAGCTCGACGAGATGTTCTACGAGGTCAGGCGCCTGGTCATCGAGCCCGGCTCCGACGGCCCGGACGACGACACCGACGGCAGGTTCCACATTCTCAACGTGTCGGCAGGCGCGGGCGTCGTCATCGAGACGGCCGACGGGCGCACGCACGACCTGGCCTTCGCCGAGACACTGACCGTGCCCGCGGCCGTCGGCGCCTACCGGATCCGGCCACTCGGCGACCGCACCGTACACGTGGTCAAGTCGCTCGTCAGCTGACCCACGCCCGACCCCGTTGGGCGGGGCCAGTGTTCTGCCGATTGCCCCGCCCTTCATGTTAACGATAACCATCACGGACCTCCGCTCGACCGGTCCGCACGTGATCCCCACCCTCCCCCCTTGCCCAGGACAGCGCCTCACCGTCGAGGCGTGGAAAGAGGCAGTGCCATGAGCCGCACCACCATCCCCACCCGGCCACGGGCCGCGGATCCCTCCCGGACCGCGGGCCGTTCCGTGGTCACCATCGCCGTCGTCAGCGCCCTGGGCGGGCTCCTGTTCGGCTACGACACCGGCATCATCTCCGGTGCCCTGCCGACCATCGCCGACGATTTCTCTCTCGGCGACGGCGGCCAGCAGATCGTCACCAGCGCCATCATCGTCGGGGCGATCGTCGGCGCCCTCCTGTCCGGCCGGATCGCCGAACGCCTCGGCCGCCGCAAGGCCGTGCTGTGGGCCGCCGGCATCTTCGGCGTCGGCGCCGCGGCCGCCGCCGTCGCACCGGAGACGTGGACGCTGTGCGCGGCGCGGCTGGTACTGGGCCTGGCCGTCGGCCTCGCCTCGCAGGCCGTCCCGCTGTACGTCGCCGAGATCGCGCCGCCCGCCAAGCGCGGCGGACTCGTCGTTGCCTTCCAGCTCGCCGTCACGCTCGGCATCCTGGCCGCCTACCTCGCGGGCTACGCCCTCGACGAGAGCTGGCGCTGGATGTTCGGCCTCGGCCTGTTGCCCGCCCTCGTCCTCCTCCTGGGCATGGCCGCGCTCCCGGAGAGCCCGCGCTGGCTCTTCACACACCGCGGTCCCGAGGCGGCCCGCGCCGTCCTGGACCGCGTGCGCACGGACTCCGCAGCCGTGGACGCCGAGCTCAGCGAACTCGAACTGGCCTCGCACGAGAAGGGCGAGCGTGGGCTGCGCGCCCTACGTGCCCGCTGGCTGCGCCCGGCTCTGATCGCGGGCATCGGGCTCGCCGTGGCCTCGCAGATCACCGGCATCAACGCGATCATCTACTACGCCCCGACCATCCTCGGCGACTCCGGTTTCGGCCGCTCCTCGGCCATGCTCACGACGGTCGGCGTCGGCGTGGTGAACTTCCTGATGGTGGGGCTCGGTATCTGGCTCGTCGACCGGATCGGCCGCCGCAAGCTCCTGCTCGTGCTGCTCCCGGGCGCGGTCGTCTGCCTCGCCGTGATGGCCGCCGTGTTCATGGGCGGCCATGCCCCGACGGGCGGCGCACGCTGGCTCGTGGTCGTCTGCATCCTCGGTTACATCGCGTGCAACGGCGGCAGCCTCTCGGTGGTGGTCTGGCTCGCGGGACCCGAGATGTTCCCGTGGAAGGTGCGTGCCGTCGCGGTCGGCGTCTCCACGTTCACCGTGTGGTTCGTGGACCTGATCGTGTCGCTGACCACCCTGTCGCTCACCAGTGCTCTCGGCGTCTCGGGCACGTTCTGGCTGTTCACCGTCATGAACCTGCTCGCGTTCCTGTTCACCTTCCGCTACGTGCCCGAGACCCGAGGACGCAGCCTGGAGGAGATCGAGGGCGCCCTGCGCTCGGGCACCTTCCGCGCGATGCGCTGACCGGCCCGGACCTGGATCCTGTACGTAGAAGGAATCGACTGCCATGAACCACACCCCTCGTGCGGCGGGCCCCGCCTGGACCGGGTCGCCGCTGCACCACCGCTGGCTGACCGCCGAGTCCGAACGACTCCTCGCCTTCTTCGAAGGCACGGTCGCCGACGAGCGCGGCGGCTTCTCCTGGCTCCGGGCCGACGGCACCCCCGACCGGGACCGCCCCCAGGACCTGTACGCCTGTGCCCGCCTCGTGCACTGCTTCGCGCTCGCCCACCTGATGGGCCGCCCGGGCGCCCGTGACCTGGCACTGCACGGACTGGCCGCGCTGGCCGGGGCCTTCCACGACGACGAGCACGGCGGCTGGTTCGCCGCGTTGCACCCGGGCGCCACCCCGGCCGACACCACCAAGGCCGGCTACGCGCACGCCTTCGTACTGCTGGCCGGGGCAACCGCCGCGCAGGCCGGACTGCCGGGAGGTCGCGCCCTGCTGGACGAGGCGGCCGCAACGATCGACCGCCACTTCTGGCGCGAGCACGAAGGGGCGGCGCTCGACTCCTACGACCGCACGTGGGCCGCCCCCGAGGACTATCGCGGCCAGAACAGCAACATGCACCTCACGGAGGCGTACCTGGCCGCGGCCGAGGCCACCGGCGAGGCGCGCTTCACCGAACGCGCCCTGCAGATCAGCGAGTTGATCATCCGGAAGCACGGGGCGGCGCACGAATGGCGCGTCCCCGAGCACTTCGACACCGGCTGGCGCCCCGACCTTACGTACAACCGCGCCCACCCCGAGGACCCGTTCCGGCCGTTCGGCTCCCTCGTGGGCCACTGGCTGGAGTGGGCACGGCTGCTCGTCATGGTGCGCACCCAAGTGCCGGGCAAGCGGGCGGCGTGGACGCTGGAGGCGGCGCAGCAGCTGTTCGCGCGCGCCGTGGCCGAAGGCTGGGAGGCCGGGTGCGGAGGCTTCGTCTACAGCGTCGACTTCGCCGGGAAGCCGGTGAACCGGCAGCGCATGCACTGGACGATCGCCGAGGCCGTCGGCGCGGCCGTCTTCCTGTACCGGGCGACCGGCGACTCGACGTACGAGAGTTGGTACCGCACGTTCTGGGACTACGCGGCGCGCGACGTCCTGGACCGCACGGGCGGCAGCTGGTGGCACGAGCTCGACGAACGGGGCCGACCCGCCACCACGACCTGGGACGGCAAGCCCGACCTGTACCACGCGCTGCAGGCCACGCTCTACGCACGCGCCCCGCAGCACCTCGGCCTAGGCGAGGCGGCCCGCCAGGGGGCGATCGCATGCTGACCCCCGTACTGGAGGTCGGTGGCACGCACGTCACCGCGGCGCTCGTCGATCTCGAAAGGGGCACCGTCCACGAGCGGTTCAGGGCGCCGCTGCCCGCGCAGGGCAGCGTCGACGAGATCCTCGGCGCGGTTGCCGCGACGGCCACCCGCCTGGCCGCCCCGGCCGGAGCGCCATGGGGCGTGGCCGTGCCGGGCCCCTTCGACTACGAGGCAGGGATCGGCCTGTTCCAGGGCGTCGGCAAGTTCGACTCCCTGTACGGCGTCGATCTGGGCGCCGAGCTGCAACGACGTCTGTCCCCCGCGCCTTGCGCGCTGCGGTTCCTCAACGACGCGGACGCGTTCGGTATCGGTGAGTACGCCGCCGGCGCCGCGGCCGGGCACGGGCGCGCGCTGTGCATCACCCTGGGCAGCGGCATCGGTTCCGCCTTCACCGACCACGGCGAGCCCGTCAACGAGGGACCTCTCGTCCCTCAGGACGGCAGCGCCCACCTGCTCACCTACGGAGGCCGCCCGCTGGAGGACACCGTCTCACGCCGGGGCATCCGCGCCGCCTACGCCCGCGCCGCGCTCGACGACCCGGACGTCGTACCCGACGTGCGGAGCATCGCGGACCTGGCGCGCAGCGGCGACCCGTACGCGCGCGTGGTCCTCGATCACGCCTTCCGCGCACTCGGCGAGACGCTCGCCCCGTGGATCAGCAGCTTCGAGGCGACAGTGCTCGTGGTGGGGGGCTCGATCGCCGCGTCCTGGGACCTGATCGAGGTGCCGCTGCGCATCGGCCTCGCCGAGGGGCCCGACGTGCCCGGGGCGCGGCGATTGACGGTGCGTACGGCGCTGCGTCCCGAGGATGCGCCACTCCTGGGTGCCGCTTGGTGGGCGCGGCGGCCATCCGTGACGCCGACCATTCGTGAGGTCGGCAGTCCATGACCGGCTCCGACCGGATCTAGGATGAGGGCGCGGGCCGCCGCCCGCCTCGATCGGCGGGCGTGTCCGCGCCCCGGAGACGTGAAGAGAGTGCGAAGCGCAGTGCCCCAGTCCGGCAGTCCGGCCCGTCCAGGGGCCACGCCCCCCACGATGCGGGACGTCGCCGCGCGGGCCCAGGTGAGCGCCATGACGGTCTCCCGGGTCCTCAAGGACGACGAGCGCGTCAGCGCCGCCACACGGGCCAAGGTGCTCACGGCGGTGGAGGAGCTCGGCTACCGGCGCAACGAGGTGGCCCGCAACCTCCGCCTCGGCAAACCCAGCGGCATGATCGGACTGGTCGTCACCAATCTCGCGAACCCCTTCTACTCCCGGCTCGCCCTGGGCGCCGAGCAGGTCGCGGAGGAGCACGGCCTGCGCCTCGTCCTAGGCAACACCGCCGAACAGGTCCAGCGGGAGCGGGAGTTGGTCGAGGACCTGGTGTCGCGGCGAGTGGACGGCATGATCGTCGTCCCGGCCGGCGCCTCTCAACGCCACCTCGCCCCGGAGGTCCTCGGCCCCACCCCGGTCGTCCTCGCGGGCCGCCCGCCAGCCGGCATCGAGGCCGACACCGTGCTCGTCGACGACTTCGGCGGCGCTCACGCGGCCGCTTCCCGGTTGATCGCCGACGGCCACCGCTCCATCGGCTTCGTCGGCAATCCACCCGCCTTGTTCACCGGCGCGGAGCGCTTCCGGGGGTACTGGGCAGCCCACGAGGAAGCCGGGTTGACGCCCCGTGAGGAATGGATCAGCAGGGGCGCCTACGACATCCCGGGGGCCGAGGCCGCGGCGCGCCGGCTCCTCGACCGCACGGACGCGCCGACGGCCCTGTTCTGCACGAACAACCGCATCACTCTGGGCGCCTACCGCGCCGTGCGGGGCCTGCGCAGCGGCACGGCGCTCGCCGCGTTCGACGACTTCGAAATGGCGGACCTGCTGGATGTGCCGGTCACCGTCGTTGCCTACGACGCCGACGAGGTGGGCCGTCGCGCGGCCCGTCTGCTGCTCGACCGTATCGGCGAGAGCCTGGCCTCCCCACACCAGCCGCCCCGCAGGACGGTCGTCCCCACGCAGATCGTGCACCATCCCGGCACCTGACCGCTCACACACCCCACGCCTCATCAGGAGGCGAACTTGCGCCGCTCCCGGGGGACGCTCTCAGCGCGGCGGGCGACTTCTCGGTCTCACAGGTCGTCGATGTGTTGACGTCCTCCCGGCCATAAGGGGCCGGGATTCCTGGGGCAGCGCCCCGCGCTGCCGTGAGGGTTCGGCCGGTCGCCCGGCTTACGGGTTCCTGCTTCACAGACCGGCCAGCGCCGAGGTCTCCACAGGCTGACACGGGCTGCCCGCCCGCGTGTCGGATGTTCTTCGCCGCGTTCACGTCGGCGTTCTCTGCGTGCCCGCAATCTGCGGCTTTACACCGGAAGATCGCTTGGCTCTCGCGATTTCCTTCGGTGATGGAGCCGCAGGCGGAACACCGCTGCGACGTGTACGCGGGATTGACCTTCACCAGCTTGGTGCCCGTGTATCGGGCCTCGTTGGTGAGGGCTAGTTCGAGTCGGTGCCATCCCTTGTCGAGGATGGCCTTGTTGAGGCCGCGCTTCTGCGCCACCTTGGTGCCGGGCTCGGCGAGGGTGCCGGATGCGGAGGCCGTCATGTTGCGGGTCTTGAGGTCTTCGAGGACGACGAGGGCGTTCTTCGCGGTGACCTCGTTGGCGACCTGGGCGCAGAAGTCGCTACGCCGGTCGGTGGCCCGGCCCATGATGCGGTTCATGGCCACGATGGTCTTGCGCCGGTTCGTGCTGCCTTTCTTCGTCCGGGCGAGGCGCTGCTGGAGCCTGCGGTACCGGGTGGTCTCGCCGGCGGTGATGAACGGGCGGTCGTGGAAGTCGCCGTCGGAGGTGACGGCCGCGAACGTGACGCCCCGGTCGATACCCACCGACGTGTTCGCCATGGCGTGCCGTTCGGGCGTGGCGGCCTGGTCGTCCACGAGGAACGACACAAACCAGTGGGCGCCCTTACGGCTGACGGTGGCGGATCGGATCTCACCCCCGAGGGGACGGGACCAGCGGAAGCGGACCCATCCCAGCTTGGGCAGCTTCGCCCGGCCCCACTTGCGGCCCAGCCGCTCGACGGTGATCTGCTTGGCGTCGGGAAAGCGGAACGAGGCAGTCCAGCGCGCCTTCGACCGCCAGCGGACTTTGAACGTTCCGTGGTCTTTACAGGCCCGATCCAGGTCTTTGAGGGTCTGCTGGAGGATGTGCGACGGCGCGGTCTTGAGCCACTCGTGCTCGCGCTTGGCGTCGGCCAGCTGCTTGCACTGTGGCGCATAGTTCATCCACCCACCGCGGCGCCGGTACTGGCGACGCTGGTCGAGACCGGTGTTCCACACGGCCCGGCAAATGTTCCCGAACTCCTCGCACATCTCCTCCTGCGAGGGATCGAGCGCGAGACGATAACGACGACCGGACAGCATGACAACACCCCCTCAAAACAACGAAGTTGATCAACACTAACATCATCAATGCAGGTCAGAACAGCTTTCGAGCCCTGATACTGCGGCGCTCCGCGCCGCCACTCCCAGGATGGGCTAACCCGGCCCTAAAGGACCGGGTTAGCGCCCAAGAATCAGGTCAAAGGTGTGCACTGCGCGATACGCAAGCGGGACCTCGCGTGACCCGGGCATCATGATGTGCCCCGGACGTTCAGACCCGGAACGGTGACAGGGCGGCGCGGAATGCGGCTGCCTGCGTCATGGCCGGCTCGGCGAGGTGACGACCGCGGCCTCGCCCGCCGCCAGGGTCAGGGCCGTCCGTTTTCCGGTGGCCCGCACCACGGCCGGGTGGAAGCCCGGCCAGGTACCGTCGGCAGCCACTTGCCGTCCGTCGATGCGCACTTGTGGAGCGTCGAGCGTTCGGCCGCTGCCGTCGGGATCGTACGGCGTCATGCGGTCGATCTCGGCTCGCGCGCCCTTCAGGGGCACGGTGACACTCACCGGGTGGTCGGTCTTGTTGATGACGAAGAGGCGGTGTTCGCCGGAAGCGGTGGTCAGCTCCCAGGTCTCGGGCGTCCGGTCCTGCGCGCTGGCGGTGGTGACCGTTGCCGGGCGCAGGCCCCAAGTGCCCTGCGCGAAGCGGGCGAACAACAGCATCGCGTAGTAGAGGGGCGCGGCGCCGGGCGCTCCCATCGTCTCCGTGGGGTCGTAGTCGATCGCGTTGTAGTAGGCGTTGCCTTCCTCGGGATGGAAGAAGGCGCGAACCTCGGCATTGTGGAAGTTGACGCCCTTGACGGCGGTGGTGCAGCTCGCGTTCGCCTCCGGCTGGTCCGGAGGGCGTGGGCAGGCGGTGTGGAACATCAGCGACAGGGCGTACGTGGCGGAGGCCGCGACGTCGCTGACGCCGGCCGCACCGCGGTTGGCCGCCGTGCTGGTCTCCTCGAGCCGGTAGCCGAGACCGTGTGCCGCTGCCTCGTTGGCGTGGGCGTAGACCTCGTAGTCGAGGCTCGCAAGGTGCTCGTCGGAGAGCAGAGCGGTGGTACTGGCGCAGCGGTAGGGCTTGTTGGTACAGGTGCGGGCCAGCGGATAGAAGTGGTCGGAGGCCCACGCGCCGAAGGCGCCGGCCCGCGGTGACATGAGCGGCGCCCCGGTGTCCAGGATCCGCGGCCAGTCGTGGAAGTAGCGGGTGGCGGCGGTCGGGTCGGCGAGGGTCGTCCAGGGGAGGATGTCCTCGCTGGTGTTGGGGGCAATGACGGGGAAGGGTCCGGAGACGGACGGGTCCGCGTACGTGGCCAGGTCGCCGAGGTAGCGGTCGAGATCGGCGCCGTAGGACAGATCCGGCTCGTTCCCGAGCTCGATGCCGGCTATCTCCTTCGCGGCTGCGCCGGGGAAGACCGGCTCGACCCCCTGGGTGAGGAACGTCCTCGCGTGCTCCGGGCCGGCCCACGGCTTGGCGTCGGTCGGCGGGGACATGGCGGTGCCGAGGACGGCGCCCCAGCGAGGCGTGCCGTGGCTGTCGTGAGGCACCTTGCCGGCGGCGTCCAGCGTGGACCGTACATACGCCAGATCCTCCGGCGTGATCACCCGGTCGGTGTTGACGGCCTTCGCGTCGAAGGGCATCTGGTCCTGTGAGGAACCACCGATGCGGAGGATTCCGGTCTGCAGGTTGCACAGCAGGTTGACGAAGGCCGGCCGGGCGGAGGGATTCATGTACCGCTCGACCAGGGACCATTCGATGCTGAGTCCCACGAAGTGGTCGGGGATCCGGCCACCGTGGGCCGGGGCAGGTGCCGGCACAGGGGCGGCTGCCTGTGCCGCCGTACCCGGTGTGGCTGCCGCGGCGGCCAGGGCGAGGGCACAGGCAAGCGCTCGTGCCGTACGCCCGCGACGTGTGCGGTGCCGTTCCATGCCGCTCCTTCGCTCGCAGGCCACGCTCACCGGCGTGGGCCGTGCCTGTGTGAAGCAATAGGTGGTGGGTGGGAGCCGATCCCGTCGACTGGGTTCCGCATCTGAGGCACCCGGCCGACGGGCATCACCCGCTCCCAGGGTCAGTCGGCGGTCGCTGCGGTGGGCGTGGGCGCCTGAACTGCTGCCCCGTCGGGACCGTCGGAGGACACCGCGGCGACTATCGCGTCGGCCTCGTCGTTCGGCTCGGGCTTCAGCAGACCGAGCCCCACGTACACGACGAGTGAGGTGACCAGCGGTGTGGCCACGAGCCATGTCTGACTGGACGGTTCGATGCCGTACTTGAGCAGGAAGTACGCTCCCAGACCGAGCGCCCACGAGCTGATCGCCGCGATCGGGCCGCAACGGCGGAACGCCGGCAGCAGGCCGAGGAGCATGGGGATGGAGATCGGCCCCATGACGGCCGCGACCAGGGCCACGATGATGCCGAGGACGCCGCCGAAGTGGTCGGCCTCGATCGCCACGATCATGCTGATCGACACGAAGACGACGGTGCACACGCGGGCGGCGAGCAGTCCTGCCTGGGTGCTCATCGTGCGGGCCCGTCGGGAGACGACCGGCAGGATGTCACGGGTGATGACCGCCGAGATGGCGTTGGCGTCGGACGAGGCCATCGCCATGGTGTGCGAGAACATCCCCGCGAGCGTGAGGCCGACGAGCCCCGCCGGCAGATACGCCTTCGCCATCAGCGCGTACACCTGCTGCGCGTCGGCGACGTGCGGCATCAGCACCGCGGCTGCGACGGACGGGAACAGCAGTACAGCCGGCCAGATCAGGTAGAGGACGGCGGACAGACCGGCCGAACGGCGGGCGGAGCGGGCGGAGTCGGTGGCCATGTAGCGCTGGGCCAGGTTCCACATGCCGCCGTTGTACTCGAAGAGCTTGATGACGATGTACGCGGTCAGGAAGCCGGCCGTCCACTGCCCGACCAGGGGGTGCGTGTGCCCGTCGGGCAGCTTGTCCCACATCGAACCGAGGCCGGAGAACCCGCCGAGCTTGACGATCACAGCGATGAGCATGGCCAGCGCCGCGACACCCTGGATGACGAACTGTCCGAAGTCGGTGAGGGCGTCCGCCCACAGGCCGCCGACCGTGCAGTACAGCAGGGTGACGACTCCGGTGATGAGGATGCCGGTGGCCATCGGCATGCCGGTGAAGACGTTGAGCAGGATCGCCACCGAGGCCCACTTGGCGGCGACGTCGAAGACCTTCAGCAACGCGCCGCTCCAGGCGAGCGCCTGCTGGGTGGGGATGTTGTAGCGCTTCGCCAGGTATTCCAGCGGGGAGACCACGTGGAAACGGGACCGCAGCCGGTTCCAGCGCGGCGCGAACACGAACGCGCCGGCGCCGGTGGCCAGCGCCAGCGGCACGAACGCCCAGACGTAGACGGTGATGCCGTAGCTGTAGGCGACGGCCGCGTACGCGACGAACACGGCCGCGCTGTAGCCGGACATGTGGTGGGAGATGCCGGACAGCCACCACGGCATCTTGCCGCCGCCGGTGAAGTAGTCACCGACGCCGCTGATGCGGCGGTGCGACCAGAGACCTATCAGCAGCATCACCAGGAAGTAGCCGGCGAGGGCTGCCCAGTCGAGCCATGCCATGAGAACTCCTTATGAGGAGGCCGTCGCCTACCAGCGCGGCGAGCGGATCCGGTATCCGGGGTGAAGCCGTTGCATGTAGCCGGTGTCGTCCCTGTTGCGCAGTCCGCAGGCCAGGTACTGCTCGTGCAGGCGGGCGAGCGCGTCGCGGTCGAGCTCGATCCCGAGGCCGGGGGTGCGCGGCACCCGTACCGCACCGTCGTGGAAGGCGAAGACGCCCGGCTGGATGACGTCCTCGTCCTTCCATGGCCAGTGCGTGTCGCAGGCATAGCTGAGATGGGGCGTCGCCGCGGCCAGGTGGGTCATCGCCGCAAGGCTGATGCCGAGGTGCGAGTTGGAGTGCATGGACAGGCCGAGACCGAACGTCTCGCAGATGCCGGACAGCAGCTTGGAACGGTGCAGCCCGCCCCAGTAGTGGTGGTCGGAGAGCACCACCTGCACCGCGTCCTGGGCGACGCCGGGCGCCAGTTCGTCGAAGGCGACGACGCACATGTTGGTGGCCAGCGGCATGGGTGACTGGCGAGCCACCTCTGCCATGCCCTTCTGACCGGGCGTCGGGTCCTCCAGGTACTCCAGGACGCCGTCGAGCTCGGCAGCGACCTTCAGCGATGTGGGCACGGACCAGGCGGCGTTGGGGTCCAGGCGCAGCGGATGGCCCGGGAACTCCGCCCGCAGGGCGCGTACGGCCTCGATCTCCGCCTCGGGCGGCAGGACGCCGCCCTTGAGCTTGATGGCCGTGAACCCGTATGCGTCGATCATGCGCCGGGCCTGGGCGACGATGCCGTCGGCGTCGAGCGCCTCGCCCCACGCGTCGGTTTCGGCCCCGGGATGGGCCGCCCACTTGTAGAAGAGGTAGGCGCTGAACGGCACTTCGTCCCGGACCGCGCCGCCCAGCAGGTCGGATACGGGCCTGCCGACGGCCTTGCCCTGGATGTCCAGGCAGGCGACCTCGAAGGGCGAGAAGACCCGGTCGACCGTCGAGCTGGAGGTGATCAGTCCGGTGAGGCCACTGCCGTCCGCCGCGGTGTCGCCGGCGAGTCCGGCCGCGATCCGCTGGTACATGGCGCCGAGCGCGTACACGTCCATGCCCGTGAGTGCGCGGGCCGCCCGGTCGAGGCGGCGCAGATGGCCCTCGTCCGCGTAGGTCTCGCCCAGGCCGGTGAGCCCCTGATCGGTGGTGATCTCGACGATCGCCCGCAGCGCGTACGGCTCGTGGACGCCCACGGCATTGAGCAGCGGCGGGTCGCGGAAGGCGACCGGAGTGACGGTGATGCCGGTGATCGGCAGTCGGCCGGTCATCGCACACCCGCCCCGGCGCACGCGGCCAGCCCGGCCTCGGTGATCCGGCGCAGTTCGTCGAGATGCTCGGGAGCCGGGTCGACGAGCGGCGGCCTGACACCGCCGACGTCGAGCCCGCGCTGTCGTACGCCCGCCTTCACCAGCGATACCGCATAGCCCGGAACTTTCTCCCGCAGGCTGACGAGCGGGTGGAAGAACGACGTCAGCAAAGCGTCGACCAGCTCAGGGTCGGCTTCGCGCACCGCGTGGTGGAAGGCGAGCGAGATCTCCGGGGCGAAGCAGAAGACCGCTGAGGAGTACAGCTCCACGCCGAGGCCTCGGTAGGCGGCGACGGTTGCCTCCGCCGTGGGCAGGCCGTTGAAGAACTGGAACGGCTTGTCGGCGCCGCGCAGTTCGCCGCGGACCGCGGAGAGGATCCGCGAGAGGTGACCCAGGTCGCCGACGCCGTCCTTGAACCCCGCGACGTGAGGCAACCGGGCGACGTCCACCGCCGAGGCGGAATCGAAGCGGGCGTTGTCGCGCTGGTAGACCACCAGCGGCAGCTCTGTGGCGGCCGCGACGGACGCGACGTACGCGACCAGGCCCGCGGCGGGCGACTTGACCAGGTAGGGCGGCAGCAGGAGCAGGCCGTCCGCGCCGGCGTCGCGAGCCGCCCGGGCGAACTGCCTGGCGAGCGGCAGCGGCCCGCCCGTACCGGCGTACACCGGCACCCGCCCGGCTGTGACCGCGACGGCGACGCGTACGACCTCGGCGTACTCCTGGGGCTCCAGGGCGTGGAACTCGCCGGTGCCGCAGGCCACGAACACGCCTCCAGGTCCTGCCTCCACACCGGCGCGGACGTGCTTCGCCAGGACGGAGGTGTCGACCGCGCCGGAGGCATCGAAGGGGGTGACGGGAAAGAACAGCACGCCGTCGAGATTCGGCACCAGGAAACCCCTCGCAGAGCTGAGGATTTATATGTGAACGAAAACCATGCTTGCAAACGCCCGGCGTGGACTGTAGGGATCCGGCCGACAGCGGGTCAACCCCTTTGCATCGTCTAAGGTCCTCGCATGGCCCAGGTGATACGCAAGCCGACTGTCGTGGACGTCGCCCGTGTGGCACAGGTGTCGACGGCGACCGTTTCGCGCGTTCTCAACGGCAGGCGTGTGGCGGATCCCGAACTCGTGCACCGGGTACGGCTCGCGGCTGCCGAGCTCAACTACCGGCCCAGCGGCACCGCGCGCAGCCTCAAGGCCGGCGTCACCCGGCTCATCGGCGTCGTGGTGCCCGACCTGGGCAATCCCTCGTTCTCCGAACTCCTGCGAGGGCTGGCCGACGCCACCGGCGCCCAGGATCACCGGCTGCTGGTCGCCGACGCCAAGGAGAGCCAGGACGAGGAGCGGGCGCTGATCCAGGAACTCGCCCTGCACTGCGACGGCTTGGTGCTCTGCTCGCCGCGGCTGCCGCTCGAGGACCTGGCGCAGCTCGTGGCGACCCCGATGGTGTGCACCAATCGCGAGGTCGGCGACCTGTCGATGAGCTCGGCCGGCGTGGACTCGTACGCCGGCATGGCCGCGGTCGTGCGCCACCTCGCCGAGCTCGGGCACCGGCACCTCGGCTACCTCGCCGGCCCGTCGACGTCCTGGTCGAACGCCGAGCGCCAGCGCGCCTTCGAGGACACCACCGCCTCCCTGCGGCTCCCCCGGAGCGTGGTGCAGGCCGGCTCCACCAGCGACGACGGCCATCGCACCTTGCCCGAGTTGCTGGCGGCGGGGGTGAGCGGCGTCATCGCCTTCAACGACCTGGTGGCGATCGGCGCGCTGGCCCGGCTGCGCGAACTGGGCCTCGATGTGCCGGGGGACATATCGCTGGCCGGGTTCGACGACATTCCGGTCGCCGAATTCCTCGCGCCGCCGCTGACGACCGTACGACTGCCGACCGAGGAGGTCGGCCGGCATGCCTGGGCTCTGCTGCGCGACCAGCTGGAACGGGCCGGCCGGCACGGCACGGTGCGGCTGCCGACCGAGCTCGTGGTGCGGGCGTCCACGGGCGCGGCCACCGGGGCCTGAGCCGCGTCTTTCGCAATCGCCAATTCTGTCGCAGGCGTTGACACGGGACGCGGCGGCGCGGGAGGGTCCGCCGACGACGAGAAAACGTTTACTCGATGGATCTTGTTCGTCGAGGCGTCCGCCCCGTCCAAGGAGCCCCAGCCATGCGTCTTCGCCCAGCGCCTTCAACGCTCGCCCGCACGGCGGTCCTTGCATCGGCCGTCGCCCTGCTCGCTTGTACGGGACAGGCCGTCGCGGCCCCGGCACCCGACAACTCGGCCCTGACAGCGGCATCCTTCGCCCTGGACGCCACCGGGTCGCCCTCAGGGGCCAGGTTCGACAGCGGCATGCAGGGCTTCTCCGTCGAGTCCGCGGACTTCGCTCACGGTTACCTCACCGAGGACCTGCTCGCGGAGCGGCTCAAGACCCTTGGCCCGCACGGCGTACTGCGCCTCGGCGGCTACTCCATGGACCTCGTGTGGCCCGCGTTCGGCGCTGCCGCCGACGATCCCGCCCCGGCGCAGGCCATCGGCGGCACCGTCGACCAGTCGGACCTCGACGGCCTCAAGAAGCTGTTGGACTCGACCGGCTGGAAGGTCACGCTGGGCGTGCCGCTGAAGTCCCTGATCGACCCGGCAAAGCTGAAGAACCCCGCGAAGGACCCGGCTCCGCAGGTCACGATGGACCAGGTGGTGGGTGAGGTGAAGGCCGCCCACGCCACCCTCGGCGACGACCTGCTCTCCGTCGAGGTGGGCAACGAGTACGACAACGTCACCACCCTCACCCCGGCAGAGATGTGGTCGACCGTCAAGCACTACCAGGCCGAGATCGACGCCGCACTGCCGCACGCGCACCTGAAGATGACCGGCCCGTCGGCCAATACGGCCCTCACCAACTCCGTCATCGAGGGATTCGCCGACGCCGCGCTCGCCGACGGCGCCGACGCCCCGCGGCGGACCCTGGCCGAGATGGCCTCGCATCTGTACGCAGGCAGTCACTGCGGCACCTCGACCGCCACGATGGCCCAGCTCATGTCGCCCGACACCTACCTCAAGGCCCGCACCAAGCTCCAGGGCATCAAGGCCGTAGGTGACCGCCTGCACCACACCGTGCCGATGACGCTCAACGAGTCCAACAGCGCCTCCTGCAGCGGCCAGCCCGGCGTGAGCGACGCCTACGGGTCCTCGCTCTGGGCGCTGGACCACCTCCTCGAAACATCCCAGAACGACGTCAGCCGTCTCCTCTTCCACACCAACACCGCAGCAATCTGCGGTGACTTCAAGGCCCGGGACTCGACCGACTACCCCATTTCGTACCGCTACTACGGGGCCTTCTGCGCCGCCGACCAGGCACAGCTCGACGCCCACCAGCTCTCCGCCTCGCCTCTCTACTACGGCCTGTGGGCCTTCCGTCAGCTCCCGAAGGGCCACTTCGTCGACCTCGGACTGCCCGACGACGCCCTGGGCGAACTGCGTGCCTACGGGATCGAGAACGAGCACGGCAAGCTGCACCTCGTCCTCATCAACGTCCAGGACCCGGCCGCGGCGGACGCCACCGACGACACGGTCACGGTCAAACTCCCCCGCGGCATGCGCACCGCCCGCGCCACGACCCTCGTCAGCTCCGCCTCCGGCGGCCTCACCTCCCTGGACGCCGGCGCCATCACCCTCGGCGGCGCCAGGATGACCCCCGCGGGAACCGCGGACCGGACACCGCACAGCACACCGGTGCGGGTCGGCGCGGGCACATCGACCGTCACCGTGGCCCCGGGCAGCGCGCAGATCATCAGCGTCTCCCGCTGACCGGTCAGGCTGCACAGCATCCCTGACCGACCGCGTGGCCGGCCGACCGCGCGGCGTGGCGGAGCAACACCTCGTCGCGCGGAACCGGGTCTCCTGCGGTCGCGGCGGCGCCGTCGCCCGGCAACCCGTCATCGGTGCCCGGAGGGGTACTCGTCCACCCCACCGATGTCTGCACAAACTCTTTCCGGCGAGTCAGTCGTCCGTACCCCCCGCCCTCGGCGGCGCCCGCCTCGATGTGACCGACGTACTTCGCCATCTGCGCCGAGACGTGCTGGGCCTCCTGCTGATCCGGGGCCCAAGCGGGGCCGATGGCACCGCGGACGACGGCCGCCGAGCGGTACCGGCGGGGCACCCCGTCCCGGACCCGCAGCCGCTGCCGTACCGCTGAACATCCCCCCGATCGCGCCACCTCGCCACACCGCCCATCCCCACGAAGGAGACGCAGTGACGACCAAGACAGCCACACCCCTGCGGCGGCACCTCCGCGCCGCCACCGTGTTCGCCGTGACGGCCGCGGTCGTCGGGCTGCTGCCCGCGACCTCGCAGGCGAACGTGAACAGGTACACGGTCCAGCCGAACTCCCCCAAGCCGGCGGCGTGCAACAACTCCGGCACCGTCCCCGCCGGCACCTGGCTGCAGAACAAGCCGTGCGGCTACTGGGTCGGCACCGCCATAGCCGGCTCGTCCTTCGACGTCCACCAGACGAACGCCAGCAATTACCACTACGGGCGCAGCTGGGGCGGCAACAACATCTGCGGCTGGATCCCGCCCGGTGCCCTCGGCTCCAGCCCGACCGCGTCGGTCTCGGAGTCGTGCAGCGACGCGACCAAGGACGACATCTCGCACCGCCGGACGGTCGGCTACAACTTCAATGCGGCCGCGCACGCGGCCACGGACGGCACCGCGATCACGGTCGACCCTGCGTGCACGGCCTACTACAACTACTACACGACGAGCGCCTACAGCGACGGTTCACTGCGCGATGCGGCGGGCCACCCCGGCTCCACGGTGATGTACCGCTTCACGACGAACGGACCGAACCCGGCGATCGTCGTCCGCGACAGCGCGATCGGATGGATCTTCCTGAGCAGCTCGTGCGTCACCGACTGGCGCGGCATCACCTTCTTCAACGACAACGACTGACACCTCCCAAGGCGGTCAACTCCGCAGGGCGTCTGCGGGGTTGCTACCGCCTGGTGGTCGGGCCGGGCCGCGAAACACGGCCCGGCCCGGCAACCTGCGGAATGCAGCCGCGCTGCAGGGCCAAGGGACGGCGACCAGAAGGCTTCTGACACGCTCCCGCCGCCCGGCGCCGCCCCGGGCCGCCCCGATCACGCCGGGTCGCGCGCACTTCAGTTCCCTCCGGCCACCGAGAGTTCGCGCCCGAGCAGTGCGGGCAGGGCGCGGGCCAGGTTTCGTTCGTGGATCTGCGACGTGCCCTCGTAGATGCGCAGGGCCGCACATCGCGCCACATCCGCGGGACCGGGTTGTCGCTGACGATGCCGTCGCCGCCGAGGCCTTGCGCTCGTTGACGTAGTCGATGGCCATGCGCAGCGCCGCCGTCGCGGTCGCCTGCGCGCTGATCGCGATCGTCAGTCGTTCCTGCGGCAGGTTCGCGGTGAGCATGGCGAAGGTGTGGCCCTCGGCGCCGAGCACGTTCGCGGCCGGCACACGGACGTCGTCGAAGTACAGCTCCGCCGTGTCCTGCGCCTTGAGTCCCATCTTGTCGAGATTTCGGCCGCAGTTCCCCCATCACGAGCGGGATGCCCGCCATCGACCCGAGCGGGACGACCTCGGGCAGTTCGGTCTCCGTCCCGGGCGGGAGGAGCAGTACGAACTTCTGCGAGACCAGGAACTCGTCCGCGAGCCCGTCGCGCGGCACCGGCAGCATCGTCACGCCCAGCTCGCAAGCCCCGGACCTGACCAGTTCGAGGACGTCGGAGATGTGGTCGCGCTCGTCCACACGCAGGCTGACGTTCGGGTTCTTCACCCGGAAGTTGGCCACCCACACCGACAGCGGATCGGTCGAGATGTCCGACAGCGCCGCGATGTCGATCCGGCCTCGCTCCACATCCCGCACTTCGCGCACCGCCTGACGCGCGGAGTCCATGTCCCGCAGGATCTGCCGGGCCGGACCGACCAGCGCCTCGCCTGCAGGAGCCAGCACCAGGCCCCTGCCCACGCGGTGGAACAACTCGGTGCGCAGGTCCTTCTCCAGTTTCCTGACGGCCTGCGAGAGCGACGGCTGGGCCACGCGCAGCGCGGCGGCGGCCCGGTTCACCCCGCCGTTGTCGACAACAGCGAGGAAATACTCCAATTGACGCACATCCATCCCCGATACCTACGCCGCCCTGGCTCACCTGGGCCCGCTGCCCGGGGGATCGGCATGTGAGCTGGTCAGCCCGGTCGCCTGGGCACTCGTCGCGTCGTACGAGTCGCCTCCCCGCCCCGGCCCGCGCGACCTGAGCGCGTACGCCGTACAGGAGACACGCGCGGTGCGGGCCCAGCGATCCGCACCGCGGTGTCCACGCTGCCCGCGGCGTCGACGCGGCCGCCGCCGGCTGCCCTCCCGACAGGCGCGATCTGCCCGACAGTGCATTAATGACATGAACCATCCGGCCGCATCCGTTCCTGGCCGCAGGCACATCCGCTGCATCCGCTACCCCAAGAATTGGAGCAGGTGAATCCGGCGGCCGAGGTCACGGTCGAGATCAATAGGGCCACGGTGTCCCGTCAGGCGCTGTGGCGGCAGTCGCAGGTCATCGAGCTCGATGGCCACTACAAGGCGGTCGACGATCTGTACCAGCTCCGCATGGGCGGGAGCCCGAACAGGTGAGGATGCCGATGCCCGCTCACGATGAGCCTCTCCTCACTGTGGATGCTCATGGCCAGATCGTGGAGTGGAGCGTCGCGGCGGAACACCTCTTCGGCCGTCCGGCGGCTCACGTCCTGGGCCGCAGTGTGTTCGACGTCGTCAGTGCCACGACGGCCCGGGAACGGTCCTGGCGCATCGTGCCGCTGGCGCCGGAGTCACCCGAACGGACCTGGGGGGTGTGGCAGGACCGGGACCAGGACGACGGCGGAGAAGGAGGGGAAGGCAGCGTCGGGGGCGAGGACCTGCCCGAGCTGGGTGAGGCGATTCTGGACGCCGTGTTCACCGAGGCGGATATCGGTCTGCACTTCGTCGACCCACAGCTGCGGGTCCTTCGGGTCAACCCTGCTGCCATCGGGATGCGCGGCGTCCCCATGGAAAGCGTCATCGGTCTCCCCGCCACGGAGGCATACGCCTCCATGGGTGTGCAGATCGACGAGAACATGCTCCGTCAGGTCCTCGACACGGGACGTCCCGCACGTGACGTTCTGATGCGGAGCCGGCCACCCGCCGACCCGAGGCATGAGCACGTCTTCTCGGTCTCGGTCCACCGCGTGCGCAACCGGGCGGGCCGCACCATGGGACTCGTGGCGACGGCGACGGACGTGACCGCGCGAGAGCGCGCCCAGTCCCGTCTGCGCCTGCTGCACCGGGCCCGCGAACAGATCGGGCGCACTCTCGACGTGGAGCGCACGGCCCGCGAGCTGGTGGACGTCACGGTGCCGGACTTCGCCGACAGTGCAGTGGTGGCACTCACCGACGCCGTGCTACAGGGCAAAGCACCGGAACTCTCGGCTCACAACGGCGAGTTGCTGCTGCGCTGCGCCGCGGCGGGCAGTACCCGGGCCGACCACCCGCCACCGGCGACGGGTTCGGCTCTGCTGCCCGCACTGTTCGGCCCGACGCTGCCGTCGTCGGTGGCCATCCTGCCGGAACGCGAATCGGAGGGCGCCGGCCCGGACAGCACTCCGTACGGCCCGCCGCTTGTGGCGCCGCTGTCGGCTCGGGGCCAGATCTTCGGGGCTGTCGTCTTCGAGCGCGAGCGCGGCAGGGAGCAGTTCACTGCCGGGGACGTGGACCTGGCGAAGGGCATCGCCACGCGCGCCGCGAGCAGTCTGGAGAACGCGCTGCGCTTCACCCGCGAGCACATCGTCATGACCGCGCTGCAGAGCTGGCCCATCGGGCAGGAACGGCAGACCCAGCGGGCCGCCGAGATCGCCCAGCGCCACCGCGCGGGCGGCAGCGGCGCCGGATCGTGGTTCGACGCTCTGCCCCTGCCCGGCGCCCGCGTCGCGCTGGTGGTGGGGCAGGTCGAGCACCCGGGTCTGAGCGCGGTCGCCACCATGAGCCGGCTCCGGACCGCTGTCCAGGCCCTGACCACGCTGGACCTGGACCCGCACGAACTCCTGGCCCGGCTGCACTCCACCGTCCTGCGGCTCGCCCGCGAGCAGAAGAGCGCGCAGGGCAGCATCGACAAGCCCACCGTGCACTGCACCATCGCCGTCTACGACCCCGTCAGCGGACGGCTCGACGCCGCACGGGCCGGCCGCTCGATGTTCACGGTCGTGCGCCCGGACGGCACCGTGGACACCGCCCCCCTGCAGGAAGGCCCACTCCTGGGAGAGGAAGGCCCCCCGTTCGCCTCCACCAGCCTCGTCCTGCCTGAGGGAAGCACGGTCTGCCTCGCTTCCCCGGCGGCCACCCGCGAGCAAGGCCCCACGCGCCGCAGCCTGGCCGCCGCCCTCTCACATCCGGATCACGGACCACAGCAGATGGCCGACGACGTCCAACGCCTTCTGGCGCCTGACCGTGTCCTGCTCGTCGCACGCACCCGGCACCTGGCCCCTGACGAAGTGGCCCAGTGGGATGTGCCGCCGGAACTCCAGGCGGCCCGACCGGCCCGGGAGCAGACACAGACACGACTGCGGGAATGGGGCCTCGACGTCGACCTGTTCACCGCCGAACTGGTCGTCAGTGAACTGGTCACCAACGCCATCCGCTACGGCACTCCCCCGATCGCCCTGCGCCTGATCAGAGGGGAGAAAACACTGACGTGCGAAATCGACGACGCCTCGCTCACCGCCCCCTATCCCCGCCACGCCAAGGCAACGGACGAAGGCGGACGCGGACTGCACATCTGCGCAACACTCGCCAAGAGCTGGGGAGTTCGTTTCCGCGACGACGGCAAGACCGTCTGGGCCATCCTTGACGCGCAGTCCACCGAGCCGGATGCCGGATGAACCAGCTGTCCACCAGCCGGCACGGGCGGCCGCCTCCAGCAGGCTCTGGAGGCGGCCGCCCGTGCCGGCTTGCGCGTGGATCCGGCGGCACTTTGCTGCCGGTTGCCGTCCGTTCTCGCCGGTGGGGACTACTGCCAGACGCGGATGTAGTCCACGTACATGGTGGACGTGTAGTCGAGCGGTGCGTCCTCGATGTTGCCCTGGGCGTACGGGATGACCTCGTGGGACGCGATGGGGAACTCTCGGACCTGGCTGATGAGGTTCGGGTCGGTGATGGTGCGGACCACGGTGCCGTCGTAACTGAACGTCATCCGGGTGGAGGTCCAGTCGAGTGTGACGGTGTGGTACCAGGTGGTGTCGTGCAGGCCCGGGGCGCTCACGGTGGTGCCGGACTGCTGGTGGTCGGCGCCGTATCCGTCCCAGTGGACGGTGACGCCGTACTGGCTGGAGGTGCTGAAGGTCTCCATGATGTCGATCTCGGCGCCGTCCCGTGCCGTGCCGTCCACCACGCCACCGGGGGTCACCCCGTTGCTGGCCTGCAGCCACGCGGCAGCCAAGTGCCCCTGTGTCGGGGGGACATGGATGCTGTACTCGATGGTGCCGAAGGTGAAGTCGAACCGGCCCTGGCTGTCGATGCGGCCGCCGCCGTAGGTGCCGTCGCCGACGTTGCTGATGTCGATGGCGAGCGCACTGTTCGTCACCCGGACGTTGGAGGCCTTGTACCAGTAGTCGCCGCGGTCGACGTCGAGGACGTTCCACTTGCCGGTGTCCACGCTGCTGCCGGTGAACTCGTCGCTGAAGACGAGTGTGGACGCGGCCCGTGTCACCGAGGGCCCGACATGCGGTTGCGCGTCGAGCGGGGTCGCCGGGTCGACCAGCGCCGGCCGTGCGCTCGCGACGGCAGGTCCGGCGGCGTAGGCAAGGGTTCCCGGCACTGCGGCGACGGCCCCGGCAGCGCCCACGGTGCGCAAGAGGCTGCGGCGTGACATCCCGTTGTCGTGCATCTGTCCTCCTGAGTTTCGGCTCTGGACCCTGTGCACACCCGGTGTGGGGTGTCTCTGCGTGAAGTCGACGCCGGCGAGGCACTCACGACAGCACGGCGGTGGCCCTGCCGGCGTGCGTGGTCACCGTCACCCGCACCGGGTCGGTGCCTGACGGGGGTACCGCGTGCAGCACACCGTTGGACAGGACAGTGATCCCGGCGGCGGGCACGCCGTCGAAGTCGACCCGGGTGCCGGGGCCGAAGCCATGGCCCGCCACCAGGACATCACCGCCGTCCGTCGCCTTGTGGGCGTAGCCGACGCCGGGCACCGTCGATGTCGTCAGGCGCTGCCACCGGCCGGTCAGCCCGGCCTGTGCGACGGTGTCGGCGGGCAGGTCGGCGGCGTCCGGCGCACTGGGGATGGCCCGGTTTCCTTCGATGCGGGTGTCCACCGGTACGGGCGGTGAGCAGTGGAACTCGCCGGTCAGGCCGGACTGGACGTTGCCGACGTAGTCGAGGTGGCCGGTCGTCTGGCAGCCGCCCTGCGCCTGCTTGGCGCCCCACTCCAGATTTCCGGTCCAGTTCAGCCACTGCGCGCCGGCGTCGTCGTACCAGGTGAAGTTGACGTTGCCCTGGTCGTAGGCGACGTTCCCCGACACGGTCAGGCCGTGCGCGATGCTCGCGGCCCGGTCCACCGAACCGTCGGCGGCCTTGACGGTCTGGCCCTGATGCCCTTCGACGTACACCGCGCCACCGTCCTTGAGGACCTGCATGTAGCGGTGGATCAGGTTGTGGCTGATGGTGTTGTCGCTGTTGATGTTGGTGGTGTTCTCGGGGTGTGCGGCATTGTCGACGTGGCCCTGGATGACTCCTGCGGAGATGCCCGTGTACGGCAGGTCGCGCAGTTCGTTGTGGGTGACGAGGGTGTGCTGGGTGAAGAAGAGCGTGATGCCGGCCGCACTGGGGTAGTCGGCGCCGGCGTGGTGGATGAGGTTGTTCGTCAGGGTGTTGCCCGAGTTGATCTCACGGTCGTCGGCGCCGGCGTCGGAGGGGTTCGGATCGGTGGTGCTGCCGAGGATGATGCCGTTCCCGGAGATGTCGGCGAAGGTGTTGCCTTCGACGGTGTTGTCGCGGCTGCCGTGTTCGAGGACGAGTCCGGCCGCGCCGAGGTGGGTGAAGGTGTTGCCGCGCAGGACGATGTCGTGCGCGGCGGTGAAGTGCACGTTGCCGGGTTCCCGGGTGAGCGCCCCGAACGGGCAGGTGCCCGGTGGCGTACCGAAGGTGCAGGTGCCCTGCGGCCGGGCGGGGTCGTCCCCGGTGAGTCGCAGGTTGTCCTGTACGTCGGCGAATCCGGCGGGGCTGCTCGGCTCCAGCCAGGTGGCGTACGCGAAGTCGAGGCCGGAGAAGGTGAGGTTGCGCACCGGTGAGTCGAGCCTGCCGGCGCCCTTCACGAGCGTGCTCAGGCGGGGTACTTCCACGTCGAGGGAGTGGACGTCGGCACCGGCGGCGGGGATGTAGTCGAGGACGCCGCGCTCCTGGTCCACGTACCACTGTCCGGGATGCAGGAAGGGGTAGGCGTTCTCGACGCGGGTCGGCGGGGTCCCCGCCTTCATCGAGGGCAGGGAGCCCGATGCCTGGGTGAACGTCGGCCGTTTCGTGACGTTGCCCCAACATGGCTGCTGCATCAGCAGAGTTGAGGCCTGTGTCGACTCGATGCGGCAGCGGGACTGGGTCCAGGGGCCGTTGCCGCCGGTGTAGACGAACTCGACCCTGCGCAGTGCGTCCGCGCCGACGGTGGCGAGCAGGTCCTGTCCCCAGGTGGCTGGTGCGGTCGTGTAGCCACCGTTCGCCGCGGCGAAGGACAGGTTCAGTTCGGCCGGGGTCGCCTGGGAGATGGGCGCGCGTGTGCCGTCGACGTACACCTGACGGGTGTCGAGGCCCTTGGGCAGCGGGGCCTCCCAGATGTTCTTGTCCTTGTCGCGCAGCGTCCACTGTGTGACCTTGAGCGCCCCGCTGAGCACCGGCCGCGCACCGTGGGCGGCCGTCCACGTGACCCGGTGGGCACCGCGGCCGGAGTCCTCGGGCCCGAACTCCAGTGGCTTGTCGAGGCGGTACGTGCCGTCGGCCAGTTCCACCACGACGTCGCGTGCCCGCCCCGACGGAAGCAGATGCCGCACCCGCTCCTTGGCGCCCTCCACCGAACACGGGTGCCCGGACGAGCATGCGGTGCCGCGGCCGTCGGGGGCGGCGTGCAGCACGGCGGCGGGCGGTTCACCGGCTGTGGCGGCGCCGGCGGGAAGCAGGACGCCCGCGAAGGCCGCGGCGATGGCCAGGGGCGCAACGGCCTTGGTACGTCTCAGACTTGACATGAGGCAGCGGTGCGACATCAGGAGGTCCCCTGTCGGTCGTCGGTGGCGAGGGCGAACACGTGGATCAGCGGGGCCTTGGCGCCGAGCGGGCCCGACGCGGTGGGCAGGGTGACGGAGACAAGTCGCTTGGCGTGGTCGGCGTCGACGTGGACGGCGTACAACCGCGCCGGACGACTGGTCTGGGCGCGGCCGCTGCCGTTGACCTTTCCCGCGTCGGCGGCGATCACTGTGGTGGACGGAATCGTCGTGGCGCCCCAGTCGGGCACGGTGATCTCGCTGGTGGAACTGGTGCCATCGGCGTAGGCGAGCGTGACCTTGCCGGTGATGCCGGCGGATGTCCCGTACGTCCCGGTGACCAGGAGCCCGACGCGGGCCGCGTGGCCGGCGAGGGGGATGCGCTGACCGTCGGCCACGGCGTTGTCCCGGTCGGTGGCGGTGGGCGACGGCAGGGCGAAGGTGAATCCGTCCGTCGAGACCGTGCGGCCCCGCTCGACGCCCGCTGCCGCGAGGGCCACGGCGGACAGGCTCGACTGCGCGCCGTCGATGTCACCGGGCTGCGGGTTGCCGTCCCGCGTGATGCCGATGTTGTCGTAGGCCTCGGTCAGGTCCCGCGGCGGCACGGCCGACCGTGCCGAGCCGCGCACCCTTCGGCTTCCCTCACTGACGGCGAAGTCGGCCGTCGCCGTGAACCGGTAGGGGCCCGCGTGCGCGGCCTCGTCGGGACTGACGGTGAACCGCACGGTGCGGCGCTGATGCGGCGGGACGGTCACGTGCTGCGCAGGAATCGCACGCGCCAGGGCGGTGTTGTCGCGGGCGTGCCGCACGGTCAGGCGCACCTCGACGCGGGGCAGGGCCCGGCCGGTCGTGTTCGTCACCTCTGCCTCGACGAGGCTGCGGTGGCCCTGCGACAGGTCGCTCGGCGCGCTCACGGTGACGTGTACGTCCTGCGGGGCGGCGAGCACCTCCAGTTCGGCCAGGACCGGTTTGGCCTTCGCGGCGCCGACGAGGCGCACCCACCGGTAGGTGTGCGAGGTGTCCACGGGCAGCGTCTGCCAGTCGCGGGTCGGCGTCCACTCCACGCTCGTCAGCGTCGTGCACCCGCTGTCGGGTCCGGCGGAGCAGCCCTCGATCCTGGCTCCGACCAGCGAGGACAGGTCGGCCGTCGATGCACTCCGGGGCAGCAGCCGCGCGGCGGCCGGGCGCACCGCGCCGTGTTCCCCGAGATCGAGGCCGACGGCCGCCCCCTCGGTGTCCGCGGCGAAGGCGGTCGCCGGGTCGCCGTCGGCGGCGTTCGCAGCGCCTTCGGGTCCGTACGCCGTGGCGCCCACCGGCCGCGCGTCGGGGTCCGCATGCTCGGCGACACCGGGAGCGGTCCCGATGGTGTCCGCCATCTCCTCGTAGTCGAGGTAGCTCTCCCTGCGCGGACTGCCCCACGCGGTGGAGGCGAGGATCTGGAGCGGACGCCGCAGATAGGACAGGGAGTACGCCTCGGGCGCCGTGTACTGGCGGTCGCCCCACTGCGCCATCTCAAGGCCCTGCACCCGGTCCGAGGTACTCACCGCGTACGTGCGGTAGAGCGCGTCGTCGTCCGGGATGTACTGGCCGTTGGCCGTGCCCGGCATGGCCTTGGGGACGACGTACAGGCGCGAGAACTCGTTGCTCACCACGACGTCGTAGCCCTGGTCGATGAAGGTCTGCTCGTCGCCCAGCCACGCCTGGACGCGGATGTCCTTGTCGACGGTGACCGAGCCCGCTCCCCCGGCCTGCGGCCACCACCCCCAGATCTGCATCTTCTTGCCGTGCCGGGCGAGGAGCGCGTTGAGGTGGTTCTCGTACGCGAGGAAGACGTCCTGGGTCTTGGAATAGCCCTGCGCCTTTGCGTACGCGGCGAGTTCGGGACACTTGTCCTGCGTGGCGGCGCGTGGTGTCTCGTCACCACCGAGGTGGATCACCGGTGAGTCGAAGAGGTCCACGATCTTCTCGGCGATCCCGTCGAGCCAGGCCACGTTCTGCGGCTTGGTGATGTCGACGGTGAACCCGGGATCGACCCGGGCGGTGTCGATGATCGCGTTCATGGAGGCGCAGTCCCAGCGCAGGCTCGGCCGGTACTTCGACATCGCGGTGGCGTGCCCCGGGATGTCGAACTCCGGGAGCACGGTGACGTGGTAGCGGGCCGCGTAGTCCTGCACGGAGCGGACATCGGCGGGGGTGTACGACTGCGCTGCCGCGAGCCCCTCGTAGCCGGGCAGGTCGAGCCGGAAGAACTCCGAGTCGGTCAGGTGCCAGTGCAGGGTATTGAACTTCGTCCACGCCAGCTGGCGGATCGTCTGCTGAATGGACTCCACCGACCAGTACGTGCGCGCGGTGTCGATCATGAGCCCCCGGGTCCGCTGCGCAGGCATGTCGCGGGTGGCGCCAACCGGGAGAGAGGCGTGGTCATCGGAGGTCTTCAGTATTTGCTCGACCGACTGCTCCGCATAGAAGGCACCGGCATTGCCGTCACCGGAGAGGCGGACCGAGTCCCGGGTCACCTCGATCCCGAACCCTTCACCGTCGCCGTCCCGCGCGGTGACCTCGACGTCACCCTTGCGCGCCGCGCCTCCGGCGACGACCGGCAGTCGCCGGACGCCCAGCGCGGCCAGGTCCACGGCGAACGTGCGCGCGTCGGCGACCAGCCGGGAACCGGGCGCACCGTCAACGACGATCCGCGACCGCCGAGTGAGCGTGAACTGGCCGCTTCCGCCTGACCAGTTCTGCAGAGGCGGCACCACGGAGGGGGCGGTGGTGACCTCCGCGGGAGCCGCCGCGGAGGCGCCACCGGGGGCCGCCAGGGCCCCGAGGACCGCGAGTGCGGCCACAGCCGCGTTTATCAACCGACCTGCCCTGCGCGGCACTTGGCCACCTCCGAGGCTCGTGGTGTAGACCACGTGAACTGGAGGGGAGGTTACTGAGTCAGCCCCGGCAGCGCCAGAGCGACGGCAGAGAAACCTCCTCAAGACCTCCGATCAATCGGACAGGCCGGACGGAGACAGGAGTTGACCGGGCAGCGACACGAGCTCACGGAGACTCCCGCCATCGCGAACCCGACCGATCGTGAGCGCAGTACGTGACCGCCCGCCCGAGGATCCGACGACCAGGCCTCGCAGTAGCCGGCGGCACCCCTTCAGACGTCGGGTGCGAGTTGCCGCCGCAACTCGCCGCCCCGGTCCGCCCATTCCGCTGTTCGCGATGCACCCCACCTCGAGCCCGCCCTCGAAAGGGGGTTGGGCCACGAGACCCCTCAGGACCTCTTTCTCCAGGACATCCGCGACTGAGAACTAAACGGGCTCGGAGTGATCGCGGGGACATGCCGCCGAGGCGTCGGCCGCCGAGTCCACCGCCCCGCCTCCCACGCTGTCGTTCCTGCCGCCTCCTCGTACGAGAAGGACGCTGAGTGCGGCCAGAATTCCGACCACTGTCAGGCCGACCAGGCCGCCCTTGGTGGAACCCGTCGTGGTCTCCAGGATGCCGAAGGCGGTCGGGGCGACGAAGCCGCCCAGGTTGCCGATGGAGTTGATGAGCGCGATGCCCGGGGCTGCGGCGCGGGCGTCCAGGTAGTTCTGCGGAATGGTCCAGAAGATGGGGGATGCCGGCTTGAAGCCGACCGCGGCTATGCAGAGGGCGCCGAGGCCGAGCCACGGCGAGACGTAGACGGCGAGGAGCGTGCCGAGGCTGCCGATGAGCAGCAGCGTGATCAGCAGGGGGCGGCGCTTGCCCGTGCGGTCGGAGACCCGGCCGGAGACCCAGACGGCGGCGATCGCGAACAGCCAGGGGACGGAGGTGAGCAGGCCGACCTGGAACTCGGAGAGGCCGCCGATGTCGTCGACGATCGAGGGGAGCCAGAACGTCACCGCGTACAGGGCGACGTTGATCGCGAAGTAGATCCAGAGGAAAAGCAGCACCTGGGGGTCGGCCAGCAGCTTCCAGCGGGAGACCTTCGCGGTGCCGCGCTTGCTTTCGCGGGCGGCCTGTTCGGCGTCGATCGTGGCTACGAGGCCCTGCTTCTCCTCGTCGGTGAGCCAGTCGGCGCTCTCGATGCTGTTGTCCAGGAAGCGGTGGACGACAAAGCCGAGGACGACCGAGAAGAGGCCCTCGATGAAGAACATCCACTGCCAGCCGGCGTGACCGAGGAGGCCGTGCATCTCCATGAGCGCGCCGGAGATCGGGCCGACGATGACGGTCGCCGTGCCGGAGCCCATGAGGAAGACGGAGGTGGCGCGGCCGCGGTGGGAGTCGGGGAGCCAGCGGGAGAAGTAGTAGATGACTGCGGGGAAGAAGCCCGCTTCCGCGACGCCGAGGAGGAAGCGCAGCACGTAGAACATCTCGGCGCTGTTCACGAAGGCCATGGCGGTGGCCACGACCCCCCAGCTGATCATGATCCGGGTGAGCCAGATCCGTGCGCCGAATCGCTCCATGAGGATGTTGGAGGGCACTTCGAAGATCGCGTATGCGATGAAGAAGATGCCCGCGCCGACACCGAACGCGGCTGCCGACAGACCGGTGTCGGCGCTCAGTTCGTCTTTGGCGAAGCCGATGTTGACCCGGTCCATGTAGTTCACGACGAACATGATGAAGAACAGCGGGATGACGCGCTTGAAGATCTTCTTGATGGCGGACTCGACGGCCGGGGGGTGCTGCACGGCGCCGTTGACGACGCTCTGGGGTGCTGCGGACACGAGCGGCTCCGATCGTGATGCGGGGTACGGCAGGGGGCGGGAGTCGCCGGAGACCGGAAAGGGGGACTCCCCGGCGGAGAACTCCCGCAACCAGAGCCGGGAACCGGGATGGACGAACTCCCGTCTCCCGTCAGGCAGTTGGTGTCACCAGCGGGGGAAGGGCGGGGCTTCCCAGGCCGGGGCGGCGACGCGCATCGCGGCCGCGTCGTCGCGTTCGCGCATCGTGCCGTCGTCGTCGAGCCAGCGCTGGTGCAGGACGGCGAGCCTGTCGCGGTCGAGGGTGACGCCGAGGCCCGGGGCGTCGGAGACGGTCACCTTGCCGTCCGTGAAGGTGATCCGTTCGTTCAGCACGTCCTCGGACTGCCAGGGGTAGTGCGAGTCGCAGGCGTGGTGCAGGTTCGGCACGGTGGACGCCACGTGTGTCATCGCGGCGAGCGAGATGCCCAGGTGGGTGTTGGAGTGCATCGACACCCCGACGCCGAAGGTGCGGCATATGGCGGCGAGTTCGCGGGTGTTGCGCAGGCCGCCCCAGTAGTGGTGATCGGACAGGACGACCTGGACGGCGTCGCGCGTGAACGCCTCCTTGACCTCGTCGAAGGTCGTCACACACATGTTGGTGGCGAGTGGCACGTCGGTGCGGGCGGCGACGGCGGCCATGTTGGGCGTACCGAGAGTGGGGTCCTCCATGTACTCCAGGACGTCCTGCAGCTCCTCGATGACCTTGACGGAGGTCTCGACGGACCAGGCACCGTTGGGATCGAGTCGCAGCGGGCTCGAGGGGAACGCCTCGGCGAGGGCGCGTATCGCCGCGATCTCCTGCTCGGGCGCGAACACGCCGCCCTTGAGCTTGAAGGAGCGGAAGCCGTAGCGCTCGGTGAACTTGCGTGCCTGGTCGACGATGCCGGCCGGGTCGACGGCCTCGCCCCAGTCGTCCGCCTCGGATTCGACGCCCTTCGGGTGCTCGCCCCACTTGTAGAAGAGGTAGCCGCTGTACTCGACGGCGTCGCGCACCTTGCCGCCGAGCAGGGCGTGAACCGGCAGGCCCTGTGCCTTGCCGAGCGCGTCCAGGCAGGCGACCTCGAAGCCGCAGACGACGGACAACCGCAGCTTGTCCGCGGTCTGGACGCCTCGCAGGCCACCCACGTCCACCTGGTTCGTCACCCGCTCCTCGGCCACCGCGACCTCGTCCGCGAGGGTGAACAGGCCGTTGAGGTCCGCGACGGACCGGCCGACCAGCTTCTCGGCGTAGGGGCGGGCCAGCTCCAGGTACTTGGTGTCGCCGTAGGTCTCGCCGAGGCCGGTGATCCCGTCCGCGGTGGTGATTTCGATGATCAGGCGGGGGGTGTACGGCTGGTGCACGCCCTGGGCGTTGAGCAGCGGCGGGTCGGCGACGAGGATCGGGGTCAGCCGGACGTCGGTGATCGTCAGGTCGTTCATCGGGCGGCTCCAACGAGGTTCAGGCCGGTGGTGAGCAGTGTTTCGAGGTCGGCGAGGTCCGAGGGGGTCGGGTCGGTGAGGGGCGCACGGACCGGTCCGACGGGGCGGCCGCGCAGTCGGGCCGCCGCCTTGACCAGGGACACCGCATACCCGGGCCGCCGGTCTCGCAGCTCCACGAAGGGCACGTAGAAGTCGGCGAGCAGCTTGTCGACGCGGCTGTTGTCGCCTGCCGACAGGGCCTGGAAGAAGGCGTCGGCGATCTCCGGGGCGAAGGCGTGGACGGCTGAGGAGTAGGCGGGGATGCCGACCGTCGCATAGGCGCGGGCCTGGAGCTCTGCGGTCGGGGCGCCGTTGAAGAAGAGGAAGCCGTCGGGGGCGGCGAGGGTGCTGCGCTGGAGCCGGTCGAGGTCGCTGTGGCCGTCCTTGAGGCCGATGACGCCGGGGATCGCGGCGATCCGGCGCACGGTCTCCGCGTCGTACGTCACGTGGTCGCGCTGGTAGGCGATGAGTGGCAGCCGGGTGCGGTCGGCGATCCGGCGGAGTTGCTCGACCAACCCGTCCTGCGGGGCCTTGTTGAGGTAGTGCGGCAGGACGAGGAGCGCGTCGGCTCCGGCGTCTTCGGCGATACGGGCGAAGCGCAGCGCCTGGGCGTAGCCGTATCCGGTCCCGGCCACGACCGGGACGCGGCCCGCCGTCACCTCCACCGCGGTCGCGACGACCTGGCCGTACTCGTCCTCGTCGAGCGCGCTGAACTCGCCCGTGCCGCAGGCCGGGAAGAGCGCGCCGGGGTTCGTCTCCAGTTGCCCGGCGAGATAGCCGCGAAAGCCGTCGAGGTCGAGCGATCCGTCGGCGTGGAAGCTGGTGAGCGGGAAAGACAGCACGCCCTGGGCCATGCCGTCGCGCAGCCGGGCCGCAGTGCCGGCGAGGGGGGTCCGAGTCACCATGCTGTCTCCGTATGTAGATGACGTTCGCACATGGGGATGGACAGTAGGCTCGGGAACCCACCCCGTCAATGGGTTCGAGCAAGCGATTCGGCATCAAGTGCAGGCATGGACACGCAGGTCGGGACGGTACGTACGATCGACCCATGTCCGAATCTGTTGAGCCCGTGGTCCGGCCGCCCGAGTCCGGCGTGCGCGAGGTCAAGTCGGCCGCACGCACGGTCGAACTGCTCGAACTCCTCGCCGACCGCGGCGACCGGCCCGCCCGGCTGCAGGAACTCGCCGCCGAGCTGGGCGTCCCTCGCAGCTCCATGTACGCGCTGCTGCAGACCCTGATCGCACGCGGCTGGGTGCGTACCGACGCCACCGGCTCGCTCTACGGAATCGGCCTGCGCACACTCCTCACCGGCACCACCTATCTGGACACCGACCCTGTGGTCCGCGTGGTGCGCCCGTACCTGGACGACGCGTCGGAGCAACTGGGTGAGACCATCCATCTGGCCCGCCTCGACGGCATGGACATCGCCTACCTCGCGACCCGCGAGTCGCACGAATATCTGCGCACCATCAGCCGAGTGGGTCGCTGGCTTCCCGCCCACGCGGGCGCACTCGGCAAGGCACTACTGGCCGAACACCCGGACGCGGCACTGCCCGACGCACCGTACGAGGCACTGACCCCACGCACCCACACCACCCTGGCCGCGCTCGTCGCCGACCTCGCACAGGTCCGGGCCCGCGGCTACTCGATCGACCGCGAGGAGGGCGTCACCGGCATCGTCGGATTCGGCTTCGCGCTGCGCGTGAGCGACGAAGCGCCGGCGCGGGACGCGATCAGCTGCTCGGTGCCGGTGGCACGGCTCACCGAGGAGCGCGAACGGCGGATCGTGACCGTGATGCAGAAGGTGCGCGAGGAGATCGAGGCAAGACTGGCTCAGGGCACGGGCCCGGGCGGAGTCGACTGGCGCTGAGCCCGCCGGTCTCGACGAGCGCTTCGGAGGTTCGTGGACTGCCCAGGGCAATGACTATCCCGGGTCAATGCCGTCACCGTGATCGACGGCCGTCGCTCAGGCCGACTCGCGCACGACCAGACGCGGCACGATCACCCGCTCGGCGAGCGGGCCGCGGCCCTGCACGAGCGCCGCGACCTGCTCGACGGCCGCCCGGCCCACCTGGCGCTTGTCGACGTGCAGCGTGGTGAGCGGCGGGTCCATGAGCTCGCCGAGCATCAGGCCGTCGCACCCGACGAAGGCGCAGTCGCCGGGTACGGCCAGGCCGCGGCGCAGCGCGCGGCGCATGGCGCCGACCGCGATCAGGTCGTTGTAGCCGAGCACCGCGGTGGTGCCGGGGTGCTCGGCGAGCACGCGGTCCATGCCGTCGGCGCCGCCCTGCACCGAGTTGGCCACGGACACGACCGGAGTCCCCTCGCCGTCGAGGCCGTGTTCGGCGGCCAGGGCGAGGAACAGGGCGCGCCGGGAGTGCGGGTCCGCCGCGTCTGCGCGGGCCTTGTCATCGAGCATGACCACGCGCCGGTGTCCGGCGGCCGTGAGGTGCCCGAGGGCCTGCCGCATCCCGGACTCGAAGTCGATACGGACACCGCCGGCGGCCGGCGGCCGGGTGTCGTGGTCCAGGAGCACCAGCGGGATTCCGGTCCCCCGCACCCGTTCGATGGCACTCTCGGCGAAGAAGTAGCCGACGCACGCGTCGACGTGGTCGGCGACAGTGGCCGCCACCGTCTGCTCGCGTTCGAGGGCCGACCCGGTGCTGTACACGGCAACCTGCCACCCGCGCTCGTCAGCCGCCTCCATCACCCCGGCCACGACCTCGGGAAAGAACGGGTTGAGCACATCGGCGACGACCAGGCCGAGCATGGTCGTCGCCGGGCCGGCCATGCCGCGCGCATGCCGGTTGGGCCGGTAGCCGAGCTTCTGGGCGACCTCCAGGATCCGCGCCCGGGTGTCCGGGTCGATCTCCGGCTTGTCGTTGATGGCGCGGGAGACGGTCTGCCGGGAGACACCCGAGGAGCGGGCCACGTCGTCGATGGTGACGCCGTGGCGCCCGCGCCGTGACGTACGGGGGGTGGGCATCTCGGGAAGGCTCCTCTCTCTGCCTGCCCAAGTGTCGTCCGCCGTCGCTGCGGGATGGTTCACGTGAGCGCTCACGGACATGATGAGCAGCTCGCCCCTTGCTGTCAACGGCCCTCATTCGTACGGCAATTGAAACGATCAAGGCGGAATCCAGGAATCCCCGGCTCCGGTCTTGACGGGGACATGCGGCGGCTTCAAGGTACTCCGTGAGCGCTCACGGGAACGCTCACGAACGGGCAGCCCGTCTCTGCAGTCGCTCTCCCGGAGGACGTACGTGACGTCGATCGCGGTCACCACGGCCGAACGCCCGCCCGCGCCCACCAGCGCGCTCATCGACCGGGTCCGCGTCGCCGTGCTCGTCGACGGAACCCCCATGGAGCCCGTCGTGCGGGAACTCCAGGACGGTGTACGGGCCTTGGACGTGTCAGCCCTCGAGGGCGAGGCCGTGGAGATCCGCCTGGAGACACCGCTGCGGGACGCCGTCGGCTACTGGCACCCGGACGCCGGCTGGCAGCGGTCCCTGCCGCCCGACTGGTCCGGGCGGCTGGACGCCGGCCTGGTGCACGGCTGCGCGATCGGCTGCCTGTACGAGACGTCGGGGCAGACGCTGCTCACGTTCGCCGCACAGGACTCGGCGGCCGAGGTGCATCTGGTCTTCGGCGTCTCGGAGCAGCGCAAGCTGTTCGTGGTACATCTTGAACTCACCGCGGGGCGGGAGCCGTTCACCGTGTTGTTCGCCGGCCGCGGCCCCTCCCCCGCTGCGGCGTTGCGCCCGCTGCGCCGGCGGCTCGTCGGCGCCGCGAAGCTGCCGCCACTGGCGCTGCCGGAGGAGGGCCGCACCCCCGCCTACTCCACCTGGTACGCCTTCGGGCAGGAGGTCACGGCCGACGGCGTGGCACAGGAGGCCGCTCGCGCCGCCGCACTCGGCTGCGGACTGCTGATCCTCGACGACGGCTGGCAGCGCGGCGGCCGGGAGCGCGGCTACGCCTGGGCGGGCGACTGGCAGGTCGACACGGCCAAGTTCCCCGACCTCGCCGGGCATGTGCGCGACGTGCAGGGCCTCGGCATGGCGTATCTGGCGTGGATCGCCCCGCTGCTCCTTGGCCCGGACTCCCCCGAATGGCAGCGGCTCTCCCCGTACGCTCGCATCCCCAGCCCGACCGCGCCGGGCGCACACGTCCTCGACCCCAGGGAATCCCGGGTGCGCACGCACGTCCTGGAGGTGTGCACCCGGCTCGTCGCCGACCACGGCCTCGACGGCCTGAAGCTGGACTTCCTCGACGACGCCACGGTGTACGCGGACGACGGCGGCGACCCGGTCGGGCCCGCGATGGCCCTGCTTCTCGGTGACCTCCGCGCCACCCTCGGCGCGCTGTGCCCGCGCGGCCCGCTGGTCGAACTGCGCCAGCCCTATCTCGGCCCGGGCATGCGTGCGTACGGGAATCTGCTGCGCGCCACCGACTGCCCGGCCGACGCCACCGCGAACCGGATCCGCACGATCGACGCGGCGCTCTGCGCGACCGGCGGCGCCGTCCACTCGGACATGCTGATGTGGGACCCGGACGCATCGGCCGAGGCGGCGGCCCGGCAGATCCAGTCCGTGTTGCACGCAGTGCCACAACTGTCCTGCGCTCTGGGCGAGTTGACCCCGGAACACCGCGAGGTGGTGACGTTCTGGCTGCGGCAGTGGCAGCGGCTGCGCCCCGTGCTGCTCGACGGCGAGGTGGAGCCGGGTCGTCCGGACGAGCTGTACCCCCTCGTCCGGGCGCACGCCGGCGACGCCCAGGTCATCGTCGCCCACGCCGAACGCCCCGTCCCGCTGGACCTGATGCGCCACCCCCGGGCCGATCTGGTGAACGCCACCGCCGCGGACGGCCTGGTCTGCGTCGTCCCGCACGCCCCGGTGCGGGCAACGCTCACCACGTACGACGCGCGCGGCCGGGTCACCCGCTCGGGCCCGCACACCCTCGGCCCGGGCGCGGTCCGCCTCGACGTACCGCCCTCCGGCCTGCTGACCGTCCGGCCACCCGACTGATCCCGAGGAGGTCCACCGACTCGCCTGCACAGCACGTTCCTTGTCCCGGCGCCCGCGCGGTGCTGCACCCGAAGGAGGAACAACCCCTCATGTCCAGCAGACCAGCGCGCCGGCCACGGCGCCTGTGGGCCCTGTGGGCGGCCCTGCTCGCCCTGTTCAGCCCCCTCCTGCTCACCCCCGCATCCGCCCCCGCGGCCACCGGCACGACCGCCACCGCGCAGGCGGACCCGGTGCCGGGCATGTTCAACCCGCGCCAGACCTGGCTGCGCAACTCCACCGCGGGCCTCTTCCTGCACTGGGGCATGTACACACAGCCCGCCCACTACGACTGCGACTCCTGGCAGAAGGCCGTGAACGACAGCGGCTGGAACCCGGACTACTGGGTCAAAGAGACGCAGAAGATCCACGGCTCTTACATCGTCCTGGCCACCTTCCACAGCCGCCTGGGCTACGCCCGCCCCTGGCCGTCGAAGATCCCCGGCAGCTGCTCGACGAAGCGCGACATCCTGGGTGAGCTCATCGAGGCGGCCAAGGCCAAGGGCATCAAGGTCATCCTCTATATGACGGACGACCCGCAGTGGCACGCCGAGCAGGGGCGCGAGTCCTTCGACTCCGCCGCCTACTCCGCGTACAAGGGCAAGGACGTCGATCTGACGACCCGGCCCGGCTTCGGCGAGTTCAGCTACGACAACTTCTTCGAAGTGATGCACAACTACCCGGACCTGAGCGGCTTCTGGATAGACAACGACAACGAGTACTGGGAACAGCACCACCTCTACGAGCAGATCCGTGAGCAGCGCCCGGACATGCTCCTGAGCAACAACAACGAAGACACACCGATCATGGACACCGTGTCCAACGAGCAGAAGACCGGTATGACGCCCGACTACGACATGCCGGCGGCGTACTGGACGTCCATGCCGCGCCTGACGGAGTCCTGCTACAAAGTGCCGTCGAGCGGCGCCTGGTGGTACGACGGCCAGGACCGTCCGGTCGACACGGCGCTCAACATCCGCCGCTACGTGGCCAACGCGGGGACGTCGTACAAGTCCCTGATGGACCTCCAGGCCCAGGTGAACGGGACGTTCCCGCCCCAGCAGCAGGCGTTCACCGACTACATGTCGAAGTATCTCGACCCGATCTGGGAGTCGCTGCACGGCGTGGACGGCGGCGGCTATCTGTACGGCGGGCTGCGTCCGGGGGCCTGGAGCGACGGGGCGTACGGCTACACCACGGTGAGCAAGGAGGACCCGACACGCCAGTACATCCACGTCACGACGCGTCCGAGCGGCGCCGACACCCTCAGCCTTCGCGACAACGGCACCAAGGTGAAGCGGATCAGCGATCTGCGCACCGGTGAGCGGATCGCCTTCGACCAGCGCGAGGGAAGCGTGACGCTCAAAGGCATCAACACCTGGGACCCGTACGACACGGTGTTCAAGGTGGAGACGGAACGGCACCGCCAGGGCCTTTACCCGTCCCACACGGTGCGGGCCACCGCCACGTCGACGAAGGACGGCCACCCGGCGGCGAACCTCACCGACGGCGACCTCACCCGGTACTGGGACTCGAACGCGCAGGTGCCCGTCTCCGTCACGCTGGACCTCGGGGGCGTCAAGAAGGCCCGGTACCTGGCCGTGAACCAGACCGAATGGTCTCCCACGTACAACCGTGAGTCGTTCGGCAGGAAGGAGGACTCGGCCCGGATCAAGGACTACAAGGTCTTCGTCAGTGACGACGGCGAACACTGGGGCGAGCCGGTGAAGACCGGCGTCATGGAGAGCGCCCGCAGCACCCGCTACGTCGACCTGGACACCACGGCCCGCTACATCAGGCTGGAGGTGGACAGCACCTGGTCTGCGGCGACCGTCGTTCCCTTCTACCACCAGCTGAGGATCGACGAGATCGCGGTCGGCCACTCGTATCCCGTGAGCCACGGGCGCGGGTGACCGACGCGCTCACCCCGAGGGCCTGTCGAGCCTTCGGGGTGAGCGTCCCGTCGTCACCCGGCGGTCAGTGTCCGGCGGCCGCGAGCGCGCCGGCGATCGCGTCGTACGCGGGCTTGCGCTGGAGGTTCTCGTCCCAGGGCAGCGCTGCGCCCTGGCCGGCGAAGACCGACGGGATCCACGAGTGCCGGTCGGAGTAGCCCCACAGCGTGATGCCGACACAGCGCCGCACAGCCAGGCAGGCGTCGGTGACCTGGGCGTACCAGTCGGCCTGCTGGGTCAGCTTGGCAGCGTCGGCGGGCAGGATCATCCGGATGTCGAGTTCGGTGATCGCGACGTCGAGGCCCAGGTCGGCGAAGCGCTGGATGTTGCCCTTCATGTCGCTCGGGAAGCCGTACTGCAGGGCGAGGTGTGCCTGCATGCCGAAGCCGTCGATCGGGACGCGATCCGCCTTGAGCTGTTTGATCAGCGTGTAGTAGGCGTCCGACTTCGCGCCGAGTCCCTCGACGTTGTAGTCGTTGAGGTACAGCTTGACCTTGGGGTCCGCGGCGTGCGCCCAGCGCAGGGCGTCGGCGATGTAGCCGGGGCCGAGCGTCTTGTAGAAGATGTTCTCCCGGTACGTACCGTCCTCGTTCATGATCTCGTTGGCGACGTCCCAGGCGAAGACCTTGCCCTTGTAGTGCTTCACCTCGGTCGTGATGTGGTTCTTGAGGATCGAGCGCAGTTCGTCGGCGGTCCAGGTGCCGTCCGTCAGCCAGCTCGGCAGCTGGCTGTGCCACAGCAGGGTGTGGCCGCGCACCTTCAGGTGGTGGGCCTTCGCGTACGCCACGATCTCGTCGCCGGCGGTGAAGTCGAAGACGCCGCGCCGGGGTTCGGTGGCGTACCACTTCATGCCGTTGCCGGGGGTGGTGGCGCCGAACTCGCTGCCGAGCAGGTCGGCGTACGCGGTGTCGTCCAGCTCGGGGTTGTCGACGGCCGAGCCGAAGTAGCGGCCGGTCCGCTGTGCCAGGTCGTCGAGCGTGGCGGCGCGGTGCCGGGCGCCGTCCGCGTGGGCGGCCGGGACCGCGGCGAGACCGAGCAGCAGGGCCGTGGAAGCGGCGAAAGCAGCGGCTCCGGCTCGGGTACGGCGTGCGGGTGTGCGCATGGGGCGGCTCCTCAACTGAAGGCGGGGGTGCGTGGTTGGGCAGGTGGTTGACCTTGCTTCGCGCGGTGCCGCGCGCGTCACTTCACGCGCAGCTCGCACCGCATCCGCCGCTCGTGCCCGACCTCGCGCACCGGCCCCGTGAGGGTGAGCGGCACGGTGTGGTGGACATGGGCGCTGGACGCGGCGACGCGCAGTTCGAGGGCTCCTGGTTCGACGACTCGGCGGCCGTCGGCGCCGGTGTACGCGGCGAGGTCCGCCGGGAACGTTGCGTGGACCTCCGCGGACGCCCCCGCGTCGAGCGGGACCCGGGTGCAGCCGACGAGCCGGATCTCCGGCCGCGCGACCGTGCGGACCGGGTCGTGGAGGTAGAGCTGGACGACCTCGGTGCCGGGGCGCTCGCCGGTGTTGCGGACGGTGAGGCGCAGGGTGGTCTCACCGTCGGTGGACAGTTCGGGGGCGTCGCACGGCTCGACGTCCCAGGCGAACGTGGTGTACGACAGGCCGTACCCGAACGGGTGGAGAGCGGCCCGGACATGGGCGGACAGGGTGGTGTCCTGCCAGGGCTGAGCCATGGGACTCCTCAAGTGCGGTACGAACAGGTGAAGTTCGGGCGACGTCGCTGTCGCACCTGTGGTGGGCCCGGTGATGAGCCAGTGACACCGGTCAGCCCTCTGGCCTTTCGTTCGGATCAGGCCGGATCAGGCCCCGCGAGCCCGATCCAGGCGAGGGTCACTAGGTCGCGCCCTTGGTGATACCGCCGGTCGGCCATCGCGCAGAAGGCGAGCGCAGGGACCATGGCGAGGTCCGAGTACGCGCGGTCGCGCCACCGGGCCGGGGACGTACCGGCCCTGGAACTGCTGGACCCCGACAGGGATTCGTCCACCAAGGGGGTTCGCCGGACACGTGCTTCGGCAGGTGGAAGTTCCGACGCCTGCCGACGGCCGCACGCACGGATACTGTGCCGAGCGCGGGCCGCACCATCTGCGGCAGCGTCCACCACCGGCAGCCGGACGGAAAGCAGCGGTCGAGGGTGGGCACCTCCTCCAGTTCGTCGGGGATCACGGAAGAGGCGGCACAGGATGCTGGTGGTCACCGGCAGTCGGGCGTGCAGTGTGCGGCGCCGCCGAAGCGGCTGCCGACGGGCTCGTCGGTCCGGATGTGCCACCACTCGACGACGGACCGGCCCGAGCCGTCCTTCGAGCCGGAGGCCGAGTCGCCGCGGGACATCAGCACCGCGGTGCCGAGGCCGGCCATGCTGACGGCGTCCCGGGCACGGCGGCCGAGCAGGGATACGGGGGGTGGCATGACACACCTTCCGGAAGGGATCCGAAACTATCGGTGGATGGCCTCGGAAGTTACGGACACACGACGGGGGTGTCAACGGCATTGACAAAAAAGACCGTTGACACCCCCGATGGGTGCCGGGCGCGTCAGACCTGCCGGGGCTCCCCCGTACTGGCCCTGACCACCAGTTCCGTCGCCAGCTCCACCCGCGACGAGGCCGGTGCGACGGACCGGGCCAGATCGAGGACGAAGCGCGCCGCCATCTTGCCCATCTCCGCCAACGGTTGGCGGACCGTCGTGAGCGGCGGCGCCGACCAGCGCACCTCCGGGAGGTCGTCGAAGCCGAGGACGCTCATGTCCTCCGGCACCCGCAGCCCGCGACGGCGCAGCGCCTCGATCGCCCCGAGCGCCATCTGGTCACTGGAGGCGAAGATGGCGGTGGGCGGCTCGGCCAGGTCCAACAGCTGGTTGCAGCCGGTGAACCCGGACTCGTGGTAGAAGTCGCCGGGCACGATCAGCGCGTCGTCCACCGGCACACCGGCCACGTCCAGCGCGGCCCGGTACCCGTCGAGCCGGGCACGCGAGCACAGCAGCCTGGGCGGGCCCTCGATGAACCCGATCCTGCGGTGACCGAGCCCCAGCAGGTGCTCCGTCGCGGCCATCCCGCCCGCCCAGTTCGTGGCACCGACGGTCGGCGCCTCGGTGGCCGGCGAACCGGCCGGGTCGACGACCACCAACGGCACGCCCAGGCGCCGCAGTTCGTCGTGCAGCCCCGGTTCGAGAACCGAGGTCACGAGGATCACCCCGTCCGACGCGCGGGCCCGCAGATTCGTCATCCACTGCCGGGCCGCGCCCGCCCGGTCGTGAATCGCGGAGACCACCGTGCCCACCCCCGCCTCGTGCGCGACCTCCTCGACGCCCCGGATGATCTCCACCGCCCAGGGGCTGTCCAGGTCGTTGAAGACCAGGTCGAGCAGCGCCGCCCGGTCCCCGGGCGCAGGCGGGCGCCGCTGGTACCCATGCCGCTGCAGCAGGCCCTCGACCCGCGCCCGGGTGGCGGGCGAAACGTCGGAGCGCCCGTTGACGACCCTGGAGACGGTCGGCACCGACACCCCCGCCTCCCGCGCGATCTCGGTGATCGTCACCTTGGCCGGCCCGTCCGGGCTCTGCGCGGCTGCCTTGCCTGTCCCGCCAACCCGGGCCACGTTCCCCACCTCCATCGAGCTCTGCATCCTGAAAGTTCTCCGGATGCGTTCCGGAAACCGTAGGACATCTCGTCGACCATGCGCCGGTCAAGCCGGGGTCTTGTCCGACCCGCCGAACGCATGGCCTTGAATCTATGCGCCCCCCGCTCCCAGCACCCCGCGCAGCCAGGTCATTTGGCGACGTACCTGCACGGCGTCGCCGTGCTCGTGGCCGTTGAACGGGTAGGCGTGGATCTCCCGGACGGGCTCCGCCCCGGTGAGTTCGCCGTAGCGGTGGTACGCCGCGTATGCACCGCTGGGCGGGCAGACCTGGTCGCGCAGGCCGACTCCGAAGTGGGCCGGGGCGTGAGCGCGGCGGGCGAACGAGATGCCCTCGACGTAGGCGAGTGTGCGGAACGCGGCGTCCTCCGCGCCCCGGTGCACGGCGAGGTAGGCGGCGATCTCCCCATAGGGCCCCGTGTCGGTGAGGTCGAGGGCGCGGCGGACGCCGCACAGCAGCGGTGCCGTGACCAGGGCCGCGGCGAGATCGGGGACGAGTCCGGCGACGGCGAGGGCCACTCCGCCGCCCTGGCTGTTGCCCACCGCGGCGATCCGGTCCCGGTCGACTCCGGTCAGGGCTCGCAGCGCGGCGACGGCACACACCCCGTCGGTGATCAGACGGCGGTAGTGGTAGTCGTGCGGGTCGAGCAGCCCACGCACCGCGGGTCCCGGGCCGCCGGGCGCGGCCGCGTGCCGGTCGGGGGTCGCGCCGCCGTTGCCGTACTGGTCACCCTGGCCTCGGTTGTCCATGAGCAGATGGGCGTAGCCGGCGTTCGCCCAGGTGAGACGCTCGTGCGGGAGGCCGCGGCCTCGGCCGTAGCCCGCGAACTCGACGACTGCGGGGAGGAGTTCGCCGTCGCCCGCGGGCCGGGTGTACCAGGCGCGGACGGGATCTCCCGCGAAACCGCGGAAGGTGACGTCCCAGCTCTCGACGAGCCGCAGGCCGCTCTCGACGGGGCGGACGCGGATCAGGGGTTCGGGGTGGGCGGCGGACTTCAGCGTGGCCTGCCAGAACGCGTCGAAATCGGCCGGCTCATCGGGCTCGGGTCGGTGGCGCTGGAGTTCGTCCAGGGGCAGGTCGAAGGCGGGCACAGGCACCTCACAGCCGGTCACGGAGCCAACTCCCTCTGACGCAGCACCCATTGACAGGGGTCGGGAGCGGCTTTAGGTTGCGGCGACGTTACCGGAAGATTCCTGAAAGTTCTCGGTACCTCTTTCCCCGCCCTTGTGATGACCTCTGCCTGCCCGTGTGACGAAAGGCCCTGCATGAGCTCCTCCACCATGACGGGCAGCCAGCCCCGCACCGGCGGCCCGCCCGACCCGCCACCCGTACAGAAGCCTCCGTCCGGTCGTCGCTCCTGGCGCCGATCGCTTCGCCGCGACTGGCAGCTGTACTCCCTTGCGGTGCTGCCGATCCTGTTCTTCCTGGTCTTCCGCTACCTGCCGATGATCGGCAACGTGATCGCGTTCCGCCGCTTCGAGCCCGGCGGTTCGATCCTCGGCGAGGAGTGGGTGGGCCTGCGCTACGTGCAGATGTTCCTGAGCGATCCGACGTTCTGGCAGGTCTTCCGGAACACGCTCTGGATGGGCCTGCTGACGCTCCTGTTCTGCTTCCCCGTGCCGATCGTGCTGGCCCTGCTGCTCAACGAGGTCAGGCGCACCGCACTGAAACGGTTCGTGCAGTCGGTCTCGTACCTGCCGCACTTCCTGTCCATCGTCATCGTCGCGGGCATCACCGTGCAGATGCTGGCGTCGGACGGCCCGATCAACCATGTCCTCGCGACGTTCGGCCACGATCCGGTCCGGTTCATCCAGGAGCCCGGCTGGTTCCGCACGATCTACGTCGGTTCCGAGGTCTGGCAGACGGCCGGCTGGGGCACGATCCTCTATCTCGCCGCGCTCAGCACCATCGACGAGGATCTGTACGAGGCGGCACGGATCGACGGTGCGAACCGCTGGCAGCAGACGTGGCACGTGACGCTGCCCGGTATCCGCCCCACCATGGTCACCCTGCTGATCCTCAACATCGGCACGTTCATGGTGGTCGGCTTCGAGAAGATCCTGCTGCTGTACAACCCGCTCACCTATCCGACAGCGGACGTCATCTCGACCTACCTGTACCGCACCGGTGTCGAGTCGAACTCCTTCAGCTACGCCGCCGCCATCGGACTGTTCGAGGCGGTCATCGGCCTCGTGCTGATCACGTCCGCGAACCGGGTGTCGCGCAAGACCGTGGGGACGAGCCTGTGGTGAGCATCGAGGCCCGGCCCCGCGCCGGGACGTCCGTCAACAACCCGACCCGCGGCTACCGCGTCTTCCAGGGCGTCAACGCAGTGATCCTGACCCTGGTCGTGGTGGTCACGCTCTACCCGGTCATCAACATCGTCGCCCGTTCCTTCAGCGGGGAGCACCAGATCCGGGCGGGCGAGGTGACACTGTGGCCCAAGGGCTTCAACCTCACCACGTACAAGATCGTCTTCCAGGACGGGACGTTCTGGCGCAGCTACGGCAACACCGTCCTCTATACGGTGCTCTCCACCGCCGTCGCCATGGTCCTCACCACCGTCTACGCCTACGTCCTGTCGAAGAAGGACCTGCGCGGGCGCACCTTCCTCGTCGGCATCGCCGTGTTCACGATGTTCTTCTCCGGCGGCCTGATCCCCAACTACGTACTCATCACCAGCCTCGGCTTGAAGAACTCGATCTGGGCGATCGCCCTGCCGAACGCCATCAGCGTCTTCAACCTCCTGGTGATGAAGGCGTTCTTCGAGAACATGCCGGCCGAGCTCGAGGAGGCCGCGCAGATCGACGGTCTGAGCGCGTACGGGATTCTGCTGCGGATCGTGCTGCCGCTGTCCAAGGCCGTCATCGCGACCATGGTGCTCTTCTACTCGGTGTCGTTCTGGAACTCATGGTTCTCGGCGTTCCTCTACATGGACAGGGCCGAGCTGATGCCGGTCACCGTGTATCTGCGCAACCTCATCGCGGGCGCCACCGAAGGCGGCAACGCCGGGGCCGCGACCGACCAGCTCACCCAGGCCGCCGCCAACATCCAGTCGGTCACCATCGTGCTCACGGCGCTGCCGATCCTCGCCGTCTATCCCTTCGTGCAGCGGTACTTCGTCTCGGGCGTGATGCTCGGCGCGGTCAAGGGCTGAGCGCATCCACTCCACGCATCAACAGTTCGACAACACTTGGGAGTTCACGTGACGAACACGGGCCAGCTGTCGAGAAGGTCGCTGCTCGCCGCGGCGGGGTTCGCCGGACTCGCCGCACTCACCGGCTGCGGCAGCGGCGACGACGGCGGCGACAGCAAGGACCTGTCGAAGAAGCAGAACGGCGCCATGAAGAAGTACAACGCCGGCGAGCAGTTCAAGGCGACCAAGGCGCTGTCCTTCTCCGTCCTGCACAACGACAACCCGACGTACCCGCTCAAGAAGAACTGGCTCTTCTGGAAGGAGGTCACCAAGCGCACCGGCATCACACTGCAGCCCGTCGACGTCCCGCTGAGCGACTACGAGAAGAAGCGCAGCCTGCTGATCGGCTCGGGTGACGCCCCCTTCCTGATCCCGAAGACCTACCACCCCTCCGAGGTCGCCTTTGTGTCGTCGGGCGCGATCCTGCCGGTGAGCGAGTACGTGCACCTGATGCCCAACTTCCAGGACAAGGTGAAGCGGTGGAACCTGGAGCCCGAGCTGGACTCCATCCGCCAGTCCGACGGCAAGTACTACCTGCTGCCCGGTCTCCACGAGAAGCCCAAGTCCGGATACTCGCTGTCCTTCCGCACCGACGTCCTCGACAAGATCGGTGTGAGCCTGCCGACGACATGGGACGAGGTGTACGACGTCCTCAAGGCGATCAAGGCGAAGTACCCCGACAGCTACCCGCTCTCCGACCGCTGGAGCACCAACACAGTCTTCCCGGCGGGCGCCCTCCTCAGCTACCTCGGGCAGGCGTACGGCGTCCGGGCCGGCTGGATGTACGAGAACATCACCTTCGACACCAAGGCCCAGAAGTTCGTCTTCACCGGGGCGAGGGACGAGTTCCGGCAGGTCATCGAGTATCTGCGCAAGCTGGTCGCCGAGAAGCTGATGGACCCCGAGAGCTTCACCCAGACCGACGACGACGCGGTGAAGAAGCTGCTGGCCGAGAAGTCCTTCGCGATCAGCGCCAACCCGCAGGAGCTGGTGCAGAAGTACCGCTACAACCTGGAGCGGCAGGTCAAGGGCGCGAAGATCGAGATGATTCCCGTGCCGATCGGCCCGGCCGGTGAGGTCGTGATCGACGGCATCCGAATGGAGAACGGTCTCATGATCTCCAGCAAGGCGCTCAAGAGCGACAACTTCGTCGCGCTGATGCAGTTCACGGACTGGCTCTTCTACTCGGACGAGGGCCAGGCGTTCTGCAAGTGGGGTGTCGAGGGCGTCACCTACACGAAGTCCGGCGGCCAGTACAAGCTGAAGCCCGGCATCAGCCTCATGGGTTCCGACCCCAAGGCCCCGAAGGATCTGCAGAAGGACTACGGCTTCTTCAACGGCGTCTTCACCTACGGCGGCAGCTGGGAACTGGTGTCCTCCTCCTTCAGCCCGGACGAGAAGAAGTTCCAGGACGTCATGGCACTGCGCAAGCAGTTGCCGATCGCCCCGGCACACCCGCTGCGGTCCGCGGAGCAGGAGCAGGCCTCGCTCTGGGAGACGCCGCTCACGGACCACATGAACCAGAACACCCTCAAGTTCGCTCTCGGCAAGCGGCCGCTGTCCGAATGGGACGACTACGTCGCCGAGCTCAAGGCCAAGAACATGCAGCAGCTCGTTGATCTCTACAACAAGGCCTATGAGCGGTACAAGAAGGAGAACGGATGATCCGCGTCCCGGCCGAGTCGCAGGGCGTCCTCGCCGAGGCATGGCGGGCATGCGTCGGCACGGGCCGCCTCGAACTCGCCCTGCGGCGCGACTACCAGGACTCCCTCGCCCTGCTCCAGAAGGACATCGGCTTCCGGCACATCCGCGGGCACGGCCTGTTCAGCGACGGGATGGGCGTGTACCGGCCGTACGAGTGGCAGGGCTCCCGGCGGGTGCATCACTCGTTCACCCACGTCGATCAGGTCGTCGACGCCTTCCTGGAACTCGGTATCCGACCCTTCCTCGAACTCGGTTTCATGCCGGCAGATTTGGCGTCCGGCGGGCAGACCGTCTTCTGGTGGCGGGGGAACGTGACCCCGCCCACCTCGCACCGGGAATGGGCGGACCTGGTGCGCGCGACGATGACTCACCTCGTGGACCGTTACGGCCTGGAGGAGGTGCGCGGCTGGCCCGTCGAGGTGTGGAACGAGCCGGATCTGCCGGACTTCTGGGAGGGCGCCGACCAGGCGGCATACCACCGTCTTTACGAGGTGACGGCACACGCGGTGAAGGACGTCGACGCGTCGCTCCAGGTCGGCGGGCCCGCCGTGTCGCCCGGCGCGGACGAGGGCTGGCTCGGGCGGTTCGCGGAGTTCGTGGAGCGGCGGGATCTGCCGGTCGACTTCGTCTCACGCCACGCGTACACCTCGGGGCCCGCGCAGCCGGTGCCGTTCGGGACGTACCAGACGCTGGCCCCCGCCGAGCGCCTGCTGGAGCAGTTCGGGGCCACGCGCCGCGAACTGAAGGGCACGTCGCTCGGTGACCTTCCGGTCCACATCACGGAGTTCAACTCCTCGTACCGTCCGGACAACCCGATCCACGACACGGCCTTTCACGCCGCGTACCTGGCTCCGGTCCTGGCGGCCGGCGGGGATCTGGTGGACTCCTTCTCGTACTGGACCTTCAGCGACATGTTCGAGGAGGTGGGGGTTCCGACGGCGCTGTTCCACGGCGGTTTCGGCCTCCTGACGCACCGCCAGGTCAGGAAGCCCACGTACCACCTGTACGCGTTCATGGCCCGCATGGGCCGTGATGTGCTGGCCCGTGGTGACGACCATCTCGTCACCCGGCACCCCGACGGCCGGGTCACGGTGCTGGCGTGGGCGCCACCCGGGACCGACCGTCACATGCTGCGGCTGTCCGTCCCGGTCGGTCACACCGAGCGCGGCGCGGTCTTCCTGCGCCGCTCCAGCGTCGATGACGAGCGCGGCAACGCCTACACGGCGTGGCGACGGATGGGCAGCCCGCGCTCCCCACGCCCGCACCAGCTCGATGTGCTGCACGAGGCGGCGGAACCGGTCCGGTCGCATCTCCGGTTGTCCGTCGAGGAGTTCAGGGCGGACGTCGACGTCACGCTGGAGCGGCACGAGGTGACGCTGGTCGAGCTGAGCCCGGTGATCGAGGAGTCCCCCGACTGGTGGGACGAGGACCGGATTCTCGGTGGCGGGGGTTCCGGATGAGCGCCGCACAGACCGGCTCCCCCGGGGCGCCCCTGCCGCGCACCGCCCGCGTCTTCGGCGACGGACCCCTGTCGCGGGCCTGCGCCCTCATCCACACACTTCTGACCGTCGAGGGCCTGCTGCTGCTCACGCTGGCGCCCAGCCTGCTCGGGCTCCTGTTCCTCGGTGCGGACCCGGCGAACCTGCCGCTGGCGTCGTTGTGCCTCGTGCCGCTCGGCCCGGCCCTGTCCGCCGCCCTGTACGCCTTGCACCACCGCAGCCGCGACCTGACCGAACTGCGTCCGGCCCGCGCCTATCTGCGAGGGCTGCGCCTCAACTCCGCCGCCGCGTTGCGGATATGGGTTCCGCTGCTCGCCTGGCTGACCGTCATCGCGTACGGCCTCACCCACTTCGCCTCGACCGGACTGCCCGGCTGGTGGGCGGTTCTGCTCGGGGTCATCGGCGTGGGCGCGCTTCTGTGGGGCGCGCACGCGCTGGTACTCACGTCCCTGTTCACGTTCCGGGCCGTCGACACGGCGCGACTCGCCGGGTACTTCCTGCTGCGACACGGCCGGGCGACACTCGGCGCAGCCAGCCTGCTCGTCGTCGCGAGCGCGGCCACCTTGTGGTGGACCGAGGCGCTGCCTGTGCTGCTCGCTCCGGTGCTGCTCCTGTCCCTGCTGCACACCAGCCGTCCGATCATCGCCGAGACCCAGGAGGACTTCACCTCATGAACGGCGCGCCCGCCACCACCGCCATCCCCTACGGCGGTGACTACAACCCCGAGCAGTGGCCCGAGGAGGTGTGGGACGCCGACCACCGCCTGTTCGGCAAAGCCGGGATCGACACGCTGACGGTGGGTGTGTTCGCCTGGTCGCTGCTCCAACCCTCCCCGGACACGTACGACTTCACGGTTCTCGACCGGATCGTGGACCGGGCGGCGGCCGAGGGGCGCCGCGTCGTCCTGGCCACCGGCACGGCGGCGCTGCCGCCCTGGCTCGCGAAGGCCCACCCGGAGGTGAACCGCACCGACTTCGAGGGCCGCCGGCACGGGTACGGGCAGCGGCACAACTTCTGCCCGAGCTCACCGGCGTACCGTCGCCTGTCCACGGCGCTGGCGGGGCGGATCGCCGAGCGGTACGCGGACCATCCGGCGCTGCTCGCCTGGCACATCAACAACGAGTACGGCGGCGCCTGTTACTGCGGTCTGTGCGCGGAGGCGTTCCGCGGCTGGCTGCGCGAGAAGTACGGCTCGCTGGACGCCCTCAACGACGCGTGGTGGACGGCCTTCTGGTCGCACCGCTACACCGACTGGTCCGAGATCCAGCCGCCCAGCGCCCTCACCGAGCACTGGCGCGGCCCGGACCACACCGCTTTCCAGGGCATCACGCTCGACTACCACCGGTTCACCACGGACGCGCTCCTCGGCTGCTTCGTCGCCGAGAAGGAGGCCGTGCGCGCCCACAGTCCGCACACTCCCGTGACCACCAACTTCATGGGAATGTACCGGCCGTTGGACTATCACCGCTGGGCCCCGCATCTCGACTTCGCGTCGTGGGACAGCTATCCGCCGCTGGACGCGCCGCCGACGTGGCCGGCCCTCGCGCACGACCTGATGCGCGGCCTGAAGGGCGGCGCCCCGTTCTGGCTGATGGAGCAGACGCCGTCCACCACAGCCTGCCGCGACGTCAATCCGCTGCGCAGGCCCGGCGAATTGCGGCTCGCGAGCTGGCAGGCGGTGGCGCACGGCGCGGACGCCGTCCTGTACTTCCAGATGCGGGCCTCGCGCGGGGCGTGCGAGAAGTACCACGGGGCGGTCATCGGCCACGCGGGCCGCGACGACACGCGAGTCTTCCGTGAAGTGGCGGAACTAGGAAGGGAGTTGGGTGAGACAGGCGGGATGACGCTGGGCGCCCGGACGCCCGCCCGGACCGCGCTGCTCTTCGACTGGGACAGTTGGTGGGCGCTGGAGATGTCGGACGGGCCGTCGCGGCTGGTGCGCTACCAGGATGTCGTGCACTCCTACTACCGGGCCGCGCGCACGGCGGGCGCGGACGTCGATGTCGTCCCCGTGACAGCGGACCTGTCGGCGTACGACGTGGTCCTCGCACCTCTGCTGCACCTCGTGAAGGGAGACCTGGCCGCACGCCTGGAGGCGGTGGCGGAGCGAGGCGGCACCGTAGTGACGACCTATTTGTCCGGCCGCGGCGACGAGCACGACCGCGCCTTCCTCGCGGATGTGCCGGGCCCGCTCGGGCCACTGACAGGCGTCCGGGTCGACGAGTGGGACTCCCGGGCGGCGGAGGTGTCGAACCCGGTCGACTTCGGCGACCTGCGTTCACCGGCCCGGCTGGTCTTCGAGCTCGTCGTGCCGCAGGGCGCCGAGTCCGTCGCCACCTACACCACCGACTTCTACGCCGGAACGCCAGCCGTCACCCGCAACCGTTTCGGGGAGCGCGGCGGCGAGGGCTGGTACGTGGCGACGCAGCTCGACGATGCGGGTACGGACCGGGTGGTGCGCCAGGTGCTGTCCCGGCACGGTCTCATCGGCCCGTACGCCGAGGTGGCCGGCGTGGAGACGGCGACCCGTGTCACTCCCGACGGGACTCGCCTGCTGTTCCTCCTCAACCACACTTCATCCGAGGTGAAGTTGACGGTTCACGAGTCGGCGACGGACCTCCTGACGGGCAAGGCGTACACGCCCGGCGAGCCGCTCACCCTCGACCCGCTGGGCGTGTCCGTACTGCGCCTCGTATGACCCGTCAGTAGATACGGCGCCCGCGCGCGTCCGGGACCCCGGACTTGCGCAGGAAGTAGCTGTTCACGTGGTCGCGCCACTCACGGGCGCTGCGCAGCTGCTCCTCGTACAGTTCGGCCACCCTGGCGTGCCGCGCGGGCGCCACCAGATCGGCCAGCGACGCCCACACTCCCTGTGCCGCCTCGGCTTCCTCGACGCCCTCGAAGTGGGTGTCGTAGATGTGCTGGATCACGGTCCTGCCGCTGTGCAGGACGTGCCCGTACGGAACGTGGTGGAAGAACAGGAGCAGCTCGTCGGGGCAGCTCTCGGGCGTCTCGTACGTCTGTGACCAGGGTTTGGCGTACTGGCCCGCATATCCGGTGCCGGTGGCGCGGCTGCGGTCGACGCCGATGCCGTCGCGGTCGGCGAAGTGGTAGGTGCCCCAGGGGCTGTACTCGTACCCGTCGACGCTGGGCCCGTAATGGTGTCCGGGCTGCACCATGAAGCCGACGCCGAGCGGCGCCGTGTACTTCTCGTACGTCGCCCAGGAGCCGCGCAGTACCGCGCGCAGGCCGGAGCGCAGACGCTCGGGTTCGGCGGTGCCCTCCGGCGTGAACGTCAACTCGGTCCACTCGTCCAGGAGTTGTTCCGGAACGGCGTCCGGCTGCCAGGCCAGGCGGCCGAACGCGTACAGGTTGAACTGGGCGAGCGGATGCCCGGTCCAGTGGGGGTCGGCTCCGGCGTTCGAGACGGCCACCAGTCCGCCACCGGCCGCGAGTTGGCCGACGGTGACACCGCCGTCACCCTCCGGCCGGAAGCCGAGCACCTGGGACCACATCGGTGCGAGCGCGCACGCGTGCCGCTGCTGCCCGGTGTACTCCTGGGTGGCCTGCAGTTCGACGGCGACCCGGGTGCGGGGCATGGCGCCGATGACCGGCGAGACGGGTTCGCGGACCTGGAAGTCCATCGGTCCGTGCTTGACCTGGAGCACCGCGTTGTCCTTGAACATCCCGTCAAGTGCGGCGAAGTGGTCGTACGCGGCACGCGCCCGGTCCGTGATCCGGTCACGCCAGTCCTGTGTGTGGTTGTAGACGAAGGCCCGCCAGTGGACGGTGCCGCCGTGCGGGGCGAGCGCGCCGGCGATCACGTTCGCGCCGTCGGCGTGACTGCGGCCGTAGGCGAACGGCCCCGGCTGCCCCTCGGAGTCGGCCTTGACGACGAAGCCGCCGAAGTCGGGGATGTGCGCGTACACGTGGTCGGCGGCCGTCCGCCACCAGTCCCGTACGCCGTCGTCGAGCGGGTCGGCGGTGCCGAGCCCGCCCAGGACGACGGGCGCGGCGAAACTCACGGAGAGGTGGATGCGGATGCCGTACGCCCGCAACTCCCCTGCGATGTCCGCCACTTCGCCGATGCGGTCGGTGAGGAGCCGGGCCTCGGTCTCATGGACGTTGACGTTGTTGACGCAGACGGCGTTGATCCCGCAGGCCGCGAGGAGCCGCGCATAGGTGCGGACCCGGTCGAGGTCCCCGCGCGCCCGTCCGTCTTCCCAGAACAGCGAGCCGCCCGCATAGCCGCGCTCGACCTGGCCCATCACGGGGTGGACGTCGATGTTGTCCCAGTGGTCGAGCATGCGCCTGGAAAGGGCGGGGCGGTGGGTCTGCTCTGGGGCGTCGGTGAACGCGGCGGCGCCGAGACGCACGACATGGAAGAAGCCGTACAGGAGGCCGGCCGGAGCGGCGGCCGTGACCGTGGTGCGCCCGCCGGACCGCGTCAGAGTGAAACCCTCGGGGCCCGTTCCGGCATCGCCGTCGAGTCGGAAAACGACGTCCTCGTCGCCCTGCAGTGTACCGAACTTGTTTTGAGCGTAGGCGACTTCGGTGCGCAGGGTGTCGACGATCGGCCCGTCGCCCTCGACGGTGACGCGCCGTGATCCGATGCCGCGCAGCACCTCGTCGGGCAGCCAGGCGGGATCGATTCCGCTCGGTCCGGTCATGACGCGGCCACATCGAGCGCGACGATCCCGAACGCCCCGGCGGGTTCGCCGGGCCTGCCGCTGGTCAGGTCCAGACGGAGGCGACTGCCGTGTACCGCGTCGAAGGTGATGACGGTCGGCTCACCGGACGCGGCCGCCCAGTCGATGTCGGTGTCACGCACGGCGACATAGCCCTTTCCGCCCCAGACCGACACGTCGACCGAGGCGGGCAGGGAGTGTTTCGCGTCGACCGTGAAAGAGACCTCGACCCGGCCGATCTCGCGCTCCTGCGCCCATGCCAACGACACCCAGTCGGTGGGGCGGGCGCCGTCGAAGGCGGGCAGCAGCGCGGTGGCCGCCTTGTGGAAGGAGTTGGACCACTGGGTGGCCGGGTCCCCGTCGAGCATCGCGGCGGGGAGAGTGCCCGTCGCTCCGGAGTAACTCGCGTCGGCGAACGGGTACTTGGGGGTTCCAGGACCGGGGTCGGGGGCGAAGGGTTCAGCCGTGGTGACCGGGCCGCCCGCCGGTCCCGCCACCCGCACGGAGACCTTCCCGGTGCGCAGCCCGTCGGCGGTGGCCGTGACAGTCAGCGTTCCCGGCTCGGTTCCCGCCCGCACCATGGCGAGCGCGAGGCCGTGGAAGGCGGTGCGCGTACGGGCCTGGTACCGCTCGGCGCTCTCCTGCCGCCCGTTGTCCAGACCCGCCAGCCCACCGCCCTTCACAGCGAATTCGAGGAGGTCCTCGGCGTCGGGGACGACCACGCCGCGCGCGTCGACGACCTCGGCCGTGACGAAGACCAGCGAACGCCCGTCAGCGGCGACGGACCTGCGGTCGGCGGTGAGGCGCACGCCGTGCGGCGTCCCGGCGGTGCGCAGCACGTCCGTCGCCACGACCTTCCCGCCCGCGCGGGCCACGGCCTTCAATTCGCCGGCCGCGAAGGGAACCTTCCACGAGAGGTGCAGCCTGCCGGCACTGCCGTTCGGCGAGGTGTAGCTGCCGGGGTAGGGACCGGAGGTGACCGTCTTGTCGTCGTGCGTCGCCTCCGTGGTCTCCAGGTAGGCGCGGCCGTCGACGGTCTTCTTCGCGTCGAAGGAACGCACACCCAGGGAACGGCCGTTGAGGAAGAGCTCGACCTCGGCGACGTTCGCGTACGCCCACACGTCCACGTCCTGGCCGGGCTTGTGCGTCGTCCAGTCCATGGGCAGCAGGTGCACCATCGGCTCATCGGTCCACTGGCTGCGGAAGAGGTGGTACATGTCCTTGGGGAACCCGGCCGTGTCGACCGCACCGAAGAACGACGCCTTCACGGGGAACACGTCGTACGGGGTCGGCTCGCCGATGTAGTCGATGCCGGACCACAGGAACTCTCCCGCGAAGAAGCGCCGGTCGCGGTCCTTCTTCAGGCCGTACTCGCCGCTCATCGTCCACGAGGCGAGGTTGTTGTCGTAGCTGGACGTGGCGCGCCGGCCCGGGGTGTGGTTCTCCCCGGTGTTGAGGTGCTCGGGCTCCTGGTAGGCGCCGCGGGTGGACGTCTCCGACGACGACTCGGACTCGAACAGGAACAGGTGCGGGTACCGGGCGTGCAGCGCGTCGACGGACGCGGCGGTGTTGTAGTTGAGGCCGAGGCCGTCCAGCTCGGCCAGGATCAGGTCCGCGGGTGAACCGGCGGCGGGCAGCGAGCGGTACTTGTCGGAGCCGATGACGATCGGCCGGCTCGTGTCGAGGGCTTTGATGTCGGCGACGAGCCGCCGCGCCATGTCCACGCCCTCGGCCCGGGTCGAGTCGGGGATCTCGTTGCCGATCGACCACATCAGGACGGCCGGCGAGTTGCGGGCGGCGCGCACCATTTCGGCGATGTCGGCGTCACTGTGCGCATCGAAGAACCGGCCGTAGTCGTATGTGTTCTTACCGGTGCGCCAGCAGTCGAAGGCCTCCACCAGCATGACGAGGCCGAGGTCCTCACAGGCCTCGATCACCTCGGGGGCGGGCGGGTTGTGGGACGTGCGCAGCGCGTTCACGCCCATGGACTTCATGATGGTCAACTGGCGGCGGACGGCGTCCGGCTGGACGGCGGCACCGAGGGCGCCGAGGTCGTGGTGGAGGTCGACGCCCTTGAGCTTGGTGTGGGTGCCGTTTAGCGAGAAGCCGTGGTCCGGGTCGAAGGTCGCGTGCCGCACGCCGAACCGGGTGCGGTACGTGTCGACAGTGCGGCCGTCCACACGCAGGTCGGTGACCAGGGTGTAGCGGTTGCCGGGCGTGTCGATGGACCACAACTGCGGGTCGTGGAGGGCGAGTCGGGTGTGGGACGTCGCCGGTTCCGCGCCCACGTCGCGCAGCACGGACTCGGTACGGGCGACGCGTCGCCCCTTGGCGTCGCGGACAGTGGAGACGACGGTGACGGTCGGCGCGGTCTCACCGGAGTCGTTGACGACGGCCGTGCGGACGTCGACCGTCGCGTATCCCTTGTCGAGTGCGGCGGCGAGGTCGGGCGTGGTCACGAAGGTGCCCCAGCGCTGGACGTGCACCGGCTCGGTGACCACCAGGCGGGCGCGGCGGTAGATGCCGCTGCCCGAGTACCAGCGGCTGCTGGGCAGTCGGTTGCGGACCTCGACCGCGAGGACGTTGGCGGTGGCGCCGTCAGCGTGCAGCAGGTCGGTGATGTCGTGGGCGAAACCCGTGTAACCGTAGGGGTGGTTGCCGACGAGCCGGCCGTTGACGTAGACGTTCGCGTCCATGTAGACGCCGTCGAACTCGACGGAGATGCGCTTGCCGGCGTAGGCGGCGGGGACGGTGAACTTCTTGCGGTACCAGCCGAGTCCGCCGGGCAGGTAGCCGGTGCCGCTGGTCGTGTTGTGCTCCGTCGTGGGGGTCTGCTCGATGCTCCAGTCGTGCGGGACGGCGACGGCACGCCAGTCCGCGTCGTCGAAGTCGGGGCTCTCGGCGCCGGCGTAGGCGCCCGTCGGGTCGGCGATGCCGTCGGGGCTGACGAGCGCGAAGCGCCAGCCGTCGGCCAGGTCCACGGTGCGGCGGCCGACCGGACCGGTGCGGTCAGCGGCGGCAGCGCCGGGTGCGGGCACCGCGAACGTCCCGGCCATGGAGCCGGCCGCGCTCGCGGCCAGCACGGTTCTACGAGTGACATGCATGAACGGGTCTCCTCGAAGCCAACACGACTCACCAGAAAGCAACCTGAGCGGACTGATTCTTTCGGCTTCCGGCCGGGATTAGTCAAGGGCCCTTCCAAATATGGTTTCCGACCGCCGTCTCGCCCGACCGTTGACGTCGCGCGCCGCGCCCTGATCTGCTGCCTCGATCAACGCAGAGGTCAACGCGGCGAACGCAGATGCCGAGCAGGGAGCTGAGGCGATGACGCCCTCGCACGCACGGGGCCCGGGCCCACAGACCGCCGTGGTCGTACAGAACACCGGGAGCGGGGGTCCCGGCCGGGTCGGGGCCTGGCTGCGCGACGCGGGACTCGGCCTCGAAGTGCTGCGCCCCTACGAGGGTGAGGCCCTGCCCGAGGCGCTCGACGGCAGGCCTCTCCTCGTGCTCGGCGGCGGCTTCCTGCCGGACGACGACGAGCGTGCGCCCTGGCTCCCGGCCACGCGCCGGCTCGTCGCGCAGGCGCTGGACGACGGCTCGCCCGTGCTCGGCATCTGCCTCGGTGGCCAGTTGCTCGCACAGGTCGCGGGCGGCAGCGTACGGGCGAATCATGGGCCGCCCGAGTTCGGCAGCACGCAGATCCGGCTGCGCCCCGAAGCCGCCGACGATCCGCTGCTGTACGGGCTCGGCGCGACGGCGCCCGCGATCGAACGACACGTCGACGCGATCACCGAACTCCCGCCGGGTGCCACCTGGTTGGCGTCCAGCCCGGCCTGCCCCTACCAGGCGTTCCGGGTCGGGGCGCGGGCCTGGGGTGTGCAGTTTCACCCTGAGGCGGAGGCCGACCGGATCGCCTCGTGGGACCGGGAGCGGCTGGCCCGGCAGGGCTTCGACAGGGACCGGCTGCACGCCGAGGCCGTGGCCGAGGAGGGCGCGGCGGTCTCGGCGTGGTCGGTATTCACGCGGAGGTTCGCCCAGGTGTGCGCGACGCTGCCGTGACCGGCTTCGGAGCGGGCGCGGACGCGGAGGCCCCGCGCCGCCGTCCCACCGACACGATGACGCTGGTGAGCACGCCCGCGAGCAGCCCCCAGAACGCGGATCCGATGCCGAGCAGCGTCACGCCGGAGGCCGTGGCGAGGAAGGTGACGACGGCCGCCTCCCTGGATCCGGGGTCCGACAGGGCACTTGCCAGGGAGGCCTCGATCGTGGCGAGCATGCCGACCCCCGCGACGGCCAGGACGAGCGCGTGCGGCATCGCGGTGAGCAGCGAGGCGACGGTCGCCCCGAGCAGGCCGACGCACAGGTAGAAGACGCCCGCCCACACAGCCGCGAGGTAGCGCCGCTGCCGGTCGGGGTGCGCCTCGTCGCCGGTACAGATCGCGGCGGTCATCGCCGCCAGGTTGATACCGAACGCCCCGAACGGCGCGAGCACCGCCTGCACCGCACCCGTCCACGTCAGGACCGGCGAGACGGGCACCTCGTAGCCGGACCCGCGCAGCACGGCGACCCCCGGCAGATTCTGCGAAGCCATGGTGACGACGAACAGCGGCACGCCGATGCTGATCAGCACCTTCCAGTCGAACTCGGGAGCCGTGAACACCGGCTGCGCGAGCGACAGTCGGACGCGTTCCAGATGCCAGCCCCCGGTGAGGACGGAGGCGACGACTCCGCCGCCGAGCGCGATGAGGACCGCGTAGCGCGGCAGCAGTCGACGCCCGAGGAGATACAGCACGAACACCGGGAACGCGATCGCGAAACTGCCGCCCATCTGGGAGAAGAGCCCCGTCCCGAACTCGAGCAGCACACCGCCGAGCAACGCCGATGCCAGCGGCACCGGGATCCGGTCCATGATCCGCGCGAACCACCCCGTCAGACCGCTGACCATGATCAGCACGGCGCTGAACACGAACGCGCCCACGGCCTTCTCCATGGACACCCCGCTCAGGCTCGTGGCGAGGAGCGCGGCACCCGGTGTCGACCAGGAGGTGACGATCGGGACCCTGTGCCGCAGCGACAGGCCCACGCAGGTCACGGCGATCCCGACGCCGAGCGCGAGCATCCACGAGGACACTTCGCGCGCGTCCGCACCGGCGGCCCGAGCCGCGGTGAACACGATGGCAGCGGCACTGGTCACGCCGACGGTGACCGCGATGAGTGCCGCCGCCACGGCCGAGGGCGGTGCGATGGCGCGTATGCGGGCGAGCGGGGACATGCGGGCATCACTTCCGAAAAGGGGTGCGGGAGAGCGGATTCCGGGGGTTCCGGGGTTCCATAAACAGAACGTTCTGTTTGTGGAACACTAAGGACGCAGGTGGCGGCACGTCAAAGCGCCGGTGGGCACAGAAACGGACGGAACCGGGCGGATGGGTCTGAATGACGAGGTGGGCCGCAGGCTGAAGCGGCTGCGGCAGGACGCCGGCCTGTCCCTGTCGGAGCTCGCGCGGCGCTCGGGCGTGGGCAAGGGCACGCTCTCGGAACTCGAGACGGGCCGGCGGAACCCCACCCTGGAAACGCTCTACGCCCTGACCACCGCGCTCGGCCGCCCGCTCAGCGCCGTCCTCGACGACCCTGCCCCGAGCTCTCAGCTCCGTTCGAGCACGGGAGACCCCACTCCCGGCGTCGCGGCGGGAATGGGCGGCATCTCCGGCAGCGCCGTCACCGCGGTCCTCCTGGAGCGGTACGAAGATGAGGGCGCGGCCACCGACGTCTTCCGCGTCACCATCGCCGACGGCGCGACCCAGGAGTCGGCCGCGCACATCCCGCACACCACGGAGAGCCTGATGGTGCTCTCCGGAACGGCGGTCGTCGGACTGCCGGACGCTCCGCAGACGGCCGGACCCGGCGGTCACGCCCACTGGCCGGCCGACGCCCCACACTTCTACGGCGCACCGGACGGCGAGGTCCAGGGCGTCCTCTTCGTCCGGTACCCGAAGGGCGCCGCTTCGAAGGATCCTTCCCTGGAAGAGTCTCAGAGGTCTGACGACGACGTTCGACGTGGCGGTGGGTGATCAGTCAGACGGCCGGGCCCGGGGAAGTGTCAGCGCGCGCCACGAGCAGCGGCTGGAAGAAACCCGTCTCCCGCGGCATCCGCCACCCGCCGTCCGTGAACCCCGCCCCGGCCGCGAGGCCGGTCAGCCGGTCCCGGCTGAGCGCCCAGCAAGTGGTCCGGCGGACCCGGACGCGCCATTCCTCGCCCGCGGGCCTGAGCTGGAAATGCTCCAGGTCGTAGCGCTCACCGTCGTCGTGCCAGTGCCAGAGCTGGAAGGTGACGGCTTTTCCGCCGCCTGAGCCGTCGGCGAGCCGGTGAACCTGCGGAGGCGTCGAAGCTGGGCGCTCACTCAGCAGCTCGTCGTAGAAGCGGGTGCTGACCAGTAGCAGGCCGCCGGGACGCAGCACGCGGCGCATCTCGGTCAGCGCTGCGTGCACATCCTGCTCCGTCAGTAGGTGGGGCAGCGAGTTGTCGGCACAGACGACGGTGTCGAACCGGCCGTCGGGAAAGGGGAGACGCCGCATGTCGGCGGCGGCCGTGTGCAGCGAAAGGCTCCGCCGGGTGGCCTCCTGGGCAGCACGGGCGGCGGCACGCGGGCTGAGGTCGGTCCCGGTGACGCGGTGCCCCCGCAGCGCCAGGCCAATGGCCTGCGTGCCGATTCCGCAGGAGCAGTCGAGCACCGCCGCACGGTCCTGGCCGATCAGGGCGTCCAGAGCGACCCCCTGCCGACGGATGCTCGCATCCCAATCCGCGTATATCAGGTGGTAGTCATCGGCTAGTTCGTCGTAGAAGTGCGCGACCGACATCTCCTGCATGGCCCGACGTTACTGTGCCTGCGATGCCGTCTGCCGCGAATAACTGCACCGGCCCGCCCAGTTCGGCCCTCGGCCGGTAGACGCAGGGCCTGGTACGGCAGTTGGACACAAGTGGCACGAACGCCCCCTGGGCAGATGCCGACGGCGGCGGCCCACGCCCGTCGCGCGTACCGTGGCTCACTCCCGCACAGCGCCGCTCAGCATGCCGCGTATGAACTGGCGCTGGAAGAACACATAGAGCACGACGATCGGCACCGAGATCAGCACGGCACCGGCGGAGAGCATGTTGTTCTGCACGGCGTACCGGCTGGAGAACGCGCCGAGGCCGAGGGTCATCGGCTGGTGTCCCGGGTCGGAAACCATGATCAGGGCCAGGAAGTAGTCGTTCCAGGTCCACATGAAGCTCAGCAGCACGAAGGTGATCACGGCCGGCTTGGCGATCGGCAGGTGGATGCGCCACAGCTGGGTCCAGGAACTGGCGCCGTCGATCTCGGCGGACTCGGCGAGGGCGGGTGGCACGGTGCGGAAGGCGGCCCGCATCCAGAAGGCGCCGAAGCTCACCCCGAGCCCCGTGTGCGCGAGGATGATCCCCTGGTAGGTGTCGGTCAGACCGTAGGCCAGGAAGTCGTAGTAGAGCGGCACGATGATGGTCTCCATCGGGACCATCAACCCGACCAGGAGCAGCGGGAAGAGCCACTTCTCGCCGACCACCCCGAGCACGCCGAAGGCGTAGCCGCTCATCACGGCGAGCACGGTGGAGACGGCGACCACGCCGCCACTGATGATCAGGCTCGACTTCAGGTACTGGCCGAAGTCGGCCTGTGCCCAGGCGGTGGCGAAATTGCCCCAGTGCGGGCTGGACAGATCCATCGTGCCCGTGGAGTTGGGGCTGACCGCGACCCCGATGATCCAGGCGACCGGGAAGAGCACGCCGACGGCGACGACCGTCAGGATCGCGTAGTTGAACACTTTTTCCTGGGTGGAGATCATCGGGACCCGTCCTCGGAGAGTTTGAGGATCACCAGCGCTACGGCCAGCGACACGGCGGCGAGAACGACACCGACGGCGGCTGCCGTGCCGATGTCCGGGTTGGCGAAGGCGCGTTGGTAGAGCACGATCGTCGGGGTGATCGTCGACGTGCCGGGTCCGCCCCTGGTGGTGAGCCAGACGATGTCGAAGACCCGGATCGCGCCGAGCGTGGAGAGGGTGAGGGCCACGGCGAGCTGCCCGCGCAGCCCCGGCAGCGTCACGGTGAAGAACTCGCGTACCGCGCCCGCGCCGTCGACCCGCACCGCGTCGTACAGCTCGGTGGGGATCGACTGTGTGCCGGAGACGAAGAGCACGGTGCACAGGCCGAACGCCGCCCAGGTGCCGGCAAGGCCCAACGCGGGCAGCGCCCAGGTGTAGTCGCCGAGCCAGCCTCGGGTGAGAGCCTCGAGGCCGAAGGCGCGCAGGACGGAGTTGACCGGGCCGTCGGGGGCGTAGATCCGCTTCCACACGATCGCGGTCACGGCCGGGGTGAGTACCTGCGGCAGGAAGAGCACCCATCGGTAGACGGCGGCACCGCGCACGTCCTTGCGGGACGTGAGCGCGGCGGTGAGCAGACCGAGGGTGATGGGCAGCGCCGCGAAGAAGAGGATGAACACGAGGGTGTGTTCGACGGCCTGGCGCAATTGCGGATCGTTCAGGAATCCCGCGTAGTTGGAGAGTCCGGCCCAGGTGGCGGGCGTGACGCCGTCCCAGTGGAAGAGGGAGACGTACCCGCCCTGGAAGGTCGGGACGATCACCACGAGCGCGTAGACCGCGAGGGCCGGCGCCAGGTAGGCCAGACCCAGCCAGGGCTTGCGCCGCTGGTACGCGCGGCGGGTCCGGGCCGAGGAGCGCCTGGTGACGGGTGCGGGGACGGTGCGGGTTGGCGCGGCTGAGTGCGCGCTGGTTGTCGCCATGGTCGCCTACTTCGCCTTCCGGGTCTGCTGGAAATGGGCGTAGTCGTCCTGGGTCGCCTTGACGACCTCGCCGGCCGACGCTTTTCCGCCGAGCAAGTCCGTCATGTGCGTGGTCATGGTGTTCAGCAGCGTGGGGGTGGCCCAGTCGAGGTAGGGAACCGCCGAGTCGTTGTCGGAGACCTGTGCCGCGATCTTCACCTCGTCGGCGAGGAGCGGGTCGTGGTCCGGGGGCAGTTCGGGCGTGGAGAGCATGGGCATGGACCCGACCTGCGTGGCGATCTTCGCCGCCTGGGGGCTCGCCATGAAGTTCAGGAAGGCGGCCGCGGCGTCAGGGTGTCGAGTCTTCGCGGCGATGGAGAAGTTGCTCGCGGCCCCGAACGTCACGACCGGATCGCCTCCGTGGGCGCGGGGCAGTACGAAGGAGCCCAGCTTCTTGCTGTCGCCGCGTTGCAGTGGCAGGGAGCCCGAATAGTCGAACCGGAACAGCGCCTTGCCGTCGACGAACGCCTGCGCCGCGTCCTGGCCGGGCATCGCGGCGTAGCCCTTGGTGAAGTACCCCTTGCCCGCCCACTCCTTGACCTTGGCGACGGCCTCGGGGAAGCCCGTCCTGGCGACGTTCACGTCGCTGCGGGAGTAGGTGAAGTCGGCGATCTTGTCCCGCACGCCGAAGGAGTTGACGAGGCTGAACAGAGCGGCCGTCACTCCGCCCTGCTCGAGGTTGCCCACGGCCACGGGGGTGATCCCGGCCGCCTTGGCCTTGCGCATGTCCTCTTCGAACTGCGCGAGAGTCCGGGGCACGTGACCGCCGGTCCGCTTCAGCAGCGAGCGGTTGTAGTAGACCTCGACGGCGGAGCCTCGGGCGATGGGGGTGCCGAAGAGTGAGCCGGTCCCCATCTCCTTGCCGTCCGGGGAGAATTGGTGCTCCTCCTGCACAGAGGAGGGGAACGCCTTCTTCCAGCCGTAGGCCTCGGCGTAGGGATCGAGGTTGAGCACGAGACCGCCCCTGGCGAGGGTGCCGAGGGACTGCCAGCCGTTGTTCGCCGGAACGATGTCAGGGGGGGCGGACGCCCGCAGCTTCAGGGGCAGGGACTTCATGATGTCGTCCCAGCTCTGCGCGGTGCGATCCACCGTGATCTGTGGGTACTTGCGCTCGAAGGCTGTGATGATCCGTTGCATCCAGGCCTTGTCGGGCCCGCCCGCGAAGTAGTCGATCACGCGTATGCGGGTCTTGCCTATGGCGCCCGGGTCGGTGACCACCGTGCCCGCGGCTGCCTGGCCGGCGGCACTGTTCGACATGCCGGGCACACAGCCCGAGAGAATGACGGCAGCGAGCGGTATGGCCAGAGCGCTGATCCACTTTGATCCTCTGCGCGCGAACACGGCGCCTCCTGTGGTCTTGTGGTGCGGGCGAGCTTAAGAGCAGCAGACCAGTTAGTCCAGAGTTTGCTACCATGTCGCCAACATGCGACCAGTGGCACCAGATAGCGGGGAGGTGGCCCTCGTGCAGGCCAAGGAACCAGTGGTCCAGGAGCAGGCGGTGGGCGCGGCGGTCACACAGACCTACCGCAAACTTGGGGACGCCCTACGCCGGGGCTCGTTCCCCCCGGGAAGCCGCCTTCCCGGTGAGCGCGATCTCGCGACGAGCCTCGGCGTCAGCCGCTCCACGCTGCGCGGCGCCCTCGGGCTGCTCAACGACGAGGGCCGCCTCGAACGCTCCTCCCAGCGCGGCTGGTTCGTGGCGCGTGAGGTAGTGGGGGAACCCCCGAGCACCCTGCAGAGCTTCTCGGAGATGGCGCGGGCGCGCGGGCTGACCGCGCAGGCGAGGGTACTGCTGGTGAAGGAGCGCCCGGCCACGTTCGAGGAGGCGGAGCGGCTGCGGATCGCCCCGGCCGCGCGGGTGGTCGAGCTGCGCCGCCTGCGCTCGATGGACAACGTGCCGATCTGCCTTGATGTCAGCGTCGTCGCCAACGCCCCGGCGCTGGCCGCACTCGACATGACGGACCGCTCGCTGTACGAGGCGCTGGAGCAGGAGTGCGGGATCCGGATCGCGCGCAGCTCCTACACCGTGCGGGCGGACGCAGCCGACGAGGAGACCGCCCGGCTGCTCGACATCGATGCGGGGGCGCCCGTGCTCATCGGCGACGAGGTCGCCTACACGGCCGACGAAACCCCCGTCCTGGCCGGGGCGATGGCCTATCGCAGTGATGCCTACCGCTTCCAGGCCGACCTGTTCCGTCCCCTGTAGAGCCGCCTCGGGAGGCGCGGCCTGAGGGCCGGCCTCCCGTGCGGCCCTCAGGTGGCCAGGAACTCCTTGGGCGGCAGGGTCGCGGCGATCCGGTCGGTCACCGCAGGAGTGACGACGATGCCGGACTCTCCCAGGGCGTCCAGGGCCGCGCCCGCGACCGGCGGGACGACGGCGCGATGCGGGACGGCGCCCGGCACGTGGCCGTCGAGTTCGGCCAGGAGGGCATCGGCGACGGGCGAGTCGGCGGCCATCAGGACCGAACCGGAGAGCACCACGCTCACCTTGTCCGTACCCTCCGCGAGACCGACCTTGCGCGTGGCCACGCCTGCGTACATCGCCAGGCGCCGTCCCTGCTCGCGCACGATGCCCTCCGCGACCTGGTCGCCCGCCTCCGCCGCGGCGGTCACCACACGCGCGGCCCGCGGCTTCTCCTGCCACGGAGCCGCGCCCTCGCGACGGGTGAACCAGTGGTTGAGCTCGAAGACGCCGGTCTTGCCGAAGAACTCCAGCAGCCCCTCGGTCAGCGACGTCCGCGGCCCCAGACCGAGGTCGGCGAGGTAGACCGCCTTCAGCGCCTCCTCGGCCAGGCCCGCCGCGCCCATGGAGTGCTGGGACCACCAGCCGAGGTCCCACACCGCGCCGCCGGGACCGCGCGCCGCGACGGCCGCGGAGGTCCCGGCGATGACGGCGACCCCCACCCCCGACGGCTCGCCGCAACGGATCGCGGCGTAGCCGTCGTTGAGGATCGAGCGCCGGCACAGCGTGGGGTACCGCTCGCGCAGCGCGGCGTCCCAGAGCGCGCGATCCTCCGCCCAGTCGACGCCGGCCAGGCGGAACGCCGCCCCGGCGATGCCGGCCATATCGGCACCCGCCCCGGCCAGGGCGTCGCCGACCGCCGCGGCCACCTCGGCCACGGCGTCGACCGGTGCGGGCGCCCCGTAGATGTCGCCGCAGCCGGAGCGGCCGAAGCCGACGATCTCACCGGCGGCCGTGCACACCAGCGCGGCCGTCTTGCTGTTGCCGGCGTCGACGCCGAGGTAGAGCTCTCCCATGGTTACGGCAGCAGCCTCTCCGGCAGCCACTGGCGCTGGGCCACCGCCATCTCGTCGTAGAGCGCCTCGGCCACCGTGAGCGACGGGACGAGCGGGTTGGCGGCCATGGCACGCACGGCGTCGGCGCGCGTGCCGTCCCAGGCGGCCCTGGCGGCGAGGACCTGGTACTGCGCGAGGGCCTGGGTGATGCCGAGCACCGAGTCCGGCAGCGGGCGCTGCGGCTCGGGGTGGAAGCCCTTGGCGTCCACGGTGCCCCACACCTCCACGACGGTGGACTCGGCGAACCCGGGCAGGAAACCGCCGGTGTTGGGGATGTTGAAGGGAAGCCGGGCGCCGGTGTCGTTGTAGAAAGCGCTGATCGCGTCGATGGCCAGTTCCAGCTCGTGGATGCCGCCGCGCGAGCGCGAGGGATCCAGCTCCGGGGCGTCGCAGGCCGCCTGCTCGTGGTAGTGGTCCCAGTAACCGGGCAGCTCGGACAGGATGGTCTCGGAGCGCGTCATGGGCGACAGCTGGAGCTCGCGCAGACGCTCGTCGCGGAAGTAGTAGTAGAGGAAATAGTCGGACGGAATGGACCCCATCGTGACGGCCAGGTGCAGCACCCGCTTGAGATGCAGGTCGACGGTGGGGTCGTCCTTGACGGCCTCCCAGCGCTCGCGCAGGATCGGGAAGACGTCCTGGCCGTCGTACGTCGCCTCGTTCGACCAGCAGTTGTGGTTGACACCGACGAGATTGGCCTTGAGCTTGTCCGGGTCGAGACCTGCCGCCCTGGCGACGACGGGCGGGAAGCAGATCGGGCCTTCGCAGAAGGAGACGATCGGGATGTCGGTGTTGTCCGCCACCGCCTGCGAGACGATGTTGACCGGGTTCGTGTAGTTGAAGATCCGCGCCCTGGGGGCGACCTGGGCGAGGTTCTCGCACAGCTGCTGCATGATCCGCACGGAGCGCAGCGACATCATCATCCCGCCGGGCCCTTGCGTCTCCTGGCCGATGACGCCGTGCTTGAGCGGGATCCGCTCGTCCAGGGCGCGGGCCTCGAACCCGTCCGGGCGGAAGCTGGAGAGCACGGCGTCGACGTCGCGCAGCCCCTCGCGCTGGTCGGTGGCGGTGGTGACGGTGATGTCCAGGCCCGCGTTGCGGGCCATCTTCTCGGTGATCGTCTTCACGACCTCCAGGCGGTCGGGGTCGAGGTCGATCAGGACGAACTCCGAGCCGTCGAACTCCTCACCGTGGTGCATGAACGAGGCCATCGTCCCGGGGGCGCGCGAGGAACCGCCACCGAGGTACGCGAGCTTGATGCGGGCCATCTCTCTCCTTGGGTGAGTGTGCCGTCAGCCGCGTGCGGCGGCGGTGTCGAGGAAAAGCCGGGGCCGGGCGCAGTCGCTGAGTACCGTGGCCGGCCAGTCGGGGAGGTAGCGGTCGGCCTCGATGAGGCGCCGGGCGGCCAGGGCCTTGCCCGGTCCGTGGGCCACCATGACGGCGCGCGCGGACTGCTCCTTGATGGTGGCGATGCCGACGGTCACGCCGTGGCGCGGCACGTCGTCCAGGCCGCCGAAGGTCGGGAACGTGGCGAGGTTGTCGCGACGGGTCTGCTCGGCGAGCGGGGTGATGTGGGTACGCGTCGCGGCTGCGGTGCCCGGCGGGTTGAAGGCGATGTGGCCGTCACCCGCGCCCGAGGCGAGGATGAACAGGTCGATGCCGCCGACGTCGGCGATCCGCTTGTCGTAGTCCTCGGGGTCCACGGGGTCGGGCACCCAGAGCCGGTCGCGGGCGATACCGCGCCCGTCGCCCGCGGCCTCGTTGAGCCGCTGCACGATCTCCACCAGCCCGAAGCGCACGCACGAGTGGGGCAACGACGGGTCGATGTGCCGGAAGCCGCCCGTGGCCTCGTCGCGCTCCAGGTACTCGTCCATCATGACGATCGTCATGTGACGCAGGTCCAGGGCGCGTCGGGCGACCTCGTCGGCGAGCGCGCAATAGGTGGACAGGGCGCTGCGCCCACCCGGGCAGCCGAGGACGTACGGCCGGCCCTCGCGGGCCGCCTCCCCGATCTCGTCAGCGATCTCCGCCGCGAGGGCGCGCCCCAGGGACTCGGGGTCGTCGAACACGGTCGGCGTTACGCGCACCAGGTCAGCTCCTCTGCATACCAGTTATGCCAGATAGGCTAACTGGGGCTGACTGGTCCGGACAAGAGGTTCCCGTCATCGCGTGCCGTCGCATTCGCGCGAACTCCCGGCCCAGAGAAAGCGCGGCGCACCAACCCCCTGCCACCGCGGGCGCGCATCGGCCGGTCAACGCCCTGGACGCGTCTTCCAGCCGATGCGCATGCACCCGGCCCACCGTCATCTCCCCCACCAGGGCGACCTCTTGACGCTTGACCCTGGTGCGCGAGAGCGGGTGCGGCTGCGCCCGATCACGCACTCACAATGAGCGCGGGTCATGCTTCCCGCGGCCGTCCCCCTCCGTCGTGGCGGGGGCCCCGTAGTCGAAATCCGGGAACGTGCTGTGGATCTCCACGACCCGTCCTTCCTTCGCCGACCGCTGGGCCGCCAGCATCACTTCGAGCGCGTGGAAGGCGTGCTCGGGCCGCGTGACAGTGCGGGTGCCGTTCTCCACGCAGTCGACGAGGTGCCTGAGGCCGTCGGTCCACGGCCACTGGGTGTCCGTCTCTCCGACTATCTCCCACGATCCCCGGGCGTTGGTCCACTGCTCGAAGCCGTCGGGCGCCCAGTCGTCGCCCAGCATCTGCATCGTGCCGGCACTGCCGTACAGCTCCACCGCCGGCGAGCGGTACTTCTGCATCGTGAAGCCCGTGGCTATGGAGGCGAAGCGGGAGTTCCCGAAATCGAGCACGATGTGCGCGTTGTCGTCCGCGCGGACCGTGACCTGCTCTCCCTCCGCCTCCCGCTTGGGGACGGCGACGCCGACCATGGCAGTGACCCGCTGCACGGAGCCGAAGAAGCCGCACAGGCTGGTGAGGTTGTAGACGCCGAGGTCGAACAGCGCGCCGCCGCCCTGCTCGTAGAACCAGCGGCCCCACCACGGACCCGACCAGCCATAGCGTGCCCTGGCCAGGTGGAGCTCACCGATCTCGCCGTCGCGCACCCGCTTGTGCATCTCGCGGTACGTCGGCGACAGCGCGACATGCGGCGCGCACACGAGCTGTCCCGTCGCGACGGTCGCCGCTTCGAGGAGCGCCGTCGCCTCCGGCACCGACGTCGCCATCGGCTTCTCGACGAGCACGTGCCTGCCGGCTTCGAGTGCCGCGCGGGCGAGGGAGCCGTGCTCGTTCATGCTGGTGAGGACGAGCACGATGTCGAGGTCGTCGCGGTCGATCAGGTCCTGGGCACGTACGAAGGACGTATCGATCCCGAACCGGTCCGTGGCCGCTGCCCGCTTGTCGGGATCCGGATCGTAGCCCGCGACGAGCTTGACGCGTCCCGCCTGTTCGAGCCGGGTGATCAGTCCTGCGTAAGGGCCGCAGAACACGCTTCCGAGTCCCAGAACACCGATGTTCAATGTCATTGCTTCAGATTCCTTCCGTGAGACACCTGCAGGAACGGAGTCAACGTCCATGCCTGTCAGGTCGATTCGGGCCGGTCCTGCCAGGGAAACCGGCGGGGGACGGCGAGGGGCCGAGAAGGGCACGCGAAGGACATGACCAGGGCGCGCCGTGGCTCGCTCGTGGTGTTCGGACCCGCGTAGTGCAGGGTCCGGGAGCCGTGCACCGTCGCGCCGCCCGCCGGCAGCGGGCAGGCCACGCTCTCGGAGACGACGCCGGTATCGGCCAGGACCAGGCCGTGCACGTCAGAGGTGATCCGCCGGTGCGCGAGCACCGGCAGCAGATGGCTGCCGGGCTGGAACTCCATGCAGCCGTTGTCCGTTGTGGCCGGCTGCAGCGGCATCCAGATACTGATCGCCCGGTGCTCGTGGTCCGGGTTCCAGTACGCCTCGTCCTGGTGCCAGGGTGTCTCGGCTCCGTGGTGCGCAGGCTTACGGATCGCGTGCATCCCCGTCGGGACGGCCTCGGGGCCGAGGAGGCGACGCGCGACCACACCGGCATTGCGGTACGCCCCGGTCTCGCGCAGTTCGGGCGCGTAGTGGTCCGGGTTCAGGATCTGGGGCAGCGTCGGGTCGCCGTCCAGCTCACCGGCCAGCTCAAGCAGGTCGCGCTCGGCGATCTGCGCGCCGCCCTCGAAGAGACGGTCGTAGACCGCCTGGAGCGACGTCACCTCCTCGGCGGATGTCAGCCGGTCCAGGACCAAGTAGCCCTGCCGGTCGTAGTCCTCCCGCTGCCGGTCGCTCAGCAGCTCCGCATCACTCGTGGTCATGGGCCACTCCTTGTCGCACCGGATGTTCGTCCACGTCTGTCAGCCCAGGCGTACGAGCAGTCGCTCACCGCACGCACCACCCGGCCAGGTCACCAGCACGCCGCCGCTCTGCGGGCGGACCACCTCGGCGTCGCCGTCCACGACGATCTCCCTGTCGGTGTCGAGGAACGCACGCCCCGGGCCCTCTCCACGCCGCAGCACCAGGGAAGTGCGGTCACCCGGGCCGTCCAGTTCGGCCGTCGCCCACCGCAGTACGGCACCGTCCAGGCGTACACCGGCGGGCAGCATCAGCCCGCTGCGCGCGGGCAGTTCGAGCTGGGCGCCATCGCCGAACGGCTCGCCCGCCACGTCCAGCGTGAACTTCTGCGGTACCGGTGACACATTGACCAGATGCACCAGCCGCTGCCCGCTGCTGTCTGCGGTGGTCGTGGTGATCAGTCCCGGTGACGCACCGCGCGTGACGATGCGACGGTGCACCCCTAGGCGGGCGAGCAGCGAGCGCCAGAAATCGAGGTGGCAGGGATAGTCACAGGCCATCACGACCGCGCGCCCGCCGCCCTCCAGGGTGACGTCGACCGCGGCCGGGGATCCGTCGGCGACGTCCAGGGCGAGTGGTTCGGCCTTGGCGCCGGCCGCGTCCGTGATGCGCAGGCGTTCCAGGAAGCCCACCCTGACCTCGGCCTGTCCTCCTGCCCAGCCGGTGGCACGCACCGAGGTGAAGTAGTCGTCGGCGCTCTCCACACTTGCGTCGACGGCGAGCCCGAGGGTGTCGGCGAGGACCGTGCACGGGGTTCCGTCGTCGTCGAGGCGCGGCAGCCGGCCGTGCAGCAGCAGTCGGCCCCCGGCCCGTACGAACGCGGCGAGCCTCTCCTGGACCGCGCGTCCGAGGACGGCGGGGGTGGCCAGGGCGAGCGCCGGTCCTGTCGGGTCGAGTTCGGCACCGGCCGATGCGGCAGCTCCGGAGAGGTCGAGCGCGGTGAAGGAGTGACCGCCGAGCAGCAGCGCACGGGCGAGGATGTCGCGCGGGCCCATTCCCCTCAACCGCTCGGTGTCGCGGACCAGTTCGCGCCTGCGGGTGGCGGCGGGATGGGAGTACTCGGTCAGATAGTGGTCCGGAACGTAGCCGAGAACGATGTCGTCGTGCTCTTCGTCCATGTCTGCCAGCACGTGCTCGCTCCCGCGGACCGCCCGCACTGCGCTGCGGACTGCCGGATAGGCCTCGCTCAGTGCTCCCTCCGGGTCGACCGGTGCCGCGAAGCCGTGCCGCTCACCGGTGAAGGCGATCCGGTCGTTGCCGTCGTGGGCGGGCACGTCCAGGGGTGGGTTGTGCCCTCCGGTGAACAGGTAGTAGTTGATCAGGCGGTTGCCCTGGGCGACGCAGAGCCGGGTCTTGAGCTCCGTGGCCTGCGGGCCCGCCTGCCGGCTCAGGTCCTCGCCGTAGTCGCCGGTACCCGCCTCGAACTCCAGTGAGGTGAGCGGCTGGTCGGCGTCGTGGACGGCGGCCATGAAGGCGTTGAGGACATAGAGGTCCGGGGCGTTCTCGACGGTGAGTTCGTGCAGGTAGTGGTCGGAACCCGAGGTGGTCTGCGGGATGCCCGCGTACGACCTGGACAGCTGGCTGATGCCGATCGGAAACGTACGGCCCCGACCGTACGACGTGCCGTGCAGGTTGACCAGGAACGGCACATCGATGCCATGGTCCTGGGCTACCTCGCGCAAGCGGAGCAGATACGTGGCGTAACGGTCCCGGTGGTGATCGCCGAGGTCGTGATGGAGCGTCAACTGCTGTTTCTCGGTGCCGTCTCGGGTACCCCCGGAGCGCCACTGGGCCGCCCACCCGTCGGCGTCCTCCGGGTCGGCGCCGTAGCGCCGCAGGGCCCCCTCGCGCCCCCAGCGCTCGACGGACCCGCACGCCAGCGCGGCGAGTGTGCGGTCCGTCAACTCGGGGGCTCCACTGAGCCATGACAGCATCCCGACCTCGTTGTCCAGCTGCACCGCCGCGACGGATCCACCGCGGGTGACCTGGTGCTCGGCCAGTACGGGCATGATTGCGGAGTACCAGCGTTCGGCCTGGGCCAGATAGCCGGGTTCCAGATAGTCGAGCGTGCGCGTGGGTACCCGTACGCCGTCCCAGCCGAGCGGGATCGCCTTCGGGTGGTCGCGGTAGACACGGAACGGGACACCCTCGTTCTTGAGCTCGGCCATCACGAAGGGGCCGGGACGGGCGATCACCAACAGGTTGCGTTCCGCGGCGAGTTCGAGGAACCCGACCAGGTCTCGGTACTCGCTCGTGGCCCCCGTCAGGTCGGCCTCCCCGCCGGGGGTCTCGTGCACGATCCACGGCATGTAACTGGCCACGGAGGTGCATCCGGCGGCCACGAGTTTGTCGAGCCGGTCGGCCCAGTCCTCGCGGCGCAGCCGGAAGTAGTGCACCTCTCCGGACATCACGATCCTCGGGGCGCCGCCCACCAGGAGGCGGCGGCGCTCCAACTCCACCCTTCTCGTAGGCCGTTCGCAAGCAGCGGTTCGCTGCACCCGCCGGGTGTGCGCGGCGGGGTCTGACGCGTCTGGTGTGTTCACGGAAACGTCCTCACCGGATGATCGTCGGGATCCTCGGGTCTGAACTCCGGCCTGCAACCGCGGGTATTGCCATCCGCGCCGGGCCCTGGTTAAGTTCGGGAAATCGCTGTGAAACCGGTTTCCTGAAACCGGTTTCCCGAACATATCGGGAGACAAGCCGATGAGCAACAGCCGCGTGAGCCTGCGATGGGTGGCAGAGCAAGCAGGCGTCTCACCCGCTACCGTCTCGCGCGTCTCACGGGGCTCCGACAAGGTCTCCCCCGAACTGCGCGACCGGGTCCTGCGGGTCATCGAAGAGTCCGGCTACCGGCCGAGTCACCTGGGGCGCGCGCTGGCCGAGACCCGGCACAACGCTCTGGGCCTGATCGTCCCCGGCCTTTCCGGGCCCTACTTCCACGAGCTGCTCCAGGGGTTCGAGCTCGAGGTCCTGGAATCCGGCGACAGCGTGCTCCTGCTGGCCTCCCACTTCCGCTCGGACACCGACGCCAAGGTGCTCGACCTGGCGGGCCGCGTCGACGGGATGGCGATCCACGCCGGGACCGTCTCCGACGCGGTCGTCGAGCAGGTCTCGCAGCAGGTGCGCGTCGCGGTGATGTGCGGCGAGGCAAGTGCCTCCCATCCCACGGTCGGCACGGACAACGCCACCCTCGGCGCGCTCACCCGGCATCTGCTCGTCGACCACGGTTATCGTCGGCTGGCCTTCGTCGGTCATCCGGAGGGCTCGCCCGATGTGACCGCCCGCTGGGAGGCATTCCTCGCCGCACACCACGCGGCGGGCGTGGCTCCGCCCGGGCAGCCGGTGCGCGTCGGACTCCAGCAGTCCGACGGAGTCATCGCCGCACAGCAGATCCTCGGCGGCGACGGCCGTCACGACGCGGTGGTCTGCGCCAACGACGAGACCGCTCTCGGCCTGATGCTCAGCGCGCTCGGCCGGGGTCTGCGCGTGCCCGACGACATCGCGGTCACCGGCTTCGACGACATGGAGATGGCCTCCCTGGTGCGACCCGGCCTCACCACGGTCCGCCAGCCCGTACGCGAGTTGGGCGCGACCGCAGCCCATCTGCTCGTCGACCGGGATGCACCACCGGCCGGCGACATCCTCTTGGCCACCGAGCTGGTGCTGCGCGGATCGTGCGGCTGCCGCAGGGGAGCTCAGGCCAAGCAGGCGCACGAACCGCCTCTTCGATCCGGAGAGGCCCGGGTTCGCTCCATGTGAACCACGCACGTATCCGACGGGGGTGACTCAGCCACGGACCACCGACACGGTCGTGGCGCATATCCGAGGGAGGCATCTCAATGGCGAGACGACCACGCATGCACACCGCACTCGTAGCAGTGCTGGCAAGTTCCAGCCTGCTCCTCGCGGCGTGTACCGGTACCGAGGACTCCGGGAAGAGCACCAGCTCCGACGGCATGATCAGCCACCTCACCTATGCCGGTTTCGGCGGTGGCAGCGCTCCGAAGGCCAACTACAACCCGTTCCTTGACGCCTTCAAGCTGCGGGCGACGGACTTCGTCTACGAGAGCCTGTACATGATCGAGGGGAACAGCTGCAAGGAGATCCCCTGGCTGGCCAAGTCCTACACGTGGCGGAACCCCAGAACGCTGGTCTTCGACATCCGCGACGGTGTGAAGTGGAACGACGGTCAGGCCTTCACCGCCAAGGACGTCGCGTTCACCTTCGACATGATCAAGAAGCATGACGTCCTGGACACCCGCGCGCTCCTGCCCCTGCTCGACTCGGTGAAGGTCACCGGCGACAATCAAGTCACCTTCTCCTTCAAGCAGCCCGGCGCCTCGTCGTTCTCCCTCCTCAGCGCCGTGCCCATCGTCCCCGAGCACATCTGGTCGAAGGTCAAGGACCCGACGAAGTTCACCAATGCCAAGGATCCGGTGGGCACCGGCCCCATGACGGTGAAGTCCTTCAACCCCCAGCAGCTGACGGTCCAGCGCAACCCGACGTACTGGCAGGCCGACAGGGTCAAGGTCAAGGAAATCCGGTTCAAGGCAGCCGGCTCCACCCCTGAGGTCGAACAGCTCAAGCTCAGCCGAGGCGAGTACGACACCCACGGAATGTTCGTACCGGACATCCAGAAGTCCTACGTCGACCGCGACCCGAAGCACCATCACTACTGGTACGCCCCGGGCATGGTGATGAGCGTCTACATGAACCTCACCAAAGCCCCCTTCAAGGACGTCGGCTTCCGGCGGGCTCTCACCACCGCCTTCGACCGCGCCAAGGTGGCGAAGAAGGCCCAGCTCGGTTACGTCCGGACGGCCAGCCAGAGCGGTCTCGTGGTCCCCGGCCAGGACGCGTGGCTGCCTGCGGGCACCAAGGACGAGGGGCGCATCGGCTTCGACCCGAAGGCCGCCGACCAGGCCCTCACCGAGGCCGGATACCGCAAGGACTCCGAGGGCCGGCGGCTCGGCAAGGACGGCAAACCGATCTCGTTCAAGTTCAAGGTCCCTTCCGCGTACACGGACTGGGTGGCATCGGCCGAGATCCTCGTCAAGAATCTGCGCGCCCTCGGACTGGATGTCGAGCTCGACCCGACGACGCCCGAATCACACGACGAGGACCGTTCCACCGGCCGCTTCGACATGATGTTCGGCGCGCACGGCGGCGGCTGCAACATCTACGCCGACTTCGCCGATCCGCTCGGCAGCGCGGGCACGGCCCCCATCGGGAAGCGTGCCTACAGCAACGAGATCCGCTGGAAGGACGCGAAGACCGACGCCCTCCTGGCTCAACTGCGCGCCGCCACCACCAAGAAGGCGCAGAAGAAGTCCGTCGCGGGTCTTGTCGACATCATGAACCACGAGGTGCCGATGATCCCGATCTGGTACGGCGCGAAGTGGTTCCAGTACGACACCACCCGCGCCGTCGGCTGGCCGAACGCGAAGGACCCGTACGCCTCCGGCGGCGACAACCTCATCCTGCTCACCCATCTGCGCCCGGCCACGGACTGACCGAGATGACCTATTTCATACGCCGCGCGGGCTTTCTCCTGGCCACTCTGTGGGCCGCGGTGACGCTGAACTTCCTCATCCCCCGGCTCCAGCCGGGGGATCCGGCCCAAGCCATCCTGTCCCGTCTGGCGGGCAAGACGCAGGCGGTCAACCCGGCCCAGCTGGCGGCCGTCCGCAAGATGCTCGGCGCTCCGGACGGCAGTCTGCTCTCCCAGTACTGGGACTACCTCGGCGCGCTCGCCCACGGACAGTTCGGCATCTCGTACACCTACTACCCGTACAGCGTGGGCGACGTCGTCGCCCAGGCGGTGCCCTGGACCCTGGTCCTGGTGGGCGTGACACAGATCCTCTCGTTCATCATCGGGACACTGCTCGGCGCCTGGGCCGCCTACCGGCGCAACAGCAAGGTCGACTCCGCGATCACGCTCGGGTCGACGTTCGTGGGCACGCTGCCGTTCTTCTGGATCGCGCTGCTGCTCATCTTCGTCTTCGCGATCACCCTCAACTGGTTTCCCGAGGGCGGCGGTTACGGCGGAGGCAGCAGCCCCGGCTGGACCTGGCTCTTCTTCTCCGACGCCTTCCAGCACAGCGTGCTCCCCGCTCTGTCCCTGCTGATCACCGGGCCGATCGGCTGGATCATCGGCATGCGCAACAACATGGTGCAGACCCTCGGCGAGGACTACGCACGCCTCGCCCTCGCCAAGGGACTGCCCAGGCGCCGGATCGCCCTGACCTACGGCGCACGGATCGCGATCCTGCCCAACGTCACGGGCTTCGCCATCGCGCTCGGCAGCATCCTCGGCGGCACCGTACTCGTGGAGAGCATCTTCAACTACCCGGGTCTCGGCCGGCTGTTGCTGGAAGCGGTCAGCAACAAGGACTTCCCCCTCATGCAGACACTGTTCCTGTTCACCACCGTCGGGGTACTGATCGCCAACTTCCTCGCCGATGTCACCTACGGGCTCCTGGATCCCCGGGTCCGGCGGACGGAGGCGGCATGACCCTCGCGAACACCCCGAACGCCATGGCAGGGGCCACCCCCGGGGACACCGAAGGCGTACAGATCGCCGCGATCACCGCGGGCCGATCCGCACGGCTGCCCGGTTGGTTCCTCATCCTGTGGCGCAACGGCAAGTGCCGTGTCGGACTGCTGCTCCTCGCCGCCTTCGTCCTGGTCGCGGCATGCGCTCCCGTCATCGCGCCGTACGCCCCCCGCCTGGACACCTTCCCGCTCTCAGAGGGGCCGACGGGCGCCCATTGGCTGGGAACGACAGCCCGCGGTGAGGACGTGTTCTCCCAGATCGTCTACGGAGCGCGCACCTCGCTGATCGTCGGGCTCGTGGCAGGCACCCTGTCCACCCTGATCGCCGTCGCCATCGGGCTGACCGCCGGCTACCTGCAGGGTGTGGTGGACGAGGTGCTCTCGTTCTTCATCAACCTCGGCCTCGTCGTGCCGGTGCTGCCCCTGATGATCACGCTCGCGGCGTACGCACCGGTCAAGGGCCTCGGACTCATCATCATCGTCATCACCATCACCGGCTGGGCCTTCGGCGCCCGCGTCAAGCGCGCCCAGATCATCACGCTGCGCACCCGCGACTACGTGACCGCAGCGAAGTTCGCAGGCGACAGCACCGCGCGGATCATCGCGTACGAGATCGCACCCAACATGATCTCGCTGATCGTCGTCGACTTCATGGGATCGGCCCTCGGGGCGATCGGTGCCGAGTCGGGCCTCGCGTTCCTGGGGCTCGGCGACCCGTCGACAACGAGCTGGGGAACGATGCTCAACCAGGCGAGCATGGGCGGTGCGATGACGACCGGCCAGTGGGCGTGGCTGATCGCGCCGGGGCTGATCCTCGCCCTCCTGGTCACCTCGTTCTCGCTCATCAACTTCGGCGTCGATGCGCTGAGCAACCCGCACCTGAGGGAGGACTGAGATGGCTCTGCTCCGGGTCAAGGACCTCACCGTCACCTACAGCCCACGCGGCTCGCGCGCCGTACGAGCCGTCGATCGCGTCAGTTTCGAGGTCGGCCAGGGCGAGTTCGTCGGCCTGCTCGGCGAGTCGGGCTGCGGCAAGTCGACCCTCGGCAACGCGATCCTGCGGCTCCTGGAGAAACCCGCCGCGATCAGCGGCGGCAGCATCGACTTCGACGGGCGCGACATCACGCACGCCGACGAGGACGAACTGCGGCCGCTGCGCTGGGCCGACCTGTCGACCGTGTTCCAGTCCAGCATGAACTCGCTCAACCCGGTGATCACCGTGCGCGAGCAGTTCGCCGACACCTTCGCCGCGCATCCCGAGGCCGCGGGAGAAGACCTCGACGTGGACGAACGGGCGGGCGAACTACTGGAGTTGGTCTCACTCGAACGAGGTGTGCTCAGACGCTACCCGCACGAGCTGTCCGGTGGCATGAAGCAGCGCGTCGCGCTCGCACTCGCCCTGGCGCTGCGGCCGAAGTTCGTGCTCCTGGACGAACCGACCACCGGCCTCGACGTGGTGGTACAGCGTGACATCCTCGACCGGCTCCGGGACCTGCAGCGGCAGCTCGGGTTCGCCGTGCTCTTCATCAGCCACGACCTGGGCACGGTCATGGAGATGGCGGACCGGGTGCTCGTCATGTACGCGGGCGAGATCGTCGAGAACCAGCCCGCCGCCGACATGGTCGCCGCCCAGCTGCACCCCTACAGCACCGGGCTGCTCGGCTCGTACGCCGACCCGCGCGACGAGGTCGTCCAGGTCGCCTTCATACCGGGCCGGCCGCCGGACCTGTCCCGCGAGCACACGGGCTGCCTGTTCGAACCGCGTTGTCCTGTCGCCGTCGACGCCTGCCGCACCGAGCACCCCGCGCTTTTGCCCGCCGCACACGGCGAGGCCCGCTGCCTGCTGGTCGAGCAGTCACAGGGCGCCGCGGCCCGGCCGGAACAGGCGGCCGCCGCCGACCGCCCCGCCTCGGTCTTCTCCGCCGTCTCCGGTGCCGGCGCGCGGGACTCGGACCACGTCGAACCGGTGCTGGTCGTGGACCACGCCAGCAAGACGTACAAGACGAGGCGCGGTCTGCGGACCACATCCGTCCGCGCCGTTGACGACGTGTCGTTCGCACTTCGGCCGGGGCGGGTCAGCGCCCTCGTCGGCCAGAGCGGATCCGGCAAGACCACCATCGCCCGGATACTCACCGGGGTGGAGCGGCCCACCAGCGGGTCCGTGCACTTCAAGGACGGCCGCGTGGACACGTTGCGGCGTCGCGCCCTGCGCCGCTACCGGCGGCATGTACAGCTGGTGTTCCAGGACCCCTTCTCCGCGCTCAACCCCTCCCGGACGGTCGCCTACGCGCTCAGCCGGCCGCTGCGGAACCACCTGGGCATGGACCGCGAACAGGCCCGTGCCCGCGCCGCGGAACTCCTCGAAACCGTCGGCATGAGCCCCGCGGAGCAGTATCTGGACAAGCTTCCCAACCAGCTCTCGGGCGGGCAGCGGCAGCGGGTGGTCATCGCGCGTGCGCTCGCGCCGGAGCCCGAAGTACTGGTCGCCGACGAGCCGATCTCCATGCTCGACGTGTCCATCCGTGCCGAGATCGTCGAGCTGCTCGACCGGCTCGTACGCGACCGGGGCATCGCGATGCTCTACATCACGCACGACCTGCTCAGTGCACGGCTTCTCGCCGACGAGGTACTCGTGCTCAACAAGGGCGTCATGGTCGAGCGGGGACCCACGCTCGACGTGATCGGCGACGCCAAGGACCCGTACACGCGCAAACTGCTCGCGGCGATCCCCCGGCCGGGCGGATCGCGAACGGAACCCGCCAGAGCGTGACAAGGGTGGCTCGCCCCGTGAAGGGGTGAGCCACCCGCTGAGCCAGAGGTGCACGAACGCGGCCGACCGCGAGGTCACCCATGCCTGCGGGCCGCACACAGCAGACGGCTGCGGTGCCAGGTCCTTCCGTGTGGATCACGCGAGCTCGCGGGTTCCGGCACGCCCAGGAGCGGGTGCCGACGTGCGGCAGCAGACAGGCACCACCGGCAGATCGCTGCCCCCGTGGTCCAGCGGCGCCGGCGTGCCGGGGCACGCTCGCGGTGTGCACGAGGTACCCCAGTGCGCCCTCGAAAGTCGGCCAGGTCAGCGTGGCCTGGCCGACCCCACAGGCATCGTGCAGCTGGTCCGGAGGAACCGGCGCACGCGCAGCGTCCGTCAGACGCTCACTTCGACGAGGACCGCCGAGGGCTGGGGCAGGTCAAGCATGAGGACGGCACCCTCCGGTGTGTACTCCAGCGACACGGGCTCGGCCACCAGCCGGTCCGCGGCCCTCAGCTGGTCCCACTGCTCGTCGCTGGGCCACTCGCCCACCCCGAGGCGGCCGGCCAGCGTGGTGACGTCGCCGTGCTCGGCGTCCAGGCGCGTGACCCGGGCCGTGGCCCCCTCGCCGAGGCCGTCGATGCGCAGCTTGACCCCGCGCGCCAAGGCGGCGTCGCCCTCGGCCTTTTCCTGGTCGAGGGTGTGGTTCCAGAGCAGGATGCCGAGCGAGCCGTCGTCATGCCGGGAGGCCCACGACTGCACGAGCCCGTCGGCGCCGTCGCCCTGTGCGCTCACCGGAAGCTGGCAGTCCCCGAGGCGGGAGAGCAGATACAGCGCGTGGTAGCGCGCCTTCGCGATGCCACCCACCGTGATCAGGCCGAAGCCGCCGTGCAACAGCCTCGGCGGGCGGCCGAGCTCCTCGAAATGGTCACTCGCCACCCAGTACGAGAGTGCCTCCAGCCGCCCCGCCGCGGAACGCATCCCGTGCAGCAGGAACGTGGCCGACGAGACGGTGTCGTTGACCGGATGGAAGTGGGACGGCGTCACACCCCACTCGGTCCACAGGATGCGCGCATCGCTGCCATGACGCTCCAGGGTGGGGCGCAGATCCAACGGCGCGTTGCCGTACGTGTGGGTGGTGACGAAGTCGACCGGTGCGCCGGAGCGGGCGGTGTGCTCAAGGAGTTCGTCCACCCAGCCCGCTGCCGCCGAGGACGGGCCGCCCACGGCGAGGCGCGGGTCGACCGCCTTCACAGCAGCGGCCGTCACGTCGTACAGACGCATCCACACGTCGCGCGTACCGGACCAGAACACCCCGAGGTTGGCCTCGTTCCACACCTCGAAGTCCCAGCCGAGCACCTCGTCCTCGCCGTAGCGGTCCATCAGGTGTCGTACCAGGGCGCTGATCAGGCCGGCCCAGCGGTCCCAGTTCCTGGGCGGCGACACAATGCCGCGGTACTCGAACACGGTCTTGTCGGTGTCGCTCGCCAAGTCCCTCGGCATGAAGCCGAGTTCGACACACGGACGCAGTCCGATCGCCGTGATCCGGTCGTACACCTCGTCGACGAGGGTGAAGTCGTGCACGGGCTCGCCGTCGATCTCGCGATAGACGCCCAGGTCGTCGTGGAGGATCGAATGCGCCCGCACCGCGTGGACGCCGACCTCGTCGTGGACCCGGCGCAGTGCGGCCTCCAGCTCTGTGCCGACCACCCTGCCGCCGGTGGTGTCGGTGCACAGGAGCTGGCTGAGCCGCTCGCTGCCGATCATCGGCTGCCACGGCCGGGACAGCCGCTCGCCGTCAGCACTGGCATCGACCGCCAACTCGACCTGGGGGACGGCGCCTTCGGCCTTCGCCGATCCTCCCGTGACCACCTCGCCCGGTGCGCCGTGCTCGGTCACGGTCGCAACGGACGCGACGGCGTAGTCGTAGACGACTCCCGGCCCGCCGGTCGTGTCGACGTACCAGACATCCGGGATGGCGAGTACGTCGCGGCCGAAGTGGTCCACCGGCGTCAGTTCATCCCGCGGTGCACCCGCAGGGGCACGGAACACCAGGTAGCCGATGGCACCTTTGACGGGCTGCCAGCGCAGCAGGACGTGTCCGGTGCCCTGCGTCAGGGTGAGTCCGGTGGGTGGCGGCAGCTTCGGGACAGAGGCCTCAGCGCGGTGGTCGGACCGGTTGCCGATCCGCTGTTCCCAGTCCTCGCGGGCCTTGGGGTCGCGGTCCGTGCCGCTCTCGCAGTCGGTTCCCTCAGGGCGCTCGATGCCGGTGCTCATCAGTCCTCCAGGCGGTCGTACGCAGATGTGCCCCTGGTCCCGGAAGCCCACGGGACGTGCAGGGAATCGGCTGTGAAACCGGTTTCCTGGTACCTCACAGCACCTCGGGCAGCTTGTCAAGACTGTGATCCACCCACCGCTCCCGCACCGAACGATGCTTGTACGTCCAGGCAGTTGGCGCATCGGCCGGTGCCGCTCAACGCCCGTCGGAGGCTCCGCCACAAGACCTCGGAGCGACGCCGTTCACGACGCGCGGTACTCGCGCGGCGGCATACCGAAGTGCGCGCGGAAGCGCCGGGAGAGGTGGAACTCGTCGGCGAAGCCCAGAGTCCGGGCAATCTCACGATGCGTCATGTCGGTGAGCCGCAGCAGCGTGGCGGCCGCCTGCAGACGCCGCGCACTGCGGAAGGCGGACGGCGTCTGGCCGACCTCCGCGGTGAAGTGGCGACGGAACGTGTCGTACGTCAGACCCGACTCCGCAGCGAGAGCCCGCAGGTCCACACCTGCGGTGAGGTCGTCCGACAGGCGACTCACCGCGTGCGCGACCTCGGGGCTGAAGTCAGGGCCGGAACCCGTGTGCGCCTCGCCCGTGTCCGCCGCATCGACCAACCAGTCGACCAGTGCGAGCAGTTGGTGCTCAGCGGCCCGCTGCGAGCGCGGCGGGGTCCGCAGCACACTGCGCAGCGCCTCGATCGACGGCACGGGGCGCGGGTAGCGCGGGCCCGCGACATCGAGCCCGCACAGCTCTGCCACGGAGTCGAAGAGCGGTCCCGTGAAGACGACGAAGAGCTCCGTCCATCGCCGGCCCGGGTCGGTTCCGTACCAGTGCGGCACGCCGGGCGGCACGATCGTGTGGGCGCCCGGCACCAGCCGCTCCTGGCGCCCCGCGGCGTCGCGGTAGCTGCCCTCGCCGCCCAGGATGACCGAGAGAACGTACTGGTCCATGACCCTCAGGGACGACGGCATGATCGGCTCGTCGTCAATCACCTCCCCCGCGAGCACCACCTGACCGAGCCGCGTCACGGGCCCCTCCGAGACCGCGACGACCGTACGCATACCCATGCCGGCGACTGTATCGGCGCCAGAACGTCCATGTCCCTGCCGCCCCCGTACATTCCGCGGCCGTCGCCCGCGGTCCTAGCGTCGAGGGCGTACGGATCACCCGCACGAAACACTTCCGTCAGGCATGCCCCAGGAGGCACACCATGGCAGTAGCCGACGCTGCACGCAGCACTCTCGTGACACCCGAAATGCGCGAACAGTACGAAACCGAGGGCTACTTCGTCCTCGAGCGCGTGCTCACCGACGAGCAGCTCGAGCTGCTGCGCGGCGGCGCGCAGTACTCGATCGACCGGCTCGACGCCGCGATGGACGCGGCCGGCGTCGACCGGATCGGAATCAACCACCGCGGCAAGCGCTACTTCAGCAACATGATCTACCAAGACCGCCCGGAACTGCGGCAGTTCCTCTTCAGCGACACCATGGCCCAGATCTGCGAGGCCACCCTGGGCAAGGACGCCTACCTCTTCTGGGAGCAGTACGTCATCAAAGCGGGCGACCCGGAGACGTCGTTCTCCTGGCATCAGGACTCCGGCTACGTGCATGAGGACCACGAGCCCTATGTGACCGTCTGGATCGCCCTCGACGACGTCACCGAGGACAACGGCCCGGTCCGTCTGCTGCCGTACTCACGCTCGGGGATCAAGTCGTACGTGAAGCACATCACGGACCCCTCGACCAACGACAGGGTCTGCTACTTCGGCTCCGACCCGGGCATCCCCATGACCGCTCCGGCCGGCTCCGTCGTCGTGTTCTCGAGCGTGGTGATGCACTGCAGCGGCCCCAACCTCACCGACCGCAACCGGCGGGTCTACATCGCGCAGTACTCCAAGGAGGTCATCACCGCCAAGGACGACGCGGCCACCCCCCAGGGCGCCGTCGAACGGTTCCTCGACGGTGGCGAGGTCGTCGCGGAGATCTGACACGAAGGACACGGCAGACACGGCAGACAGAGGGAGATGCGATGAGCGAGGCCGTCCGGCGACCGACACCCCGTCCCACCTACGACCACCCCACCGTCATCCGCCAGCAGGACGCGGCCCGCCATCTGTGGGGCGACTCGGACGGATCCGGATACGTCAGCGACCAGGTCTACGTGTCGTCGGCGGACCTGCATGTACTGCACTTCACCCTCCCCCCGCGCGGCAGGTACGTGCACTCGGCCATGAACCCCACGGTGTTCGGCGCCGACGTCGCGTACGTCGTGCTCGCAGGGGAACTCGTTCTCATCGACCCGGAGAACGGCGAGGTGCGTCCGCTCAAGGCGGGGGACGTCGGATTCTTCCGTCGGGACACCTGGAACCACGCGATGAACCCCCGTCACGAGCCCGTACACGTACTGGAGTTCTTCTCACCGCCGCCGTCGCGCAACACCGCGTCGCCCTATGCGCGCAGCAAGCCCCTCCTGACACAGACGCGCTACCGCGACTCCCGTTGGGACAACAAGTGGCCGGCGGCGAAGGCCGAGCGTGACGCCGCCGCCCGCATCCATGTGGTGCGGGAGGAGGACCATCTGCACTGGCTGCCCGAGGACAACGGCGGGCATCTCGCGGGAACGGCGGTCGACACCGAGTATCTGACCGTCACACGCGGGCACCTCTCACCCGGACACATGGGAGAGGAGCACACCGCGCACGACGAGACCGTCCTGTACGTCACGGACGGCGCCCTGCATCTTCATCTGCCCGCCTACGAGGGACCGGCGTGGCACCGCCTCGAACCGGACGACGCGGCCTACCTGCCGAAGGGCACCGTGTACCGGCTCGTGGACGTCGACGGCAACGGAGCCCGCTACTGGGCCGGGGCGGGACGCGTACCGGTCGGATGGCAACCGTGAGCACGCGGACGACCGGCTCACCGACCGGACGCCCACGGGTCGCGGTGGCCCTCGACGTCGGGGGCACCACGCTCGTCGCCGGTCTGGTGACCGCCGACGGCACCGTGCTGCGCTCAGCAGCACGCCCGACGGCAGAGCACGGGAGGCGGGATCCAGAACTCGCCGGCACCGTCGCGATGGCACGGGAGATGACCGAGGCGGCTGCCGCCCTGAACGCGGAGATCGTCGGAATCGGCGCCGGACTCCCCGAATTCGTCCATACGAACCGGAAGTTGACCAGCCACGACGTCCTTGACTGGACAGCCCAGCCCGCGGACCTCCTCGCCCCGCTGGCGCCCGGACGGGCGGTGGTCGTGGAGTCGGACGTACGCTGCGGCGCACTGGCCGAAGCCAGGTGCGGCGGCGGCCGTGGGCTCGGCTCGTTTCTCTACGTCTCGCTGGGCACCGGCCTGTCGGCCACGTTCGTCCAGTGCGGGCAGGTGTGGGAGGGGCACCGCGGGGAGGCGGTGGCGCTGGGAAGCTGGGAGGTCCCCGCATCCGTCGATCCGACGTTCTCCGCCGCCGTGCGCGACGGACGTATCCCGAACCTCGAAGACTGCGTATCCGGGGCCGGCATAGCCGCCGGTTACGCAGCGGCCACCGGAGCCGACGTCACCGAGGCGCGGCAGGTGACGACACGGGCCGTTGCCGGTGACCGGACGGCGGCCGCCCTACTCACCACGGCCGGCCGGGCACTCGGCACCGCACTGGCGTGGACGGTGTCACTGCTCGACCCCGAGGCGATCGTCATCGGCGGCGGACTCGGCACCGCCGGAGGGCTGCTCCACGAGGCTGCGCAGGAGGCCTACGCGGAGACTTCCCCGCGCCCGGGCCGGCCACCACTGCGCTGCGCTGAACTCGGTGACCGATCCGGGCTCGTCGGCGCGGCACTGGCCGTTTGGGAACAGCCGCCCGGGTGACTCCCGCTCCCCCGCCGGATCCCTGCCGCCAGCCCCTCGGCGGACGCTGTGACCGAGACCGCAGAGCCATCCGTCTGGATCAGGCCGGACCAGGCCCCGCGAGCCCGGCCTGATCCAGACGTGAGGCCCTAGTCCCAGCCTCCGAGTAGGCCGCCGTTCAGCTGTGCCGTGCAGATGTTGTAGCTGCCGGACGCGTGCCCCTTCTTCGTCTCGTCACCGATGGTCACAGAGCAGTTGATGTCCCCGCCGCCCTGCAACTGTGCCGTGATGTGGAAGTACAGGGCGTCATCGTTCAGCGGCAGTGTCTTCGTCATGGGCAACCCGGAGCCGTCACGGTTGTCGCTGTCACTGCCGTACGTCGTGTCGACGCCGGACGGCGCCGACCCCCACACCTTGAACACGACCTTGCCCGACGGCGCCTTGTCGGCGGCCGGCTTCTCAGCGGGGGCCGCAGCCTTGGGCTTCGCCGTCTTCGTGACCGTCACCGTCGGCGCCGGCTTCACCTTGCCGTCCTTCGCGGCTGCGCGCTCCGTCACGGTGACCGTCGGCGCGGGCTTCGCGTCCGCAGCCGTCTTCTCCGCGCCGCTCCCGGATGTTCCGATGCCGACACCGAGGAACAGGATCACGAACGCCGCCGGGATGACGAACCGCTTCTTCGCCCACTTCGGCCCACCCGACGGCGGCCGAGACCCGGGCCCCGGCATGGCCGGCCCAGGCGGCGTCGGACCCTGGAACTGCGGCTGCTGCGGCGGCGGTTGGTTGTACGACATGAGACCCCCCCATGAGATGTGCGGTGACACATGACGGTAAGGGTGGATGTAGCGAACATGTCGACGCAGTGATGAGATTGTGATGAAAGGGTGAAGGCTCAACTTGCGGGCTGTGTCGGCAAGTCGTCGGGGGCACAGCGGCTGTCCTGGCGGCGCACACGGCCGCGCACTTGGGGGTGCTCTTGTAGATGACGGTCACCGGACTTTTCCGGGGACTGCCCTGCCGGAGCTGCAATGTCCGCGGGCCCCACGACGGACTGTTCCGGAGGCATCGCGAGAGGCCGTCGGCGCAGATACTCGGATCAGCCTTTGCTGCTTCGATCCGTGGCGCGGCTGGGCGGAGCTGCGCGTCATTGCTACGAACCAGCTCCACACCCACCCCGCCTACGCGCTCGCCGCAAAAACTCGGAGAGCGGCTCCAAGTCGAGAGGGAAGAACGATGACCAGCCAGCCTTCAAGGCCACGCCCTCCAAAGAGCGATGACCAGCCAGCCTTCAAGGCCACGCCCTCCGATACCCGAGCAGACCTTCCTGGCGCCATGCTGCGGCACGCCGGACCAGGCGACATGGGCGGCAACAGTGAAGGAGGTCAAGGAACAAGCGAGAGCCGTGGCTGAGGCGGAGGCCGGCCGGTCATCGGGGAAGCCGCGGCGCGTCTTGAAGACGGGCCAGGGCACGCGCACCGTGTCCGGCGGTCTGCCTTCCCTGGGCAAACGGGCCTGAGCCCTCCGGAGCCTGTCACCCCAAGAGGACCGTGAGACGGCACCGTTCCCGGCAAGGAGACACTGGGCGTGTGCCGTCGAAGGCTGAGTGCCGACCGGCTGGGAGCGGATACTCGGAACATGGAACTCGTGTTCTTCATGACCTTGCCCGGGTTGGTCGTCCTGCTGACGCTGGTGGCCTTCGCCGATCAGCTGCTGTTGCGCGCGGGCCGGGCCGGCATGTTGCCCTGGCGGAACAGCGCGCGCCAGGGGCAGATATCCGCGACGGGGTTCGAGCAGCTTCACGCGACCCTTTCGCCGGGCAAGCAGAATGAGCTGAAGGAGCGGCAGTCGGCACTTGTCATGCCGGATGAGGAAGATGACGGAGCACCGCCGAACAGGACAACGGTGAACCTGGACGCCGGAACCGTGGTCGTCCGAATGCCGCGCCTCAACCCGTAGGAGCGGGGCCCAACCGCTCAGGAGGCCGCCGAGCGCCTCGGCCCGTACCCCGGCCGGTCCGGTTCACAGACTGCGGACCAGGCCGCCGTCGACGCGCAGTGCGATCCCGGTGATGTAGGAGGCAGGGGCGCCGCACAGGAAGGCGGCCGCCGCTCCGAACTCGGCGGGGGTGCCGTAGCGGCCCGCGGGGATCGTGGCCTTGGAGGCGGCCTCGACCTCGGTGACGGGGCGCTGCTCGCGTTCGGCCCGTGCGGCGTCCAGCGCCGCCACCCGGTCGGTGGCGATCCGCCCGGGCAGCAGCAGGTTGACGGTGACTCCGTCCGCCGCCACCTCGGTGGCGAGGGTCTTCAGGTACGCGGCCAGGGCGGCGCGTCCGGCGTTGGAGAGGGCGAGCCCGGGCAGTGGCGCGGCGATCCCGCTGGAGCCGATCGCCAGGATGCGGCCCCAGCCTCGGCGCCGCATCGCGGGCAGGACCAGTGCCACCAGCCGCTGTTGGGCCAGCAGCAGCGAGTCCACCGCAGCGGCGAGGTCGCCTGTGTCCAGGTCCGCGGCGGTGCCCGGCCGGGGGCCGGGTCCGTTGAGGATCAGGATGTCCGGGTCGCCGTACGCTTCGCGGGCCGCCTCGACCAGCGCGTGCGGCCCGCCCGGGGCGGACAGGTCGGTCTGGACTGCGACCGCCTCGGGCAACTGGGCGGCGATCTCCTCGGCGAGCTCGCCTCGTCGCCCGGCCACCACGACCGAGGCGCCTTCGGCGGCCAGCGCTTCGGCGACGGCACGGCCCAGGCCGCCCGTGGAGGCGGCGACCAGTGCGACACGGCCGCGCATACCGAGGTCCATCAGTGCACCTCCTTGGGCAGCGCGGCGAGGTGCCGTTCCAGCTGCGGGATCAGGGCCTCCGGCAGCCGCGGGGCCGGCGGCCGCACCCCGGACTCCGTGATCAGGCCGCGCCGCCGGATGGCCTCCTTGCGCAGCGCGAGGCCGATCCCGGCCTGGGCCTCGAAGTTGACGAGCGGCAGATACGGCAGGTAGGCCTCCCGGGCCGCGTCGTGGCCACCACTGCGCCAGGCCTCGACGCAGGCGATCAGGCCCTCGGGGCAGGAGAAGCCGGTCATCGCCCCGGCGGCACCGGCCGCCAGTTCGTCGAGGAGGCCGAGGCCGCCCAGGCCGCCGAAGACCGGCACGTCGAGTTCGGCGGTGAGGCCGGCGACGGCCGCCGGGGTGGGCGGTGCCTCGGCCTTCACCGCCACCGCCGAGGGGACCGCGTGGACGGCGCGGACCAGATCGGCGGTGCGGATGGCGACCCGGCTGGTCTCCGGGTAGTCCTGGACCACGATCCCGGCGCCGGTGGCGTCGTGGACCGCGTTGAGGTGGGCCGCGACCACCTGCGGGTCTGGTGAGTTGACCTGCACCATCAGTCCGGCGAGGCGGTCTCCGACTACCTCGCGAACCAGCCGGGCCTCCTCCAGCACCGGTGCGGTGGCGAGTCCGGTGACACCGACCACCAGCGGGAGGCCGACCGCGTCGACCACCGTCTCCAGCACCGTGCGGCGCTCCCCGGCGGAGAGCCGGGCGGCCTCGCCGAAGACTCCGAGTACAGTCAGACCGGTGGTGCCGATCTGCTCGTAGTGCTCCACCAGTCCGGTCAGGCTCGGCTCGTCCACCTCAAGAGTGGAGCCGTGGAAGGGTGTGGCGACCACACCCCACACACCGGGTGCGAGCTTCTCGGGCATCTGTGCGCTCCCCGCTCCCGTCATCGTCCCGGCCAGACCGGCGGGCGCTTCTGCTGGAAGGCGAGCACGCCCTCCTTGCCGTCCTCGCTGTCGAGCGCCGCCATCAGCGCGGGGGTACGCAGCTTGTGGGCGTCCTGCGGCGAGAGCCCGCTCCCCCGCTGGACCATCTGCTTGATGGCACGCAAGGAAGTGGGGGCGCAGGCGAGGATGTCGGCGACCCAGCGGTCGACGGCCTCGTCCAACTGCTCTGCCGGAACCACCTCGTTGACCAGGCCCATCCGCTGCATCTCTTCGGCACAGGCGCGACGGCCGGTGAGCAGCAGCCCCATCGCCTGGGTGTGCGGCAGCCGGCGGACCAGCTGGAAGACCCCGCCGTCCAGCGGGATCCGGCCGACCCTCGGCTCGGTGAGGCCGAACCGGGCGTGGTCGGCGGCGATGACGATGTCGCAGCCGAGGACCATCTCCATGCCGCCGCCCAGGGCATAGCCGTTGACGCGGGCGATCACCGGGACGTCGAGGGTGGTGCGCAGGCCGAGACCGCCGAAGCCGTTGGGGTCGAGGCCGGCCCAGTACTCCAGACCGGTCTTCTCCACGGCGTCGGCGGACATGTCGGCGCCCACGCAGAACGACCGCTCCCCGGCACCGGTGACGACGACCACCCGGACCTCGGGGTCGGCCTCGATCTCGGCCCAGATCTCGCCGAGACGGGTGTGTGTCTTGACGTTCACCGCGTTGAGGACGGCGGGGCGGTCGATGGTGACCCGGGCGATGTGCCCGTCCCGTATGTAGCGGACCTCGTCGGTCATCGCAGCACCTTCTTCTGGCGGAGCAGTTCGATCTGCTCGGCGGTGTAGCCGAGTTCGCCGAGCACCTCGGCGCCGTGCTCGCCGAGCCGCGGCGGGACACGGCGGACTGTGGCGGGTGCGGCGGAGAGGTGGAGCGGGGCGTTGAGGGCACGGATCCGGCCGGCGGCGGGGTGGTCCATCTCGACGATCATGTTGTTGACCGCAGTCTGCTCGTCGTCAAGGGTCTCCTCCAGACTGCGCACGGGGGCGCAGAGGATGTCCTCCTCCTCGAGCCGCTTGACCCAGTGGTCGGTGGTGTTGCCGGCCACGGCCTCGGCGAAGATGCGCTGCAGCTCGGGGCGGTGGGCGAACTGCAGGTCGAGGGTGGCGAATTCGGGACGTTCCCCCAGGTCCTCGTCGAGTTCGAGGGCGCGGCTGATGTGGTGCAGCGGGTCGGCCTTGAATCCACCCACCATGATCAGTGCGCCGTCCGTGGTGGGGAAAACCCCCGTCAGCGGCATCGCGGCCCAGTTGATCTCGGAGCCCCGGTTGAGCTGCTGGCAGGCCTCCTGCATCTGCATGTGGAGCATCGAGTCGTACATCGACACCTCCACCTTCTGCCCCTCTCCGGTGCGGTCGCGGTGCAGCAGGGCCAGCAGGATGCCCTGGAGCAGGTGCATGCCGGTGGTGTAGTCGCAGAGCGTGGTCGGGTAGAGGGTGACCGGGTCGTCCTCGGACACCCGGCGCCACATCACGCCGCTGTACGCCTGGGCGATCGCGTCCTGTCCGCCCTTGTGGGCGTAGGGGCCCTCGGTGCCGAAGCCGGTGCCGGAGGCCCAGATGATCCCGGGATTGAGCGCACGCAACGCCTCGTATCCAAGACCGAGGCGTTCCATCACTCCGGCCCGGAAGTTGCTCACCACGACGTCGGCGGAGCGCACCAGTTCCTGGACGGCCTCGCGGCCCTCCTCGGTGCGGGTGTCGATGGCGATGCTGCGCTTGTTGCGGTTGATCGACAGGAAGATGGGGTTGTCCAGGCCGGCCTCGTCCGGGATCGAGGTCCGGGAGATGTCGCCGGTGCCGGGACGCTCCACCTTGATCACGTCGGCGCCGTAGTCGCCCAGCAGCTGGGTGCAGGACGGGCCCATGAAGACCTGGGTGAAGTCGATGACGGTGATGCCGCTCAGCGGCTGTGCGGCGGCGGTCATGCCACGGCCTCCTCGGTCTGGTCGACCGTCGTGTTCTCGTCGAGGGTCGCGTTCTGCGCGGGTACGTCGCCGGGGTCGGCGCCCTGTTCGCGCATCCGGCGCTGGATGACGGCCGGGTCCACGTCGCGGACCGCGACGCCCTGCTCCACGGCGGTGGCGGCGGCGATGCCGGCTGCCTGGCCCATGGCCATGCAGGGCGGTATCTCCCGGGACATCCGCTGCGCCTCGGGCGTGGCCGAGTAGTGCCGTCCGGCGACCAGCAGCTGGTCGACGTCGCGCGGCAGCAGGGCGCGGTAGGGCGTGTAGTAGTCGCGGCCTCGGGAGACGCTGTCCGCGAAGTGGCGGCGGGAGGTGACGTCGTCCTTGGTGACGACGTACTCGCCCTGCAGCAGCCGGGTCTGACGGACCCCCATCTGCTCGGCGACGTCGAGCAGATAGGCGTTCCCGAAGCCGGGCAGGTCGGACTTGATGGAGTCGAGGACCGCGCCGATCCGGGCCCGGGCCTCGAACTCTGCCTCGGTGAGGGAGACCGGGTCGGTGCCGTCGAAGCCGGTCAGGTGCGGCGCGTTGCACCACACCACACCGGGCACGGGCGTCTTGAGCCACCACAGCTCCCAGGCACCGCCGAGCAGCCGCTTGATCTTGCGGTTGATGGCGCGCGCTTCGCGCGGGTTCTCCTGCTCGAAGCGCTCCGCTGTCGCGGTGTCCACTCCGCCGAGCCGGAAGACCAGGGTGACCAGATAGTTGTCCTGGGCGTACGAGGCGCCGGCCCGGGAGGCGACGTCGATGTCGCCGGTGGTGTCGATGACCACGTCGCCCATGACCGCCTGCGGGCCGGACTTGGTCTCGCAGACCACACCCTTGACGGCGCCGTCCTGGACCACCGGCCGGGAGAACCAGCTGTGCAGCCGCAGATTGACCCCGCTCTCGCGGACCAGGTCGTTGGAGACCCGCTTCCAGCCGTCCGGGTCGAAGGCGACGGCGTAGCAGATCGGCTTGGGGTTGGTGTGGGAGTGGAAGTTGAAGGCGCCCCAGCGCCCCCACTTGGCCCACATCTCGGGTGAGGAGTAGCGCTCCTCGGGGGGCGGGTAGACGGCGAGGCCGAGCTTGGCCATCCGTTCGACGTACTCGTCGACGATGCCGGTGACGGTGATCTCGTTCCCGTTGATCATGTCGTCGAGGACCAGGACCATGCCGCCGGAGGCCAGGCCGCCGAGGGCCGAGTAGCGCTCCAGCAGGGTCACACTGGCGCCGGTGCGGGCGGCGGCCACGGCCGCGCTGACACCGGCCGGTCCGCCGCCGACCACGATCACGTCGGACCGCTGGACCACGGGTGCCTCGACGGCGTCGAGAGAGACGGTCTGGGGCATCTGACTTCCTTTCAGTTTCCGACGCGGACGGAGCCGCGGCGGAGGACGAGCGCGTAGAGCAGGACGCTGAGCAGGCACAGGACCGCGCCGTAGACGGGGAACGCCCAGCCGGCGCCGAGGTCTTGGAGCCACAGCAGGAGGTAGGGGGCGGTGCCGCCGAAGCCGGCCACGCCGATCGCGTAGCCGAGGCCGACGCCGGTGACCCGGCAGCTGGTCGGCATCAAGGTGGCGGCGACGGTGTTGTAGAGGCCCATGGTGAAGGCCAGCACCGGAGCGCCGACCAGCATCACCACGGTGAACATCGCCATGCCGGGCCGCTGGTAGGCGAGCACGATGAAGATCACCGGCACCACGGCGAGCCGGGAGACGATGAAGGTGCGGGAGATCCGCTTGTTGTCGGCGAGCCGGCCGACCAGCGGATAGAGCAGGGCGACGCAGATCCCGGCGAGGGTGGAGACCAGGAAGACGTGGTCCGAGTTCTCGTGGTGGGCCGAGCGTGCCAGGTTGGGCAGTCCGGTGGTCCAGGTGTACTGGATCGCCTGGGCGCCGGCCACGACGAAGATGATCGCCAGGAGCCCGAGCCGGTGCTGCCAGACCTCGGCCCAGACCTGGCCCACCCGGGCCGGTTCGGCCTGCGCGTCACCGGCGGTGTGCAGGGTCTCCGGCAGGGCGCGGCGCAGCCAGAGGAAGACCAGGCCGCCGACGGCGCCGACCGCGAACGGGATGCGCCAGCCCCACGAGGCCATGGCGTCGGGCGCGATCACCGAGCTGGTCAGGAAGCAGACCAACGACGCGCCGACGATGCCGACTTGGACGTAGATGCTGATGGTGGTGCCGAACCGGGCGGTCCTGCCCTCGGGTGCCAGTTCCACGATGTACGCGGAGTTGAGCGGCGCCTCGATGCCGGTGGAAAGCCCCTGCAGAATACGGCTGGCCAGCAGGATGACGCCGGCCCAGACGCCGATGCTCGCATGACTGGGAAGCAGCGCGATGACCAGGCTGGACATCACCATGGAGCCGATGGAGAAGAGCATGACCGCGCGCCGGCCGATGCGGTCGGCCAGGGTGCCGAAGACGATCGCGCCGAGCGGCCGGGCGGCGAAACCGACCGCGAAGACGGCCAGGGCGGACATGGTCTCGGACACGGAGCTGCCGGACGGGAAGTAGAGCGGACCTATGTAGGAGGCCAGCAGCCCGTAGACCATCCAGTCGTACCACTCGACGGCGTTGCCGCCGCCGAGAGCCAGCAGAGCGCGACGGTGGGAGAGGGAGGAGTTTCCGGTGGCGACAGGGGTTCTGCCGATGAGCGATGCCATAGCGGGGCACCTCTTGGGGAAGGCGCACGGATCGAGGCCGTGCGGTACCGGCACCCGGGCCTGCGGCCGGGGCGTTGGAGGGGACGCACGGGATGAGGCGTGCGGTACCGGCGCCCGGGCCTGCGGCCGGGGCGTTGGGGAGGGGACGGAAGCGGGTGAGGCCCGTGCCTACCAGCTGGGCGGAGTGACCACCCAGATCGAAGTGGCGGGCTCGTCACCGGGGTTGACGTACCAGTGAGGCGTGCTGCAGGAGTAGGTGATGGAGTCGCCCGCCTCAAGCCGGTGACGGACACCGTCGAGATAGACGTCCTTCACCCCCGAGAGCACGATGCCGAACTCCTCACCGTTGTGACGGAAGGGGGTCGCGCTGGTGTCGTGGCCCGGCTGGGTGACCACCCACAACACTTCCAGCGCACCGTTGAGCGAAGGGCTGAGCAGTTCGAAGCGGTCGCCGTCCGCCGCGTCCGAGCCATGGAAGTCGAGGCTGCGGCGCTCATGGGCACGGACCACCGGGCTGACCTGCTCGGCGAGATGGAACAGCCGCCCGATCGCGACGTCGAGACCGTGCGCGATCTGCACCAGGCTCGCGAAGGAGGGATTGCCCTTCCCCCGCTCGACCTGACTGATCAGACCGGTACTGATACCGGACCGGCGGCTGAGCTCGTCCAGAGTCAGACGGGCCTGCTTGCGCAGGGCCTTGATCTGCAGACCGACCGTCGCGGCCATCACATCGAGGTCCGGCCGGCCGCCCGGCATCGGTGCGTCGGTTTCGTGCACGGTCTCCGCCTGTCGCTGGGGGATGCTCGCCTGCGGCATATTGAAGACCTTCACGATGATGAAAACAAGCCCTCGCGCTCAAACTTCGGCACCGAGCGGACACCCCACCGAGAACAGCAGTACAGGTCCACTTCACGACAGCGTGGGGCGGCTTGGCGAGGTGCGGCACCGCTCTCGACGGCCATCCGCCCGCCGGGTCCGTGCGTGCGCGTGCTGTCCGCCGGTGTACGTCGGCGTTGTCACGCAGTGAGACGCATACGTGGGGCGCAGGATGACGGCGCCCGAGGTCGGCGGCCTCGCGCAGGACCCGGCGGTCGTCAGGGTCCTCGGATCACAGCCAGGTGCACAGGGCCTCGCTCCCATGGCCAGACCGGTCTCCTGGCCCGGGTCGAGCCCGATCACCATGCCGTCCGGGGAGGCCGAGATGTCAGCGATGACGCGCGTCATACACGCGAAGCCCCGCTGCACCGCCCACCGACCAACCGACACCCTCTGGATCGTTCACGGCACAGCGCTCAGGTCCTGGCACCGGCAAGGGAGATGGAGCGGAACATGTCCTCGCCGAGCTGATCCCGGATCAGACTGTCGATCCTGTCGGCCTGCGGAACATGAACGAAGGGCCTCCATGGATAAATGCGGTCATTGATCCATGGAGTCTTCCAGTCGGTCGTGGCGGTGAAGAATCTCTGCGCAAACTTCGCCGCGCGAGACGCCGGAAATTCACCCTCAACCTCCAGGCATCCACTCACACACACATCGACATACGACTGAACAATGGGAAATTCGTGACTTACGTACCTACGCGACGTACTGCCGAAGTACCAGAAGGTTCCGGCCGGAGGAGCCGATCTTCCGTCCAGCATGGTGATGTCACCAGGAGGAATGCGGATCAGCTTGTAGCCCTTCTCCCTGTCGGCAAATTCCTTCAATTCAGCTTGCGACACGGGGAAGATCACGCCGTTGCAGGTCGCACTCCGATCCGGGAACGCCCCCAAGTACGTGGGGCCCCAGCTGGCCGTTTCGACGCGGTCGTACCAGCCACGCGTGATGCCGTGAACGGAGACCGGGAAGGCCTTGTCCGCTTTCGGCCACGTTGCCTGTCGGGACTCCTTTTGAATCAATGACCCGTATCCGAAAACATACTGACTGCCGGGATCCGATTCCCTCGCACCGGCTTCTGCCGAGCTCTGCTCAATGGTGCAACCCGTGGCGGCCGCGCCAAGACCCAGGATTGCGATACCACGCAGTATTTTGCGCCGTCCCACTTCAGCTTCACATTTCATGGCCGACATGCTTCCGCTCCGGCGGCGGAGAGTCGAGAACGACGCGCAGGTCCTTCGGGTTGTCGTCCACACGGCCGGTCATCCGGTCGAGACCGGAAACACCTGCCAGTTCTCCGACTTTTGAGGCAGTTCGTGCTGGTGTCGCACATACCCGTCAACGGCGAATGCCTGCGCAGTACATGACGATCCGACCGGGACCGGCCTTACAGCCCGTCGGCCGACGGCCGACGGCCGACGGCCACTGCGCAAACGGACTGTCGAAGTCGACGAGTTCACCCGTGACAGGCCGGAACGCCCAGTCGGCGGTCGCCCGTCGCACCGCCCGCGGCCCTCACGTCCAGCCATGGTGACGCGTCACACCGCCCACCACCCTCGCGTCCAGCCAGGTCCCGCTGCCACACCTTCGCCTGGTCCGGGTCGCGCGCCGAGCAACTGCACGGCAGCACCGACGCCGCAACAACTCCCGTGACCCGCAAGGCCCTTCGCCCGCACAGCATTCGTCCATGCTTCACATGCCCCTCCCGAACCCACCTCGCGGGTGGACCCCCTCCCCGAACGACCGCCACACCACGGGGCACGTGCACAGGCAGAGTGCCCGGCCGGTCAGTCCGTCGCGACGACCGCGGGTCCGGTATCCCACCACGTGACGCCCGTGGTCACGTCGCCTCGCATGCATGTACCTTGCAGACATTTGAAAGGAGCTGACAGGCGCATGACGCAAACCACCCCCTCCACCGCCGGCTCTCCCTCACCGGTGTCCCGACGTCTCGAGGTCCTGCGGCCCGGCCGCTGGCATCGACGGCTCACGGCGATCGTCGGCATCGGTGCCTTCTTCGACCTCTACGAGGTGTTCCTCGGCGGTGTACTCGCCGCCGCGCTCACCGAGCCCTGGCATCTGAGCCAGACCCAGAAGTCGTGGATCATCGCCGCCGGATTCCTGGGGATGTTCGTCGGCGCCAACGTCATGTCGCTCCTCGCCGACCGTTTCGGCCGACGCCGGATGTTCCTGGTCAACCTCGCCACGTACTCCGCGTTCTCCCTGCTGTGCGCCGCCGCGCCCGACGTGAACTGGCTCATCGCGGCCCGGTTCCTCGCCGGACTCGGGCTCGGCGCCGAACTCGTGCTCGTCGACACGTACCTCTCCGAGCTGCTGCCGACGGCCGTGCGCGGACGCTATATCGCCTGGGCCTACACCGTCGGGTTCCTCGGTGTGCCACTGGCGGCGCTCCTCGGCGCGCGTCTGGTGGCCGAGCACGAGATCGCCGGGGTCTCCGGCTGGCGCTGGCTGCTGGTGGCCGGCGCGCTCGGCGCCTTCTGCATCCAGTGGATGCGGCGCACTCTCCCCGAGTCCCCGCGATGGCTGGAGGCCAGGGGACGACGCGCGGAGGCCGAGGCCGTCGTCGCGCACATCGAGACAGTCAACGGCGTGGGAACTGCCGGTACCCGCCCCGCTCCCACGCCACCAAAGGCCGAGACCGAGACCGATGCCGTCCAAACCGTGCGGGTTCCCCTGCGCCGGATGTTCCAGCCGCCGTATCGCCGCCGCACCGTCATGTGGTGGATCTTCCAGGTCCTGCAGACCGTCGGCTACTACGGTTTCGGCTCTCTGGCCCCCGTCGTCCTCGCCGCGAAGGGCCACTCGACGACCGCCTCGCTCGGGTACGCGGCGCTCAGCTTCTGCGGCTACCCGCTGGGTTCGGCTCTGTCGATTCCGCTCATCGAGCGGTTCGAGCGCCGCACCCTCATCATCGTCGCCGCCCTCGGCCAAGCCCTCTTCGGCGTACTGTTCGGGTCCGCCGACTCGGCCTGGCTGATCGTGGGAAGCGGCTTCCTGCTGACCCTCTGCAGCAACGTCTTCTCCAACGCGTTCCACGTCTACCAGGCCGAAATCTTCCCGACGAACCTGCGCAGCAGCGCCATCGGCATCGCCTACTCACTGTCGCGGCTGGTCTCCGTGATCCTTCCGTTCATCGCGCTGAGTGTCCTCGACGACCTCGGCGCGACCGCGGTGTTCGCCGGCTCCGCCGCACTCATGGTGCTGCTGTGCCTCAACGTCGGGCTCCTCGGCCCCAAGACGAAGGGGCTGGCGCTGGACGCCATCTGAACGACCACCCCCACCCCTCGGGAGACCCGGGTCGGGCGACGTCCCGGCAGGCCGTCGCCCGGCGCCGCCCGCCAGACGTCGGGCGGCGCCCCGGCGGGGCCCGTGAGTGCGAGTCTGCAGCACTCCCCGGAACCAGCACTCCCGCAGAACCAGCACGCCCTCACGAAGCCACGCAGGCGAGGGCCCTCTTCCCACGCCCAACCAGCTGCGGAGAACGATGGATTGACGGAACGACACCTGAGGGCAAAGATCGACGGGTACTGAATTGACAACGTTGTCGTATGAGAGGAACGCGATGAGAGCGCTGAAACGCGTGTTCACCGCCTTGTTGATCGTCACCACCATGGCCACGGCCTCGGCCACCGCCGGCGTCGCGAACGCCAAGGAGCAGGGACCGAAGTTCGCTGATGACCCCACCGCGCTGGTCGACACATCGATCGGCAACAACGGTGACGGGACCACCTTCCCGGGCGCGGCCGCGCCCTTCGGCATGGTGCAGCTGAGTCCTGACACGCAGCTGAACAAGTACGCCTCGTACGACTACGCGCAGGACACCATCCTCGGCTTCAGTCACACGCACCTGTCGGGCGTCGGCTGCCAGACGATGGGCAACTTCCGGTTCATGCCGACCACCGGTGCGGTCACCTCGTCCGACCCGGCGCAGTACGGTGCGAAGTTCAGTCATGACAACGAGACCCGCGCGCCCGGCTACTACGGCGTGAAGTTCGACAACGGCATCAAGGCCGAGCTCTCGGCCACGCAGCGGACCGGCCAGCACCGCTACACCTACCCCGCCGGATCAGGCTCCGAGAACGTGCTCATCGAGGCCGGCCAGAGCAACGGCAGCACCTACGCCGGCGACATCGAGGTGGTCGGCAACGACACCGTGGAAGGCTGGGTCCAGGGCGGCAACTTCTGTGGCGAGACCGGCAAGGAGCGCTACCGGGTCTACTTCAGCGCCAAGTTCGACCGGACGTTCTCGAAGTTCGGCACCTGGACCGACGGCACCCTGACGCCGAACCAGCGCCAAGCATCGCGCGGCACCAAGCGCGCCGGTGCCTGGCTGACGTTCGACCCGGCCAAGGGCGACCAGGTCGGTACGTCGGTGGGCCTGTCCTACACGTCGGTCGACGGCGCGCGCCTCAACCGCACGGCCGAGCAGCCCAAGTCGTTCGACAAGGCCCGCACCGGCGTGCACGACGCCTGGCGCGGCGAGTTGAACCGGATGCGTGTGGCCGGCGGCAGCACCGCCGACCAGCGCACGTACTACAGCGCGCTCTACCACTCGCTGCTGCACCCGTCGATCGGTTCCGACGTCGACCACCGCTACCGCGGCTTTGACGACAAGGTGCACCGAGCGGATTCCACGTACTACCAAATGTTCTCGCTCTGGGACACCTACCGCTCGCAGAACCAGCTGGTGGCCCTGCTCAACCCGGACAAGGCCGCGGACATGGCCAAGTCCGTGCTGCACATCTACCAGGACGGCGGCTGGCTGCCGCGCTGGGGGCTCGGCGGGGGCGAGACCAACGTGATGAGCGGCGATCCCATCACCCCGTGGATCGTCGACATCTACCGGCGTGGGCTGCTCGACGAGCACACCTCGCACCAGCTCTTCGACGCCCTGTGGAAGAACGCCAACGAGGTCCCCGCCGACCAATCGGTCTTCCGCGGCCGTGACGGCAATCCGTCGTACGTCAAGAACGGCTGGGTCGGTTACCAGAACCTGCCCGGCTACCTGTACGGCGACAGCCGCCAGGCGGGCTCGGCCACGCTCGAGTACGCGCTCGGCGACTGTGCGTTGTCCACGATGGCCGGCGACCTGGGCTACCAGGACAAGGCCGCGACGCTCGCCTCGCGTTGCGACAACTTCGCCAAGTTGTGGGACCCGAGCGTCACGTCGCAGGGTTTCTCGGGGTTCCCCGTCGCCAAGAACGAGGACGGCACCGTCGCCGGTGATCCCGACCCCACCCAGGCCGGTGCGTTCCACGAGGGCACCGCTTGGCAGTACCAGTGGCTGGCCCAGCAGGACCCGCAGACCCTCTTCGGTCTCATGGGCGGCAAGGCGGCTGCGGAGCAGCGGCTGGACAAGTTCTTCGACATGCCGACCGTCCTCACCGACCCGGCGAAGGCCGCCTCGGAGTCATGGGTGAGCGGGGCGTACGACTACCACAACAACTTCGCGTTCAACCCCAACAACGAGCCCGACTTCCACACTCCGTGGATGTACTCGTGGACCGGCGCCCCGTGGAAGACGTCCGCGGTGCTGCGTGCGATGCGGACACTCTTCACCGACGACGTGTACGGCATGCCCGGCAACGACGACCTCGGCGCCACGTCGTCGTTGCTCGTCTTCGCCATGACCGGCGTGTTCGAGGCGCAGCCCGGCTCCGCCAACTACATCGTCACTGCGCCCATGTTCGAAAAGGTCGAGATCCGGCCCGAGCACGGAAGTAAGATCAACATCGAGGCGCCGGGCGCTGATGCGTCGAAGCTCCAGTACGTGTCCTCCGTGAGCACGGGCAAGGGCGCCTTGCGCCAGAGCTGGCTCTCCCACAAGGACCTGCTCCGCTCCGGCACGATCGAGATCGGCCTTTCCGACAAGCCCACGACCTGGGGCGTCGACGCCGCCCCGCCCGCCATCAACCAGAACTGACGGTGTCGGCTGCGGCCCCTCCACACAGGGGCCGCACTGCGGCTGCCGCTGTGCAATCCGTGTTCTGTACGACCGCCGAACGCGCTGTTCTCGAACTCGTCCTCCACGCGCTGCCCAAGCGCGCCCGCGCGGGCGCCGCGAGGCATGGTCGAGCCGCTCGACGAGCTCTACCCGGTCCGGAACCGGCCGGAGTGCGTGGAGGTTGGCACCCGTCGCACTCGGGCCAGACGCTGCGAGCGGAAACCTATCCAGGCAGTTCCGTCCGCTCCCACCACTCGTACACGGGCAGCAGACCCTGCGAGGTCTCCTTCTGACGTGTCGATTCCTTGAAGTGCTCGTAGCCCCCGCGCAAGGGAACTTTGATGTCCAGCCCGGGCGTGGAGATGGGGACGATCCGCTCAGGAAGATCGTCAGGACCGCCCTCGAGAACTGCTTTCATCGCGTCGACCATGACCCGATCTTCCCCGCACCCCCGACCGGCTCCTTCATGACGCGCCGACACGTCTGCCACTGCCCTCTTTCCGTGCCGACGGCGACCCCCACCACTCCGGGGGGGGCTCATCAGGGTGGATCCAGGCGGCGCCCGGTTGAGGGCGGGGGATCCAGCGCCTGGTGAGGGACTGTTGACCTTGACCTGGGCGACGTTGCCCGACGGGGTCAGCCGTGCGCCGACCACCGGCGCTGGAGCCCCCGGGCGAACGCGCCGGCGCCCGCTCGTCTCCCACGGCAGCCGCAAACTCCGCCGCCACGGCACCATCAAGAACAACACCTGGACATTCACCCCGGCCGGCACACAAACAGTGGGGCCGCCCGGCCTCAGGCCGGGACCCCACGCGAGGTCTTCGTCTGCCTTCTAGACGCCGCCCTGAGCGCCCTCGCCCTGAGCCCTCTCGCGGTCAGGCGCCTCCTCCCCCATGAGAGCCGCCGGGCCGGAGACGTCGGGAAGAGGCTGTTCGGCCCAGATCACCTTGCCCTGGGGCGTGTACCGGGTGCCCCAGCGCTCGGCGATCTGCGACACCAGGAACAGGCCGCGGCCGCCCTCGTCCATCGTCGCGGCATACCGCAGGTGCGGCGAGGTGCTGCTGCCGTCGGCGACCTCGCAGATCAGCGTACGGTCGCGGATCAGCCGTACATGGATCGGCTCGGAGCCGTAACGGATGGCGTTGGTGATCAGCTCGCTCAGGATCAGCTCGACAGTGAAGGCCAGCTCGGACAGGCCCCACTCGTCGAGCTTGCGGGCCACCGCGTCGCGCATCCCCGCCACGGCGGCCGGGTCGACCGGCACGTCCCAGTCGGCGATCCGGTCGCGCGACAACCCCCGCGTCCGGGCGATCAGCAGGGCGACGTCGTCCTTGGGACGCCCGGGCAACAGCTCGTCGAGCACAGCCTGGCAGCTCTCCTCGGGCGACCTGTCGGGGTGGCCCGACAGGGCTTGGCGCAGCAGCTCCATACCCACGTCCAGATCGCGCCTGCGGTCCTCGATGAGGCCATCGGTGTACAGGACGAGCTGGGCGCCGTCCGGAAGGTCCAGCTCGGCGGTCTGGAACGGCAGCCCGCCCAGACCGAGGGGCGGCCCGGTCGGCAGATCCAGGAAGGTGACGGTGCCATCCGGGAGAACGAGGGCCGGCGCCAGATGCCCGGCACGCGCCACGACGCAGCGGCGCGTCACCGGGTCGTAGATCGCGTACAGACAGGTGGCACCCACGATGCCCGTGGCGCTCTCCGTACCCGACTCGTCCTGGTCGATACGGCCGACGAGGTCGTCCATGTGGCTCAGCAACTCGTCGGGCGGCAGATCGAGCGAGGAGAAGTTGTGCACCGCGGTCCGCAGCCGGCCCATGGTGGCGGCGGCGTGCAGGCCGTGGCCGACCACGTCGCCGACGGCCAGCGCGACCCGGCTGCCCGACAGCGGAATCACGTCGAACCAGTCGCCGCCCACCCCCGACTGAGCGGGGAGGTAGCGGTAACCGACCTCGAGGGCGCTCTGTTCGGGCAGGGCTCGCGGCAGCAGGCTGCGCTGGAGGGTCACCGCGAGGGCGTGCTCGCGGGTGTAGCGGCGGGCGTTGTCGATGCTGACCGCTGCTCGGGCCACCAGTTCCTCGGCGAGCGACACCTCCTCCCCGTCGAAGGGCTCGCCCTCCCGCGAGCGCCAGAAGTTGGCCATGCCCAGCACGACGCCGCGGGCCTGGATCGGGGCGGCGATGAGGGTGTGAATGCCGTAGTCCATGATCCTCTTGGTGCGCTCCGGGTCCTGCGCGTGCCAGCCCGTGTCGGTCGACAGGTCGGGCACCAGTTGGGCGTGGCCGCTCCCGTAGCCGCGGGCCTGGGGGGTGGACGGCAGGAAGTCGATCAGCCTCCCCTCCTCGTAGAGCGGGTGGTCGTCCCGGATGCCGTACACAGCCGTACGCCGCATGTCCGTCGCGGTGGAGGCCGGTTCCTCACCGTGCAGTACAGCGTCGGCCAAGTCCACGGTGACGAAATCGGCGAAACGGGGGACGGCGACCTGAGCCAGCTCGTCGGCGGTGCGCAGGACGTCCAGAGTGGTACCGATTTCCAGACCCGCGTCGTACAGCAGCTTGAGCCGCTCGCGCGCGGTCTCCGCCCTGCCGGTCACCGCCCGCAACTCGGTGGAGTCGCGCAGCGTCGCCACTGTTCCCGCGGGGCCGCCGCCGCGGTCCGTGTGCCGCTGGTTCACGGCCAGCAGCCGGTCTCCGGCGAAGTGCACCTCGTCGGTGACCTCGCGCCCGGAGACGAGCAGCGCCGCCGTCTCGGGGTCGAGGCTCGACAGCTCCGAAACGAGCTGCCCCTCGACATCAGGGGGCAGTTCCAGCAGCCGTCTGGCCTCGTCGTTCGCCAGCAGCAGCCGCCCGCCGCCGTCGACGATCAGTACCCCTTCGCGCACGGAGTGCAGCACCGTGTCGTGGTGGTCGTACATACGAGTCATCTCGTCCGGGGCCAGACTGTGGGTCTGCCGTCGCAGCCGTCGGCCCACCAGTGCCGTGCCCGCGGTGGCCACCACGAGCGCCCCGGCACCGGTGCCCAGAATGATCGGCAGTTGCCGGGCCACCTGACTGGCCACGTTCTTGACCTTCATCCCCGCTGAGACGAGCCCCACGACCTTGCCGTCGGCGTTGTCGATGGGGACGGTGGCCTGGACCTCCCGGCCGAGTGGGCCCTTCACACTCTCCGTGTACACCTTCCCCTCTAGCGACGGCCCGATGTTGCCCACGAACTTCTTTCCGATCAGGTTCGGCAGGGGGTGGGTGTAGCGGATGCCCTTGGTGTCCAGGACCACGATGAAGTCGACGCCCGAGGCCTTGCGCGTGGCCTCCGTGAGCGGCTGGAGGATCTTGCTCGGGTCGGGGCTCTCCAGTGCGGCCACGACGCCAGGAGAGTGCGCGAACGTCTGCGCCACGGCGACGGAGCGGCGCCTGGCTTCGGTGTTGGTGTCCCGGTCCGACTGGAGGACCAGGGCGAAGACGCCAGCGACCACGAGCAGCACGACCAGTGCCACCTGGAGGACGAACACCTGCCCGGCTACGCTTCGCGGGCTTCTGCTGACCAGGGACCTGAAAGAAAGGCTTCTCAAGTCGGCGAAACGATTCGCCATGTGACCTTTCTAGCACTGGCGATCCTGAGCGGCCACAGGCCGCACCTCCCGGGGCGTGGAATCACGGGACGCCCGGCGCGAACGGATCAGGCCCTCTGACAGGGGGCCTCGGGCGCGGAGGCCCGGTCACACCCGAGACCGTCTCCGCTGGGCCGAAGCGGCCGGCCGGGCGGCGAGCGCCTCGGTGAGTCCCCGCAGCCCTTCTGGCCTCTCGATGGCGAACGGCCGGTCGAGCGGCGCGAGCACGCGGGCAGCCAGTCGAGCCGCTCCACCTGCAGCTCAGCTCTGAACCAGGCCTCGGGGTCCCGGGCGGCAAGGGAACAAACGGGCTGACCGCCCCGCTCCACGACGCGATGATCTGAACAGACGCACGTGTCTATGAAGGGCAGGGTTCCCGCGTGTCGGCCCCGATCGCCTGGACGGGCGTTCTCAGTCTGCGGATGCCGGTTCGGCGGGCCGGGCCGTGAAGAAACGGACGATGTCTTCCGCTGCTGTCGGGGAAAGCATCATCGCCTGGACTCGTGCGGACATTTCGGCGATCGAGTGAATCCTGGTGAACATCACCTCCTCGTACGTCCGGATCGCCGAGTCCGGGTCGGCGGGGTCGGCGGCGAGTCGGCCGGCGAGTTCGGCGGCGTCGAGCATCGCCTGGTTGGCGCCCTCGCCGACCGGCGGCATGAGGTGCGCGGCATCGCCGATGAGGGTGACGCCCGGCCGGCTGGACCAGCGCGTATCGATGGGCATCGCTTCGATCAGGCGCGGCGCCGGTGCGCTGTCGCCGGCCTCGATCAATGCGGTGAGGCGTGGGTCCCAGCCACGGAACATGTCCAGCAGAGCGCGCTTGCTGCGGAATGTGTCGATGGGGCGATCGTCTGCGCGCAGCGAGATCCCGACACGGAGGCTGCCGTCGCCGAGGCGTTGCGCAGCCAGGATCTGGTTCACGCCGACGCACCACAGGTTCCCGGGGCCGACCAGTTCGGCGAGATCCGGATGGCGCCGGTTCACGTCTTCGATGTTCAGCTCCACGAGGGTGGCCACATAGGACAATTCGACGTCGGTCAGCAGCGACCGGACGATCGAGCGCGCGCCGTCCGCGCCGACGAGGACGTCGCAGCCGGTTCGGTGGCCGCCGTGGAACGTCAGTACCCAGCCCCCTTCAGGTCGCGGGGTCGCCGCGACGAGGCGGTGCCCCCAGACAACCGTGTCGTCGGGGAGGGAATCGAGCAGAAGATCACGAAGTGCCCTCCGGTCAATCTCGGGACGCCCGGAGAATGAGCCGGGTTGCGGCTCATGGTGTACCAGGGTCCGCCCGCTCGGGTCGAGGATGCGATGTTCCTCGCCCTCGGGCCGCGCCTCCGACCGGAACCCGCCGGCGAGACCCGCCTCGGCCAGGGCCAGTTGCCCGGACTCCGGGTGCAGGTCGAGCGCGCCTCCCTGCGGCCGCGCGAATCGGCTCGCCTCGCGCTCGTACACCACCGCGTCGATGCCGTGTTGATGCAGGATCCGTGCCAGCGTCAGCCCGCCAAGGCCGCCACCAGCGATCGCGATGCGCATTCTCACTCCCTTACCGTACACTGTATTTATGGATACACCGTACGGTAACGAAACGTTGCCCGTTTGGGAACGGCCCGAACCTCAGCCGCGGGCGGCACCAGTGCCGCTGAGCCGCGAGAAGATCGCCGCAGCGGCGATCCGGCTTGCCGACGTGCACGGCCTCGACGGCCTGTCCGTTCGCAAGATCGCCAAAGAACTCGGCGTCGGTCCGATGCGGCTCTACGACTACGTCATCAACAGATCCGAACTGCTCGATCTGATGGTCGACGTCGTCTATGCCCGGATCGCCGAGGTCGGCCGGCAGTCCGCGTGGCGCGCCAAGGTACTGGCCATCGCCCACGCGACCCGCGATGCCGCCCTTGATCATGAGTGGTTCTCCGACCTGCTCGGCGGAAGGCCGCACTTGGGACCACACGCGCTCGCCGTGGGTGAAGCGACCGCGGCGGCGCTGAGCCAGGCCCCCGGCGTGCGCGGCATCGACGATCTCCAGCGGGCGCTGGGCGCCCTCAACGCGTTCATCATCGGAGCGGTCCGCAGGGAGGTCACCGAGCGACGCACCGCCCGTTCCACCGGCACCGATGAAGCCGCCTTTCAGGCCAGCCTCGGCCCCTACCTCACACGCATGCTGAAAACCGGCAGGTACCCCACCGTCGCCCGGCTCGTCATCGAAGGCGCACACCTCAATGCCGAGGAAACCTTCCGCCACAACCTGACCACCGTCTTGGACGGCATCACCTGCCGACCTCGCACGTGACCGACTTCCCTGCGGCAGCCGGCGGCCGACTGGAAGCCGATGCGCCCGCATCCGGCGGCGAAGGTGAGGTTGGGGACACGGCTCACCACAGGTCACGCGGCCGGCCGGTCCGGCCGGCATCTCGGTCCCCGGAGGGCCGACTGCCTCCAGAGGTGCAGCAGCCGGGCCGGACCGCTGTGATCACCGGCCGCACTGCGGCCTCGTCGGCCCCGGATTCTGGCGCTGCATCAGAATGCTCCGAGATATGCGCTGAATGCGGGGACTCCACTCGATCAGCAGCCTGATGTCACACCTTGAGTTGTCCTGAAATGACAGCGGATGAGCAGATTATTACGTTCGTTGCATGTCGGCTGTCCAGCTGGCGTCTCTGAGACAGGGAGGAGTGACATGCCCACGCGAATCTTCGCCGTATCCGCTGCGATGGTAGGCGCAGCGGTCCTCACCACCGCCGGCATCACCTATGCCGCGCAATCCGAATCGACCCAGGCCGCCCCGCCGGCAAAGCAGGCCGCACCGCCGGCAAAGCAGGCCGCACCGCCGGCAAAGCAGGCCGCACCGCCGGCAAAGCGGGCCGCCGCGCCCGCCAAGCAGGCCGCCCCCGCGGCGGCTCCCGTCGGCACCGACAGCACTGACGGCCGAGGGGACGAGGGCCGGGGGGACAAGGGCCGTGGCCACGAGGACCGTGGTTACGGCGGCAAGCGGGAGGGACAAATCCACTTCAACGAACGGACATACTCCGCCCATACGGAGGGCTGTATCCCCGCTGCCAGTGGGCTGGGCTCTACCAGTTTCAGCATCGACAACGACAGCAACAAGACTGTTGAGGTCTACCGCGGGTTCAACTGCGACAACGGTTCGCCTGTGGCTACGGTCGGTCCCTACGGCTCTACCTATGGTGTCGCGCCCCGGACCGACCGAGGGCCCGGCCAGGGAGGCGTCTTCGTCGACGACGGGGTCGTGGGCAGTTTCCGGGTGATCGGCTACCACGACGAGTGGTGACGCCACCGCCCCAACACGGGAATCGCCGGCCCGCCGGAATCGGGCCGGCGACGGCGGCCTCGTCCGGCTGGCGTCGGACCGCCGCTCCGGAGGCTCCGGACGCGGAGAGCGGAGATGCCGATCCCATGGGCGAAACACCGGCCGGCGAGATCCGTGCCGCCTCCAGGGCCGGGCGCTGCATCAGCCTCACCGGCGTGCCCCCTCTCCCGACCCACGTGCCCGACACCCCGAAGCCGCGCGAGCCGCTCACTCACAGGCACCGCTCGCGCCCGCCGATGTGGCGGCGAAGTACCCGACCTCCTCCCTGCCCTGGCCCCAGCTCGCCGACGAGCGCGCCGACTTCCCTGTGTGAGTGGTGCCTTCATCGAGTGCGGGCCACCGCGAGGAGGCAGCCAGTACCGCGTTCCTCCAGGTGCGAGGTCTCGGACGGGGGCCCACACCAGAGCACTGCCCCTGGCGCGCTAACCCGCACTACCGCGAGTCACGCGCACACCTGCGCCGACCGTGGACACTTGGGTGCTGCCGTACCCGGCGCACTCTCCATATTCCTTGACCCACTTGGTCGATCCGGCCAGGGATCCGGACGTCGGTGCGCCGAACGTGACGTCGTACCGCGGCTGCTGGGCACAGCTGGGCACGTCGTAGTACTCGATAAATCCCGCCTGGGAGGCCTTCAGGTTGCCGGAGCCGGCGGGCAACTTGTAGGTGCCGACGGGGATCCGCTGTCCGTTGTCGGTGTCGACGACGGTGCCCGACCAGGTGTCCGTGCCGACCCGGGCGATCTCGACGCGGAAGGTGTGGCCGTACACGGCGTCGAAGTCCACTCCGCAGCTGACGCCGGCGCCGCCGTCAGCGCCGTCCGAACAGTTGGCGTGGGTGCTTGTCGTGCCGCTGATGAAGGAGGAGAACACCCCGCGCAGGCGCTGGTGCCCGTTCGCATCCGGCCGCGGCTGCAGTCCCGCGTACCCGATGTCACTCTGTCCGGCGAACCCGTACTGCATCGCGAAGTAGGTCCCGGATACATGGGCGGTGCCGGTGTTCACGGTGATCGGGAAGTTGAGGGATGTCAGTCCCTCGCTGGGAGCCCCGCTCACCGTCCACGACAGTAGTTCGTTCCCACCGAAGGTCTGCGCCCGTGCGCCAGGTGCCGCGATGAACGGGACGAGTGCGGCGAGGGCTCCCACCGCCACGCGTGTCAACGCTCGTTTCATCTGATGCTCCTCAAGGGGGTGTTGAAGGTGAGCAGGGCTGTGAACGTCTGGGCACCGCCTTCTCGCATGAGTGCTGCAGGCCGTGACGACTTCGCCGCGGTGTCCGCGATACGACTGAGGCGGCTCTGCCGCCCCAACCCCTGGGCCGACGCTCACCCCTTTTTCCCGGTTCTACGCACGTTCCGGGCACCGGTGCCCCAGTGCCGAGTCCTCTCCAATCGACGTGGAGCGAGGGGAAGGCCACCGGCGATTATCTGCATGCACCTGACAACATTGATCCCAGTACAGCGTGCCGCCACTTGCGCCCGAAGGGGCACTGCAGCGACACCTGTCGCACCAGTGGCACGGTCTTCGATCGTCACAACCCTGCAGCCCAATTGCCTGCGGAAGACTATGGCGCCCCGCCCGAGGCGTGTCAACACATGCTCGTAAACATGCGACTCCAATCAGAATCAATCATCGAGGTCGCAGGCAGTCCACCGCCTGACACTGGGGCCCCGCACGTCGATCAGCCGGTCGGTGGCATCCCCGCCTACGGCAGCCGACGCACCGCCTGGAACGCCGGCTGCCGCCACGACCACCAAAGTCCCGAACACCGCTAGCGGCACCCAGGGGGACACGGACCATCTCGCCCCGGCGTCGATCAGATGCCGTGCACACCGCGAACGCCCGCACACCCCGAGACCATCGCCCGCGTCCCGTCAGCCCACCGCACAACCGGACCCGGCGAAGCGGCCCCTCCCACGGCTCACCACAACGTGGCGTACCTGCCGAGCAGCACGAACGCCCCGCCCCCATAAGCAGGTTCGCGCTCGCGTCCAGCACGCCTCCACTCGAATGAAGGCTGCAATATCCGCTGGTGCGGATGCCTTGTTCGGCAAAGCCGAGGTTGAGGTCGTGCAGTTGGGCATGGCGCGGTGCATGCCTTTCCCGTTGATTCGCCAAGTCCCGCAGGCCGCAACTCCGACGTTGCCGTCATGTTCCGTGCGACCGAGTAACTACCCCCATTCCTGCGCTTCTTCGCGGCGGACCTTCGGTTCGAATGCGACCCGGCGCGGGTGCCTGCGGGGTTCCCGTTCATCACTGCAGCGACCACCGAGGCCCAGCATTGAACAGGCCTCCCCCACAGAGAGATACCTGCCCGGAAAACCGTAGTCGGCAGAGGATTTGAGCAGCCCCCTTCCGGCCCGAGCCGATAGCTTCACTGACACACCAGCGACAATCGACAACTGAATCTCCATCACATATGGACCGTCTTCTAAGATCACACACATCCTGAACCGGAGAATTTTCCGGATGCAGCATCAGAGTCCTCACCTATTCCGCCCCGGGTATCCCGCGAACCCAGCAGGCCGGCGGGAAGCGCACTCCGCTGACGGCCGCCGGCCTCACCTCAGTCGACCCCTCAGGCGAACCGCACAGGTCCACGTCCAGGCAGCATCCCGATCGACATCGGCTCCTGAATCGTGCAGCGGGGACGCGTGTCGGCCCGTGTGACCGGGCCGACATTGATGGCGATACACCCCCTTAGTCACTGAAAGCGACAGGGCGGTATGTCCATTTTTGCAATGAAAAATACCTTTTTGCATTATTAGTGCTATACGAGGGGATCCGCCTATCTCGCTAGATATTCAGGCGAAATATCGCACTCCGCTACGCCATCGACCGGCATTCCAACCCGCATCACATTCAGTGAACCGTGTCACATGGAAGGACGCGGGCCCCGAAGATCGGCTGAGCCCACTTCCCTTCTGCACAAGGAAGGTTGGGGTTTTCGATCAAAGAGAGTGGAGGGTTCTGATCGCCGGAGAAGGGCTCCCACATTTCGCGATCGGGAATTCTGGTCTTGTTCTGTCCGCGCTTTCTCGCCTAATGTCACCGTCAATCCGGATGGAACGCCGAATCCTGCCGCTGTCCGGAATCCCTCCCACTCACTCGGTAACGCACGGCAGGAGCGGGGGACCCAGGTAAGCCGCCGATCCGGTTTCCGGAACGGCTCGGGGTGAAGTCGCATTCGCAGTGCGACCGGACATCTCCCGTCCGAACCCGACAGCTCACCTCGTAGGCGACGGAGAGGAACTCGACATGCCCTCAAAGGGACAGCACCGCCGCCCCAAGTCCATCTCGCTCAGCCGCGGCATCGCCGCCGCAGGCACCGGCGCTGCCGTGCTCGCTCTCCCGGTGCTCGGCGCGACCAGCGCCGGCGCAGCGCAGGCCACCCCGGCTGCCAAGACCGCCGCGGCCCCCACGACGTACGTCGTCGTCGCCGGCGACTCCCTCGTCAAGATCGCCCGCGAGCACTCGGTGAGCGGCGGCTGGAAGCAGCTGTACCAGGACAACCGAGCCACCGTCGGTGACAACCCGGCGCTGATCCACCCCGGCGTCAAGCTCACGCTCGGCAAGAAGAGCGCGGCCGAGCCCACGGCAGCCACCAGGGCGTCCGCCGAGCGGGCCGACCGCTCCGAGACCCGGACCGCGCTCCCGGCCGCCCCGGCGAAGAAGTCGTACACCAACGACCTCGACGGCTGGATCAAGGAATCGCTGGACATCATGGCCAAGCACAGCATTCCCGGCACCTACGAGGGCATCCACCGCAACGTCATGCGCGAGTCCTCCGGCAACCCGCTGGCCATCAACAACTGGGACTCCAACGCTGTCGCAGGAACCCCGTCCAAGGGTCTCCTGCAGGTCATCGACCCCACGTTCAAGGCGTACCACGTGCCCGGCACGTCCATGGACAGCTACGACCCGGTCGCCAACATCACCGCCGCCTGCAACTACGCGGCCGACAAGTACGGCTCGATCGACAACGTGAACGGCGCGTACTGACAGCCGGTTCCACACTGAGGCTCGCAGTCGTCGCAGGCAGACCAGGCTGAACGGAAGCCCGGCCACTGCCAGTTGAAGCGCATCGATGATGTCCTGGCCCTGAAGTCCCGTAAGCATGTAGGGACTTCAGGGCCCTTCTGCGTCCTGTCCAACCTCTTGCGCGCCATCACCCCCGTGCATATCCTCCCCGCGAATCGAAGCGCTTCGACACGGAGAGAGACAGCATGGCAGACCCACACCCGGTCATCCCCGGGTTCCACCCGGACCCCAGCGTCTGCCGCGTCGGCGACGACTACTACCTCGCGTGCTCGAGCTTCGAGTACGTGCCCGGGGTGCCGCTCTTCCACAGTCGCGACCTGCTGCACTGGCGGCAGATCGGCAACGTCCTCGACCGGCCCGGCCAGTTGCGGCTGCCCTGGGACACACCCTCCTCCGCCGGGATCTACGCGCCGACGCTGCGCCACCACGACGGCCGCTTCTGGCTGGTCGTCACCAATGTGAGCTCGGGCGGCGGCAATCTGCTCGTCTCCGCGACCGACCCGGCGGGCCCCTGGTCGGACCCGGTCCCGCTGCCCGGCGTCCCCGGCATCGACCCGGATCTCGCCTGGGACGAGGACGGCGCGTGCTGGGTCACGGTCGCCGGGATCTCCCAGGTCCGCATCGACCCGTACACCGGCGAGACCTTCGGCGAACCGCGCCAGCTGTGGTCCGGCACGCCGGGCGCCAAGGCCCCGGAGGCGCCGCACCTGTACCACGTCGGCGAGCACTGGTACCTGCTGATCGCCGAGGGTGGCACCGAGCGCGGGCATGCCGTCTCCGTGGCCCGCGGCCCCGCGCCCACCGGCCCCTTCGAACCTTGCCCGGCCAATCCGATCCTGACCCACCGCAGCACCGACGAGCCCGTCCAGAACACCGGCCACGCCGATCTGGTGCAAGCGCCCGACGGCACGTGGTGGATGGTGTTCCTCGGGGTGCGGCCGCGCGGCGGCACTCCCGGCTGGCACGTGCTCGGCCGCGAGACCTTCCTCGCGCCGGTCACCTGGGAGGACGGCTGGCCGGTCGTCGGCCCGCCGGCGACGGCCGGGCCCGCGCCCGGCCCCGCCGATCCCTTCACGGACGACTTCGACGACGCCGATCTGCAGCCCTCCTGGATCTCGCTCCGCCACCGCTCCCCGCGGCACTGCACCACGAAAGAGCGCCCGGGCAGGCTGACCCTTCACGCCCTCGGCAACGGTCTTGACGCCGCCGATGTCACCTTCGTCGGGCACCGGCAGCAGCACCTCTCCTGCCGCGTCCGCGCCCACCTCGACCCGGCCGAGGGCACCGGTGGCCTCGCGGTCCGGCTCGACGAGCTGCACCACTACGAGATCGAGGCCGACGCCGCCGAAGTGCGGGTGATCGCCCGCGTCGGACCGCTGCGCACCGTGGTCACCTCCACACCCCGGGTGACGGCCGACGGACCGCTCGTGCTCGGCGTCGACGTGATCCCGACGGACTGCCCGCGCGACGCGCGTACCGGCCCCGACACGCTCGCGTTCGGCGTCGAGGAGCCCGACGGCACGTTCACCGCCCTCGCGGCCCTCGACGGCCGCTATCTGTCGACCGAGGTGGCCGGCGGGTTCACCGGCCGCGTCATCGGCCTGTACGCCGCCACCGGCACCGCCCACTTCGACTGGTTCCGCTACGAGCCGCTCGCCATCGGAACTCGACCGCTGACCCACTGAACTCAGCCGCTGAAAAGGGACCCCGTATGAGACAAGCACGGAGCAGCCGCCAGCGCCGCGTCGTATGGCTGGCGGGCCTCTTCATGGCCTTACTCGCCACCGTCGGCACCTCCCGGACCGGGGCTGTGGCAGCCGCCCGCCCCGCTCCCGCCACCACCGCCTCCGCCATGGACACCATCGCCGCCATGAAGCCCAGTTGGAACCTGGGCAACACCCTCGACGCCATCCCCGATGAGACCTCCTGGGGCAACCCGCCGGTCACCAAGGCGCTCTTCGACACCGTCAAGAGCCAGGGCTTCCGCAGCGTGCGCATCCCCGTCACCTGGGGCAACCACCAGTCGGCACAGGCGCCTTACACGATCGACGGCGCGTTCCTGAGCCGGGTTCGACAGGTGGTCGACTGGGCGCAGGCCGACGGTCTGCGCGTCGTCCTGAACGTGCACCACGACTCCTGGCAGTGGATCAACAAGATGGCCACCGACCACGACCAGGTGCTCGCCCGCTACAACGCGACCTGGCAGCAGATCGCCACCGCGTTCAAGGACGAACCGCGCACGCTGCTCTTCGAGAGCGTCAACGAACCAGCCTTCGACAACGCCGACGACGCCCGGAAGATGGAGCTGGTCGACGAGCTCAACACCTCGTTCCACAGCATCGTGCGCGCGTCGGGCGGCGCGAACGCGCAGCGCCTCCTCGTCCTGCCCACGGTCGGCGCCACCCCGGACCAGACCCTCATGGACGACCTGGCAGCCACCATCGACGGGCTCGACGACCCCGACTTGGTCGCGACCGTGCACTACTACAGCTTCTGGCCGTTCAGCGTGAACATCGCCGGCTACACCCGCTTCGACGCCACCGTCCAGCAGGACATGACCGACGCCTTCTCGCGCATGCACGACACGTTCGTCGCCAAGGGCATCCCGGTGTACCTCGGCGAGTACGGGCTCCTGAGCTACCCGGACTACACGCATCAGGACTACGTCGAGCGCGGCGAGGCCCTGAAGTACTTCGAGGCGCTCGGTCACACGGCCCGCGTCAACGGCGTCACCACCGCACTGTGGGACCCGTTCTCGCTGCTGAACCGCGAGACGCTGCGATGGCGCGACCCCGGACTCTTCGCTCTCGTCAAGTCGAGCTGGACGACGCGCTCGGGCACCGCTTCGTCCGACAAGGTGTACGTCCGCAAGGCCGACCCGGTCACCGATCAGTCACTCACGCTGAACCTCAACGGAACGTCCTTCAAGGGCCTTTGGCAGGGTGACAGGAAGCTCGCCCAGGGCGCCGACTACACCGTGTCCCAAGACCGGCTCACGCTGACGGCCGCCGCTCTGACGCGGCTCACGGGAGACCGCGCCTACGGGGTGAACACGACGCTTCAGGCCCGGTTCTCGTCCGGAGTGCCGTGGCGGATCGACGTGACGACGTACGATCCGCCGCTCCTCGCGGACGCGACGGGGACGACCGGGTCCTTCGCGGTCCCCAGCCAGTTCCGGGGCGACTCCCTGGCGACCACGGAGGCGAAGTACGCCGACGGTACCAACGCCGGTCCGGCCGACTGGACTCCGTACCAGCAGTTCGGCACCTCGTTCGCCCCGGACTACGACGGCGGCACGCTCAGGCTCACCGCCGACTTCCTGAACTCCGTCAAGGACGGTGTGCCGGTGACGCTCACCTTCCATTTCTGGAGCGGCGCCACCGTCACCTACCAGGTGACGCGGTCGGGAGACACGGTGACGGGCACCGCCGTCTCCTGACCGGGCACGCCGAACGGACTACAACTCCCTTACCTCATATGGGAGTTGTGTTCCCGTCACCTCCACCGTGACCGCCCCGTCGACGGCGTCCCGGCGCACCCGGTACGCGGCGGCGGGGCTCCCGTCGTGGTCCGGCACCGTCACGGTCACATCCCGAGCGCCCGGCGCGACGAGCAGGGTGACGCCGTCGGTCCAGTTGCCGTCGGGGCGCTGTTCGTCCGCGCCGAGCGGGAGCACCGCGCCGGGGCGGACGAACAGCGGAAGGCTGTCGAAGCCGTGGGTCTCGTGCAGCCAGCGCCCGCCCTCGACCCGCTCCCCCGTGAGCAGCCGCGTCCACGTGCCCTCGGGCAGATAGAACTCGACGTCGCCGTCCGCCGAGAACACCGGCGCGACGAGCAGGTCGGGGCCGAGCATGTACTGGCGGTCCAGCACCCGGCACGTGGGGTCGTCCGGGAAGTCGAGCAGCATCGGACGCATCACGGGGACGCCCGTGCGGTGCGCCTCGACCGCCGCCCCGTACAGGTACGGCATGAGGCGGTGCTTGAGACGCGTGAACTTCCGTGCCACGTCCACCGCTTCCTCGCCGAATGCCCAGGGCACGCGGTACGAGACGTTGCCGTGCAGACGGCTGTGCGAGGAGAGCAGGCCGAAGGCGAGCCAGCGCTTGAAGACGGCCGGGTCGGGGGTGCCCTCGAAGCCGCCGATGTCGTGCGACCAGAAGCCGAAGCCCGACAGGGACAGGGAGAGGCCGCCGCGCAGCGACTCCGCCATCGCCGTGAACGAGGCGAAACAGTCACCGCCCCAGTGCACCGGGAACTGCTGGCCGCCGGCCGTCGCCGAACGGGCGAAGACGACGGCCTCTCCGCTGCCGCGCTCCTTCTCCAGCAGTTCGAAGACAGTGCGGTTGTACAGGTGCGCGTAGTAGTTGTGCATGCGCTCGGGGTCGGAGCCGTCGTGCCAGACGACGTCGGTCGGAACGCGCTCGCCGAAGTCCGTCTTGAAGCTGTCGACGCCCATGTCGAGCAGGCCGCGCAGCTTGCCCGCGTACCACTCGCGCGCGCCCGGGTCGGTGAAGTCGACGAGCGCCATGCCGGGCTGCCACAGGTCCCACTGCCAGACGTCGCCGTTCGGCTTGCGGACCAGGTGGCCCAGCTCACTGGCTTCACCGAAGAGTGGGGACTTCTGGGCGATGTACGGGTTGATCCACATGCTGATGCGCAGGCCGCGCGCCTTGAGGCGGCGCAGCATGCCGACCGGATCGGGGAAGACGTCCGGGTCCCAGGTGAAGTCGGACCACTGGTACTCGCGCATCCAGAAGCAGTCGAAGTGGAAGACGGTCAGCGGGATGTCGCGCTCGGCCATGCCGTCGACGAACGACGTGACCGTCTCCTCGTCGTACTCGGTGCAGAAGGAGGTGGTGAGCCACAGACCGAACGACCAGGCCGGAGGGAGGGCGGGGCGGCCGGTGAGCGCGGTGTAGCGGCGCAGCACGTCCTTCGGGGTCGGGCCCGCGACGACGTAGAACTCGATCGACTGGTCCTCGACGCTGAACTGGAGCTGGCCGACGGACTCCGTGCCGATCTCGTAGCCGACCTTCCCGGGGTGGTTGACGAGGACGCCATAGCCGCGTGAGGAGAGGTGGAACGGGACGTTCTTGTAGGCCTGCTCGCTGCTGGTGCCGCCGTCGGCCTGCCAGATGTCCACCGTCTGGCCGTTCTTCACGAACGGGGTGAAGCGTTCGCCGAGGCCGTAGATGTGCTCTCCGACGCCGAGCGCGAGCTGGGCGACCATGTGGTGGGCGCCGTCGGGGGTGGTGGCGAAGGCGGTGCCCTTGCGTTCGACAGCCGTCAGTCGACGTCCGGTTGAGGAGTCGAGGAACTCCAGGCCCCACTCCCCTGCCGTGTCCAGGCGGACGGTGAGCGGGCCCGTCGTCAGCTCGGTGACCGTGCCTTCGCGGGTCACCTGGGCGCCGGCGCCGCCTTCGGAGGGCAGCAGCTCGAAGTCGGGACCCCGGTGCCGCTTGCCCGCGTGGTGGGTGAAGCGGACGCCGATGACCCCCTCGGCGGGGGAGAAGCAGTCGATGGTGATCAGAGGCTGGTTGAGAGTGTCGCCGCGGTCGCGGACGTGCCGGACGGCGGCGTACGCGGTGAACCGGTCGTCGGCGGCCAGGATCTGGCGGACCTCGGTGGCGTACGCGGCGTGGACCCCTTCGCGCATCAGCCAGAAACCGTCGGTGAACTTCATACGGTGGTCCCCCGTGGGATGAAGGTGAGCCGGGCCAGACGGACCTGGCCGCCGAGCCGCACGCGCAGGTCACATACTCCGCGGGCGGTGAAATCGGTGTCCAGCGTGACGTAGTCGTACGGGCCACCGGTTGCCGGGACGGTGACCGCGCCGCCGTCCCCGATCGCGACGGTGCCCGCGCCCGCGACCGTCAAGCGCACAGCACGGACTCCGTCGGCGCCCAGGTCGCAGGAGCTGTAGAGGAGTTCGGCGTCGGGCCCGGTCGCGGTGACGGCGTCGCCGGACGTCTTCGTGCGGTCGACGATCGCCGTGCCGCGCTGTTCGTCGTACGCAGCCGCGTCCAGGCCGTCGACGAGCGCAGGCCGGGGCACGGGCTCGTCGCCGTCGAGGGTCAGGCGCGCGGTCAGGCGGATGTCCTCGCTGGAGGTGCCGGCGAGGAGTTCGTACGTGCCCGAGGTGACGCTCCAGCGGCCGCGGGCTAGGTCCCAGTGGCCGAGGTCGGCGACGGGCACGGAGAACGTGACGCGCTCCGACGCCCCCGGCGCGAGGGCGATGCGGCGGTGAGCGAGGAGCTGGCGGCGCGGGCGCGGCACGGGCATGCCGAGCGGGCGGACGTAGAGCTGCGGGACCTCGTCGGCCGGGACGGTGCCGGAGTTGGTGACGGTGAAGGTGCACTCGAGTGTGTCCGCGCCGCGGTGCACGAAGAGTCCGTCGTAGTCGAACGAGGCGTAGGACAGACCGTGTCCGAAGGGGTAGAGCGGTGTGCCTTCGAAGTAGAGGTAGGTCTGCCGGGAGCCGATGACGTCGTAGTCGAGCAGGTCGGGGAGGTCACTGTCGGCGGCGTACCAGGTCTGCGGGAGGCGTCCGGCGGGGCTCACGTCGCCCGCCAGGACCCGGGCGAGGGCACGGCCCGCGGCCTGTCCGCCGTGGGCGGTCCAGAGGAGGGCGGGGAGGTCGGTGTCCGCGTCGGGCACGGCGTAGGGGTAGGCGCCGATCAGGGCCAGGGCCGTGTTCGGGTTGGCGGCGCGGGCCGCTCGCCACAGCCGGTCCTGGTGGCCGGGGAGGGCGAGCGTCGTGCGGTCCTCGGTCTCGCGGCCGTTGATGTGCGGGTCGTTGCCCGCGACGACGATCACCACGTCGGCGTCGGCGGCTGCCCGCGCCACGGCGTCCGTGCCGCGCTCCACGTACTCCACCTCGAAAACCGTGCCCTGCTCGGCAACCTTCACGCCGTCGGCGTCGACAGCGACGTACCGGCCCGTGCCCGTGTGCCTCAGGAGGTGGGCGTTCGCGTGCCGTTCCAGGGTGTACGTCTCCTGGACGACCCAGCCGCCGGGCTGCTCGGCGGACGCCCGCACGAAGCCGTCCTCGGCGACGGACAGATAGCGGCCGTCGGGCGCGCGCAGGGTGAGGACGTCGTTCCCCCAGTCGACGAGGGCGAGCTCGGTGCCCGATTCGGTGGCGGTGGTGAGCGGCGGGAGATCGGTACGGCCGGCCAGGAGGGCGGGGTCGAGAGCGCCCTCGGCACCACGCACGCTCGCGTCGGCCTCGCTCTCGGGCACGTACAGCCATCCTGCCTCGCACCGCAGCCGCACCCGGTCCACGCCCTCCGCGAAGACGACGTGCTCGGTGCCGAACCGCTCGCGGAGGCCGTCGAGCGGGGTGGAGCGGTGGATGAGGGTGCCGCTGTACCAGTCCGTCTTGCACTCGTCGGCGAGCAGGCCGACCAGGGCGATGCGGGCGGTGTCGGGCAGCGGGAGCAGATCGTCGTTCTTGAGCAGCACGACCGCCTGCTCGGCGGCCTCCTGCGCGAGGGCGCGGTGTTCCTCCGTGTCGAATGCCCCGGCGCCTTCGAAGGGGTCACGGTCCTCGAACTCGCCCAGGCGCAGCCGCACATCGAGCTGCCGGCGCACCGCGGTGTCGATGTCCGACGCGGAGATCAGGCCCTGGTCGAGGGCGCGGCGGATCCGCCCCGTGATCGTCGAGGAGTCGGTGCCGTGGTCGGTGAAGCTGTCGACGCCCGCGACGAGGGCGGCGGCGGTGGCCTCCTCGTGGGTGTCGAAGTAGTGCTCGGAGTCGACGAGGTTGCTGGGCGCGCCCGCGTCCGAGCAGACGAGGAGTTCCTGGCCGGTCCAGGTCCGCAACTGCTCGCGCAGATAGGGCGATACGTGGTTGGGGCGGCCGTTGACCAGGTTGTAAGCGGGCATGACGCCGGCGACGGCGCCCGCCTCGACCGGGGCGCGGAAGGCCTTGAAATCGTACTCGTGCAGGACGCGGGGACGCACGGAGGAGTTCGACGTGTCCCTGTGCGTCTCGTTGTTGTGGGCGAGCCAGTGCTTGAGGACGGGGGCGGTCCGCCAGTACGTGGGGTGGGTGCCGCGCAGGCCGCGCGTGTAGGCGGTGGCGATGGCGGCGGTGAGGTGCGGGTCCTCGGAGTAGCCCTCCTCGTTCCGGCCCCACAGCGGGTGGCGGAGCAGATTGACCGTGGGCGCCCAGATGTTGAGGCCGATCCGGTCGTCGCGCTCGCGCATCGCACGGACCTCGGCGGAGACGGCGTCACCGATCCGCCGCACCAGGTCGTCGTTCCAGGTCGCGCCGAGGCCGACGGACTGCGGGAAGACGGTGGCCGGGCCCATCCACGCGACGCCGTGCAGCGCCTCCTGCCCGGTGCGGAACGCGGCGAGGCCGACCCGCTCCACACCCGGCGTGAACTGGTGCAGCAGCGCGATGCGTTCGTCGAGCGTGAGCCGGGACAGCAGGTCGTCGACGCGCTTGCCCGTGGGCGGTGCCGGGTCCGGGTGGAGTGGGTGTCTTTCGGTCACGTGCGGGTCCCTTGGCGAAGAGGTCAGCGAATCTTCGAAGCGCTTCGATGCTCCGTAGTCAGGTTGGCAGGTGTCAAGTGGCCGACAGGGAAAGTACGTTCAGGAATTCCGTGCACCGCTCTTGTGACCGTGGAAGCGCTCCCTTAGCCTCGCTGCAACATCGAAGCGCTTCGACAAATGCGCGACGCGTTCCCCGAAGGGTTACCGCAATGACGCCGAACTCGCCCTCCGCCTCCGCTCCCAGCCGGAGAAGTTTCCTCGCCTCCACCGCCGTGGCCGCCGCAGCGGTGGCCGGCGGGATGCCGCTGCTCGCCGCGTGCGGCGGGTCGGAGACCAAGGACCGGGAAGGCACGACCTCCGGGAAGGCCGCCGACAAGTTGCTGCCGGCTTTCGTCGCCAGCAAGTTCGCCAACCCCGACGTGCCGTCGAAGAACGGCTCGGCATCCGGTTACACCGGGAAGGTGGCCCTGTCGGCGCTGGTCGCCTCGGCACCGGACAAGCTCGGCACCGGCGCGCCCATCAAGATCATGTCCCCGCTCTGGGGCACGGCACCGAAGGGCGACTGCGCCTACTACAAGGCGGTCGACAAGGCGGCGGGCACCAAGGTCACCTGGCAGAACCAGGACGGCAACACCTACGGGCAGAAGCTCGGCGCCGTCCTCGCGAGCAGCTCCATACCCGACATGGTGGTGGTGCCGAGCTGGGAGCTGACCGGCAAGATCCCGAACGCGGTCGCGGCGAAGTTCATGGACCTCGGCCCGTACCTGGCCGGCGACAAGGTCAAGAAGTACCCGAACCTCGCCGCGATCCCCTCGGACTCCTGGCGCATGAGCATCTTCGGCGGTGACCTGCGCGGCATCCCGATGCCGTCCGCCAGGGCCACCTTCATCGTGCCCTACTACCGCAAGGACCTCTTCGACAAGAAGGGTTACGACGTCCCCAAGTCGCCCGACGAGTTCCTCAGTTGGGCCAAGGACGCCACGAGCGCGAAGGCCAAGGTGTACGCCTGCGGCGACATGTCCTGGACCGCCTTCAACATCTTCGGCGTCCGCGCCTCGGGGCCGCTCGGCTGGAACATCGGGGACGACGGCAAGCTGACGTACCGCATCGAGCAGCCCGAATACCTGGAAGCGCTGGAGTGGACCCGCAAGCTGTTCGACGCGGGCGTCGTGCACCCCGACGACAAGGCCCGCACGGGCGACGCCGGCCAGCGCTTCACCGCGGGCCAGATCCTCGTCTACAACAACGACATCTCCAACTGGTACGTGAAGAGCGCCGAACAGGCCAAGGCCAACCCGGACTTCGTCTGCGAGGCCATCGACATCTTCGGACCCGACGGCGGCGACCCGACGCTGTACGCGAGCCAGCCGGCCACGATCTGGTCGTTCATCCGCAAGGGCGCCTCGAAGACCACGGTCGAGAATGCCCTGGCCGCCGCCAACTTCGCGGCGGCGCCCTACGGCACGAAGGAGCGGATGCTCGTCGACTACGGCGTCGAAGGTACCCACTACACGGTCAAGGACGGCCTGCCCGTCAAGACGGACCAGGGCAACCAGGAGGCCATCAACGCCTGGGTGATGCTCGCGGCCCCCGCGCCCTACCTGGCCCACCCCGACCTCCCCGACGTCACCCGCAAGCAGGTGGAGTGGGAGCAGCGGATGGGGGTGTTCACGAAGAAGAGCTCCACGTACGGCATGAACATCGTCGAACCGTCCCGCTACGCGAACCTGGGCTCGCCGTTCGAGCAGCTGGAGATCGACTACGTGCGCGGCAACAAGAAGCTGTCCGACCTGCAGCAGGCCATCTCCACCTGGAAGTCCGGCGGCGGCGAGAAGCTGCGCGACTGGTACAAGACGCTCATCGAAAAGAACGGCAGCGGCAACTGATGTCTCTCACGGCCGGTAGCAGGCCCGACGGGGCACGTCCCGCGGCGGCCGTCGGGGAACCGGCGGCCGCCCTCGCCCCGAAGGCAGCTCCCAGAAAGCGCGCGGCCGGCAAGGTCCACTGGCGGGTCCGGCTGCGCCGCGACCGCGCCCTCATCCTGATGACGCTACCCGCCATCGGACTGCTCCTGCTCTTCAACTACGTACCGCTGCTCGGCAACGTGGTCGCCTTCCAGGACTACGATCCGTATGCCTCCAGCAACGGCATCACCGCGATCTTCCACAGCCCCTGGGTCGGCATCGAGCAGTTCTCCCGCATGCTCGACGACCCGCAGTTCTGGACCGCGGTGAAGAACACCATCGTGCTGTTCCTGCTCCAGCTGGTGCTGTTCTTCCCGATCCCCATCGCCCTCGCGCTGCTCATCAACAGCGTGATCCGGCCCCGGGTGCGGGCCGTGGCACAGGCGATCATGTATCTGCCGCACTTCTTCTCGTGGGTCCTCGTCGTCACCGTCTTCCAGCAGATCTTCGGTGGCGCGGGCATCATCGCGCAGACCATGGAGCGGCACGGCTGGGGCGGCTTCGACCTGATGACGAACGCGTCCCTGTTCAAGTTCCTGGTGACCGCACAGTCCGTGTGGAAGGACGCGGGCTGGGGGATCATCGTTTTCCTCGCCGCGCTCGCCGCCGTCTCCACCGACCTGTACGAGGCCGCCGCCATGGACGGCGCGGGGCGCTGGCGCCGCACGTGGCACGTGACGCTGCCCGCGCTGCGCCCGGTGATCGCGCTTCTGCTGGTCCTGCGGGTGGGCGACGCGCTCTCCGTCGGCTTCGAGCAGTTCCTGCTCCAGCGCGACGCGGTCGGCCTGGGAGCCAGCGAGGTCCTGGACACCTACGTGTGGAACGTCGGTATCCAGTTCGGCGACTTCAGTTACGCGGCCGCGGTCGGACTGATCAAGGGTGTCATCGGCATCTGTCTGGTGCTCGGTGCGAACAAGTTCGCTCATCTGCTCGGTGAGCAGGGGGTGTACCGGAAATGAGCCTCAACACGCAGCTGATCCGCAGCTTGCAGGCGCCGCCTCGCCCCGCGTGGGAAGAGGCGCCGAGCAGGACCGGGCTCACCATGAAGGGCGGCTTCCTCGCCCTGTGCTGCCTCGGGGTGCTCGCCCCTCTGTGGATCGTGATCGTCACCAGCCTCTCCCCGAAGCCCGTGATCGACCGCGCCGGCGGTCTCGTCGTCGTCCCCGAGGGGATCACCTTCGTCAACTACACGGAGCTGCTCGGCGCCGGGCAGGTGAGCCGGGCCCTCATGGTGTCGTTCGGCGTCACCATCGTCGGCACCCTGTTCTCGATGTCGGTCTCGGTCCTCGCGGCCTACGGCCTGTCGCGGCCGGGGAGTCTCGGGCACCGGCTCATCCTGATGATCCTGATGGCGACCATGTTCTTCGGGGCGGGACTCATCCCGACGTATCTGCTGGTGCAGTCGCTCGGTCTGACGGACACCTATCTGTCGCTGATCCTGCCGAGTGCCGTCAGCGTCTTCAACATTCTGGTGCTGCGCGGGTTCTTCATGGGGATCTCCCCCGAACTCACCGAGTCCGCCCGCATCGACGGAGCGAGCGACCTGCGCATCCTGCTCACCATCATCATGCCGCTGTCGCGGGCCGTGCTCGCCGTGATCTCCCTGTTCTACGCGGTCGGGTACTGGAGCGCCTGGTTCAACGCCTCCATCTACCTCACCGACCAGAAGATGATGCCGCTGCAGAACGTCCTCATCCAGCTGGTCCAGAAACACACCGAGGCGCCGACCGGCCTGCAGCAAGCGGTCCGCACGGGTGAGCTCTCCCCGCTCGGGCTGCAGATGGCCGTCATGGTGCTCGCGCTCATCCCGGTCGCGATCGCCTCACCGTTCGTCCAGCGCCACTTCAAGAAAGGCATGCTCACGGGGGCGGTGAAGGGGTGACGATCGCGCACGGCGGCCGCTTGCTGTACGGGGGCGACTACAACCCGGAACAGTGGCCCGAGGAGGTATGGGCCGACGACGTCCGTCTGATGAAGGAGGCCGGTGTCACCTCGGTGACGCTCGGCGTCTTCTCCTGGGCGAAGCTCGAACCGAGCCCAGGGGCAAGGGAGTTCGGCTGGCTGGACCGGCTTTTGGACCTGATGCACTCGCACGGCATCGGTGTCGTCCTGGCGACGCCGACCGCGTCGCCACCGCCGTGGCTGGGGCGGCTGCACCCGGAGACGCTGCCCCGCGACGAGAACGGGCAGACCGTCTGGTGGGGCTCGCGCCAGCAGTTCGCGCACTCCTCCAGCGCGTACCGCCACTACGCCGCCGCGATCACCGAGGACCTCGCGATCCGCTACGGCCACCATCCCGCCCTGCGGATGTGGCACATCAACAACGAGTACTGCACGTTCGACTACGGCGACGAGGCGGCACGCGCCTTCCGCGACTGGCTGCGCACGAAGTACGGCACCCTCGACGCCCTCAACGAGGCCTGGGGCACAGCCTTTTGGAGTCAGCACCTGGAGACGTGGACGGATGTGATCCCGCCGCGCCGCGCCCAGTACCTGCACAATCCGGCGCAGGTCCTCGACTTCCGCCGCTTCACCTCGGACGCGCTCCTGGAGTGCTACACGGCCGAGCGGGACATCGTCCGACGCCACTCCCCCGCCGACGTCCCGGTCACCACCAACTTCATGCCGTTCTGGATCGGCCAGGACGCGTGGGCGTGGGCGGAGCGGGAGGACGTGGTGTCGGTCGACGTGTACCCGGATCCGCGGGACCCGCTGGGCGGTCAGTACAACGCGATGATCGCCGATATGACGCGCAGCCAGGCACGCGGCCCCTGGATGGTGATGGAGCAGGCGGCGGGGCCGGTCAACTGGCGCGGCGTGAACCACCCCAAGCCGCGCGGTCTCAACCGGCTCTGGTCGCTGCAGACGGTGGCGCGCGGCGCCGACGCCGTCTGCTACTTCCAGTGGCGGCAGTCCCGGCAGGGCGCCGAGAAGTTCCACTCGGGGATGGTCGGACACGCGGGAGAGGAGGGCCGCGCGTTCGCCGAGGTGAAGCAGATCGGTGCGGAACTGGCGGAGCTTGGATCGCAGGTCGCGGGTACTCATATCACCGCCGATGTCGCCGTACTGCACGACTGGCACTCCTGGTGGGCCGGCTGCCAGGACGGCAGGCCATCGGCCCACGTCGCCTACGAGGACGTGGTGCGGGCCTGGCACCGTGCCCTGTGGGAGGCACATCTCGCCACCGACTTCGCGCACCCCGAACACGACCTGTCCGCCTACAAGTTGGTCGTCGTGCCGCACCTGTACCTGCTCACGGACGCGGCGATCGACAATCTCGTGGCCTATGGACGCGGCGGTGGCACGCTCGTGTCCGGGTTCTTCACCGGGGTCGCCGACGCGGACGACCGGGTGCGGCCCGGCGGTATGGACGCGCGGCTGCGCGCGCTGTTCGGGATCCGGACGGTGCACGAGTGGTGGCCGCTCGATCCCGACGAGACCGTGGACTGCGCGGAGTTCACCGGCACCCTGTGGTCCGAGGAGCTGACGGCCGAACCCGGCACGGAGGTCAGTGCCGTGTACCGCGGTGGCGAGCTCGACGGGCTGCCGGCCGTGCTGCGGCGCGACCGGGCCCGGTACCTGTCGACTCTCCCCGAGCCTCCGGCGCTGCGCTCACTGCTCGCGGACGTGGCGGCCGAGGCGGGCGTACGGCCTCCGCTGCCGGGCCTCCCCGCAGGTGTGGAGGCCGTACGCCGCGGCGACCTGCTGTTCCTGCTGCACCATGGACGGGAAGAGGTGACCGTCGCATTGCCGGACGACACGACGTACCGGGATCTGCTGACGGGAGCCGAGCACTCCCGCTCCGTGGCTCTCGGGCGGTTCGGTGTCGCGGTTCTCGCTTCCGGGACGACTACGCGGGGGCACAGTGCTGCCTGACCATCCGCACGGCACCTGGGAACCGGCGCCGGCCACGCGCTGGGAGGACGCCTTCCTCAGCGGCAACGGCACCCACGGCGCGCTTGTGTTCGGCGACCCGCACGACGACCGGGTGGTCGTCACCCATCACACGCTGGTCCGCCCGGACGGCGCACCTCGCCCGCGGCCACCCGCCATCGCCGCCCATCTCCCTCACATCCAGGACAGGTTGCTGGCGGGCGACCTCACGGCGGCCGAGCACTTCACGGACGGCCGTGCGCTGCGCTGGGTGCAGGCGTTCCATCCGGCGTTCCAAGTGCGGTTCGTGCGGGACAGCGTGGTGTGGCGCGGCTACCGGCGCGCGGTCGACTTCGCGACGGGGGTGGCCGAGGCGCAGTGCAGCGGCTGGCGCGGGCGGGTGTTCGTGTCGCGGGCCGACGATGTCGTCGTGCAGTACGTCACCGGGCCCGGGCTCGACGGCGAGGTGTCCCTGGACCCGCGCCTCGCCGGTGTGCCGGGCGGGCTCGGGGTCGGCCGCAGCGTCGTCCTGACCCCCCAGGGCGCCCAGCTGACACTGCGCTGCCGCTACCCGGACAGCGATCTGGCGTACACCGGGGTGACGGTCGCGCTGGTACACGGCGGGCGGCGCTCGGTGGGCAGCGCGGGGCTGAGAATCGAGGGTGCCGAGGGGCTGCTGCTGCTCACGCGGGTGCGGCGGCATCTCGGGGAACTGAACGCGGGCACCGAGGCGGCGGCGCTCGCCTCACTCGCGGGCGCGGACCTGGACGAGACCTACGAGACCCTGCTCGCCCGGCACGAGGCCCCGCACCGCGCCGCTTATGAACGGGTCACGTTCACCCTCGACACGCCACGCTCCGAACGCGGCCTGCCCGGCTCGGAGTTGCTCGAACGGAGCGACAGCCCGGCCCTCCTGGAGCGGCTGTTCGCGGCGGGCCGCTACCACCTGCTGAGCGCGTCCGGCGCACTGCCGCCGCGGCTCACCGGGCTGTGGACCGGCGAGTGGGGCACGGCTTGGTCGGGGGCGTTCACCACGGACGCCAACCTCAATCTCCAGACGGCGTCCGCGGCGGCCTGCGACCTGCCCGAGGTGACCCGGGCGCAAGGTGCCTTGATCCAAGGACAGCTGGCCGACTGGCGGGACAACGCGCGGGAGATCTTCGGGGCGCGGGGCATCGTCGCGCCCGCACACACCGACGGCGAGTCGGGGCACACGTACCACTTCCAGCGGGAGTGGCCGATGCACCTGTGGACGGCAGGCGCCGACTGGCTGCTCACGCCGCTCGTCGAGCAGGCCGAGACGACCGGGGAGCGGCCCGCGTGGCTGGCCGCCGCCCTCACCGAACTCGCCCTGTTCTACGAGGACTTCCTCATCCGCACGGGACCGGACGGCCGCCTCGTGGTCGTGCCGTCGTACTCGCCGGAGAACCGGCCCGCGAACGCGAGCTGGGGCACGCTCAACGCCACGATGGACATCGCGGCGGCCCGGCACGCCCTGCGCACCGCCGCCATCTGGCACCCGGGAACGGACGGCGACCGCTGGAACGCGCTCGCCGACCGACTGCCCGACTACCGGGTCAACGCCGACGGCGCGCTTGCCGAATGGGCCTGGCCCGGCCTGGAAGACACCTACGACCACCGGCACCTCAGCCATCTCTACCCGGTGTGGCCGCACCACGACATCACCCCCTACGACACCCCGGCACTGGCGAAGGCGGCGCACCGCGCACTCGAACTGCGCGGCGCCGAGAACCACTCGGCACACGGCCATCTGCACCACGCTCTGATCGCGGCCCGACTGCGCGACCCGCACCGGGTGGCCACGGCGCTGCGCCAGGTTCTGACCGGCGACTACTTCCACCACTCCCTGATGAGCGCGCACTACCCGGACCGCGATGTCTACAACGCCGACGCCGCACACACCCTGCCCGCCCTGCTCACCGAGGCGCTCGCGCAGTCCACACCGGACCGCCTCGTGCTGCTGCCCGCGCTGCCCCCGGCCTGGCGGCGCGGCGCCGTGCGCGGCCTGCGTACCCGGTTCGGCGCCCGCGTCGACCTGACGTGGGCGGACGACGACTGCACGGCCGTCGTCCGCCCGGAGCGTGACGCACACATCGACCTCAAGACCCCCGCCGGCAGCGACGGAACCCTCCGTCTGACCGCGGGCAAGGACCGCGAACTCACCATGAGAACGCGGTAGTTCCCCCCACCGGGGGCCCCACCGGGCCCCTTCGACCATGGAAGGGACACCATGGCACCCACCGCACGTCACTCCCTGCGCCGCCGCACGCTCCTCGGCTCCATCCTCGCGGGCGGCGCACTGCTCGCCCTCGCCACCTCCCCCGCACAGGCGGCGATCTGGTCCTCCTCCGACCAGTGGGGCAACTACACCACCTCGGACGGCTACACCCTCTACAACAACATCTGGGGCTCGGGCGCGGGCGCGCAGACGATCTGGGTCAACTCCTCCTCGAACTGGGGTGTTTGGGCCGACCACCCGAACACGGGCGGCATCAAGTCCTACCCGAACGCGAAGAAGGTCGTGAACAAGTCGATCAGTTCACTGTCCTCCCTCACCAGCAGCTACAACGTGACGGTGCCGTCGTCGGGCGCCTACAACACGTCGTACGACATCTGGGACACCGACTACGACTACGAGGTCATGCTCTGGGTCAACTACAACGGTGCCGTCGGACCGCTCGGCACCTCGCAGGGCAACGTCACGCTCGGCGGGCACACCTGGACCGTCTACAAGGGCGACAACGGGGCCAACGAGGTGTATTCGTTCCTGCGCACCTCGGACTCGTCGTCCGGCACGGTGAACATCCTGCCGATCCTCAAGTGGATCAAGGACACCAAGGGCTGGTGGGGCGACGAGACCATCGGTGACGTGCAGTTCGGCTACGAGATCACGTCGTCGGCCGGCGGTCTGGACTTCACCACCAACAGCTTCAACGTCTCCAGCAGCTGATCCCGCCGCACACCGAAGGACGCGCGGCTCAGGCTCCGGCGGGCGCCTGGGCCGCGCTCTCGCGCACCGTCAGCTCCGGTGCGATCAGGACGACTTCCTCGTCCGAACCGCGCCCCTCGATCTGCGCGATGACCTGCTCCACGGCACGCCGCCCCATCTCCTGCGCGGGCACTGCGACCGAGGTGAGCGGCACGGACGCGTGCGCGGCGACCTGCTCGGGGCAGACCGCGACGACGGAGACGTCCTCGGGGACGGCGCGGCCCGACTGGCGCAGCAGGGCGAGCAGCGGGTCGGTGGCCGCCTCGTTCTGCACGACGAACGCGGTCGTGCCGGGGCGCTCGTCGAAGACCCGCGACAACGTTGCCGAGACCGAGGCGTAGCTGCCTTCGCAGGGGCGGTGGAGCAGCCGCAGGCCCAGCTCGGCGCTGCGCTGCCGCAGGCCCGTCAGGGTCCGCTCGGCGAATCCGGTGTGCCGCTCGTACACGGCGGCGGCCTCGCCGATGACGGCGATCTCACGGTGCCCGAGGTCGGCGAGGTGCTCGGCGCACACCGCCCCGGCGGCGGCGAAGTCGAGGTCCACACAATTCAGTCCGGCGGTGTCGGAGGGCAGGCCGATGAGGACGGCGGGCCGGTTCGCCGCACGCAGCAGCGGCAGCCTTTCGTCGTCCAGCTCGACGTCCATCACGATCATGGCGTCGGCGAGCGCGCTGCCTTCTATGCGCCGCACCGCTTCGGCGCCCTCCTCGCCGGTGAGCAGCAGAATGTCGTAGCCGTGCGTGCGGGCGGCGGTGGCGACGGCCATCGCGATCTCCATCATCACCGGCACGTACATGTCGGTGCGCAGCGGCACCATCAGGGCGATGATGTTCGACCTGCTGCTGGCCAGCGCCCGCGCCCCCGCGTTCGGGTGGTACCCCAGCGTGCGCACGCTGCTCTCGACGCGCTCGCGGGTGGCCGCGGAGATGGACCGCTTGCCACTGAGGACGTAGCTCACGGTGCTGGCGGAGACTCCGGCGTGCCGGGCGACCTCTGCGAGCGTGACCATGTCATTCTCCTGAGCCGTGACGAGGGGACGCCGAAGCGAAGCGCTTCGACGGGCGCGGGTTGCCCGTGACCGTTCGACCTGTCGACCCTATGGGGATCAACGGTCGCCTGTCCATAAGTCTGTCGAAGCGCTTCGACACGGTGGAGCTGCCAGAAGTGCTCCGCACAGGATAGTGACCGGGTGGCGTGGTCGTGCAGGCGCGAGTCGGACCGGTTCGCCCAGCACCTCCCAAGTGCGCAACCGGGCGTCGTCGCCGCCGAGTTCGGAGCCGGATCCCGTCGGCGATGCGGTCGGTTACGCGCTGCTCCTGCGGGCCCATGGCGATGACGAGGACTGGCACGGTCCGCTCTGCGCCCGGTACGGAGGCGGGCTTCGGGGTCCGCGCGGCGATCAACTCGCCCTCGTGGTCGCCGTCACCGGTCTTCTCCTGCAACTGCCGCACCACGGTGGGGATTTCATCCGACCGCGCGACGGGGCGCTCGCCGGGCAGGCCGAAGGCGCCCTCGGTGAACAGTTTCCGCCGTCGGCGCCGTCGCCGATCCGTCGTGTCCCGCCGTCGATCGCGCCCCGGCCGCGCCCGCTCCACGCCGTATCCGAAATGGCCAGGAAATCACCCGGAACCAGGTCGTCACCACGGGATACCCGGCAAAGGCCGAGGCAAGCACCTCCGTCGTCACGGCCCACCACACATTTGCCGGGGCCGAAGCGCCCGAACTGCCTGCACGCCCGCCTTGGCCGCTCCCGGTCGCGGCTCCCGGCTCCCGGCTCCCGCCCGAGGCCGAGCACCGGCGGCAGGAGCCCGAGGCCCGCGCATGGCCCATTGAAGTCGCGACGCCGCAGGGCCGAGGTGAAGATGGCACGGGAGCGCGGCTGGCCTCGCACGGACGGCGTCCCTCAGTCGCCGCGCCGGACAGGAAGGCCACGGCATGGCAACACCGCCCACCAACAAGGGTCCGCGAGGACCGGAGCGACCCGTCGGCAGCGAGACACTCACCGGAGCGACCCTGTTCGCCGGGGTGGCCCTGCTGGTGAGCGGGCCGCTGAGCATTCTGCTCGGCGCATCCGGCATCGCAGGCGACACCGTGTTCGCGGCGTCTCGGTACGCCTACCGGTTTGATCTGACCGCGTGGGGCTGGCTTCATCTTCTGATCGGCGTGGCCCTCGTCGTCGCCGGCCTGGGGGTTGTGGCCGGCCAGACCTGGGGGCGCGGGGCCGGCATCAGCGTGGCGGCGGTCAGCCTGATCACCCAGTTCATGTTCATTCCGTACTACCCCGCTTGGTCCATCACCGTCATGGCCCTCGATCTCCTCATCGTGTGGTCGCTGACCAGGTTCTCTCCCACGAACGGCGCCGGTCGGTGAACTCAGCGGGCGGCGTGCCGGCGGGCCCGGGGCGAGTGATGACGCGCCGGCGTTGAACGGGCCATCCGGCAGGTGACCAACGGGGCACGCTGACGCAGAGAGGGCATGGCCGCCGTTCGGTCGAGCGGCAGCTCGGGGGCACTTGCACGACACCGGAGGAACTGTTCACCGGTTAGCGGCAGAACCGGTCCCCGCCCCCGACACCCCGTCCATGCCCCCACCAACCCGTCAACCCGTCAACCCGTCCAGAATCTCCGTTCTGCCGCGCCGCCGACAGGCCCGGTACGCCGGCACGGCCGCCGTCTGGAGTCTGACGAGCGTGGTCAGCAGCGCGCTGACGACGAGGGCGTCCGGCGTACCGACGGTGATCTCGCCGGCCACCCGGGCCTGGCGGAGACACATGCGCATCCGCTCCCTCCGGTAGGGGGTGAGCCCGCCGAAGGCCGTGGGTCACGTGGCCGTCGCCTCGGTGACCAGCCCGCTCGCCACTGTCATCGGCCAGGCCACGCGCGACCGGCCCTCGGACCGGCTCGGCAGGCGCGAGCCGTTCGCTCGTCGTCCGCTCGGCCAGGCCGCTCGGCATCTGGCTGCTCCTGCTCCTGCTCCTGCTCCTGCTCCTGCTCCTGCTCGGCGTCTCCTTCACCGCCCTGCTCGTCTTCATCGCAGTCGCCATCGCCGACCTGGGACAAGAGAGATGCGGCGGTGTGGACCCGGCCCTCGCGGCGGACGCACTGACACGCGGGGAGGCAGCCGCGCGTGAGCTGGGCCTGATGAAACTGCGCCGACACCCTCCCCCACCCAGTCACCCCTGCCCACCTTGACGCCGCTGCTGCTCGCGATCGGTGGTGGTTGTGGTGGGGACAGCTGCGCGGCCTGTTCGTCACGGGCTCGTGTGCCTCGCCGATCGGCCCCGTCAGCCTTTTGTTCGTACGGGGGGTCCGCTGACGGCATGGCCCGTCTGCGGCGGCCGCTCCGTCCGTCGCCCACGCCGCCCCTGCCGGTGCCGAACCCGGTACCGGCAGGGGCGGCGCTTCGGGTGTGACCGGCATCACTCTGTACTCCGCGATGTCCGCAGGTCATCATATGACCCGATCGCTGCTTGCGACTGGAGCAGCACAACGACACGTACGAGTCGACGAGTCAACGATGACGAGGGCGGACATGAACGACCAGCAGCGGCCGGCGCGGCCGCGTGTGGGCGTGGTGGGACTCGGGGCCATGGGCCTCGGCATGGCCCGCAGCCTGCGCACGGCCGGACACCACGTGGGGGTCCACGACCTGCGGCCGGAGGTGGCCGCCGGGTTCGCCCGGGACGGTGGGACGGCGTTCGCCTCACCCGCCGATCTGGCGGCCGAGGTGGACGTCCTGATCGGCGTCGTGGTCAACGCGGCGCAGGTCGAGTCGGTCCTCTTCGGCGACGGAGCGGCGGCCGAGCGGCTGCGCCCCGGATCCGTCTACGTGATGTGCTCCACGGTCGACCCGGACTGGTCGGCCGACCTGGAGCGGCGCCTGGCCGAGTTGGGCGTGCTCTACCTGGACGCGCCCATCTCCGGCGGGGCCGTCCGCGCGGCCGCCGGTGAGCTGACGATGATGACGTCGGGCTGCGCCGCCGCGTACGCCGTCGCCGACCCTGCGCTCGAAGCCATGAGCGCCACCGTGTACCGTCTCGGCGACCACGCCGGTCTCGGCTCGAAAGTCAAGATCGTGAATCAGCTGCTCGCGGGCGTGCACATCGCCGCGGCGGCCGAGGCGATGGCTCTGGGGATCAAGGCCGGCGTTCCGGCCGAGGCGCTCTACGAGGTCATCACGCACAGCGCCGGCAACTCATGGATGTTCGAAAACCGTATGGCACATGTACTGGCGGGCGACTACACGCCGCTGTCCGCCGTCGACATCTTCGTCAAGGACCTGGGGCTCGTACTGGATTCGGCCCGGCCGCAGAAGTTCCCGCTGCCGCTGTCCGCCACCGCCCACCAGATGTTCCTGCAGGCGTCCGCCTCCGGGCTCGGCGGTGAGGACGACAGCGCGGTCATCAAGATCTTCCCCGGCATCGATCTGCCGCAGCCCGCGAACCAGCCCCAGCCGACCGACCAGCCCAAGAAGGAGGACTGACGTGAGCGTCCGCCTCGGGTGCATCGCCGACGACTTCACCGGCGCCACCGACCTGGCCAACAACCTGGTGCGCGCCGGCATGCGCGTGCTCCAGCTGATCGACGTACCGGCCGAAGGCCCTGCCCCCACGACTGATCGCATGCTCGACGCGGACGCGGTGGTCATCGCCCTCAAGTCGCGTACGGTCCCCGCGGCCGAGGCCGTCGAGGCCTCTCTTCGAGCCCTGGAGTGGCTGCGCGCCGCGGGCGCCGAGCAGATCTACTTCAAGTACTGCTCCACCTTCGACTCGACGCCGGCCGGCAACATCGGCCAGGTCACCGAGGCCCTGATGGACGCCCTCGGCACCGACTTCACCGTCGCGACGCCCGCGTTCCCCGACAACGGGCGCACCGTCTTCAAGGGCCACCTCTTCGTCGGCGACGTCCTGCTCGGCGAGTCCGGCATGCGCCACCACCCGCTCACGCCGATGACCGACTCCAACCTCGTGTCCGTGCTCGACGCACAGACGGCGCGGCCGGTCGGCCTCATCGACCACGAGGTGGTGGCGGAAGGCGCTGACGCGGTCCGGGCCCGGATCACGCAACTGCGGGCGGACGGGGTCGGCGCCGCGATCGTCGACGCCGTGGCCAATGACGATCTCCTGCGGCTCGGCGCGGCGGTCAAGGAGCTGCCGCTGGTGACCGCCGGTTCAGGCTTGGCGATCGGGCTGCCCGCGAACTGGGGGTTCGAACCGTCCCCGGCCGCCGCCCAGCTGCCGCCCGCCTCCGGCCGGCAGGCCGTCGTCGCCGGTTCGGTGTCCGCCGCCACGAACGGCCAGGTGCGGGAGTTCCTCAGCACCGGCCGCCCCGCGTTCAGCGTCGACCCCCTTCGGATCGCCGCCGGCGAGGACGTCGCCGCCGAGGCGCTCGCCTTCGCCGACAAGCACCTCGCCGACGGGCCCGTGCTCGTCTACTCGACCGAGTCGCCGGACGCGGTCCGCTCCGTCCAGGGTCAGCTCGGCGCCGCCGAGGCGGGTGAGCTGGTCGAGCAGACGCTCGCCCGTGTCGCTCAGGGACTCATCGAGCGCGGCGTACGGCAACTCGTGGTCGCGGGCGGCGAGACCTCCGGCGCCGTCGTGCAGGCGCTCGGCCTCACGAGCCTGCGCATCGGCGGGCAGATCGACCCGGGTGTGCCGTGGTGCGCGGCGCCGCTGCCCGGCGGCGGCACCCTCCACATCACGCTCAAGTCGGGCAACTTCGGCGGCCCGGACTTCTTCACCGCAGCCTTCGCCCTCCTGAACGAGGAGTCCGAGTGACTCAGGGCCTCAAGACCCAGGACCTCACGGCGGCTGCCGCGCGCGCCGAGATCGTCCGTGTCGGCACCAGCCTGTTCGACCGCGGCTACGTCCACGCCAGCGCCGGCAACATCAGCGCGAAGCTCGACGACGGCCACCTGATCACGCCGACCGATGCGGCCCTCGGCTTCCTCGACGCCGACCGGCTCGCGCAGGTCGACGCCGCCGGTGAGCAGATCGCGGGCGACCGGGCCAGCAAGACGCTCACGCTGCACCGGCGCATCTACGCGGCCGATCCCACGGCCCGGTTCGTCATCCACACCCACTCCACACACCTGGTCGCACTGACGCTGGCCGGCGTGTGGCAGCAGGACGACGTGCTCCCGCCCCTCACCCCGTACTACGTGATGAAGGTGGGCCACGTCCCGCTGGTCCCGTACCACCGTCCCGGCGACCCGCGCGTCGCCGACCTGGTGACGGACCGCATCAACTCCCGTGCGGCGAACGGCACTCCGATCCGGGCCGTGCTCCTCGACCGGCTCGGCCCCGTCGTCTGGGGCCCGGACGCCGCGTCCGCACTGGCCGTACTGGAGGAGCTGGAGGAGACCGCACGCCTCTGGCTGACGACCGACCGCAGGCCGCAGCCGCTCCCCGACGACGCCATCGCCGAACTCAGGACCGCCTTCGGCGCCTCCTGGTAGAACCCCGCTCCCGTCCCCCATCCGCTCGAAAACCTCTGAGCCGCACAAGGAAGTGCCCCTCATGCCTACGACCGTCCCCACGGCCGAGAGCCCCGAACTGACCCGCGAGAACGCCGTGTTCCGCAAGGTCATCCGGCGCGTCGTCCCCTTCCTGATTCTCTGCTACGTCGTCTCGTACCTGGACCGGGTCAACGTCGGCTTCGCCAAGCTGCAGATGTCCGAGGACCTCGGCTTCAGCGAGGCGGCGTACGGCCTCGGCGCCGGCCTCTTCTTCATCGGCTACTTCCTGTTCGAAGTCCCCTCGAACCTGATGCTGCAAAAGGTGGGCGCCCGCACCTGGATCGCCCGGATCATGGTCAGCTGGGGCGTGGTCTCGGCGCTGTTCGTCTTCGTCAACAACGAGGCGACGTTCTACGTGCTCCGGTTCCTGCTCGGCGCCGCCGAGGCGGGGTTCTACCCGGGTGTGATCCTCTACTGCACGTACTGGTTCCCGTCCGCGCGGCGGGCCCGGGTGATCGCGCTGTTCATGTCGGCCATCCCCGTGGCGGGCATCTTCGGCAACCCGCTCTCGGGCTGGATCATGGACGTCTTCGAGGGCACCGGCGGCTGGAACGGCTGGCAGTGGCTGTTCCTCATCGAGGCGCTGCCCGCCATCGCGATCGGCGTGATGACGCTGTTCTACCTGGACAACGGTGTGCGCGACGCGAAGTGGCTGAGCGACGACGAGAAGACCGTGATCGAGCGGGCACTCGCGAAGGACACCGAGCACCACGGCGAGCACGGCAAGACGTGGGACGCGTTCCGCGACCCCAAGGTGTGGCTGATGTGCCTCATCTACTTCTTCTTCGTGATGGGCCAGTACGCGCTCACGTTCTGGATGCCGACCTTCGTCGAGTCCACCGGCATCAAGGGCGGCTTCGCGATCGGCGCGCTGAGCGCCGTGCCGTACCTGGCCGCGCTCGTCGCGATGAACCTCTTCGGCCGCTCCGCCGACAAGCGGCGCGAGCGCCGCTGGCACCTGGTCATCCCCAGCCTGATGGGCGCGGTCGGCTTCTCGCTGGCCGCGAGCTGGACCGGGTCGACCGCCCTGTCCCTGGTCGCTCTGTCGATCGCCGCCGCGGGCGTGCTGACCTGCGCGCCGCTGTTCTGGTCGCTGCCGACCGCCTTCCTCAGCGGCACCGCGGCCGCCGCCGGGCTCGCCGTCATCAACTCGGTGGGCAACCTGGCCGGCTTCGTCAGCCCGTACATGATCGGCTCGCTCAAGGACGCCACCGACTCGACGGCGATCCCCATGTACGTCCTGGCGCTGGGCCTGGTCATCGGCGCCGCGGCCGTCCTCGCCACCAAGAAGAGCGTCGTCAACCGCTGACCGAGCCTGCCTCACCCCTTACGGAGTCACCATGCCGAGGTTCGCCGCGAACCTGTCCACCCTGTATCCCGAGCACGACTTCCCCGACCGCTTCGCCGCGGCCGCTGCGGACGGCTTCGAGGCCGTCGAGTACCTCTTCCCGTACGCGTACGAGGCGACCGAGCTGCGCCGCCGTCTCGACGTGCACGGCCTGCGACAGGTGCTCTTCAACGCGCCGCCCGGGGACTGGGACGCGGGTGAGCGCGGGATCGCGGCGCTGCCCGGGCGCGAGGCGGAGGTGCGCGACGGCGTCGAGCGGGCCTTGGAGTACGCCGCCGCGCTCGACTGCCCGCGCGTGCACATGATGGCGGGCCTGGTCCCGCAGGGCGCCGACCCGGCGCCGTACCGCGCGACCTACCTGTCGAACCTCGCGTACGCCGCCGAGCAGGCCGCGGCGGCGGGCGTCGACATCCTGATCGAGCCGATCAACGGCCGCGACATGCCGGGCTACTTCCTCAGCCGGCAGGCCGACGCCCACGCTGTCGTCCAGGAGGTGGCGGCCCCCAACCTGAAGGTCCAGCTCGACCTGTACCACTGCCAGATCGTCGAGGGCGACCTCACCGCCACACTCCGCCGCGACCTGCCCACCGGTCGTGTCGCCCACCTTCAGATCGCGGGCGTGCCCGACCGTCACGAGCCCGATGCCGGAGAGCTGAACCTCCGTCATCTCATGTCCGTGGTCGATGAGTTGGGCTTCGACGGCTGGATCGGCTGCGAGTACTTCCCCAAAGCCGGCACGAGCGAGGGTCTCGGCTGGCGACACACGTTCCAAGGAGACAACGCATGAGGATCGTCATCACGGGTGGCTTCGGCTTCCTGGGCCGCCAGGTGGCCGAGGCCCTGCTGGAGCAGCGCACGTTCGACGGCGCCCCCATCACCCGCCTCGTGCTCGCCGACCTCTTCGTACCGCAGGAGTCGCCGCTGGCCGCCGACCCGCTCGTGGACGTGGTCCAGGGCGACCTGACCGAGCGCCTCGGCGACCTGTTCGCGCAGCCCGTGGACGTGGTCATCCACCTCGCCGCCGCGGTCTCCGCCGAGTGCGAGGTCGACTTCGACCTCGGCATGGGCGCCAACCTGGACACGACCCGTGCCCTCCTTCAGGCGGCGCGCGCCCAGGCGGCCGCAGGTCTTCCGAAGGTACGGGTGGTCTTCGCGAGCAGCGTCGCCATCTACGGCTCGGACGCCGCGCTGGCGCTGCCGCAGGTCGTCAGCGAGTCGACGCTGCCCACGCCGCAGTCCAGCTACGGCGTCCAGAAGCGGATCTGCGAGCAGCTGATAGCCGAGTACACCCGCCGCGGATTCCTCGACGGCCGCGTCACCCGCCTGATGACGGTCTCGGTGCGCCCCGGCAAGCCGAACGCGGCGGCCTCCGGATTCCTGTCCGGCATCGTCCGCGAGCCGCTGGCCGGCCTCGAGGCGACCTGCCCGGTCAGCCCGGACCTGCGGGTCGCCCTCGCTTCCCCCCGCCGCACGGTCGAGGGCATTCTGCGCGTGGCCCAGGCCGAGCGCGGCGAGGGCCCCGGGCAGCTGTCCGGCGGCCTCCCGGTCAACCTCCCGGCCCTCACGGTCACGGTCGCCGAGATCCTGGACACGCTGCGTCAGGTCGCCGGGAACGCCGTCGCCGACCTGGTGAAGGTCGCGCCGGACCCGGCCGTCGAGGCCATCGTCGGCTCCTGGCCGGCGGCCTTCGACAACACCCGAGCCGCCGGGCTCGGCCTTGAGCCCGACGCGGACTTCGCGGCGGTGGTCCACCAGTACATCGCCGACCACGCGCAGGCCGTCACCGCCGCTGCGACCGAGCCCACGCCGATAGACTGACGACCATGTTTACCAAGGTGGACGGGCCCGTCCGGCTCGCGGACCGCGTCGCCGCGATGCTCGCGGACGAGATCGAGTCGGGGCGGCTGACCACGGGCGACAAGCTGCCGACCGAGGTGGAGCTCGTCAAGCAGCTCGGCGTCAGCCGCACCGTGATCCGCGAGGCCGTGTCCCGGCTGGCCAACGCTGGCCTGGTCGAACCGCGCCAGGGGCGGGGCGTCTTCGTCCTGCCCCGGCGCACCCGGCCGCTCGACCTCGAAGCCGACACCACCAGCACCACCGACACCAAGGCCAAGGTGCTGCAGATCGTCGAGGTCCGCCGCGCCATGGAGGGCGAGGCGGCCGAGCTCGCCGCCACCCGCGCCACCGCCGCCGACCACGCCCGGATGCGACAGGCCCTCGACGCGATCGACGCGGCGGTCGCGGCCGGCGGCGACGGCGCCGACGAGGACCTGGCCTTCCACCGCTCCATCGCGGAGTCGACCGGCAACCCGGTCCTGGTCTCCACCGTCCGCTACCTCGGCGAGGTCTCCCGCAGCGGCATCCGCGTCACCCGCGCCAACGAGGCCCGCCGGGGCGACTTCTTCGACGCGGTCCGCGAGGAGCACCACGCCATCCTGGCCGCCATCGAGCAGGGCAACGCCAAAGCGGCCCGCACCGCCGCCCGTCGCCACCTCAAGCACGCGGCGGCCCGGCTCCAGAAGGCGGGCCCCGAGTTCTGGAACGCGGCGCAGGACCTGGGCGTGGAGCTCGACGCGGCTCCGTAATTCCCAAAGGGGCCCATCCCATTGACGTCGCCCACTTCGTGCCCAGGCGACCCGGATCCCGGGCTCATCGCTCCGCGGCGAACAGCCGTCCCGTCTGGGAAACGAGCAGCTCAAGCGGGCGCTCTCCCCATCCGCGTTCGCCGCCCTGGGTGAGCCGGCATCGCGTACCCCTGCGCCAGGAAGCCCGCCCAGCGCAAGCACCGCGCCCAGGCCCTGCTCTGCCTCGCACGACGTCAGGCCGACGCCCTCTTCGCGATGCTCCGTGACGAAGCCTTCCGCGAACGCCGACCCGCCAGGTCAGGCCGAATCGCCGAGGGCCCGCCGCGCTTCAGCCCACAGCCGCTCGAACTCCTCCGCGGACTTCTCGCCTGCCTCAGGCTGGTCCTGCCAGCCGTCCATGGGACCTTCGGCGAGGACGCCGTACCGCTCTTGACAGCTGCCCATCGCCGCGCGATCGGCATGATCGCTTTGGTCAGCACCTTCTGGGACGCTGCGTTCTGGCGGGCCGTGGCCGCCCGCAGTGTGCGCAGCCCGTGCTGGGCCGCCGCCGGCCCACAGCTCCCGGACGGTCGCGGTCGCCACGCCGCGTCCGGCGACGTGCTGCGCGACCCGGTGGCCGAGTTCCGCAGCGTGGCATGCCGGCGGTCCGGCCTCTGTTTACGGCGAATGCGAGCGTCGTAGAGCAGATATGCCCCATATCGGTGCGAATGTTATCGAATGACTTCCTTGCCGAAAGCCGCGCAGCCGTTCATCGCCCAGCAGCAGGCAGAGCTCCGTGGCCGCCTTCCGTTCTCCGACCTCCAGGACTTCGAGGATGCGGCGCGTGGTCTGATCGCCCGCCGGGTGCCCAATGCCGTCCACGCCGACAGCGGGCAGGTGGTATGGGACAACGACACGTACACCTTCCTCAAGGGCGACTCTCCCGACACCGTGAACCCGAGCCTGTGGCGCCAGTCCCAACTGGTCGCGGAGCAGGGCCTGTTCGAGGTGATCGACGGCATCTACCAGGTGCGCGGCCTCGACCTGTCGAACATCACGTTCGTCGAGGGCACCACCGGCGTGATCGTGATCGACCCGCTGATCTCCACGGAGACCGCCGCCGCGGCGCTTGCCCTGTACCGCGAGCACCGCGGTGAACGCCCGGTCACCGGCGTCATCTACACGCACTCGCACGTCGACCACTTCGGCGGCGTCAAGGGTGTCACCACCCAGGAGGACGTCGACGCCGGACGCGTTCCCGTCATCGCACCGCAGGACTTCACCGAACACGCCGTCGCCGAGAACGTGTACGCGGGCACCGCCATGGGCCGCCGTGCCGCGTACATGTACGGTGCGGCGCTCGATCGCGGCCCGCAGGGGGCGGTCGGTGCCGGGCTGGGCCAGACGACGTCGACCGGCAGCGTCACCCTGATCCCGCCGACCCTGATCATCACCACGACGGGGCAGGGGGAGACCGTCGACGGGGTCCGCATGGTCTTCCAGATGGCCCCCAACACCGAGGCGCCCGCCGAACTGCTCATCCACTTCCCCGACTTCAGGGCGCTGTGCACCGCCGAGGACGCCACCCACACCCTGCACAACCTGCTGACCCTGCGGGGCGCCGTGGTCCGCGACCCGCATGCCTGGTCGCACGCGCTGACCGAGACGGTCGACCTGTTCGGTGAGACGACCGACGTCGCGTTCGCCTCCCACCACTGGCCGACCTGGGGGCAGGAACGCGTCGTGGCGTTCCTGGAGAGCCAGTGCGACCTGTACGGCTACCTCCACGACCAGTCGCTGCGCCTGATCAACAAGGGCTGGACCGGCATCGAGATCGCCGAGCATCTGCAGCTGCCGCCCTCGCTGGAGAACGCCTGGCACACCCATGGCTACTACGGTTCGGTCAGTCACAACCTCAAGGCCATCTACCAGCGCTACATGGGCTGGTTCGACGGGAACCCGGCGCACCTGTGGCAGCATCCGCCGGTCGAGGCGGGCAAGCGCTACGTCGAGTTCATGGGCGGCGCCGACGCGGTGGTCGACAAGGCCCGCGGCTCGTTCGAGGCGGGCGACTACCGGTGGGCGGCCGAGGTGCTCAGCCACGTCGTCTTCGCCGAGCCCGACCACGCCGCGGCCCGCGCACTGCTCGCCGACACCTTCGAACAGCTCGGCTACGGCGCGGAGAACGGCACCTGGCGAAACTTCTACCTCTCCGGGACCACCGAACTGCGCGAGGGCCAGTTCGGCACACCCACGGTCACGGCGTCGGCCGACATCGTCGCGCACCTCACCCCCACCATGCTCTTCGACGCCATCGCCATCCAGATCGACGGCCCCAAGGCGTGGGAGGAGAGGCTCACCTTCGACGTCCACCTCACCGACGTCGACGAGCGCTACCGCCTCCGTCTGCGCAACGGGGTGCTCAGCTACACCATCGCGCCCCAGAAGACGGCCGCCGACGTCACCCTCAGCGGCACGGTCCACGCGTTGTCCGAACTGGCCGTCACCGGGCTGACCCCGGAGGGCCTCGACCGGGCGGGCGTCAGGGTCGAGGGCGACGAGTCGGCGCTCCACCGGCTCACCGCCGTACTCGACCCCGGCGACCAGGACTTCCCGATCGTCACACCCTGACGAACGGCCGCAGGACATGCGTCCCCTCGCGTCGCCGTCGCACCCCCTGGCCACCCGTAAGCCGTGCGGCGCGACGCGGTGGCGACGCGCATGCCCGAGCGCCACGGGGAGCACACCCATGACCGACAGCCGGCCCGCCACGAGCGCGTCATCGCCGGACGAGGCCCCCGACTCCGGCCGCCCCACCCCGCCTGACATCAGTCTCGCTGATCGGCGCAGCGGGCAGCGCTGCGAGCGTGCCTCCACGGGCCGATTTCCGCCCCCGGGAAGGCTGGCGTGCGGGCCCCCAGATCTGGCCCCATGCTGGAAGGACGGGTGAGTCAACCGAGGAAGTGGTGGGGATGCAGACCGTTGTGGACCTCACGCGCTGCCAGGGCTACGCGCAGTGCGTCTTTCTCGCGCCGGAGGTATTCGAGCTGCACGGCGAGGAGGGGCTGCTGTACGCCGCGGCCGTCCCCGACGACCAGGTCGAGTACGTGCGCCAGGCCGCGGCGGCGTGCCCGGTGCAGGCGATCCTCCTCGGGGAAGAGGTGAGCGGCGGTGCCCGGTGACCTCAAGGACGGCCGCATCGTCATCGTCGGAGCCTCGCTGGCCGGGCTCAGAGCCGCGGAGGCGCTGCGCGAGGAAGGTTTCACCGGCTCGCTGACCGTGGTCGGGGACGAACCCCACCCGCCCTATGACCGGCCACCCCTGTCCAAGCAGGTGCTGCTCAGGGGGACGACAGCAGACACCACCGGGCTGCCGATGCGCCGGGACCCGGACGCCGAGTGGAGGCTGGGCGTACGCGCCACCGGCGTGGACCCTCTCGCGAAACAGGTGCTGCTGGACGACGGCGAACCGCTGCCGTACGACCGGCTGCTGATCGCCACCGGGACCCGTGCGCGGCCCTGGCCCAACCAGGAGGAGGGCTCCCTGGACGGCGTATTCACCCTGCGCACCCGCGAGGACGGCGCAGGGCTGGCCGAGCGGCTGGCCGCCGGGCCGGAGCGGGTGCTGGTGATCGGCGCCGGCTTCACCGGCTCGGAGATCGCCTCCGCCTGCCGGGAACTGGGGCTGGAGGTCACGGTCGCCGAACGCGGCCCCGCGCCCCTGGTGGGCGCGCTCGGCGGCACCCTCGGGAAACTCGCGGCCGCCATGCAGCGCAATAACGGCGTCGACCTGCGCACCGGGGTGACGGTCACCGCCCTGCACGGGAACGGCACCTTCACCGGTGCCGACCTGTCCGACGGCAGCCGCGTCGAAGCCGATGTCTGCGTCGTGGCGCTGGGCGCGATCCGCAACGTCGAGTGGCTGGCGGACTCCGGGCTGGCGGCGGGCCCGCGCGGGATCGCCTGCGACGCCGGCTGCCGCGCCTTCAACATGTACGGGATCGTCACCGACGACGTCTTCGCGGCCGGTGACGTCTCCCGCTTCCCGCACCCGCTGTTCGGCTACCAGATGCTCTCCCTCGAGCACTGGGGCAACGCGGTCGAGCAGGCCGAGGTGGCGGCCCACAACATGGTCAATCCGGGGCCGTTGCGGCGCCCGCACCTGGCCATCCCGACGTTCTGGTCGACCCAGTTCGGGCTCAACATCAAATCGGTGGGCGTGCCCACCTACTCCGACCACGTGGTCATCGCCCAGGGCACTCTGGAGGCGCGCCGCCTGGCAATGGTCTACGGCTACCAGGGGCGGGTCACCGCCGCGGTCACCGTCGACATGGCCAAGTCACTGGACTACTACAGGCACCTGATCGAGACGGCCGCGCCGTTCCCGCCCCCACCCGGCGCGGCGGACCGCCCGCTCGCGGCCGACGTGCCGATCCCCTCCGATGTGCCGGATCCTTCCGGGCTCTCCCACGGCCCCACCGTGGCGCTCACCGGATACCTCCCCGACCGCCGGCTCACCGTGGTGCACCCCATGCGCTGACGCGCTGCCCGTCCCCCGCCACCTGCCCGTCCACTTGTGATTGTGAAGCCCCGTGGACGCGGCGCCCTCCTCCCTCACACTGCAAGGGCATCTCCAGGAGGACGCCGGGGAGCGGACGCCAGTAACGGTCTGGCACTCATCCTGGCCGGGGTCCGTTTCGCCGCCGCGCTCACGCTGGATGGCCTCGCGGACGCCCACTCCCTCTCGATCCGCCCCACACGCCTGCTCGGCACGGCGGCGGCGACCCGGGTGGTCCGGTGCCCCCATGCCCCCTTGCCCCCGCCGAGCGGGGCGATGTGAACCGCATCGCCGCCCATGTCACCGGCGCGCTGGGGACGGGGGCTACGCGGCGGAATACGTAACAGGAGAGGCAGCCGACCTTCTCGGTGTCCAAGGACGGCCGCGGGGCACCCCGTCGGCAGGCGGCCGACCAGGTGCCCGGCGGGTCCAGCGCCTCCATGTGCCCCTCGATCGAGGGGACAGGCAGCAAAGACCTAACTGGAACTGTCCGTTGCCCAGGTGCCCAGGGCGATCTCGGCGGTGATGCCGGGACCGAACCCGGCTATCAGGCCTTTATGGCCCTCGAGAGCCGACTGCTCCTCAAACATGCGGTCGAGGGCGTCGAGCACGACTGCGCTGGCGATGTTTCCGTACTCGGTGAGTGTGGCCCGACTGAAGCGAAACGCTTCGGACGGTATGTCGAGGCAGCGGCTCAGGTCGTCCAGGATGCGTGGCCCGCCGGCGTGCACGATGTAGAAGTCCAGTTTGCCGACGTTCCATTGGTGTTCTTCCGCCAGCGCGCGCAACGCGGGGCTGAGGGGCTCCATCGTCTTCGGCACCCGCTTGTCGAGCTGGAAGTGGAAACCGGTCGAGCGGACCGCGTAGGAGATCCAGTCTTCGGTGTGGGGTATGAGGTACGAGCCATTGCGCTCCAGGCGCATTCCGGTGCCGCCGCTGCCCCGCACGACGACGGCGGCTATGCCGTCACCGAACAGGCCGTTGGAGAGCAGCGAACCCACACCGATGTCACCCGGCTGATAGCACAGTGAGCAGAACTCGCAGGCCACGATCAGGACGTTGGCGTCGGGGTATGCCGTGCAGAAGTCGTGTGCCCTGTTCACGGCCGCTCCACCTGCAGCGCAACCGAGTTGGGCGATGGGCAGCTGTCGTGTCTGCGATTTGAAGCCCATGGTGTTGATGAGCCACGCGGTCAGCGAGGGCATCATGAACCCGGTGCAGGACACGTAGATAATCAAGTCGATGTCCGGGGGCTCGAGTTGAGCCTGGTCCAGTGCACGCTGAACCACGTTCGGGACGCGGGCCTTGGACTCCCTCTCATAGATGGTGCTGCGCGCATCCAGGCCCGGATGCTGGAGGACCACATCGATGGGCTGGATCAGATGCCGCTTCTGTACCCCGGTGTTCTCGATCAGGCTCAGCGCCAGGTCGAGTTGCGGATGGTCGTGGTGCAGCCTCCGCGCGAGTTCGAGGGTTTCCTCATTGGTGATGACGTGTTCGGGTATCGCGATTGCCGGCTTGCACAGAACTGCCATGGGAGTGACTCCTTGCAGTCGTGGCCCCGGGCGCGGCCGGGGCCGGGGCTGAGAATCAGCGCTCGGAAGGGAGCCCCTACGGCCCTGGGCGCTCGAAGACGGCGCGCACGTGGAATACCTGAGGGGAACACGGTCGACCGGACCGTCCCGAAATGCGTCCCGGCCGGGCGGCAAGGCCTGACGGAATCGCCGCCGCTGGAGTTGGCCAGCGCATTCCAAATTACGCCAGATGGATCACCGCCGCACGTCGGACCGCTGCTCCCCGCCGTCGGCGTGAGCAGGGCGAAGCCGCCGTCCTCGTCGGCTTCGGACGACCGCGTGGGGTCACCGCCCCCGGGTGCCGCTCATGCTCGCGGTGGCGCCGAGCGGGGCGCGCAGTGTTGCGCGCGAGAGGTGTCCCCGCTCGGTCCTTAGGCCGCGTGCCTGCCTGTCACCAGGTGACGGGCAACGCGAGTGGATAGCGCCAGATCGATGTCGCGTTCCATTGCAGTTCTTCGGCGGGCTTTGCCAGCGCGAGGCGAGGGAAGCGCTCGAAGAGCGTTCCGAGGGCGATTTCGATCTCCGCGGCGGCGAGCGGTGCGCCCAGGCAGTGATGGGCGCCCCAGCCGAAGGTCATGTGAGGCGGGCCGGAACGTTCCAGGTCCACCTCGTCGGGGCGGTCGAACTTGCGTGCATCCCGGTTTGCGGTCAGGTAGGAGACGTGCACGATGTCGCCCGCCTGAATCGTCACCCCGCTCAGGACCACGTCTTCCATGGCCACCCGGGGGATACCGACCCCCTTGCGGAAGGGGATGAAGCGGAGCAGTTCGTTGATCGCCCCGGGCAGCGACTCGGGGCGCTCACGGATGGTCGCAAGCAGATCGGGCCTGGTGAGCAACAGGTAGGTCAGGTTGCCGATCTCGTACGTCGTCGTATCCTGCCCTGTGATCAGCAGGACCATGGCCATGACGGCCAACTCCTCATCATTGAGGATCTCGTCGCCGTCGCGGGCCGTCGCCAGCACGCTGATCAGGTCGTCACCGGGATTCCTGCGGCGCTGCGCGGTCAGCGTCGCGAAGTAGGCGCGCAACTCGGCCTTCGCCCGAACCGCGGCGTCCCGGTTTCCGGCCCCGACATCCATCATCGTCCGGGCGTGGGCGCGCAGCTGTGCGTGGTCCGCCTCGGGGATCTCCAGAACCTCACAGATCGTGATCAGAGGCAGCGGTCCGGCAAGGTGCTCCATGATGTCGGCGGGTGTACCGTGCCCCGCCATCTGGTCGAGCAGCTCGTCGACGACCTTCTGAGTACGCAGCCTCATGCGTTCGATGTGCGCCGGGGCGAAGCCCTTCGACACAAGGCTGCGCAGGCGGCTGCCGGCCGGGGGGTCCATGAGATTGATCGCCTCGGACTGCACGATCGGCTCGGGTGTCATGCGCGGGAAGTCACGGCCGGCGACAGCATGACGGCTGAAACGCCGGTCGGTGGTCACCGTCCGGACGTCGTCATAACCGGTGACGAGCCATGCCGTGCCCTCGCCGTAGGGCAGCCGGATCCGGGAGACAGGTCCCTCGTTCATGAGTTGTCTGAGCACCGGATCGAACTCGAGGGCCTCGGCAAAGTCGAAGGGACATTCCCGAGCGTCGGAACCGAGGGTCATGCGGACCTCCAGGTGAGTGGCATCTACTGCTGCTCTGGACCCGACAGCCGTTCCCCACCCACCGGCCGGCCACACCCGGATACACCCGCACGCACCCGGATACGCCCGCACGCACACGACAGTTCACCCACGCCACTCACGGCAGATCTGATGCGGGCGTGACACTTGGAGACAACTCCCGGGGAACCGAGTGGGGATCCGAGGGACCCACGCTGCAGCTCTTGTCTCGTTCCTGCACGGAAGGTGAAGATCCCACAGACACCGGATCAGGGTGATCACGGGCGGGGTCTGTCGTACGCCAGCCTTCCCTCACCGCCAGGGACGCCGGTCGCCGGATCCGCGCGGACCTGCTCATCCCCGACGCGGGCACCGGGCGCCTGCTCCACACCCTGCGGCTGCCGGCCATGACGGCGCGGGACGACGGCGACGGCTTCATGACGCCGGACGTCCGCGACATCGCCGACGGGGCGGTGAGCATCAGCTGGCGAGTCGGGGAGGGCGGAATGCTGGTCGCCACGGACTGACCCCTCCCGACAGCCCACACCCCGCCATCACGCCGCCCCTTCTGTCGCCCTCTGGAACGGCATGGAAGAACCCGCCTCGGACCACACATCACTGACTGGTCGACAGTGAATCGCGACCGGCACCACCGACGGCGACCGACCGGCATCCGGACGGGTCCGGTGGACGTCACTGGCCGCTGAGGTACCTGCCGTACGCGAGCGCGCTCGACGGGGAGGGCAGGCCCAGCTCGGCGGGCGTGAACGCGGACGAGCCGTTGACGCTCGCCCGGGGCAGCAGCCACACCCCGCCCGAGGCGGCGTTCTCGCCCGGAGAGCCGACCGCCATGTCCGCCCTCCCGTCGTGGTCGTAGTCGCCGGTGGCGACGGCGGCACCGAACGCGTCGGCGGCTTCAGCGACACCCGGCACGCGCGGGGTGTCCTGCTGGAACCCGACGGAGTGACCCTCGCCCGACGCGTCGACGAGGCCGGTCGGGCTGCCGAACAGGAGGGTCGCGGCGCCCGCGCCCGAGCGGGTACCGATCGCCTCGCCGGGGGCACCGGCGATCAGGTCGTCGCGGCCGTCGTGGTCGATGTCGGCGACGGCAAGGGCGGCACCGAAGTGGTCACCGTCCTCCGCGATGCCCGCCACGCCCACCGTGTCCTGGTTCAGGGTCTGCCGGCGGAACCCGAAGCTGCCGGGCGTTGCGTTGCCGTAGTGGACGTGGATGCCGCCGCCCTTGGCCAGTTCCTCGGGGCCGCACGGGTCGTCGATGTTCTCGTCGGCGATCTCACGGCACTCGCCGAGGGCCAGGTCGTCGTGGCCGTCGCCGTCGAAGTCGCCCACGGCGAGGGCGGAGACTCCGGCGTTGTCGGTGTTCCAGGTGTTGGCCATGGCCTGCTCGGTCGCGTCCCAGGACCACAGGCGAACGTGGGACTGGGTGAAGGGCGTCTTCGTCCAGTACCCGATCGCGAGATCCGCCGTGCCGTCCTCGGTGAAGTCACCCGTGGCGAGGATGGGGGCATGGCCTCCCATGGGTGCGGCGACGACAGTGGTGACCATGCTGTCTTCGCCCTGGGCGACACGAGCGACGACCTTGTCCGTGCCGCCGATCACGATCTCCTTGTTGCCGTCGCCGGTCAGATCGGCTGCAGCGACCGATTTGCCGTACGCAGCCGACGCCGAGGGTCCGTCGAGGACGACGGACCCCGGGCCGTGGCCGCCCTTGCCGCCGCCCACCGCGATGACCATGCCCACGTCCTTGCCGCGGCCGGTGATGTCCTCGCCCGGGGCGCCGACGAGGAGCTCCGCGCTGCCGTCGCCGTTCAGGTCCACCAGAGCCACGGATCCCCCGAAGCGGTCGCCGGTCTCCGGTGTCCCCGGTACCTCGGGGGTGGCCTGGCTGATGCGGATGCTGCCGTGGGCGCCGATTCCCTTCGGGCCGCCCCAGACGATGTTGACGTAGCCGGCTCTCGCCTTGCCGCCGACCGTGCCGTCGGGCACGCCCACGGCGAGGTCCGCGTACCCGTCCCCGTTGAAGTCGCCATCGGTCCGCGTGGGAACAGAGGCCGAGGCCGGGAAGGGCAGCCCGGCGGCAGCCGCAGCGACGATGGTGGCTGCTGTGGCGTACTTCCGTATCCGTGTGCGCACGTGGGCTCCAAGAGGTCCGAGGTGTCCGAGGTGTGGAGTTCACCTGTGGGACATCCGAACGGCCCCCAGGGTTGTGCTGGTTCGGACTCAGGTGCGGGTCCGGCGTGCGGTCTCGGCTCGCGGGCTCAGGTGAGGGCGGCGACCAGCAGGGCGAAGGCGACGATGATGACGGCGACGCGGACGTAGTGCCAGCGGTCCCAGCGGTGCATCTGCTCTTTCCAGTCGGCGGGCCGGTTCTCGGGGGTCCACGTCTTGCCCCGGTTGTTGATCGGGACGAGCAGCAGGATCGACATGATCACGCTGAGGATCAGCAGCGCGCCCGCGGTGACAATGAGGCCGGCGCCCTGGTGGTGCCATCCGGCGATGGCCCAGACCGCGACGAGGACGAGCGAGCCGATGTACCAGAGCGGCATCACGGCGCCGAGCATCCGGCCCCCGTGGGCGCGGCCGAGTTGGCCACTGTCCTCGGGGAGCGCGTCGAGGATCCGGTTGATGACGAAGGCGACGGAGAACTCCACCCCCACCATCACGCCGACGACCACGGTGGTGACGACCTCGAGTGCATTGAGCATGACGACCCCTCTTTGGATCTAGCATTGCTAGATGATGAGGCAACGCTAGCCCTACTGCCGCTCGATTGTCTAGCGGTGCTAGGATCCGAATCATGTCGGTACAGGAACGCAAGGAGCGCGAACGAGCGAGCCGCGAGCGCCTCATCGTGGCCACGGCCCGCGAACTCGCCGAGCAGCAGGGCTGGGACGCGGTCACCACCCGCCGCCTCGCCGAGCGCATCGAATACAGCCAGCCCGTCCTCTACAGCCACTTCCGCGGCAAACGCGAGATCATCGGCGCCGTCGCCCTGCAGGGCGCCACCGAGATGGCCGTCGCCCTGCGGGCCGCCACCTCGGCCGCACGCGACCCGCGCGAGCGGGTCACCGCCCTCGCCCGCGCCTACCTCGACTTCGCCGAACGCAACCCGGCCGTCTACGACGCCCTGTTCCAGCTCGACGGCGGACTGGCATACGCACAAGAAGACACCCCGCAGCCGCTCAAGGACGCCTTCGCCGCACTGATGGAGACCCTCGGCGACGTCGCCGGTGACGGCGTCCACCCCGGACTGTTCACCGAGGTGTTCTGGGCAGCCCTGCACGGGATCGCAACCCTCACCCGGGCCGGACGGCTACTGCCGGAGGACGCCGCGCCGAGGGTGGAACTGCTCGTGGACCGGCTGCCCATGATCTGACACACCGTCCGACGGGCGGGCAACCGGTGTCTTCCGTCCCTGTTGCCGGCCTACGGCATCACTTCTGGTCAGTCGCGCTCACGCGGCAGAGCCGCAGATCGTCGCTCCCCGCGCCTCTGACGGGGCACCCGCTTCGGCAGCCGCGGCCGGAGAGACACCCCCAGGCCAAAGGTGAGGGCGCCGGACCAGACGTCACCTCTCTGCGCCAGTGGCGGAGCTGTCCCCCGGCGGTGCTCTTGCCTTGGCACATGTGTGGTTTCCGCATTCTCCGGTGACGGGCCGTTGACCGCCGCTCAGAGGTCGAGGACGACTTCACTCGTCGGTTGGCTGCAACAGACGAGGATCGTGCTGGGCTCGGGGAGTTCGAGGGGTGGGGTGGTGTAGGTGATGTCGCCTGCAACGAGGTGAGTGATGCACGTGTGGCAGACCCCGGTGCGGCAGGACCAGCGGGTGGGGACGTCGCAGGCTTCGGCGAAGTCGAGGAGGGATGCGTGAGCGGATGACCATGGTGCGGTGATGCCGCTGCGGGCGAAGGTGATGAGGGGGCCGGTGCCCGGGGGGCCGGGTGGTTGGTGCGGCCGGATCGCGGCGGTGGGTGTGACGCCGGGGTTGATGGCGGGGAGAGCGCTGAACTGTTCCGTATGGATCTGCTCGGGGCGCAGACCGTGATCGCGCAGGAAGCCGCTGAGGTCGTCCATGAAGGCGAGTGGTCCGCAGAGGTAGGCGTCAGCGTCCGTCGGGATGCCCGTGGCGCTGAGTGATTCGGCGGTCGGGCGGCCCCGGCTGATGTGGGGCTCGTCGGGATGCGGGATTTCGGCTGTGTAGTAGATGTGCTCGTGGGCGTTGGGGAGTTGGGCCAGGAGCGCCTCGGCCTCTTCCCCGAAGGCGTGGTGGGTGCGGTCGCGCGCGGCGTGGATCCACCAGACGGGGCGCGGGTCTCGTGTGGCGGCGAGCTGATGGAGCATGGCGAGCACGGGAGTTGCACCGATCCCTGCCGAGAGGAGGACGATCGGGCGGGTGCCTGCCTCCAGGACGAAGGTGCCGCGAGGGCCGGCGATGTCCACGAGGTCGCCGGGGTGGAGCGTGGCATGGATGTAGCTGCTGACTTTCCCGTGGGGCTCGCGCTTGACGCTGATGCGGTAGGTGCCGCCGGTGGGCGCGCAGGACAGGGAGTAGCTGCGCACCGCGGGGGCGCCTTCGGCGACGGCGAGACGGATGGAGAGATACTGGCCCGGGCGCGCCTCGGGCAGGGGGGTGCCGTCGGTGCTGGTGAGGTAGAGCGACGAGATGGTGGGCGTCTCGGGAACGACGCGGGCGACACGCATGGCCTTGAATCCGGGCCATCCCGGCTCATCTCTGGGTTGCCGGGTGCCGGCGCGTTCGCCCGGCCATCCCGGTTCCTGCTGGGGCTGCTGGGCGGCGGCGAGTTCACGGAAGGACTGCTGCCAGCCGGGGCTGAGTGCGGGGATGTTCAGTGCTTTGCGCAGCTTGGCGGGGTCGCGGTCGGGGAGGTAGAGCAGTGCGTCGGTTTCGGCGACGCTGAGTTCTTCGGGGCCCTTGCGGGTCAGGGTGATTTCATCGTCGGCCTGGACGCGCCCTTCGTTGATCACGCGCAGGTAGAAGCCGGGGCGGTGGTGGGCGACCAGGAGGGAGGCCATGGCGGGTTCGCCCAGACGCATGCCGACGCGATAGCAGGTGACGCGGGGCTGGGTGACTTCGAATTCGGCTTCGCCGATACGGTACCGGTCGCCGATGCACACCTCGTCGTCGAGCAGACCGTCGACAGTGAAGTTCTCCCCGAAGATGCCGAAGTTCAGGTCGTCGCGGCCGAGGTGCTTCTGCCAGTACTGGTAGGACTGCAGCTGATAGACGAGGACGGCTCGGATTTCGCCGCCGTGCCCGGCCAGGTCTCCTTGACCGTCTCCCTCGACGTTCAGCCGCCGGACCATGCGGGGGCCTTGGACAGGTGCCTTCCAAGCACCCGTACGGACCGTCCTGCCCTGCCAGGACACATCCTTGGGCATACCTGTGTTGACTGACAGCAGCGTCGCCATTGCGGACCTCCTGCGGGGTGGCCGGCTCGGGCAGCCCGTCATGGCGCTGTGATCTGCGCGTCAGGGCCGAGCCTGGTTCTCGCGCCGAAGCCGCCGCGATTCCGTGATCACGAATCCTGGTGCATTCGCTGAGATCCGGCGAACGGAGGGACCAATAGCCTTCCCGGCACTGCCGTCCGGGAGGATCGCTGACCGGGTCTGTTCACCGGCGCCGAACGCCTGCCGGAGGTGTTACTCGGCTGTGGCGTCGCGGGTGCGCTGGTAGTGGCGCCGAGCCTTCATACGGTTACCGCAGACGGCCATCGAGCACCAGCGGGCCTTGTTGGTCTTGCTGCGGTCGATGAGGAACCGCCGGCATTCCGGGTTGGCACACGGTCGAAGCCGTCCGGGCATGGCCTGCTGCACCACGCTCCACGCCATGACCGTTTCCACCGCCATCCGACGCTCCGCGGGGGCGTCCAGGTCCCACGACACTCCTTCAGCCGACAGGTGAGGGCGGGAGATGACGCCTTTCAGGAGCGGGGCCAGTGACGTGGCGGGCCGGCTGCCGCGCACCACGTCCTGAAGGGCATCGCGTGCCTGCACGAGGCTACGCAGCTCGTCCTCGCTGCCGGTGCCGCCGTGGGCCTGCTGCCAGGTTCTGGCCTCTTCCGGATCTGCCAGCTGGTCCTGGACGACGCCATTGACCACCGGCGTGCCGTTGAGGAGCTCCAGCAGTACGTCTTGCTGCTCTCGGCCGGTCACCCTCGCACCTCCTAACCGAATTGGTTCACCTGGCAGGTTATACGCGCGCACGCTCACCGTGCAGGCCGCCGGACCGCCGCTCCCCCGAGTAGCAGGCCGGCCCGGACACCTCGAGCCGGTCGGCCACGACAGCCCACAGAGCCGAGCCGACGCGGGCGGACACCGACCCCCTGAGCGGGCTTGAGGTGGGCGGTGCGCTGGCTGATGCCCATTGACGGGCGGAGGCTTGGGACAGGCTGACGCCCCGCCGCCCCTGCGCGGCCGCACCCCGACCCCAACTCAATCTAACCCCTGAATTCATCTTGACAGGTTAGGCCTCAGATGCTCGACTCTATATGTAACCAGTGAACCAAAGTAGAGAGGTTAGAGACATGGTCTCCGCAGTCCACCACCGCACCGCCACCGTCAACGGCCTTGAGGTCTTCTACCGGGAGGCCGGCAACCCTCAGGCGCCCGCCGTCGTGCTCCTGCACGGCTTCCCGACCAGCTCGCACATGTTCCGTCACCTGATCCCGGCACTCGCCGACCGCTACCACGTGATCGCCCCCGACCACATCGGGTTCGGCCAGTCCGCGATGCCCGACCGGCAGGACTTCCCGTACACCTTCGACTCCCTGACCGAGGTCACCTCCGGCCTGCTCCAGCAGTTGGGCATCGACCGGTTCGCGATGTACGTGCAGGACTACGGCGCTCCCATCGGCTGGCGGCTCGCCCTCCAGTCCCCGGACCGCATCACCGCGATCATCACCCAGAACGGCAACGCCTACGAAGAGGGCTTCGTCAAGCCCTTCTGGGACGGCGTATTCGCCTACGCCCAGGCCCCGGGACCGCACACCGAAGCCCCCATGCGCGGCGCCCTGACCCCCGAGATCACCCGCTGGCAGTACGTGAACGGAGTTGCCGACCCCAGCCTGATCAGCCCCGACAACTGGGTCCACGACCAGGCACTGCTGGACCGCCCCGGCAACGACGAGATCCAGCTTCAGCTCTTCCGCGACTACCCCACCAACGTGGACCTCTACCCGCAGGTCCATGGGTACTTCCGCGACTCCCAGGTCCCGCTGCTGGCGGTCTGGGGCGCGAACGACGAGATCTTCGGCCCCGCCGGGGCGGAGGCGTTCGCCAAGGACCTGCCCGACGCGGAGATCCACCTGCTCGAGTCCGGGCACTTCGCCCTGGAGAGCCACCTCGGGACCATCACCGAGCACATCCGCGACTTCCTGGCCCGCGTCCTCACCTGATGCGCAGGGTGTCGGGGCGGCTGTGCCGACGGCGCCGGGACATCGACGAGGTCAAAGGCCATTGCCCCCTCCCCCGACGAGCACCGTCCTCAGTTCATCTCGGCATTCCCAAACCTGGGATGGCACGCGGAAACCTGGGACCGCACGCGGAAAGACGCCAGGGCCGGGCCGGCAAGCCGTTCCCGTGCGCCGACACCTCCTCCTACGCGTTCGCCCGGGGAGGAAGCGCTTCCCCATGCCGGTGCATGCCCCGCCGCCAATCCCCGTGGTAGGAGCGGCTCGTGTTCGTGGGCTGGGTGATGGGATCTCAGCGTTCGTTTCATGTACCGAGGCTGTGGCCTGTGGGTCTTCAGGCCGCCTCATGGCGATGGCCACGTTCCTGTCTCAGGAACGTGGCCATGTCCTGGATCCCGGCCCGCGGCCAGCTACTGCGTGAGAACGAGCTGGCTGGTCACCGGGGCCGGCCCGGGCCCTGGGTCAGGCCGTGACGGCGACGGGGTGAGGCGGTGCCTCACGGCATGTCCCAGTTGATGGCGGCGCCGATGGCCGAGCGCCGCCCTGACCGGCCGGTACCGCCGAGGCCGGTGCCGTCGTGATCGGGGGGTGCCGGCCACTGCCCTCGACGAGGCGGGCCGGCGCCTGTCCTCGATGACGGCACACTGGCCGACACCGCCTACCCTCTGCTGACCGCCGGACGGCGCGGCCTCACTTCAGGTGCCGGGCGAAGAACTGGGCCGCGGTGTCCCCCGCGAACTGCGGGACGCCGGTGTGCCCGCCCATGTTGGCGTGCAGGGACTTCTCCTTGGAGCCGAAGGCGTCAAACAGGTCCAGGGCCGCCTGCCGGTCGTTCCCTTCGTCGTCCCACTGCAGCAGGACGTGCAGCGGAATGGTGACCTGCCGGGCCTCCTCGAACATGGCGCGAGGAACGAAACTTCCGGCGAACAGACCGGCGGCCACGATGCGCGGCTCGACCACCGCAAGCCTGACGCCGATGGAGATCACTCCTCCCGAGTACCCGACCGGACCGCCGATCTCGGGCAGCGACAGGAGGGCGTCCAGAGCGGCCTGCCATTCCGGGACCGCCCTGTCCACGAGCGGGAGGATGAGGGAGTCGACAATCTCGTCGCTGACCGGCTCGCCGGCCTGCATCGCCCGGCGCAGGTCGGCGCGGGCCCGGTCGAGGGCAGGCCAGCTGGGCCGATCGCCGCTTCCGGGGAGCTCGATGGTGGCCGTCGCGAAGCCGTCCGCTGCGGCGTGCCGGGCCCTGGCCACCAGCCGGGGGTACATCTTGCGCAGCCCGAGCGCGGGGTGGCCGAGCAGGATCAGCGGGACCGGTGCGGATGCGGACGCGGGTGTCCACAGGATACCGGGGATCTCGCCGAGGATGAATTCGCGCTCGAGGACGCCGTCGTCGAGGTGCTGTTCAGAAGTGAATTGCACGGTGGTGCCTTTCGGGAGGGCTCTTGAACGGCGCTCCCGGGCGACCTATCGCCCGACCGTGACCCCGGAGGGGAGCACCCATGTCGTCACTGCGTTCACGGGTACCACCTCCTCGCTCTCTCGCACGGCCTCCCGGAGATTAGCAGTGGTCGCCAGAGTCCGGCCAACGGGTTTTTGCGGAGGCTCTGTGACCCGATCCCACGGAGCCCGGAGCCACTCGCCTTGAGGCCAAGGCCGTGCAAGTCAAGGGCATCGGGCCTGTGTGGTGACGGTGTGGCAGGCCAGGACGTAGGAAGCGGAGGCCTGCCGTGCTCTTGCTCGGACGGAGCCCGCGTGCATGGAATCGGCTCGGATGGCGTCGGGAGTGCTTCACCATCCGAGCCGGTTCTCAGAGGGTGCTTGTCCTGCGTGTCAGGCCCCGTCGGGCGTGAGCTTGACCGGCACGGAACGGTAGTCGTTGCCTATGAAGGAGGACTGCGGCTGGAGTTCGGCGGGCTGGGTGGTCAGTTGCAGTCGCGGGAAGCGGTGGAACAGGGCGGGCAGGGCTACGCGGGCTTCGAGACGGGCCAGGGCGGCGCCCACGCAGAAGTGGATCCCGTATCCGAAGGCCAGGTGTCGGCGGTCTTCGCGGTCGATGTTGAACCGGTCGGGGTCGGGATTCACTTCGGGGTCGCGGCCGTGGGCACCGAAGCCGATCAGGATGAGGTCGCCTTTCCTGATGGTCAGGCTCCCTCCGAGGTCGATGTCGTCGGTCGCGTAGCGCAGTGGAAGGTGCATGATCGGCGGGTGCTTGCGCAGTGTCTCCTCGACGACGTCGTCCCAGCGACTCGGGTCCGCGAGGACCGCGGCGAGCTGGTCGGGGTGCTGGGTCAGTTCGACGACTGCGTGGTTGATCAGCGAGACCGCGGTCTCGCTCCCGGCTCCGATCATGAGGATGAGGGTGCTGACCAGTTCGTCCCCGGTGAGCAGATCGTCGCCTGCCCGCTGGGAGTCCAGGAGCACGCTCGTCATGTCCTCCCCGGGCTGGTCGCGCTTGTAGGCGATGAGGGTTTGCATCGCCTCGTACATCGCGTCGCGGATCTCGGTGGCCCGGTCGTCGTCGGCGCTGGAGTCCAGGACCGAGTCGATGACCTTGAGCATCTGCGGTCGCTGTTCCTCGGGGACACCGAACAGGTCGCATATCACGCTGGTCGGAACCGGATAGGAGAACGCGGAGCGCAGGTCGAGCCGGGCCCCGGGGCCGTACGTCTCCATCCGGTCCAGCAGCCGGGTGACGATGGCCTCGACGGCCGGCCCCATGGCCTCGATCCGGCGGGCCGTGAAAGCCTTGCCGACGAGGTTCTTCAACCGCTGATGGTCGTCACCGTCGGTGGTGAACATGCTGATCACGTCGACCCAGGCGGCAAGCCACGGTACGGCGAAGGGCCGGTAGCCGGGCCAGCTCTTGCGGGCGTCCTTGGAGACGCGGGGGTCGGCCAGCAGCTTGGTCACCACTTCTCCGCGGGTGACCGACCAGGCGATCAGGCCGGCGGGCATCTCGACGCGCGTTGCCGGGCCGGCCGCGCGTAAGTGGGCGGCCTGCTCGTACAGCTGAGTACCGGTGGTGTCCAGGACGGTCACAGTCATGCGGTCCCTCCACGGGATGAAGTGACGGCGAGCCCGGAGACACGCTGGGCTCGGAACGTAGCCTGCAACGCCACGGGTCAGCGGTGGAAGGGCCCGGGGCGGACAGGCATCTTGGAATGCGAGATGCGCACGTCCCACAGCTGGTCGAGGGCTGCTTCGATCACGGTCTGCACGATGACGCGCGGGTGGGCGAGCCGCCGCGACCCTCTTGGGCGCCGCACGCGAAATTCCGGCGGACCGTCGACGGACAGGTCCTCGATGCGACCCCTATGCCGGCGCCTGGAAGCCGCCGATGTGCTGCTCGAGCAGCTCGGCCAGTCGCAGCGGGGTGCGGTCCTCATACATCGGACCGATGAGCTGCGCTCCCACCGGCAGACCCTCGGGAGACCGGCCCGCCGGTACGGCGGTCGCGGGCAGACCGGGCATGGTGGGCAGACCGGCCCAGACGAGCTGGTCGAAGTACGGGTACTCGACGCCGTCGATGTCGATCCGGCGTTCCCTTGGATCGGGGTGGTGGTCGTGCGGAAACGCGGGAGTGGGCGTGATGGGACACACCACGGCGTCGAACTCGGCGAAGAGCTGCCTCCAGCCGTGGCGGTGGAGCTCACGACGGTTGTTCGCCTCGATCCAGTCGTGGTGGCTGGACGCCATGCCGCGCAGCCGCGCCGCATCGAGACTCTGGTCGTCCGCGCTCAGTCCGGCGGCGCGCGTCCGCAACTGCTCGTACGACTCGACGGGAAAACGTGCAACGGAACTCGAGAACAGCAACTGCGTGTAGAGCGCCGCGGCTTCGGTCAGATCAGGCAGCAGCGGACTGTGCCGCTCGACGCGGGCGCCGCCGTCGACAAGCGCGTCGGCCACCCGGTTCACGCCCGCCCGCACGGCGGATCCGCTCGGAATGAGCGGATGTGTGTCGAGGACCAGGACCCGGAAGTCGCCGAGCCGTTCATGGCGCGCGGGCGGCAGCGCCACGTCGTGCGCCACACCGAGCGTCAGTGGGTCCGGTCCGGCCATGACGTCGAGCAGGAGCGTGAGGTCGCGCGCAGTGCGTGCCATCGGGCCGACGACGGCGAGGTCGAGATCGGCCGGCAGGGCCGGCACGTGCGGCGGGACCATACCCCGGGTCGCCGCCAGCCCGAGTGTCGGCTTGTGTGCATAGACACCGCAGAAATGCGCTGGGGTGCGCAACGAACCCGCGAGGTCGGAGCCGATGGACAGCACGCCGAATCCGGACGCCAGGGCTGCCGCTGATCCGCCGGAGGATCCACCCGATGTGCGACCGTGATCCCACGGGTTATTGGTGGTGCCGTAGATCTCGTTGAAGCTCTGTATATCTTGCAGCCCCAAGGGCACATTGGTCTTACCGAGCACCACCGCGCCTGCGGACTTGAGCCGCGACACCTGCACCGCGTCCTCGGCCGGCATGTAGTTCCGATGCAGCGGCATGCCCCAAGTCGTGGGCAGTCCGGCGATGTTGTACGACTCTTTGACCGTCATCGGAATGCCGAGCAGCGGCCGGTCCTCACCGCGGGCGCGCGCCCGGTCGGCATCGCGCGCGGCGGCGCGTGCACGGTCGAAGTCCGGCACACAGATCGCGTTGATCGCCTTGTCGTCGCGCTCGATACGGGTGATCGCCTCGTCGGTCAGTTCCGCCGAGGTCACTTCACCGGCACGCAAAGCAGTCGCGAGTTTTTCGGCTGACTGAGAATTCCATTCCATGAATCCGACCGTATCGGCCACTGGGAAGAGCCACGAAATGCCGTTTCACGCAACGGGTTTGACGTCTCCATACACAGCAATACTCAGGAGCCGCAATACGGAACGCCCCCTCATACGAGGCCAAGGCCGCACTCGTCGCCCCACCTGCGAGACCCCGGCGACGCATACGCATCAGTTGCGCGGCCAGGCGGGCGGACCACACGGCCACTCCCCTGCAGGAGACCGCCCCTCCTTACGAGTTCGGGCTGCGAGGGACCCTCACCGAGTTCGCCACGCACACCGACCCCGCCACCCCACCGAACCGCACCGTCACCTTAAGTGAAGACGCATCGCCGGACAGTGCATCCACACTCATGACGATCCTGGGTCGATCCTGTGCAACTTTGCAGGCCGCGACAGAGATATCGGACGAGGCCACCCATCTCCCCGCCCACCCCCTCCCCACACCGTGATAACACGGAGTAATCAAAATCGAGGAGGGCTACGAC
>NZ_JBVJPM010000013.1:0-297908 GCF_055582645.1 Streptomyces sp. NPDC107517 | reverse complement strand
GAGCTCGTCGCCCGCTCCGAGGCGGACCTGCTCGACATCCGCAACTTCGGTGCGAAGTCGATCGACGAGGTCAAGGCGAAGCTGGCCGGCATGGGTCTGGGCCTCAAGGACAGCCCGCCCGGGTTCGACCCGACCACTGCCGTCGGCGCCTTCGACGCGGAGGACGACGGGGACGCCGGGGACGCCGGGTTCGAGGAGACCGAGCAGTACTGACAGCTGCGCTGGGCGAGTCGCCAGGGAGCCGGGAGGGCAAGAGGAGCCGGGTGAACGGTGCGACGGTGTCCGCGTGCTCGGCACGTTTGTGACATCGCGCGCTGCCCGGCCCCTTGGGCACCCGGGCATTGCACTGCAGACCTCACCGGCTCACGCTGCTCGATGCGGCCGTGGGTCCGTTGACTCCGGGGCAACGGGAGCCTGCGGGGTTGTCCGACGGCGGCAAGTCCAAGGGGCCGGAACCTCAGTCCTTCAGATGCCGCAGTGGCACGGACCGGCACGGACCCCCACACTCCGGCCGCTGCCATCGGGGAGACGGCACATGCGGCTTGCCCGGCGCAGGACCACCGGCCGGTCGGCGACTGACCGACGCCGGAACCTGCGTGAGGGACGGGCCTCGCAGGCGTGACCTTCGTGCAGGGTGCGCAGCCGGACGCCGGTCACGAGGCTGTGCGGGCCCGCCGTGATCGAGCAGGGCGGACCTGGCGCACGTCGGAGTTGCAACTGCGCTGCGGACGCAGGGGCTCAGCCGACCGGACTGTCGGCCCGACCCCGGTCAGCGTTTGATGCCTACGCCCGCCAGCAGGCTGATCTCGGCGTCCGTGGGCTCCGTCCCGTCGGCGGGACCGTCGGGCCGCCAGCGCTGGCAGCAGATGATGCCGGGTTCGATCAGGTCGAGCCCGTCGAAGAAACGGCGGACGTCGCCGTGCGATCGGAACTGCACCGGAGACCCGGACTTGGTGTAGACCTCCGCGACCTTGTTCCAGGTCTCGGGGTCGAAGTCGGGCGTGCAGTGGTTCATGGCGAGGGCGCTGCCGGCCGGGAGCGGGTCGAGCAGCCGGCGGATGATGGCGTACGGGTCGTGCGGGTCGGTGATGAAGTGCATGAGCGCGTTGAGGGAGAGGGCGATGGGCTGGTCGAAGTCCAGGACCTCCGAGGCTTCCACGGCGCTCATCAGCGCATCGGGGTCGGTGGCGTCGGCCTCGACGTAGGCCGTGCGTCCCTGCGTCGTGCTGCGCATGAGGCGTTCGGCGTACTTGAGGACGAGGGGGTCGTTGTCGGCGTACACGACGCGGGCATCGCGCGCGACGGACTGGGCGACCTGGTGCAGGTTGGGCTCGGTCGGAACGCCCGTGCCGATGTCCAGCCACTGGCGGATGCCGTGCTCCTGCGCCAGCACACGGGTGGCCCGGTGCATGAACGCCCGGTTCTCGCGGGCGGTCATGTAGATGCCGGGGTGGGCCTTGGCGGCGACCAGGGCCGCCTCCTTGTCGATCTCGAAGTGGTCCTTGCCGCCGAGGAAGTAGTCGTACATCCGGGCCGAGTGCGCCTTGGTCGTGTCGAGATCCCGGCCGGCCTGCCTGGTGGTCATGTTCTCCCTTTCAGGTGTGTGTCTGTCGGCCCGCAGGCCAAGGACGGGACCGGTGTCGTCGTCCCCACTGCTGCCGGCCGCCGGTTCACCCGGCGGCCAAGTGATCGGCCATGCCCTGTTTGACCCCGCGGACGAATGCGGCGATCTCCTCCGGCGTGTAGATCAGCGCCGGCCCGGCCGGGTCGGTCGACTGCCGTACGGCCACGCGGCCGTCGGCGAGCTGCTTCGCCTCCACGCACTGACCGCCGTTCGGCCCGCTCCACGGGCGCTCCCATCCGTGCTCCCCGAGATCGCGGGCCGGCATCCCGTTGTACACGCCCTCGTCGGTGATCGTCATGAGTACTCCTTGCGCATGCGGTTCAAGAGCGCCCTGCTGTCCTCTGACGACGTCAGCAACGCCATGCGGGAATGCGCCTCGAGATGCGCGACGACGTCCGCGCGCTGGTCCAGATAGACGGAGGCGGACAGGAGTTCGCTGTAGACGATGTCCGGCAGCTCGGGTTCCTCGAACCGGAAATAGGTGAAGGGGGCGCACGCCCCGACATGGGCGCCGGCGGTGAACGGAACGATGTCGATGCTGATGTGTGCGAGCTCGGACACGTCCAGGAGGCGCTCGATCTGCTCCCGCATCACGTCGGGGCTGCCCACCGCCCGGTGCAGGACGGCCTCTTCCATGACCACCCACAACGTGGGTGCGTCGTCCCCCTCCAGCAGGCTCTGGCGGCGCAGTCGCAGCTCGACGCGGCGTGCGAGCTCCTCTTCACTGCCGTTCGGCAACCCTCCGCGCAGCACGGCGCGGGCGTAGTCGGGGGTCTGCAGAAGGCCGGTGACGTACTGGGGTTCATAGGTGCGCAGGGTCTTGGCGTCGGTCTCCAGGCTGACGTAGGCGGTGAACCAGCTGGGGACGGCGTCACGGTAGGAGTGCCACCAGCCGGGCTCATTGGCCTGCTCGGCCAGTTCGACGAACTCGTCGATCTCCTGGCGGTCCGCGCCGAAGGTCTCCAGGAGCTTCTCCACGTAGAGAGGCTTCAGCGCGACTTCGGCCTTTTCCAGCCGGCGGATGGTCAGGGTCTTCACGCGCAGTGCTTTCGCCGCGTCCTCCAGCGAGGCACCGGCGCCGAGTCGCATGTCCTGCAGCCGACGGCCGAGGATCATGCGCAGGACTGTCGGTGCGCTGGTGCTGGAACGGGCCTCACTCACGCCCAACCTCCTGATGTTTCATCAACATCACCATTCTGGCAGTGACTTGATGACGACGCCAGGGTGATACCCGCGCTGCTGAAATTATCAGGGAGTCGGTTGCAGCGTGATAGCGATCACGCGCATAGTTGTCATGTGAGCGGTCAAGTCACAGCTCTGACGCAGCATCCGGCCCGGACGGGAGGCGTGATGCTGATGCCGTCGTCGGCACCCCACCGCAGGGCGCCTGCCTCGGCACACGCCTCTCACCGCTCGAGCTGCAGCCCGCATCCCCACTCCGCGCCCGCCCCCCGGAGGGCACTGGAAGGCGACATCCGTGACTCTGCCCACCCCCTCAGCCCCGGCTTCGACCCCCGCCTTAGCCCTGACCGTGCCTCGTCGGGAGTACTGGTTCGGCCTGCCCGCCCTGCGCACCAGCGCGAGATCCGCCCGCGACACCGTGCGCGACCGGCTCCGTGCCTGGAAGGTGCCCGGCGAAGCTCTGTGCGACGCGGTTCTGTTGGTCTCCGAGCTGACCACGAATGCCGTACTCCACACCGACAGCGGTCATGTCCTGTGTGTCCTCACGCTGACCGGCGACGAGGGGCGTCTGCGAATCGAACTCCACGACGACGGCCGCACCCCGGTCGGCCCTCCCGGGAACCACGCCGGCCCCGGCGACGAGAGTGGGCGAGGCCTGTTCCTCGTCCAGCAAATCGCGGACCGCTGGGGCTCCGCACGCTCGACACGGGCCGAAGGCAAGGTCGTCTGGGCGGAGTTGACGGCTCACGCCTGACGCCATGGGCGCCGGCCGTCGTCGAATGTGGCGCCGGCCCCGGCAGCGACAGCCCGGATGCAGCGTGGCCGGGCCCGGCCTGCTGTGCACCAGAGCAGTTGCAGTTTCCCCGTCCAACGGCGGAGAACGAAGTCGGCACCGTACGGCCCCGCTACGTCCCCTTCACACGGCGAGGAACCCCATCTCCTCGATCCACCTACAGAAGGCGCCCATGACCCCCCACAGCGAAACCGCTCCTCCTGTCGTGCTGTACGTATGCGCCGACCGAGCCCGGGGCGCGCCCGGGTCTGCCACGCAGTGCGCGCAGACGGAAGGCCACGCGTTCGCCCAGGAGCGCGGACTGGCGATCGCCGAGGTCGTCACCGACACGTACGGTGAGCCCGACCCGGCCCAGCGCCGGGGGTGGCGGCGTGTGAGACAGCTGGCACAGACAGGACACGTCACCGCAGTGCTCGTCCGCTGGCCCAGCGCCATCGCCCCGGAGTCCGCGCACGAACTCCGTCACCGCGAGACCGCCTGGCTCCACGACCACGGCGTGCGCGTCCAGTACACCTGGGCGCCCTTGACGTCGAGGAGCGACGAGGTCTGGTGATCCCGCTCGGCGATCTCCAGATCTTTGACGCACCTGGCCAGTGACGGCAGCCTTGAGGCAGTCAAGTCGCCGTCCACTGGCGGTTCTGATGACTCCACGACAGCGGGGTGACGCCCCACAGCTGATCACGGTCGTGAATCGCATCCGTTTTCCTCGGGTCGGAGGCCGTGTTCGAGCCGGAGCCGACCGACCGTTCCGGCGTATGCAGGACCTCTGACACCGCCGCCGTCCGCCATGTGACGGCCTCCTGCACAGAGCCGTGGGCTGCCGGAGTGCGTGAGTCCGCACCCCGCGATACCTTCGAAATGCGTGTGTTCCGCCCACACCGCTGCGTCGTTGCCCCTGGGCAGCCTTCGACATCGGCAGAGGAACGGAATCCCATGAGACAGCACCGCCTCCATGCGGCGGCTGCCGGGGCCGCTCTGGCCTGTCTGGCGGCGTTCGGCCCGATACCGAGCAGTGCGGCCGGCCCACTCGCTCGCACTGCCGGGCCCGGCCCGGCGGGTTCGGCACGGTTCGTGCCCGGTGCCTGTCCGAAGACACCCGAGCCGATCGATGCCCTGAGCACGGCACGCTGCGGGCACCTGGAGGTCCCCGAGAACCGTGGCCGGACCATCAAGCTGGCCGTCGCCGTCATCAAGGCCGCCTCGGCCAAGCCCTCCGCGGACCCGGTGGTGTTCATGGCAGGCGGCCCCGGTGGCGACACCTTCGACGACATTCCCATCCTGGTCGACTCGGGTCTGAACAAGGACCGCGATCTGATCATCATGGCCCAGCGCGGAAACCTCTACGACCGGCCCAACCTCACCTGCCCTGAGATCGACCGGTTCAACGCGCAGGCCGTCGGTCTGGGCTACGACTCGGAAGCGGCACAGCGGCTCATGCTGGACGCGGTGAAGAAATGCCGGGACCGCCTGAAGGGGGACGGGGTCGATCTGAGCGCCTACAACACCACCCAGAACGCCGCGGACTTCGCCGACCTGCGTACGGCACTGGGCATCTCCCGGTGGAACGTCTACGGGTACTCCTACGGCTCCGACCTGGCCCTCACCTACCTGCGCCTGCACCCCAAGGGGATCCGCGCGGTGGCGATCGACTCGGTCACACCTCCACAGAGCGCGATCCTGCCGTGGGGCTGGAGCAGCGCGCATGAGGGGATCGGCAACATCCTGGAGGCGTGCGCGGCCGAGCCCCGTTGCAAGCGCCGCTACCCGGACCTCGCCCCCACCCTGACGGAGCAGGTACGCAGGCTGGAGGCGAAGCCGCTGACGCTGAAGGCCAAGCCGCCCAAGGGCGGAGACCCGGTGAAGGTCGTCCTCGACGGGGGCGCGGTGCTGAACCTGCTCGTCGCCAACGCCGTCAAGGCCAAGGACGTCCCGGCGGCGATCGACGAACTCAGCCACGGACGTCCTGGCCGCTTCGCGCGGGCCCGTGCGGCCGACTCGGTCGCGGCCGTCGGCGTGACCGCGCACGGGCTGACGGAATCGGTGGCGTGCGGCGAATGGGCGCCGGGCTCTTCGGAATCCGACGTGCTGAAGGAGGGGCGCCGTGCCTTCCCCGGCCGGCCCGAAACGGTCCTGGCCCAGGTGCCGCAGCTGCCCTTCCAGTACGACGTGTGCCGGCTCTGGCATGTTCCGGACCGCGCCGCCGTCCAGCGGGTGGCCACCACCAGCGCGGTGCCCACGCTCCTCGTCTCCGGGACGTTCGACGCGAAGACCGGGGCGAGTTGGGCGAAGGGAGCGGCCCGTACGCTGTCCCGCTCGACCTCCGTGGTCATCCCCGGAATCACCCACTGGGTGGTTCCCCAATCGCCCTGCGCCCAAAGCGTGCTGGCCTCGTTCCTCGCGCGTCCGACCGCGCCCGACACCGGTTGCGTGGCCGGGCTCACGCCGCAACCGTTCACGATCACCCCGAAGTGACCGGGAGGACAGATGGCTTCCCACCAGGCGCCCCGCCGTCGGCGCACCGTACGACGGATCCACGCCGCCGCGGTCGGTGCGGCGACCGGGCTGCTCGTCACCGGCCTGCTGGCCGCGCCCGCCCAAGCGCGGGACGACACCGGAGGGCCGATCGGAACGACCGCAGGCAAGGCGGGTCGCGCCCGCTATGAGCCGGGCGCGTGCCCGAAGACGCCCGAGCCGATCCCCGAACTCAAGGGGGCCCGCTGCGGGACGCTCACCGTTCCCGAGAACCGCGCCGAGCCGGACGGTCGACGGATCGAGCTCGGCGTCGCGATCGTGCCGGCACTGGCAGCCAAGCTCAAGCCCGACCCGATCGTGTGGCTGGCCGGCGGACCCGGCGACGACGCGGTCGGCGAGGCGAAGATGGCGGTCGACGGCGGCCTGAACCGCGACCGGGACGTGATCCTCATGTCCCAGCGGGGCACGTACTCGGCCACCCCGAGGCTCACTTGCCCCGAAATCGACAGGTTCAACGCCCGTGCGGTCGGCCTCGTCTACGACGCGCCGTCCACCGAGCGACTGCACGTCGAGGCCACGAAGGCCTGCCGCGACCGACTGGCGGCCCGCGGGAACGACCTCAGCGCCTACAACGACACCGAGAGCGCAGCCGATTACGCGGATCTGCGCGCCGCACTCGGCGTCAAGCAATGGAACCTGTTCGGCATCTCGTACGGGACCGACTTGGCGCTCATCTACATGCGCCTGCACCCGGAAGGACTCCGGTCGGTCGGCATCGACGGCATCCTGCCGCCGTCCAGGGCAGGATCGGCCGCGACCTGGAGCAGCGCCCGGCAGGGCTTCGACGGCCTGTTCAAGGCCTGCGCCGACCAGTCCGCGTGCAACCGCCGCTATCCGAACCTGTCGGCCACCTTCGACCGCCTGGTGCGTGAGCTGGAGGCCAAGCCGGTCACCACCACCGTCACCGTCCCCGGCCACGCGAAGCCGGTGAAGGTCGTACTGGACGGCGGAGCTCTGGTGAACTGGATGACCTCCGCCACCCATGTGGCACCCCAGGTCCCCCTGGCCCTCGACGAGCTGGCCCACGGCAAGCCACAGCGGATCGCGCGGCAGTGGGCGGGCGGCAAGCTCAGCCCTCAGGCCGTCGGAAGGGTCGCCCACGGGCTTGCCTACGGCGTCTTCTGCAGCGAGTGGACGCCGTACGAGAGCGAGGAGGAGGCGCTCCGGGGCGGGCAGGAAGCGTTCCCGACGTTCCCCGGATCGGTGCAGGCCCAGGCTCCACAGCTCACCTTCCTGCGCCCGGACTGCGACATGTGGAACGTTCCGGCGGCGCCCCGCTCGATCCGGGACGTCACACGCAGCGACATTCCCACGCTCGCCATCTCGGGCGGGTTCGACTCCCAGACCGGCGCGGACAACGGGCCGTACGTCGCCCGCACACTGAGCAAGGCCAAGGTCGTCACCGTCCCCTACGAACCCCACGTCGTGTTCGCCACGTCGAAGTGCGCGCAGCAGATCACCCTTTCGTTCTTCAACGCCCCGACCGCCCCGAACACCGGATGCCTCAAGGACCTCAAGCCACCCCGGTTCGAGATCGGCCACTGAAGGCGGAGGGCCGCGCCTGGCTCTGCGACTGATCGACCACCTGCCGCACCACAGGTGCGCCGAGCGGGTCGGGCAGCACGTCAAGCCGTATGCGCCCGGAGCCTCCTCAGGCTTCTCCCGTAGGCCTCACCTGTTGCTCGGACAGCGAGGTTCCGATGGTGTCGGCGCACCCGGGGCGCCCGCCGTCGACGACCCGTCACGCAGCAACCGGCGAGACTGCCTCGGCGGCCTCATCCATGCATACATACAGGTGGCACAGGGCGACAGGGTTGTCGGCACGCGCCGGCTTCGACGACATCGAACTCGCCGGCCCCCTCCAGCCCGGCGTCACCCTCGTCGCCCAGGATGCCGCCGGCCTCGGCCGCACGACCGCCGAACGGCTCCTGTGTCGGGGGAACTGCCGCCGGTGGACTGAAACACGCCGGGATCGGGCCCTCTATGAGGACGGCCTGTGGTTCCTTACGATGACCGCGTACCACTCACGATGACCGCGCACTCGTCATCCCAGGGCAGCCATCCGACGGCGAAAGGCCTGACGGCACAGTGGACGATCGTACGCTCGAGGCACTTGGTCTTTCCGAAGCCCCCCGTGAGCACCCCCTCCTCTACCCCGGCGCCTGGCCGACGGAATCCGGTCTCCTGCATCAGAACCGGTTCCTGCGCCTGAAGGCCATGGAGAACCGGCGGCTCGCCAAGTGGATGGTGGAGCAACCGCCCGGTGGTTTTCGCGAGGGCAAGACGGGTGACGGCGCGGTCCCCCTCAACTTCGCCCTGATGAGCGCCAACCAGCCCCTGGTCGGCGACCGTTTCCCCGTCATCTCTGTCGGCTCCAATGCCTGCCCCGCCCAACTGCGGCACAAAATGGAGGGACTCGGGATCTCATCCACGATCCCCATGGTGAAGGCGCGGGTGACAGGGATCGGTATTGGGGTCTCGGCATACGTCAGCCCGCTGGGCTATGTGTCCTCGTCGCCGTTCCACACGCCCGGGCTGAGCCGGGACCTGTTCATCACCTGGCTCGACGCAGCCCAGCTGGAGATCGTCGACGCCAGCGAGGGAGTGTCCCGTCCCGACGGCGAGTACGACCGGGTGCTCCTGCCGCCCGAGGACTTCCCGATGGCACTGGACTCGGGTGAACTTCTCGGCGGCGCCTACCTCTACGTGCATCGCTACGGAGTCCTCCGTGACGGCTCCGGGAACCCCCGTCCGCATCCCGGCGAGTACCAGCTCCTCAGCGATCTCCTCTCAGAGTCCCGTCAGCTCAGAGAGTGGTTCGGGGACACACCCGAGGAGTTCAGCTCACGTGCCCGCGGGAACGAGCAGCTCTGCGAGAAGGGCACCCGCCTGTTCGCCGACGAGGGACGGCTGACGGACTCGGGACTGCGCCAGTACGTCACCGCCGAGCCGGCCAGCACGGTGTACGACGACATCCACCCTGCCAACTCCGTCCCGACCGGGGCCTATCGCACCGGGCGCACCCCGGACGCCTTCGACCAGCGCGGCGCCGGCGTCGTCCGATTATCGAGCGCGGTCTCAGCCGCCCTGGGTGCCCCCCAGTTCGCCATCGTCCAGAACGCCCAGATCCCTGCGGCGCGCCACGAGCGTCTCGGCGCCCTGGCCACGGTGATCGTGGCCGAGGACATACCGGCCCAGGAGACGCGCAGGGTCGAGGTCGATCATTCGCTGCGCGTCGGAGTCGGTCTCGAACCGGGCGAGGCCGTCACCGTGCGTGCCGCGCATCTGCCCCACTCGCGGAGCAGATGGAAGGACACGCTCTTCGGCCACGCCAACTATGTGACCTGCCGTGTCCAGGACGGCGACCGGGCCAGTGCGGAGCAGGAGGTGTGCCTGCTGGACACGCTGACGCTCGAACTTCTCGGCGTCTCCAGCGGGGACGAGGTGGTGCTGGAGGGCTTCCCCTACGAAAACGGCACGGTGCCCGTGCTCCAGCTCAAGGCGATCCGCACCAGCGAGGAAGTCCAGGAGCGCCGCAAAGAGTTGCACGGCGGCGACATGACGAGCCGCTATCCGAGTTCGCTGGACGCCTTGGGGACCTTTCCGGACCTGCCCTGGGTGTTCCTGGACCGGCGGCTGTGGTCGGGGCTCGGGCTGGACGGCCAGTGGCTGGCCACCGTGCGCATCCGGTGCAGTCGCTCCTACCAGCTCAAGAAGGAACTCCGGGAGATGGTGTTCCTCCTGGGCATTGCGTTCATCGGCGTGGTGACGGTGCTCAAGAGCGTGGTCTGGCAGGCGGCCAGCCTCGTCGTGCTCGTCCTCCTCGTCGGGTTCGTGGTGAACGTACGCCTGCGCGGTCGGCTCAATCAGCGGGCCCGGCGGATCGGGCCCAGGCGGACGTGAGACGGCGCGGGACGCACTCGCGGCTCGGGAAACCGTGCCGTACAGACTGCGGAGCAGGAGTGACAACGCGAACCGGTGGTGGCGGCTGTGACAGAGCCTCCACGTGGTGCCCGCGCTACGGGGCCGAGACCGTCGGGTCGCACCGTCGCGTCGACTCTGTCCCGTCGGGATTTCCGGATTCCGGCAATCGGCCCTACCCCACCGTCAAGAAGGCATCAACTGTGCGCTAGAAAGGCGTCAGGATGTCGGCAGGGACACGGGGACAGTGGATGACCGAGCGTGGGCAGGCCATACCGGAGCAGTACCTGGACGGATTCGCCGCCATGCTTGCCGACGCCGGTGCGACCGGGCGTCGGCTGAACCGCGACGAACTCGCCTCGCGGCGTGACCTGGGGGAGCGGGCAGCGGAGGCCGGCCTGGGGCTGCGTGCACTGGTCGGCGCGCATCTGGTGTTCGCCCGTGCGCACGTGGGTGGTGGTGTCACGCTGGACAGCGTGCTCGGCGCCCTGGAACAGGCCGTCGACGCCTTCGCCGAGGGCTACGAGCGCGCCCAGCGCCTAGCCGTGCGCCAAGAGGAGGCGGCTCGGCGGGAGTTCATCGACGACCTGCTGTACGGGCGCAGTGACCTCGGGTTGCTCGCCCAGCGCGCGGAACGCTTCGGGCTGCGGCTCTCGTACGCGCACGCCGTGGCGGTGGCGCAGGGCCAGGTCGCGTACGACGCGGGTGACGCCGTGCCGCGGGATGTGGAGCGGGCGCTGATCTCCCGGTTCGGTGACCGGAGCATCCTTCTGACCACCAAGGACGGCCGGCTGGTCTGCATCGCGCCGGGCGACCAGGACGAGGTGCTGGCGTTCTTCGCGAAACAGGCGTACGCGGCCACGGACGGCGGCCGTGTCGCCATCGGCCGCGCCCAGCCGGGCCCCGGCGGCGTCGTCCAGTCGTACGAGGAGGCACTGGGCGCCCTCGAGCTGGCCGAGCGGCTGGATTTCGACGTCCCCGTCCTGCGCTCGGCCGACCTCCTCGTCTATCCGGTCCTCACCCGCGACCGGCAGGCCATGGCAGACCTGGTCACGACGACGCTCGGTCCGCTCCGTGAGGCGCGTGGGGGTGCCGGACCGTTCATCGAGACTCTCGCCGTCTACTTCGACTCCGGCTGTGTCGCTGCCGAAGCAGCCCGCCGCCTGTCGCTCAGCGTGCGCGCCATGACGTACCGCCTCGAACGCATCCACAAACTCACCGGGGCCGATCCCGCCGACCCCGTGCACCGCTACACGCTGCAGACCGCTGTCATCGGCGCCCGGCTCCTCGACTGGCCCGCTCAGCCGCTGTGACGCGCTTCGGCGTCATGGTGTGGGCAAGGTGCCCGAGGCGCCGAGGAGTTCGTGCAGCAGGTGGGAGGCGGTGATCACGCCGAGCAGGTGGGTGCCGTCCTTCGCCTTCTCGGCCACGGCGACCAAAGGGCTGCGGACCTGGGCCATGAGGGCGGCGACCTCCAGCGCGGTGTCGTCCGGGGCGGCGACCGGCGGCGGTGTGACGTCGCGCGGGAGGCAGTCGGCGACGGTGCGGCCGCGCAGTGCCTGGCAGAGCCGGTCTGCGTGCTTCTCGTCCACGACGGCGGCGAGGGACGGGTCGTCGATGATGTACGGGGGAAGCAGCACCTTGATCAATTGAGAGGCGGGCAGGATCGCCCGGGGCGCGCCGTGCTCGTCGAGGACGAGAAGGCCGGGGAGTTTCTGCTCGGCCATGAGACGGGCAGCTTCCGTGGCGTCGCTGTCGACGCCCACGGATTCGTAGGCGACCGCGAGGTCTCGTGCGCGCACAGCCTGCTCCTCTGGTTGTTGCGTGGTGTCCACCAGGGTCGTACCTCGAAGATGTCGCGGCCAGAGCCTTGATGGGAAACATACGCGGACGGGTGCGCGGGGCGTGCCGGTCAGCGGTTCGGGGCGCTGCGGCTCAGTCCAGGCGGGTGCGGCCCCCGATGGTTCTCGGGCGGCGCAGAGTCGGGTTCAGGTTCGGCTTCGGGTTCAGGTTCACGCTCACATTCAGGTTCAGGTTCAGGTTCAGGTTCGCTTTCAGATTCGGGTTCGGCTTCCGGTTCGGCTTCAAGCGAGTGCGAAGTAGCGCAGCCACACGTACGCCGCCGAGATGGCCACTGTGACGGCGGTGACGATCAGGCCGTACTTGGTGAACTGCCAGAAGGAGATGGGCTGCCGGTTGCGTTCGGCGATACCGAGGACGACGACGTTGGCACTGGCGCCGATCGCGGTGGCGTTGCCGCCCAGGTCCGCGCCGATGGCCAGGGCCCACCACATGACGTGGTCGCCGGTGCCGCCCATGTCGTGGACGAGGTCGGCGGTGATCGGGGCCATGGTGGCGACGTAGGGGATGTTGTCGATGATGCCGGAGAGGACGGCGGAGGCTCCCAGCAGGACCATGGTGCCGCCGAATTCGTTGCCGCCGATGACGTCGGCCAGCGCCTTGGAGATCTCGCCGATGACGCCGGTCTCGATCAGTCCGCCGATCATGATGAACAGGCCCGCGAAAAAGGCGAGCGTGGGCCACTCGACCTCGGCGAGCACTTCTCCGGTCTCCACCGTGGAGATGGCGACGAGCAGTCCGGCGCCGAGCAGGGCGACGATGCTGGGTTCGTAGTGCAGCACGGGATGCAGGACGAATCCGGCGACGACGAGCGCGAGGACGATCAGTCCCTGGACGAGCAGGCGCGGGTTCTTGATGGCTTCGCGTTCCTCCAGGTCCATGATTTCCGCGGCGCGTTCCTCGTCGTAGACGAAGGATTTACGGAACATCACCCGGCACAGCAGCACGAGGACCACCGTCAGTGCGGCGGAGAGCGGGGCGAGATGTACCAGGAAGTCGTTGAAGGTCAGGCCGGCGCGGCTGGCGATGATGATGTTCGGCGGGTCACCGACCAGGGTGGCGGTGCCGCCGATGTTGGACGCGAACACCTCGGCGATCAGGAAGGGGGCGGCGGGCAGCGCGAGCCGTTCGCACACCAGAAGGGTGACCGGGGCGATCAGCAGGACCGTGGTGACGTTGTCGAGCAGGGCCGAGGCCATCGCGGTGATGACGATCAGCATCACCATGACCCGGAAGGGTTTCGCCCGGGCCTTCTTCACGGCCCAGATGGCCACGTACTCGAACATGCCGGTCTTCTTGAGCACGCCGACGATCATCATCATGCCCATGAGCAGGAAGATGACGTTCCAGTCGATGCCGGATCCGGTGGAGTAGAACGCCGACTTGTCGTCGGTCGCACCGATCGCCAGCATGAGCGCCGCGCCGCCGAGCGCGGCGGCGACCCGGTGGATCTTCTCGCTGATGATCAACGCGTACGCGCCGACGAAGACGGCGATCGCGGCCCAGCTGTGCCAGTCGTTCACGATGCTCCGATGAGTCGTTCCATCAGGTGGGCCGCCTTGCCGGCGCCCACCGTCGGCAGGTCACCGGACAGCTGCGGGGTGAGCAGCGCGCCGGATACCAACAGGGCGGTGAAATGGTGGAGTTCGGTCAGTGACCCGCCCAGCGGCTCGAACACCTTCGTCTCCGGTGAGCGTGCGCCGGGCACGGCACGTGCGGAGAACGCCGCGAGGCAGGGGTTGAATGTCGCCGGGACCGTGCGGGCGGCGAGACCCGGCAGGAGGACCGCGATGAGCGGTGCGACTCCGAATACCGTGACCAGAACCATGGCCGGTGCCCCCGATCAGCGAAGAGACTTGTCCCCTATCGCCGACCAGACTTCCCGGCACACCGGGAGGAACCTTACAGGTCCTTAACGCGGCCCTGACAGTCTCCTGGCGTGCAGTGCAAGGGGTGTGTGCTTGCCGGGGTCCGGCAGCACTGCCAGACGTGGCGGGACCTCAGTGCGGGTCGGTCACGTACTCCGTAGAGGACGCCGACCCCGAGGCACCGGTGCTCCGCACGCCGCGCGAGCGCATCGCAGACGCGGGATCCGGGCCGGTCCGGTGCGTCGGGACCGACGGGGGTGGATCGCGTGGGAAGGGTGGCCCTGGACGGGTGGCCCGGGGAGTGGCCGAGGCCGTGGAAAACACGGTCGGCCCCTGGTCCGCGACGGTGCCGTCCTCGGCGGCGCACCGGTCGGAGCGGACTGGCCGGGTGCAGCCGGGGCGTCGCGTACGTCGGGTACCGGCATTAAGGAGTCATAAAGATTGCCGGTGGACGGCAATGCGCTGGGTGTCGCGGACGTCGCAGGATGGGTGTGGCAGGAACGGGGGCCAAGCCCTGGTGCCGGGCTTCGGAAGCGAGGTCTGGCGCCAGGGTGGAGCCTAGCGGGTACTGAACGGGGGGCGGGGGATGGGGGAGTTCGTCGCTGCGGTGGTTGGCTTTCCCGGGCTGCTCTTCACCGCTGCGCTCGTTGTCTGTTGCGGGTTCTGGGTGTGGGTCGCGCTGGGCAGGGTCGGGGCCGGGGCGTTCGACGCGGATGTCGAGCTGGAGGCATGGGGGCTCGGGGGAGTGCCCGTTGCCGGCGCCGTGTCGTTGGTGGTCGCCGTCGCGTGGTTCACGACGGTGACCGGGTCGATGCTGGCCGATCTGGTCGCGCCGGGTGGAATGACGTATGCGGTGTTCGAATTGGTGCTGCTGATCGGCTCGCCCGTGGTCGGCCGGCGGGTGGCTCGCCGCCTCATGGGCTCGCGCGCCAAGCTGCTGATGAACCCGGCCCGTTCCGGCGTGGTGCCGGGGCCGCGGCCGGCGGTCGTGAGGGACACCTCCATGGCGACGGGGCCCTGATGCAGCGGGGCCGCTGAGGTGCCGGGTGCGGCCCGCCCCGTTGTCCTGTGGGTCCCGTCCGGGCAGTGCCGCACCGCTGCCTCGGCATGTCTTTCTCCTTCTTCATCCAGGGGCGTCAATTTCCCCTGAAGCCAAAGGACTTCATCATGGATGCCACCACCGTGGGCATCGGCGTGTCCGTCGTCGTTGTCCTGATCGTCGTCGCCGCGCTGCTGCTCGTGTTCACCCGGCTGTTCCGCAAGGTGGAGCAGGGCAAGGCCCTGATCGTCTCGAAGATCCGCAAGGTGGATGTGACGTTCACCGGGCAGGTCGTGCTGCCGGTGCTGCACAAGGCCGAGGTGATGGACATCTCGGTGAAGGCCATCGAGATCACGCGGACCGGCCGGGACGGGCTGATCTGCCAGGACAACATCCGTGCCGACATCCGCATCTCGTTCTTCGTGAAGGTCAACAAGACCGTCGAGGACGTCATCAAAGTCGCCCAGGCCGTGGGCACCCAGCGGGCGAGCGACCAGAAGACGCTGCAGGAGCTCTTCCACGCGAAGTTCTCCGAGGCGCTCAAGACGGTCGGCAAGCAGCTGGACTTCACCGATCTGTACACCAAGCGCGAGGAGCTGCGGTTCCGCATCATCGAGGTCATCGGTGTCGACCTGAACGGCTACCACCTCGAGGACGCGGCGATCGACTACCTGGAGCAGACGCCGCTGTCCCAGCTCGACCCGAACAACGTCCTGGACGCGCAGGGCATCCGGAAGATCACCGAGCTGACGACCATCGAGCACGTCCGCACGAACGAGTTCCAGCGGACGGAGGAGAAGGAGATCACGCGGCAGAACGTCGACGCCCGCGAGACCATCCTGGAGCTGGAGCGCCGCCAGGCCGACGCCGAGATCAAGCAGAAGCGGGAGATCGACACCGTACGGGCGCGTGAGGAGGCCGAGACGGCACGGGTGGTGGAGGAGGAGCGGCTGCGCTCGCAGGGCGCGTTCCTCGCCACGGAGGAGAAGCTCGGTGTGCAGCGCGAGAACCAGGCCCGTGAGGTCGCCGTGGCCCAGAAGAACCGCGAGCGCGTCATCGCCGTCGAGAACGAGCGCATCGAGAAGGACCGCCTGCTGGAGGTCATCGCGCGGGAGCGGGAGACGCAGCTGACGAAGATCGCCGCCGACAAGGAGGTCGAGGCGGAGAAGCGGGAGATCGCCGAGGTGGTGCGTGAGCGGGTCGCCGTGGACCGCACGGTGGCCGAGCAGGAGGAGTCGATCAAGAAGCTGCGCGCGGTCGAGGAGGCCGAACGCGGGCGGCAGGCCGTCATCATCGCGGCGGAGGCCGAGGCGCAGGAGAAGCTCGTCAAGGACATCAAGGCCGCGGAGGCGGCCGAACAGGCTGCCACTCACCGGGCGGCCGAACAACTCACCCTCGCAGAAGCCGAGTTGAAGTCCGCAGATCTGCAGGCGCAGGCCAAGCTCAAGCTCGCCGCGGGCATTCAGGCGGAGAGCGCGGCCGCCGGGCTCGCCGAGGTCCAGGTCCGTGACAAGGAGGCCGAGGTCACCGAGAAGGCCGGCCGGGCCGAGGCGGAGGCCACCGAGGCCAGGATGCGCGCGGAGGCGGAGGGGGCTCGCGCGAAGGCGCTGGCCGAGGCGACCGCCATCGCGGAGAAGCTGAAGGCGGAGGCCGAGGGCATCAACCAGAAAGCCGTCGCGATGGCGGCCCTGGACGAGGCGTCACGCGGGCACGAGGAGTACCGGCTGCGCCTGCAGGCCGAGAAGGAGATCCGGCTCGCGGGCCTGGACGTGCAGCGGCAGGTCGCAGAGGCCCAGGCAACGGTCCTTGCGACCGGCCTGGAGAACGCGGACATCAACATCGTCGGCGGCGAGTCCGTCTTCTTCGACCGGCTCGTGTCCTCGATCGCGCTCGGCAAGGGCGTCGACGCCTTCGTCCAGCACTCCGAGACCGCGCAGACGCTGGCCAAGCCGTGGCTGGACGGCACCGAGAGCTTCACCGAGGACGCATCGAAGATTCTCGGTTCCCTCTCTTCGTCCGTGCAGAACCTCACCGTCTCCGCACTGCTGATGAAGCTCATGAAGGGCGGCGGCGACCAGGCCGGGCAGGTACGTGAGTTGCTCGACAGGGCGACCCAGTTGGGCATCGCGGATCTGCCGCTCGCCGAGTTGAACGGATCACGCAGGAACTGATCCGCCCAGGGAAGCGCACCCGGGCCCGCCGTACGGGGGTCCGCGGGTCCGGGCGCGCAAGGCACCCGCACACGTAGCAGCAGAGCCGGAAAGGGAGACCGGGCATGGCCACCGGAACGGAACCGCGGACCGGCCTGGACGCAGGCACGTACGAAGTCCTGCGCGACCGACTCGCCCTACGGGCCAGGGAGTTGACCGACCGGGCCACGGCGCTCAACGACCGCCGCGTCGCCGTGTTCGGCTCCACCGGTCTGACGCTCGCCGCGAGCCGGGCCGTACGCACCGACGAGCCGCGGCTCGCACGCGACATCGTCGCCGTGGGGGACGTCCTGCTGCTCGGTCTGCGCACCTCCCCGGGCACCGGCACGCCCGACATCGGCGACGTCTTCACCCTGCACGACCGCGACCTGGCCCGGCTGCCCGACGGCGCCGTCCCGGGCCTCCTCGACGACCCCGCGTTCGTGACGGAGTTCGCCGCGCTCTTCCGCTACTACCGCCAGGCACGACTCCTTCAACTGCGCGCTGTCAACGGCAAATTGCTCGCCGTCTTCCAGATCGGCGAGAAGCCCGACGACATCCGCGTGCTGCGCTGGGAGCACGACGGCCGGGACGGCGTGCGGTTCCTCGACGCGCGCGGCGAACGCGATGACGTACTGCCGCCCGCGCACGACGTCATCTGGCGGGACACGACCCGCGAGGACCACGCTCCGGGGCGCCACCCGCACGTCTCCATCGGCGGCGAGGTGTACGTGTCCACGGTCGGCGGCGCCCTGACCGTCAAGGCCGAGGACGACACCGAGACCGGTGGCTGCATCCACTCCGAACCGGTCGACGAACCGCTGCAGTCCCTCGCGGACGCCGACATCGCGCACGCCCGCGTCGGCCCCCTGCTCCTGCTGCGCATCCGCCCGTACAAGGAGGACGCATGGCGCCACCTGGTCTTCAGCACCCTCACCAGGACCGTCGCCCGCCTCGACGGCATCGGCCAGGGCTGCCGTGCCCTCCCCGACGACCAGGGCATCCTCTTCCCCGGTGGCTACTGCCTGGCCACCGGCACGCACAAGACGTTCGACGCGCTCGACACCACGGGCCTGGTCTACGACAGGACGGTGCGTTCGCCGAACGGTGAGGACGTCCTGTACGTCTTCCGCGCCCGGGCCGCGGGCCGCACCCTGCTGCTCCCCTACAACGTCATCCGCAAAGAGGTCGCCGCCCCCCTCACCTGCCGCGGCCATGCCGTCTTCGACGACGGTACCCTCATGCTGCTCCGGTCCGACGAGGCCGATGAGCCGGCACGCGTGCACCCGGTCCAGACGTGGCGCACCCCGTTCACGGCCGACACCTACGCTGCCGAAGTGCCGGGTGACGACGAGACGTTGATCCGCATTGGCAACGCCGATCTCGTACGGGGCATCTCCGACTGCCTGTCCGTCGCCCGCGCCGTCGCCGAGACCGCGCACGCTCCCACCGCGAACGCCTACGAGTCGCTCGGCGCGTCCTGCGAACGCGCCGCCGACCTCTACCACTGGCTCGCCGACCCGGAACTCGGTGGCTTGGACGCTCCGTTGGGGGACATGCGGGCCACGGCGCGCCAGGTTCTGACCGAGTACGAGACGGTCCGGACGCTGACCCGGCAGGCCGCCGACGCCCTCGCCGACGCGGCCTCGCACATCGCGGGCCTGGTACGCAGGATCCGCGGGGAAGTGCCGCGAAGCGCCCACGAGTGGGTCGGCCGCATCACCGAACTGCGCCGGGCCCAGGGCCGGCTGCTCACCCTCAAGGACCTCAGGTACGCGGACGTCGACCGCATCGACACACTCGCCGACGACCTCGCGGGGGACATCGCCGCGGCCGCCGCCCGCGCCGTCACCTTCCTCGCGCGCACGGACGCCTTCGCCGCCCACCATGCCGACATCGAAGAGCTCACATCCGAAGCCGCTCAGCTGCAGACGGCCGCCGAGGCGACCCCGCTCGCCGCCCGCGTGGCCGGCCTCGCCGAGCAGCTGCAGACCGTGACCGACGTCGTCACGGGCCTCGACGTCGGCGAGGCGACCGTGCGGACCGGCATCCTGGAGCGCATCGCCGAAGTCCTCGCCGGCGTCAACCGGGCCCGCGCCACACTCGAAGCGCGCCGCCGCGAGCTGACCGTGAACGAGGGGCGCGCCGAGTTCGCCGCCGAGTTCTCGCTGCTCGGCCAGGCCGTCAGCGGCGCCCTCGCCGTCGCCGACACCCCGCAGTCCTGCGACGACCACATCGCCCGCCTGCTCCTCCAACTGGAATCCCTGGAGGGCCGGTTCGCCGACTCCGACGACTTCCTCACCGATCTCGACGCCCAGCGCACCGAGATCCACGAGGCGTTCGCCGCCCGCAAACAGACCCTCGCGGACGCCCGCGCCCGGCACACCGAACGCCTCGCGGTCGCCGCGCACCGCGTCATGGAGACCGTCACCCGCCGTCTGGCCGCCCTCGCCTCAGCCGACGACATCACCACCTACCTGGCGTCCGACCCGATGGTCGCCAAGGTCCGCCGCACCATCGACGAACTGCGCGCCCTCGACGACCAAGTACGCGCCGAAGAACTCGACGGCCGCCTGGCCGTCGCCCGCCGGCACGCCCAGCGCGCCCTGCGCGACCGCACCGACCTCTACACCGACGGCGGCAGCGCCATCCGCCTCGGCCGCCACCGCTTCCCGGTCAACACCCAGCCCCAGGAGCTGACCCTCGTCCCCCACAGGGACGGCATGGCCCTCGCCCTGGGCGGCACCGACTACCGAGCGCCCGTCACCGACCCCTCCTTCGCCGAACTGCGCCCCTACTGGCCCCAGTTGTTCCCCTCGGAGAACGAGACGGTCTACCGCGCCGAGCACCTCGCCGCCCGCCTGCTCGCCGACCACGGCGCGGACGCGCTCCTCGCCGCCGACGACCTGCGCACCCTGGTGCGGACCGCGGCCGAGAAGGCGTACGACGAAGGCTACGAACGCGGCGTGCACGACCACGACGCGACCCTGATCCTCACCGCCCTGCTGCGCCTGCGCTCCGGCGCCGGACTGCTGCGCCACACACCCGCCGCCCGCGCCGCCGCCCAGCACTTCTGGGCACTCGGGGCGGACGAGGGCGAGCGCGAGCAGTGGACCCGCCGAGCCGTCTCGCTCGCCCGCGCCCGCGACACCTTCGGCCTCGCCCCGGCCATCGCCGACTGGTGCGCCGAACTCGCCGCCCGCATCGGGGACGCCCCGGCCGCCGACTACCTCTTCGAGGAGCTGACGTCCGCACCCGACGGCTTCGTCACATCGGCCGCCACCCGTACCTTCCTCGACAAGTTCCGTCGTGCCGTGGACAGTTCGGCCTACGAGGAAGACCTCGCCGGTGTCACCGACCACGCCGCCCGCCGCTCCCTGGCCGAGGCCTGGCTGTCCTCGTACGCCGCCTCGACCGGAGAGGGGGACGCCGACCTCCCCGAGGCCGTCGCCGTCGAACTCTGCCCCGGACTCGTCCGCTACGACAACGATGCTCCCCTCACCGCGACCGTCGACGGACTCCTCGGCACCCACCCTCGCCTGAACGGCCGCCGCCTCACCCTCCGCCTCGACGAACTCCTCACCCGCACCCGTCAGTTCCGTGAGCAGGTCGTCCCCGGCTTCCGGACCTACCAGTCCCGCCGGGCCGCCCTCGTCGCCGCGGAGCGCGCCGCGCTGCGCCTGGACGAGCACCGCCCCCACGTCATGCCGTCCTTCGTCCGCAGCCGCCTCATCGACGAGGTGTACCTGCCGCTGATCGGCGACAACCTCACCCGACAACTCGGCACAGCGGGCGGCCTGTTGCTGCTCATCTCACCGCCCGGCTACGGAAAGACGACCCTCGTGGAGTACGTCGCCGAACGCCTCGGCATGCTCCTGGTGAAAGCCAACGGCCCGGCCCTCGGACACCAGGTCACCTCCCTCGACCCCGCCCAGGCCCCGAACGCGACGGCACGCCAGGAGGTCGAGAAGATCAACTTCGCCCTGGAGGCCGGCAACAACGTCCTTCTCCACCTCGACGACATCCAGCACACCTCGCCCGAACTCCTCCAGAAGTTCATCGCGCTCTGCGACGCCCAACGCCGCATGGACGGCGTCCGGAACGGCGTATCCCGTACGTACGACCTGCGCGGCAAACGGTTCGCCGTCTGCATGTCCGGCAACCCCTACACCGAATCCGGAGCCCTCTTCCGCATCCCCGACATGCTCGCCAACCGCGCCGACGTGTGGAACCTCGGCGACGTGCTGACCGGCAGACAGGACGCCTTCGCGGTCAGCTTCGTCGAGAACGCGCTCACCGCGAACGACCACCTGGCGCCGCTCGCCGGCCGCGACCGTGCCGACCTCGACGCCCTCCTCCGCCAAGCCGCCGACGACCTCTCCTCAAGCTCTCGAACCGGCGCGCACAGGGGAGGAGGTCCCGTCGCCCGTACCGAACGGCTCAGCCACCCGTTCGCCCCGGCCGAGACCGAGCGGATCGTCGCGGTGCTGCGCCATCTGCTCACCGCCCGTACGACCGTCCTGACGGTGAACGCCGCCTACATCGCCTCGGCGGCGCAGTCCGAGGACGCCCGCACCGAACCGCGCTTCCAACTCCAGGGCTCCTACCGCGACATGAACAGGATCGCGGCCCGCATCGACCCGGCGATGAACGACGCCGAACTCTCCGCCGTCCTCGACGACCACTACGCGGCCCAGGCCCAGACACTCACCACGGGCGCCGAGGCCAACCTCCTCAAACTCGCCGAACTGCGCGGCACCCTCACGCCCCAGCAGACCGAACGCTGGTCGCAGCTGAAGGCCGCCCACGTCCGCGCCCGCACGCTCGGGGGCGCCGACGGCGACCCGGCCGTCCGCGCGGTCGCCGCGCTGGGACTGGTGGCCGACCGCATCGCCGCCGTCGAGTCCGCGATCACCCGCGTCACCGCTCCCCGTGAGTAGGCGGCCTGCTGTCCCCCTCGTGGTTCAGCGCCGCACAGGCCGTTTCGCCGAGGAACGTGGCGAGGTACGTGGTGTCCGGGGAGGTGTGGCGGCGCGCTCACCGTTGCGGATGTACCCCAGGTAGGTGGCGGCTGCCGTCCCGGCTCCGCGCCGTAGGGTCGCCGGTATGGATCGAGTGAGACTTGGCCGGGCTGTCGACGAGGCATTCGCCGTTACCGGGGTGGACACCCCTCCCTGGCCCGATCCGCATCCTCACGGCGCAGTGCGGGACGAGGAGTACTCGCGGTGTGCCGAGCCGGAGAAGTACCGCGTGCTCGCCGCCCGGGCCGACGCCTGGACACAGGCGTTGTCCCGACTCGGGACGGCCGAGGCGGAGACGGTCACGGATCCGGCGGCGATCTGGCGGCGAGGGCCGGGCGTGGCCGTGAGCGGTGCTGTCCGGCTGCGCCCGGTACGCGCGGACGCCGTACCTCTCGTGTTCGGGTTCTCGGCCATCGACGAGGTTCCCCGGACGGTTCTCGTGGTGGGGGCGGGGGAGCCCGCTGTGCTTCTTGAGCAACTTCCGGACTGTGGCTGCGATGCCTGTGACAGCGGTTCCGCCGACCTGCTGGAAACGCTGGACGATGTGGTGGTCGCCGTGGTCACCGGCACGTTCGTACACGTCGACGCCGGGGAGGGGCGGGAGGTCGTGTGTACGGGGGACAGCTGGTCGGCGAGCAACTGGGACGCGTTGCCGCCGGTCGAGGAGGTGCTTGCCGCGGCGCGGGCCGGGCGGTCGCCGTACCGCGTCGTGCGGGGGCAGGCCTGGGAGTGATCACCCGCGTGACGTCACGTCACGCGGGTGATCACCCTTCACTGACGCCGGCCTCCTCCGCGTCCCGGGTGCGGAGCAGGGGCTTGACCACCTTGCCGCCCGCGTTACGGGGAAGCTCGGTGACCAGCACGAGGTCCTTCGGCCACTTGAAGGAGGCGAGCTTTCCTTCGAGGAACTCCGTCAGTTCGCGCAGCGACAGGCCGGCTCCCGGGGTGACGGTGACGTAGGCGACCGGCACCTGGCCCCAGCGCTCGTCGGCCCTGCCGATCACTGCGACCTCCCTTACGCAAGGGTGCGTGGCGACGGCGTTCTCCAGTTCGGCGCAGTAGATGTTCTCGCCGCCGCTGATGATCATGTCCTTCTTGCGGTCGACGACCCAGACGAAGCCTTCGTCGTCCTGCTTGACCAGGTCACCGGAGTGGAACCATCCGCCTTCGAATGCCTCCGCTGTCTCCTGCGGCTTCTTCCAGTACCCCTTCGTCAGCGTGGGGCCGCGGTAGACGATCTCACCGACCTCGCCCACGGCGACGTCGTTCATGTCCGCGTCGACGACGCGGTACTGGATGCTCGGGATCGGCCGGCCGACAGACCCGAGTTTGCGCAGGGAGTCCTCGCCGCGGAGCACGCAGGTGATGGGTGAGGTCTCGGTCTGCCCGAACACCGCCACGTTGAGCGCGTCGGGGAACTTCTCGCCCATGGCACGCAGGGTCGTGTCGCTCGCGGGGGCGGCACCCCAGCTGATGATCCGCAGTTTCAGGTCACGCTTGTCGATGTCGGGCTGGGCGCAGATCAGGTCCCACTGCTGCGGAACGTTGAACACGACGGTGGCGCCTTCGTCTTCATAGGCGTCCAGCACTGCTTGTGGGTCGAACGCGCCCAGTGGATGGATCACGACCGTGCTGCCGACCACGAAGTTCGCCACCATCGAACCCAGACCCGCGATGTGGAAGAAGGGCGCCGTCAGGAAGCCGACATCGGAGTCGTCGAAAATCTCCATCGCGCGGATGCATGTGACCGCCTGTACCTGCATGTTGCGGTGGGACAGCATCACCCCTTTCGGCCGGCCGGTGGTGCCCGAGGTGTACATGATCAGCGCGGTCGACTCCTCGCTGATGTCGGGCAGTTCCATCGGCTCGTGTGCCGACAGGAAATCCTCGTACGCGATGTACGTGATGCCGCCTTCGGCCGGGGAGTCGGCCTCGCTCGATTCGCCGATGACGACGACCGTGCCGATCGACGCGGCGCTCGGCGCGGCCTGGAGCAGCGGCAGGAGGTGTGCGTCGATGACGATCGCCGAAGGGGTGCAGTCGGTCAGGATGTGGTCGAGTTCCAGTGGAGCGAGCCGGAAGCTGAGCGGCACGGCCATGGCCCCCAGGCTGTTCGCCGCGAACACGCTCTCCACGAACCACGGATGGTTCAGCGTGAGCAGGGCCACGCGGTCACCCTCGGCGACGCCTCGGCCGGCGAGCGCGGCTGCCATCTGCAGGGACCGCCGTGACAACTGTGCCCAGGTCGTGGTCTCCCCGAGATACCGCAGTGCGGGCTTGTCGGGCCGCGTCATCGCGTGGGTGGCTGCCTGGGACATCCAGTGGTGCCGGAAGGACCAGGCGGGTGCCGTGTCGGTCGGCATGGGTGACTCCTCAGGTGTCGTGTCGAGCGGTGGCCACTGCCGCATTGTGTCGTTCCATGCTGCGGTTCGAGAAGCGTCCTGACGAATTTTGTTAATGGAAAATCACATGGGTGAGGTGTCGGTACCCCTTGTCGCGCGGCCGCGTGCGCCCGGCCCCGGGGCCTGCTCGACGTGTGATTGACTGGGCCGTATGGCCCCGTCTCCCCATGCGTGTGTGTGTTCATGACCGCCGAACCGAGCGCGGCCACCCGCCCCCGCAACCGCAGGCAGCTCATCGTCGAGGCGGCCGGCCGGCTCTTCAGCGAGCGCGGCTACCACGCGGCGTCCATGGAGGAGATCGCCGCCGGTGTGGGCATCACCGCCACGGCCCTGTACCGGCACTTCCCGAACAAGTACGCACTGTTCGCCGAGTGCGCGCACGCCATGGTGGACCGTCTCGTCGGCGCGCTCGACGAGCTGCCGCCCGAGGCGGCCCCGGCGGACGTGCTCACCGCCCTCATCCGGGTCACCCTCGCGCATCGCGCGTCGGGCGGTGTGTACCGATGGGAGGCCAGGTACCTCGACTGCGAGGATCGCCGCCTCCTCAGAGCCAAGTTCGGGCACGTCGTCGGGCGGGTCACCGAGGCGGTGCGGCGCGAGGAACCACGGTCCGACGAGCAGCTGCGGGTCACGGCGGCTCTCGGTGCGATCGGGTCCATCACGATGCACCGCACCTCCATCGCTCAACGTCGCGTCGAGGAACTGCTGTTGGCGTGCACGCTGCGCGTGATCGCGAGCGACCCCGTACCGGCCACGAGGAGCACACACCCCGTCGAGCTGCCGACCCTGCCGGTGCCGCGCTCACGGCGCGCGGAGATCCTCGCCGCCGCCGTCCCGCTGTTCGCCCGGGACGGGTTCGCCAACGTCACGAACGGCCAGATCGCACAGGCGGTGGGGCTGGCCCCGTCCGCGCTCTACCGTCACTACCCGGGCAAGGTCGACATCCTGGCGGCGGCCTGCCTCCAGGCGGCGGGGCTGCTGGCACAGGCGGTGGACCGGAGTCTGCAGATGGTCGCCGATCCGCATGACGCCGTCGTGGCGCTGGCGGCGACGTACGTGGCCTACAGCTTCGGCCACACCGCACTCACGAGCGTCGCCGAAGCCGAGGTCGCCGGCCTGCCGGCCGATCTGCAGCGCCCCTTGGTCCTTGCGCAGCGTGAGCACATCGCCGTCTGGGAGCAGCAGTTGCGGCTCGCCCGTCCGGAGCTGGACCCGCGTCAGGCCCGGGTGCTGGTGCACGCCGGGTTCGGCGTGGTGGTCGAGGCCGGGCGGAGCCTGCGATGGCGGGACAGCCCTGAACACCGGGCCGCCGTGACGGGGTTGGTCGTGGGTGCTCTGGGTCTGTGAGCAGACCGTGCAGATGCCCGCCCCGTGGCGGGTGCGCCACGGAACGGGCCTGCGCGCGATCGGTCCGGGGATTCAGGAGGCCGGCCTGTTCCCCGTCGGGATCACGATGGGGGTGGTCGTCCCCGAGGAACCGTTGTTCAGGAACGCCATGGCCAAGGCGCGTACGAACTGGTCGAACATGTAGAAGGCGCCGGGCGCGACGGGTGACAGCCCCTCACGGAACAGGATGAAGGCCGGCCACGCGGTGCGGATCAGTGCCGCCGAGGCGTAGTCGCGCTTCAGCCCCAGCCAGTCGCCGATCTCGTTGCTGAGGACGTAGCGTACGAACTCGTTGAGGAACCCGCGCGTGACGCCCAGGTCGACCTGCGCGGTCAATCCGAGCAGATCCTCGGCCAGTTCGATGCCCTCGGTCGTCGGGGCGAGGATCGGAGTGAGCACCTGCCCCGACTGCGCTTCCGCGTCGGCCCACGACTTGGGGATGTACTCGTCCCGCACGCCGAGCAGATGCAGAGCGACCTGCCAACTGTGCAGGAAGGCATCCTGGTCCTCGGCCGAGAACGGGACCTTCCACTCCAGCAGCTTCCTGCGCACGAAGGTGCCCAGGCTGTGGAAGGTGACCAGGATGTCGGCGTTGCTGATCGGCGTCTTCTCGTCCGTGACCGCCGTCCAATGCGGCGACTGCGGCAGCAGATGACGCACCGCGGCGTGCACCACACGGGTCTTGTTGGCGGTGACCACGAACTGGCCCGTCGGCTCGAAGCCCTTGAGCTGGGCCAGGTCGTAGCCGAACGTGAACGTCTTGGCCGCGCGGTCCTTCATGTTGGCGCCGCCCGCGGACCAGTAGACGCTCCTGGCCTCGCGCGGGATGACGGTGCTCATGATCCCGCTGCCGAGCCCGTAGAGCATGAAGAGGTAGGTGTCCTTGCGCCGGTTGAAGTCCGCGGCGCGAGCCAGCTTGCCGGGATCCGCCCAGGAGGGCAGCTTGTTGACCCTCTGCAGGTATGCGGTGAGGTCGGCCGGCAGGCCACTGGGCAGCGGGTCGTTGTTGTTCACCCACGACGCCATCGCGGTGTTGACCGCCGGGACCTGGCCGTTGTCGAAGAGCGAGGCCACCAGCTGGTCCACCTCGTCGTCCCACACGTATTCCGGGTCGGTGCCCGTGCCGGTTCCGGCGACCGAGCCCGTCGGTGACCACGCCCACGCGGGCGTGGTGCTGCTCGCGCCCACGAGGCCCAGCGCGACACCGAGGGACAGGACTCTTCTGCGGCTGAGATTTGGCATTGACTTGCTCGCTTTCCTGGTAGGGCGTGCGACACATCTCGCCTTGTTCGGCGCGGAGTTGGCGTTGCCAGCACGTTTCAAAGCTTGTTCCAGGATGTGATTTCTGATTAACATAGCGAGGCACGCTGCCGTCGACAAGGGCATCGACGTGACCGAGGAGACGCCGCCTCTCAGGCACCCGGCCCGCCGGATCCACACCGGGCGAGCCGGACGCAGGGCCGAGGCCTCCCGGCTCGAACCAGTCCCGTACGACCGAGGAGCCCGCATGACCACGGAGCAGGACCAGATCCCCGCGCCCGACAGTCCAGCGTCTGACGGCTCGACGCCGGACACCCCCGCGCCCGACATGCCTGCACCTGACAGTCACGCGCCCGACAGCCCTGTGACGATGACTTCACGACCCCCTTGGGTGACGGACGAGCTGATCGCGCAGTGGTGCACGTGGGTGCGCCGGGACGCGACACGTCCCGGGCCTGACAGCGCCGAGGCCGTGACAGCGGTCGCACCGTTCGACCTGGTGCCGATCGCGACCGTTCCCCCGTGCACCCCGGAGGACGTCGAGGCGGCAGTGGCCGGTGCCCGAGCGGGCCGGCCGGAGTGGGCGGGAACGCCGCTGAGGCGCCGCGGCGATGTCGTACTCGCCTTCCACGACCTCCTGTTGGAGCGGCAGGACCAGGTACTCGACCTGATCCAGTGGGAGACGGGCAAGGCGCGGTATCACGCCTGGCAGGAGGTGGCCCAGGTCGCGGCGATCGCCCGCCACTACGCGCGGCGAGCCCGGCACTACCTGGCCCCCCGCCACGTGCGCGGAATGGTGCCCGGCTTGACGAAGGTCAAGGAGGTGCGGGTGCCGAAGGGCGTCGTCGGCGTCATCTCCCCGTGGAACTACCCCCTCTACCTCGGCGTCGGCGATGTGCTGCCGGCCCTGCTGGCCGGCAACGCCGTGATCTCCAGGGCGGATTCCCAGACCGCGCTGACGATGCTCTGGACGCGGGCACTGATGGCGGAGGCCGGGCTGCCGGCCGATCTGTGGCAGATCGTGGCCGGTCCCGGGGCCGTGGTGGGGACCGCCCTGGTCGACGCAGTCGACTTCGTCTGCTTCACCGGATCGACCGCCACAGGGCGCACCGTCGCGGAGCGTGCCGCCCGGCGACTGATCGGGGTCTCTCTCGAACTCGGGGGCAAGAACCCACTGATCGTGCGGGAGGACGCCGATGTCGCCGCCGCGGCGGCGGGCACGGTGGTGGCGGCCTTCGCCAACACCGGCCAGATGTGCATCCACATCGAACGCGTCTATGTGCACGAGAAGGTCTACGAAGCCTTCCGCACCGAGCTCGTCCGGGCGACGCTGGCGCTTCGGCTCGGGCCGTCCTACGACTACTCCGTGGACATCGGGTCACTGACGTCGGCAGCGCAGCTCGCGGCCGTCGAGGCACATGTCGACGGCGCGGTGGCCAAGGGGGCGACCGTACTCGCGGGTGGCCGGGCGCGACCCGACATCGGCCCGCTCTTCTACGAACCGACCGTCCTCGAAGCCGTCACGCCCGAGATGGCCGTGTGCGGCGAGGAGACCTTCGGTCCGGTGCTCTCGCTCTACGCCTACGCCGCGGACAGCGAAGCGGTGAGCCTGGCCAACCAGGGAACCTACGGACTGTCGTCGTCGATCTGGTCGAAGGACTCCCGCGAAGCGGGCCGGATGGCGGCGCGGATCCGCGCCGGGTCGGTCAACATCAACGACGGTGCCGCCGCGGCGGCCGGCAGCATCGAGGCCGGGATGGGCGGCATGGGCGACAGCGGACTCGGCAGGCGCCACGGGGCCGAGGGAATCCGCAAGTACACCGAGAGCCAGACGATCGCCACACAGCGCCTCCTGCCGCTGGGACCGCCGAAGCCAGGGCAGAGCGCCGTGGAAGGATTCGTCCGCCGCACCAACGGACAGCTGGCCCTGCTGCGTCGGCTGCGGGTGCGATGAGCGGCGATACGTCGGCCGAGCGCGAACGGCGCATCCCATTGACCGTCCCTCTTGCTCAGTTCTTGCCGCATGTACGAGATCAGTTCAGATCGGAGTCCCGATGACCAGTGCGATCTTTGGCGAACGGTCCCTCTACGACGACGACCACGAACTCCTGCGAGGGACGGTTCGCGCGTTCGTCGACAAGCACGCCGCGCCGCACGCCGAGCGTTGGAGGGCCGAGGGCAAGGTCGACCGCGAACTCTTCCAGGAAGCCGCCCGGGCCGGAATCCTCGGCTTCAACATCCCCGAGGAGTACGGAGGCGGCGGGATCACCGACTTCCGCTTCAACGCGGTGATCGGCGAGGAGTTCTCCCGCCATCCCGTGTCGGACGGCCTCGCCGGGGTGGGTCTTTCCAGCGACATCGTCGTGCCCTACTTCACCGACCTGACGGACGACGAGCAGAAAGCCCGCTGGCTGCCGGGCATCGCCGCCGGCATCCTCATCGTCGCGGTCGCCATGACCGAGCCCGGAACCGGGAGCGACCTGGCCGGCATCGCCACCACCGCCGTCCGGGACGGCGACGACTACGTGGTCAACGGCAGCAAGGTCTTCATCTCCAACGGCCAGAACGCCGACCTGGTCGTCACCGCCGTACGGACCGGCCCGGACCGCCACGGCGGGATCAGCCTGCTGGTCATCGAGGCGGACCGGCCCGGCTTCTCGCGGGGGCGCAACCTGGAGAAGGTCGGCCTGCACGCCCAGGACACCAGCGAGTTGTTCTTCCAGGACCTTCGCGTACCCGCCGCCAACCTGCTCGGAGAGGAGGGCTCCGGCTTCAAGGCCCTGATGCGCAACCTTCCCCAGGAGCGGATCTCGATCGCCGCCAACGCCATGGCCTCCATCGAAGGCGTACTGGAGCGGACCGTGGAGTACGTCAGGGAGCGCAAGGCGTTCGGCCGGACCATCGGCTCCTTCCAGAACACCCGCTTCCAACTGGCCGACATGGTCACCACCGCCCGCGTGGGCCGCGCCTACATCGACGATCTGCTCTCCCGGCACTCCCGCGGCGAACTCAGCGCCGTTGACGCCGCGTCGGCGAAGTTCTGGGCCACGGAGAACTACGTCGACATCGTCGGGCGCTGCGTGCAACTGCACGGCGCCTACGGCTACATGCTCGAATACCGCATCGCACACGACTACCTCGACTCTCGCATCAGCACCATCTACGGCGGTACCACGGAGATCATGAAGGAGATCGTCGCTCGGGATCTGGGGCTGTAGGACCGGCTCACTGCCCGCGCGAATCACCAGACACTGACAGCACCGGCCATGGCGCGGCACGATCGGCCCATGGCATCCACACCTGCACCGCATTGCCGCCTGCACCCATATGCCGAGGTTCGCCCGTCCTCCATCGCGGGTCGGGGCCTGTTCGCCCGAGCCCCCATGCCGGCCGGAACGACAGTGGCCCGGCTGGGCGGGCGCCTCGTCTCACAGCAAGAACTGCAGGACCTCTTCGCCACGGCAGCGCGCCGGCCCGACCACCCCTACATCGACACCGTCTCCCTCGCCGAAACCTCGCACCTAGTCCTGCCGCCCCGCAGCGAGCAGTCCATCGGTTACAGCAACCACAGCTGCGATCCGAACCTGTGGTGGGACGGTCCGTACACCCTGGTAGCCCGTCGCGACATCCGTGGGGACGAGGAGCTGACCAACGACTACGCCACCAGCACCTGGGATCCCGCGTTCCGTCTGGCCTGTGAGTGCGGTGCACCGAAGCAGTGCCGGGAGACCGTCACCGGCAGCGACTGGCAGCTGCCCGAGCTCCGAACCCGTTACGGCGGCCACTGGACACCGGCCCTCCTGACGCGCATCGCCGCGGCTTCCTGAGGGACGAGGGAGCAGGGGGAGCCAGAGCAGCGAGTTCTCCCCTTGCGGACCCTGTCTGTTGCCCGAGTCTCCGCCGTAGGGACGCGTGGTGTCGGCCCGCAGGTCTCTGCGTTAGGGTGGCCGGCATGCAGACGCACTCGAACTTCCGTGAGGATGAGCCGCAGCACAGCGGCCCCCGCGGTGAGTGCGCGCCCCGCGGATACGGCTTTCTGCGCCGCCGCGGCCGGGTGGGTTCGCCCCCGGCGTCTTCCTGTCGCTGAATCCGCCGCAGGCCTCCGTATCCGGGCCTGAGCCTTCCCGTACCGGGTTCCGGAAACGTCGCGTCGCGCCGTCCGGCGCCGGTCCCTTCCTGAGCTTCGAAGGAGTTCGCCATGTCGCTCACCCACGACGTCGCCCCCACATCTGCCCTGCGCGACCACCGCATTCCCGCCGACGGCCTGTACGAGGGCACTCGCATCCTGAACCGCCTGCCGGACGGTGTGCGAGAGCAGCCGTACGAGCGGTTCGAACTCGTTCCGCAGGGCCGCGTCATCGGAGCGGAGATCCGTGGCCTCGACCTCTCGCGGCCCGTGTCCGTCGCGGTGCGGGAGGAACTGAACCGCGCGCTCCTCGATTGGAAGGTGCTCTTCTTCCGCGGCCAGCACCTGACCTCCGACGCGCAGCGCCGATTCGCCCGAAACTGGGGCGAGTTGGAGACCAATCCGCTGCTCGCCCCGGGCGACGGCGACGACGTGGTCCGCTTCGACAAGTCGGCCGGCGCCGTTCCCACGTACGAGAACGTCTGGCACACGGACGTCACCTTCCGTGAACGCCCGGCCCTGGGCGCCGTGTTGCAGCTGCGGGAGGTGCCACCCGTGGGCGGCGACACGATGTGGGCGGACATGGCGGCCGCGTACGACAACCTGCCGGTCGAGGTGCGCGAGCGGATCGACGGCGCGACTGCCGTCCACGACTTCCTGCCGGGCTTCGCACGCTTCTACTCGCCGGAGCAACTGGCCCCGTTCCAGGAGCAGTTCCCGCCCGTCCAGCACCCCGTGGTGCGTCGCCACCCGGAGACGGGACGCCGGATGCTGTTCGTGAACACCTCCTTCACCACCCGGATCATCGGCCTCGAGCGCCCGGAGAGTGACCGCCTGCTCCGGCTGCTCTTCCAGCAGGCCCACGTCCCGGAGTTCCAGGTGCGGTTCCGCTGGCAGGCGGGCGACGTCGCTTTCTGGGACAACCGCGCGACCCAGCACTACGCCGTCAACGACTACGCGCCGTACCCCCGGGTCGCCGAACGTGTCGCGATCGCCGGGGACCGTCCGTTCGGCTGAGCCGGTGCGCGGGAGGGTGACCGGGGGGGGTGCGCCGGATCACTGCTGGCCCGTCTCCTGGCGCCGCCCGCCGCCCGTAGCCGGCCTTGTGCGGCTCCCGCCTTGCGCGGCTCAGCTCGGCCTAGTTCGGCCCTGCTTCGGCACCGGACGGCTCATCGGTGAGCGGTGCTTCGCCGTGAGTGCCCGGAAGGCGGGTGCCGGGGAGGTGGGCGTCGGAAGCTTCCGGCGGCAGCGTGCTGTCCGGCAACGGCTCCGCCGTCTCGTGGCGCCGGGCGCCGAAGTGGTACACGACGATGAGCAGCGCGAAGAACGGCACTCCGGCCTTCCAGGAGTCCTCCAGGCCCTCGATGAACGCGGTGGAGACGAGGATGGCAGCCAGTGCGAGCGCCGCCGCGACGGTGGTGAACGGAGCGCCGCGCAGCCGGGCCGGTGAGGAGGGGAGGCCGTGGCGGGCGCGGTGCCGGCGGAACATCAGGTGTGTGGCAAGGACGAGGATCCACACGACCAGTGCCCCGAACACCGAGATGCCGAAGAGCAGGACGTATGCCGTGTTCTCGGAGTGGACCGAGAGGATCGCGGCGGCGCCGAGGCCGAGCCCGGAAACGGCGAGGGCCCGGTGAGGGACGCCGCCGCGGCCGACCCGTGCGAACATCCGTGGCGCGTGCCGGTCCACCGCGAGGGAGTGGATCATGCGAGTGGCCAGATAGGTGTTGGCGTTGGCGCTGGAGAGCGCCGCGGTCAGGACCACGAAGTTCATGATGCCCGCGGCGGCCGGGATCCCGGCGACATCGAAGAGCTGGACGAAGGGGCTCGCGGTGACGTCTCCGCCTGCTGCCGTGCGCGACCACGGCACCACGGTGACCACCACCGCCATGGCCAGAACGTAGAAGAGCGCGAGGCGGACGACCATCCGCCGGGCGGCGCGGGGGATGTCCTGCACCGGGTTCTCGGACTCGGCGGCGGTCACCGCGATGATTTCGGTGCCGATGTAGCTGAAGATCACGAAGACGAAGGCGGTGCCCAGGCCGCTCATGCCGTGCGGGAGGAGTCCGCCGGGACCCGAGAGGTTCGAGGTGCCGACCGCCGCGTGGCCGGGCAGGCCGAGGAAGACGTAGGCGCAGCCGAGCAGGACGAAGACGCCGATCGCCGTGATCTTGATGGTGGAGAACCAGTACTCCAGGCGGCCGAACACTCCGACGGTCAGCGCGTTCGCGGCCAGGAGCAGCAGTGAGGACGCCACCACCGGTGCCCACAGCGGCAGTTCGGGCCACCAGAAACGGACATAGATGCCGACGGCGATGACCTCGCCGCCGATCGCGATCACCTGGATCGTCCAGTACGTCCAGCGGATCACGAAGCCGGCCAGCGGGCCCAGATAGTGGCGGCCGATGGTGCCGAACGAGCCGGTCGCCGGGTGTACGGCGGTCATCTCGGCCAGCGCCCAGCCGATCACCAGGGCGATCAGCGCGCAGAGCACGTAGGCGATCACGGCTGCGGGGCCCGCCGCGGAGATGGCGAGACCCGAGCCGAGGAACAGGCCCGTTCCGATGGCGCCGCCCAGGCCCATCATGCTGAGCTGACGTCCGGTCAAAGCCCGTCTCAGGCCCTGATCTTGGCTGTCTGCGTCATGGCCGTGGTGCGGGCCGGTGGTGGGGGAGGGGGCGGCCGTCGGGCTGCTTCCGGCGTCGTCGGGCATGTCACTCGCTCCGTGGGGTGCGGTGTTCCTGGACGTGCTACTGGGCGCGAATCTCGCCGAGCGCGTCGATCAGCGCGTCGACGTCGGACGGGTTGTTGTAGTAGTGGAAGGAGACGCGGAGCAGGGTGCCGCGCGGGCTGGTGACGATGCGGCGCTCGGCGAGCGCGGCAGCGAGCGCGTCCGGGGCGGGGTCGGCGATCGCCACCTGCGGGCCGCGCAGTTCCGGGTCGGCGGGTGAGGCGAGCGTCTCGCCGCTCTCGGTCAGGCGTGTGCAGGCGTACGAGGTGAGCGCGCCGACGTGCGCCTCGATGTCCTTCGGGTCGATGTCGGCCAGGGTGCGCAGCCCGGCCGCGGCGGCGTACGCGGAGGGGATCGACGGGGTGCCGGTCTCGAAGCGGCGCGCGGTGTCCGGGAAGTCGAGGGAGCGTGGGTCGAAGCCGAAGGGGTCGACTCGGCCGAACCAGCCGGTGAGTTGCGGGTCCACGTCGTCGCGCAGGCCGCCGCGTACGTAGAGGAACGCGATGCCGGGGACGCCGAGCAGATACTTCAACGCGCCGCACACCAGGTAGTCGCAGTCCAACTCCCTTACGTCCACCGGGAGTACGCCCAAGCCCTGGTACGCGTCGACGAACACCCGTGCGCCGACCGCATGCGCCGCTCGAACCGTCTCGGTGACCGGCAGCCGGGCGCCGTTGCGGTAGGAGACCAGCGGTACGGAGACCAGGCCGGTCGAGTCGTCGATCGCGGCGGCGTACCCCTCGGCGGGGACGGTCCCTTCCCGCTCCGGGACATGGCGTACCCGAGCGCCGCGTCGTTCCTGCGCGAGCCAGACGTGGGCGATGGACGGGAACTCCATGTCGGTGGTGACCAGGCCGGGGCGGCGCGACCAGTCCAGCGTGGACGCCACCTGGTAGGCGCCTTCGGAGGCGCAGCCGACCACCGCTATCTCGTCCGGCTGCGCGCCGATGCGGGCGGCGAACGCGGCGCGCGCGGCGTCCACTTGGGCCATCCAGGCGCCCCAGGGCGCGCCCTGGCTGCGCATGGACCACTGGAACTCCTGCAGCGCCGTCAGTACGTGCTCGGATGCCGCCCCCTGGCTGCAACTGGCCAGGTGGACCGTGTCCTTGAGGGAGGGGAAGCGGGCACGGAAACGCTCGGTGGCGTCGAGGGGCACGATGGACACGGGGCGCCTCGCATTTCAATCACGGTGAAATTGTTCAGTGCCGGTGATCGAAGCAGTCGAGTCATGTGCCCGTCAATGGGTGGGAGGCCGGCTGTCGCCCTGGGGGCGCCCGTCTGCCGGCTGAAGGTCACCGACTCGGCGGTGTCACGCTCACCAGGAACCGTGCGGGCTCGCTGCCCTCGTTGACGTAGCGGTGCGGGACGCGGGAGTCGAAGGTGCAGCTGTCCCCGGGCCGCAACTCGTGGCGGCCGCCGCCGGCCTCGACGACCAGACTGCCGCTCAGCACCACCACGCACTCCTCCGAGGGGTGGCTGTAGCGCTGCTCCGAGGACGCGCCTCCCGGTTCCAGTGCGCCCTCGAGTACTTCGAGGCGTGCGGAGCCGGCCGACACACGTGTGTACTCGATCCCGCCCTGCGGCGAACGCACCACGATCCGGCGGTCGCGCCGCACCAGCATGACGTCGTCAGGATCGTCCTGCCGGAACAGGTCGAATAGGGGGAGCCCGAGCGCGGCGGAGAGCCTGCGCAGCGTCTCCAGGCTGGGATCGGTCAGTCCGCGTTCGACCTGACTGACCAGACCGGTCGACACCCCGGCGTGCGCGGCCAGGTCCCGTACGGTCATCTTGCGGGACTGGCGGAGCTCGCGTATCCGGTTGCCGATCACGCGGTGAGGGTAGCCCAGCCGCGTTCACGCCGGCGGAACGGCGCCTCGCCTTCCCGGTCGCCGAACTTCGGCTCCCCGCAGATGAGCAGGGCGGGCCGGGTCTGGTCGTCATGGCCAAGCGTCCCGCCTGAGGAGCAGGCGCTGGAGGGGGTGGGGCCGGAGGGGGTGGGGCCGGAGGGGGAGGTGCTCGCGCCGGGGCCCGTCACCCGGCGCCGAGCGCCGTTCTGCGTTCGGAGGCTCTGCCGGTCCGCTCCACGATGGCGCACCGGTCACCGCCCGGGCTCGACCACCGTCTCGATGAGATGGAAGGCCGCCGCGTCGGTGCGGGCCGCGTCCTTCGTCACCAGGCGGTCCTGGCACAGGCCTCGTAGGCCGGAGACGAGGAGGGTCGCCCGTTCGCGGGCCACCTCTCTCGGGTGGCCCAGGCGGCCGACGGCGTCCGCGATCGGGCCGATCATGACCTCCACGGTCTCGCGGGCCAGGTCTCCGTACTCGTCCGGGTCGGTCGCGGCCAGACTCAGAAGCTGCAGCAGTATCCGGATGGGCCCGGCCTGCTCGCCCACGGTGATCGCCTTCCACAGCGCCCGGGCCGATTGGCGCAGGTCCGCGGCGTCCTCGACGGTGTCGAACATGGCGTGGGCATCCGGTCGGCTTGCCGCCAGGGCCCGGGCCAGCAGGTTCCCCCGGCTGCCGAAGTAGTAGAGCAGCATGCGCTTCGTCGTGCCGATCTCCTCGGCGAGCGGGCTCAGCGACAGGTTCGCGAGGCCGTGGCGCTGCACGTACTCCACCACTTGACCGAGGAGTTCGGCGCGCTTCTCAGTGTTCATCGGACGGGACACATTTTGAACGTACCGCACGGTACATGTATCTTCCAGTCGTTGTTTGTGTGCCGATCGGTACATCTATGGGTGCGGGAACGGAGCGCGACACGGTGAACAACGGCACACGACCGCGCGGGGCGGCGGCGAAGGCCCTGGCAGAGGCGGCCTGGTTTCCCGCGGTCCTCTTCCTGGGCGTGATCTTCTTCTTCGCGCCCGCCCTGCACGCGCCCGGGCCGCACCACGTGAAGGTGGTCGTGGCCACACGCGCCGAGGCGGACCGGGTCGACGCGAACCTGCGCGTGCAGACCGCCGGCGGATTCGACGTCACCGCCGTGGCGGACCGGGAGCGAGCGCGGCAGGCCGTCCTGGACCGGGACGCCTTCGCGGGCTACGCCGTCGACGGGGGGCACCCCGTGCTCTACGTCGCGAAGGCGAACGGAGCGTCGCTGGAACAGATGATGATCACGTCCTTCGGCAAGGTCGCCGGGACGGCCCATCCGCTCACGGTTCGCGACGTCGCTCCGACCACGGCCAAGGACCCGATGGGCTCGGCCGTGCTCTACTTCGGCATCGCATGGAACATCCCGGCCTACATCCTCGCCACGACGCTGCTGCGCGCGGTCACCCTCGACCGTCGCCGCAAGCTGCTGGCCCTGGCGGTCGTCGCCGCGGTGTTCAGCACCGTGGGCTACGCGGTGGGGGCCGGCCTGGGCTACCTGAACCCCGAACCGTCCGTGATGGCCGTCGCCTTCCTGCTCACCACGGCGGTGGCCACGACCGCCTCCGGACTCGCGGCCTTCACCGGCCGGTTCCTGCCCGCGGTCGGCATGACGCTCTTCATCGTCATGTCCATCCCCACGAGCGGCGGCGCGGTGCCCGCACCGCTGCTGCCCGAGTTCTATCAGCACGTGCACGCCGTCATGCCCTTGGCGAACGCCGTCGACGCGCTGCGCGGCATCTTGTACTTCGGCGGCGCGGGCGTACTCAAGCCGGTCCTCGTGCTGTGCGGCTGGATCGCCGGGGGCGTGGCGCTCCTCGCACTGGACCACTGGCGCCACAAGCGTGCTGCGCTCGAGGAAGCGGTCGCCGAGCCGCCCGCGGATGACCCCGCTCTCGAGACGCCCGTACCCACCGCACTCCCGGTGCACCGGCACCACTTCGGCGAACCGGTGCCCGCGTTGGCCGGCACGGTCCGCGACGTCGACCAGGAACCGGTGCGCGGCGCGGTGGTGGTCGTTCTGGACAGCAGAGGGCGGCAATTGGTCAGCACTGTCACGGACGTACAGGGTCGCTACGCCGTCGCGGGTCTGCCCGAAGGGCACCTCGGCATCGTGGCGTCGGCGCCCGGGCGGCACCCTCTGGCCCTCCGCAAGCTGTTGCGGGCGGGCGAGACGGTGGACGCGGACTTCACGCTGCGGGCGCGCGGGGAAAGTGCGGTCGACGCGGAGTCCGGGAGACTCACGGCCTCCCGCTGACCGCGTGGCCCGGTGCCTCGTCCGCGTCCACCTGGAAGGCGGTGGGACGCGAAGGCACGCACAACCGGCAGCCGGCGAAGAGGGGGCAGTGACTCACCCGCCCTTGTTGCGCCCGGCCCGTTTCGGGTCGCTGACAACTCCGCAGGGCCGGGGCGGAGCGGTTCACATGTCTGCGTCCCTGCCGCCCCTCGCTACCCCGTCCGATGATGGCGTGGACGCGGGAACAGCGCACGGCGCGCCTCGCCCGCGAGGTCGTGCACCAGGGGGGCCAACTCCTTGAAATCCACCGCCTGGTAGTCGCCGCAGAGCGACAGCGCGGCCGTTGCCGGGCCGCCACTGCGCAAGGGGGCCGCGACGCAGCGGAAGCCCGTCAGCGTCTCCTCGTTGTCGATGGCCAGGCCGTCCCGCCTGCGAATCCTGGACAGTTCGTGGTGCAGATCGGTGGCGGTGCGCAGGGTGCGTGGGGTGCTCATGGGCAGTTGTCCGCGATAGGCCGAGTCGACGAGGCCCGGGTCGAGCGTGGCGAGGATCGCCTTGCCCACCGCCGTTGTGTGTGCGGGCAGCCGCGCGCCGAGCCGGGTGGGCAACTGGGCGGCGGACCGGCCGCCCGCCTTCTCCAGGAAGACCACGTCGCGTCCGTCGAGGACGGCGAGATGCCCTGCCAGGCCGGTGTGCCGGCACATCTCGTGCAGCAGGGGCGTGACGACGTCCCTGATCTCGTTGTGTCCCGCGGCGCGCCCGCCGAGCTCCAGCGGGCGCATCCCGAGCCGGTAGCCGCCCGTGGAGTGGGTGAGCCAGCGCAGCCGGATCATCTGGTCGAGGATGCGATGCAGGGTGGAGCGTGGCAGGCCGGTGCGTTCGGCGAGGTCGAGCAGGGAGAGGCTGGGCGTGTGGGGGTCGAACGCGTCGAGGATGAGCGTCATACGTTCGATCATGGAGCTCGGGGCGGGGACGTCGCTCGCGTGTCCGCCGGCCTTTGCCGGTGCCGTCATGTCCGCCTCCACCGAGAGTGAGCGCGGGAGTGCGAGCCGGGGGCCGTGTCGTGAGGGGTCCGGGCCGTGTCCTGCGCACGGGTCCGCGATCGAACCGACCCGGACGCCGACAGTGTTGACGGTCCGTCGGCCGTGATGGGTGTCCCTTGCGAGGCCCCTGCCGTGCACCTACAGAATCCTCACCTTCGGGTACGCCGCCGCTGGTCCGGGGAGCCCCGCGGCGTCCGTCGGTGAGTCCCACTGAGCGGGAGTGGCAGGTCCGTTCACCGGGATGTGGCGATGCGACCCCTTCCGAGTCTCGGTACGTGCGCAGAGAGTGCGGCGGGTCAGCCAAATATGACGGTCCGTCAAATCTAGGCGAAGGGCATCGATGTCCGTGCGAGGATCCCTCTCCCTCCCGCTGCGGGCCCGCGCGCTCTGCGGGGCGGGCACGGTCGCGCTCCTGGTGTGCCTGCCGGCGGCGGCCCAAGCGGCCGATCCGGAAGACTCCGAGGGCAGCGACTGCCCGGTGACCGCGACGGCGCAGGGCGTGCAGGTGACCGTGAGCGCGAGCAACGACACGCTGCTGCAGGCGCCCACCGGGGTGGGCGTTCCGGTGGCCCGGGCCTGCGTGAACTACGCGGTGGGCGAGTCGTCGGGGTGGGCCAGCAGCCCCTACCCCGGTGAGACGGTCATCTCCGCGCCCGCACTGATCGGCAGCCAGACCGGGCAGAAGTTCCCCGACTACCCGGCGTACGCGGCCTCGACGTACCCCTCCGACGAGAGCGCCACCAGCGGCAAGGATCCGCTGGTCATGCGCTCGCACAGCACCAAGACGTCCACCACGGCCGAGGCCAGTACGGTCCTCGGCCAGGACGCCGCGGCGGCGTCCACCACGGCGACGGCCCACACGTCGGTGGACCCGGACGCCCTCACGGGCAAGGCCACGGCCACCTCGGACACCAGACCCTGGGCCGTAAACGGCGTCCTGGAGATCGGCCGGGTGCTCAGCTCCGCGACCGCCGCGGTCGACCGGGACGGCAAGGTCGTACGGGACTCCGAACTCAGCATCGGCCGCACCGAGATCGCCGGCCAGGGTGTGGAGATCACCCCGGACGGACTCAAGGTGGTCGGGCAGACCGCACCGCTGCCCGACCTCGCCGATCCGGTCAAGGCCCTGGCGGCCGCGGGAATCAAGATCCACTACCTGGACGAGAAGCGCACCAAGCAGGGCGTCGTGTCGGCCGGCCTCGAAGTGCAGGCACAGCAGCAGGACACCCAGTCCGGGGCGGTCTACACCGTGACGTACGTGTTCGGCCGCGCCTCCGCCGCCGTCGGCCGCATCGAGGCGCCGCCCGGCACCGGAAGCATGCCTCCCGCCCAGGTGCCGCAGGTGCCGTCCGACGCGGGCGGCGGCGGGGACGCCGCGGACTCGCAGGTACCGGCCGACGACAGCCCGGCCGCACCGAAAACGCCGTCCGACGACGGCTCGCCCACGCCCGAGGACACCAGGCCCGTCCAACTGGCCACCAGTCCGACCGACATGGGCGTCACCGGCCTCTACATCGTGCTCGCGTTCGGCGCCGTGGCCACGTTTGCCGCCGGCACCCTGCTGCGCCTGTTGGGAGTGAAGACTCGATGGACATCGTGACCCGGATACGCAGTCAGTGGGACCGGCTGACCGCTGCCGTCACCGCACTGGCGGGCGCCGCGATTCTCGTCGTCGGCTGGCGCGGAGTGAGCGGCACGCCGTATCCCGCCGAGCAGTTGCCGTACGTCGTCAGTGCCGGGCTCGGCAGCCTGTTCCTGCTCGGCATTTCGACCGCGCTGTGGCTCTCGGCGGACCTGCGCGACGAGTGGCGCAAACTCGACCGCATCGAGCAGGCGCTGCGCGCCGCCGGCGGCGTCGACGGGACCGCTCCCGCCCTCGCCGGGGACCGGCACGACAACGGTGCCGTCGTGGCATCACCCGTACGCGAGCGGACCGCTTCGGTCTCCCCGGGCTCGGCGGCCTCCCCGGCCGAGCCCGAGCGGTCCGCTCCGACTCACCTCGGCGAAGGGGAGGTCCGATGAGCGGCGTGGACGGGCGCACCGTGCCCTGGCGCGACCGGGACGTGGTGACCGTCTGCGCCACCACCCTGGCCGGACTCGCCCTGATCGTGACCGCCTGGTTCGGCGCAGGGGGCACGGTGTCGACGGCGCGGCAGGCGGCCTGGCTGAACCTCGGGGTCGCCGGGTTCGCGGTCTGTGCCGGCGGCCTCTGCCTGTGGCTGCTGCGGGCCCGCCGCACGCTCGGCGAGCGCCGCGTCTCGCTGATCGCCCTCGCTCCCGTGGACGACGACGAGGACGCGTTCCCCCCGACGCGCACCCACCGCGGCGGGCCGACGGACACCACGCTCACCCTGCCGCTGGTGCGGGCCGAGGGCATGGACCGCGCACACCACCCCGACTGCCCACTGGTGGCGGGCAAGGACGTGACACCCGTCGGTGTCGGCGAGGGCGACCCCTGCGGGGTGTGTGCAGCGTGAACGACCTGCTGCCGTTCCTCGTCGTCGGCATCACCACCGGATCCGTCTACGGCCTCGCCGCCATGGGCCTGGTGCTCACCTACAAGACATCGGGCATCTTCAACTTCGCGCACGGTGCCATCGCCGCCGTGTCCGCGTTCGTCTACTACGACCTGCGCACCCTGCGCGGACTGCCCTGGCCCCTCGCGCTCGCCGTCGCCGTCATCGTCGTACCGCCACTCATCGCGCTGCTCATGGAACGCGTCACCCGCTCGCTGGCCGCAGGCACCGCGGCCACGAAAATGGTGGCCACCATCGGGCTGCAGCTGATCATCATGAGCGCGCTGCTCGCGGGCTACGGCGGCGCCGCCCTCGACTTCCCCGGCTTCCTGCCCACCGACACCGTCACCGTGATCGGAGTCAACGTCGGCATCGACCAGCTGACCTCGGCCGTCGTGGCCGCGGTCTGCGCACTCGGGTTCTTCGCCTTCTTCCGGCTCTCCTCGATGGGCGTGCGGATGCGCGCCGTCGTCGACGACCCGGATCTCCTGGAGCTCTCCGGCACCAGCGCGTTCGCCGTGCGCAGCCGCGCCTGGCTCATCGGCTGCTGGTTCGCCGCCGCGTCCGGGGTGCTGCTCGCCCCCCAACTCGGCCTGGACGTGCTCCTGTTGACCCTGCTGGTGGTGCAGGCGTACGGGGCCGCTGCTGTCGGACTCTTCTCCAGCCTCCCGCTGACCTACGCCGGCGGACTGCTCATCGGCGTCCTCGCCGCCCTCGCCACCAAGTGGGTGTCCCACTCCGAGACGTTCTCCGGGCTGCCGCCCGCGATGCCGTTCGTGGTGCTGTTCGTGGCGCTCCTCCTGGTCGGCCGCGGCAGACTCGCCGAGATCGGCGGCCACCGCCCGGCGCCGGCGTCCAGGCCGCTGGTCGGCCGTGCCACCGCGCGGATCCTGGCAGTCGCCGCGGTCGTGCTCGCGGCGGGCATACCGATCGTGGCCGCGTCCAAACTCCCCGTGTATTCCTCCGCGTTGGTGTTCGTGCTGATCTTCGCCTCGCTGCAGCTCCTCGTCCGTACCTCGGGGCAGGTCTCGCTCGCGCACGCCGCCCTGGTCGCGGTGGGCGCATCGACGTTCTCGCATCTGGCGGTCGGCGCCGGACTGCCGTGGCTGCTCGCCGTGCTCCTCGCCGGGGCGGTCGCCGTCCCGGTCGGCATGCTCGTGGCGATCCCCGCGATCCGGCTCTCCGGCCTGTATCTCGCCCTGGCCACCTTCGGACTGGGGCTGCTCCTGGAACGGGCGATCTACGGCACGTCCTGGATGTTCGGCGCCACCAACACGCTGCCCGCGCCGCGCCCCGGCCTCTTCGAGAGCGACGAAGCCTTCTACTACGTCCTGCTCGCCTTCGCCGTCGCCGGATCCCTCCTCATCGCACTCGTCGGCCGCAGCCGGCTCGGGCGGCTCCTTCGCGCCATGGCCGACTCACCGACGACGCTGTCCACCCTCGGCCTCGGGGTGAACGTCACCCGGGTCACCGTCTTCGCCATCTCCGCGTTCGTCGCCGGAGTCGCGGGAGCGCTGTACGCGGCCCAGGGCCAGTCGGCGACGGGCGCGCCCTTCCTCTCGTACACCTCACTGACCTGGCTGACCGTCCTGGTCCTGTGCTCCGGTCTGCGCTCGGCAGGCCCGCCCCTGGCAGCGGTGCTGGTCGCGGTGGTCCCCGCATACCTCACCGACGACACCTTCGCCCAGGCGCTGCCCGTGCTCTTCGGCATCGGGGCGCTCCTGGTCGCGCTGCACGAGGCGGGCGCGGCCCGGCGCCGCGGCGCCGGGCAGCCGCCAGAGGAACCGGCGGGTTCGCGGTCCGACGAGCGCCTCGACGCACCCGGCCCCGCGGCCCAGCGTCTGGTCGCCGTCAGGAAGGCGCGTCGCGCGCAGGCCGGGACCACAAGGATCCGGGTCGGCGCGGGACTGACGAAGGAGGCCACGCGATGAACGAAGGCCATGCCTTCACGAAGCCGACGGAGACCGGGAACGCGGCCACCACGGCCGGGGGAGCGGCCACCACGCAGTCCGCCACGACCGGGGGAGCGGTTGCCGCGCAGGCCACCGGGGCCGAGACCACGGCCGACGCACAGCCGACGGGTCTGCAGGTCAAGGACCTGACCATCCGCTTCGGCGGCAACACCGCCGTGGACGCGGCCACCTTCGACGCACCGCTCGGCCGCGTCACCGGACTGATCGGACCCAACGGCGCGGGCAAGACCACCACCTTCAACGCCTGCTCAGGGCTGCTGCGCCCTTCCCAAGGGGAGATCCGCCTCTTCGGGAAGGACATCACCGGCCGCCCGCCGGCCGCCCGCGCCCAGCTCGGCCTCGGGCGGACCTTCCAGCGGATGGACCTGTTCGACTCCCTCACGGTCGAGCAGAACATCGCCCTCGGGCGCGAGGCGGGACTGGCCCGCAGCCACCCCCTCAAACAGCTCCTGTCCACCCCCGCCGAGACGAAGGCCGTGCGCGCCGCCACCGAGGAGGTCCTCGAACTGTGCGGCCTGCGCGCCCTGCGCCACGAGATCGCGGGCTCCCTCTCCACCGGGCAGCGCCGCCTCGTCGACCTCGGCCGGGTCCTGGCCGGCGACTTCTCGATGCTGCTGCTCGACGAGCCGTCGTCCGGCCTCGACACCGCCGAGACCGAGAAGTTCGGCGCCATCGTCACCGAGGTCGTGGCCGAACGCGGCTGCGGCGTCCTGCTCGTCGAGCACGACATGGGCCTCGTCATGTCGGTCTGCGACTACCTGTACGTACTCGACTTCGGCCAGATGATCTTCGAGGGCACCCCGGCCGAGGTGCGCGCCAGCCCCGCCGTGCGCGCCGCCTATCTGGGATCGGAGGCCGCGTAGTGCTGGAACTCGACCACATCAGCGCCGGATACGGCGGCACACGCGTCCTGCGCGACGTCAGCCTGTGGCTCCCTCCGCAGTCCGTGGTGGCGCTGCTCGGCACCAACGGCGCAGGAAAGACGACCCTGTTGAGGGTGGCCTCCGGCCTCCTCGCACCGACCGCCGGACGCCTGAGCGTGGACGGCGAGGACCTCACGGGCAAGCGCCCCCACACCCTTGCCCGCAACGGCGTCTGCCACGTCCCCGAAGGGCGCGGGGTGTTCCCGACCCTGACCGTGAAGGAGAACATCCTCATCCAGGCTGCGGGCGGCGACCTCGACGAGGCCGTCGAACGTGCCGTCTCGGCCTTCCCCGTCCTGGGTCACAAGCTCGGCCAGCTCGCCGGGTCGCTGAGCGGAGGCCAGCAGCAGATGCTGGCGCTCGCCCACGCCTATGTCACCGACGCCGACTACGTGCTGCTCGACGAGGTGTCGATGGGCCTGGCCCCCGTGGTCGTCGACGAGATCTTCGAGTTTCTCGGCAGGCTGGCCGACGACGGCCGCGCCCTGCTCCTCGTCGAGCAGTACGTGGCACGCGCCCTCGAACTGGCCGACTACGTCTACCTGATGAACCGCGGACGCATCGAATTCGCCGGGGAGCCCGGCGAGTTGGACAGCGACCGGCTGGTCGCCCAGTACCTCGGCGCCCACACCTGAACCCCTCGGCCCCGCCACCCACCCCAGCACCGCACGACTTCGTACCCGCTCCGTGGAGGAGACCATGATCCCAACCCGTACGCGTGCCACCGCGGCGGCCGTGGCGGCGCTGAGCCTGGCTCTCGCCGCCTGCGGCAGCCGGGTCGACCACGACACCGTCGTACGTTCCGTCGGCGGCGGGGGCCAGGTCGCCACCGGGGCCGCCGGCGCGGACACCGGCATCGGCGCCGACGGATCGGCCGATACCGCGTCGGGCGACGGCGCGTCGGACGACGCGGCCTCCGGGAGCGGGGCGGGCACCAGCGGCGGCGGCAGCGGCGGTGGCGGCTCCGCCTCGGGCGGCGGAGGCAAGACGGCCAAGGGCGGCGGCGGGCCCATCGTCATCGGCAGCGTCGGTACGACCTCGGGGCCCGGCGGAGTCGCGTTCGCGCAGGGCCCGCGCGCCCTGCAGGCCTGGGCGGCGACCATCAACTCCCAGGGCGGGATCAACGGGCGCAAGGTCCAGGTGATCGTCATGGACGACGGCGCCGACGCGTCCAAGGGGCGCAGCCAGATGCAGGAGCTGGTCGAACAGCGCAAGGTCGTCGCGATCGTCGCCTCGTTCACCACCACGCAGACCATGAACGCCTGGAAGAGCTACGTCGAGAAGATGAAGGTCCCCGTCGTGGGAGGCGACTGCTCGACCACCGCGTGGACCGCGAGCCCGATGCTGTTCAGCGAGTGCCCCGGCACCAACTCCGCGCTCGACGGCCTCGCCCAGGTCGGCGCGAAGTACGGCAAGGGCAAGAAGCTCGGCGCTCTCTTCTGCACCGACTCCGAGGCGTGCACGCATGTGCAGGAGCGGTTCTTCGGCAGCGGCAAGGCAGCCGAGCGCTACGGCCTCGACCCCGTGTACAACGCGAAGATCTCGGTGACCCAGCCGGACTTCACGGCCGAGTGCATCCAGGCACGCAACGCGGGCGTCGACCTGATGCTCGTCACCGGTGACCCCAACACCGTGAACAGGGTAGCCTCGTCCTGCAGCCGGCAGAACTTCACCCCGCAGTTCCTGCAGCCGGGCGCCACGGTGGACGGCGCCACCGCCTCCAAGCCCGGCCTCAAGAATGTACTGGCCGTGACACCCACGTTCCCCTTCACGGGCTCGGCAGCGGCCGGGTTCGGCCAGTTCAACGCCGCCTGGAAGAAGTACGGCGGCGGGAAGGCCCCCGGTCCGGCGGCCGCACAGGGCTGGGCCTCCGCGAAGGTGTTCGAGAAGGCGGCGCGCGACGCGGGGGAGATCAGCAGGGCCGGTCTGATCAAGGAACTCACCACCTTCCGCGGGCAGCGCTTCGACGGCCTGACCGTCCCGCTGACCTACGTCGCGGGCAAGGGGACCACCGACACCAAGTGCGCCTTCGGGATGCGCGGTTCGGGCGGCAAATGGACGGCGATGTCCGGAGGAAAGGCGTTCTGCTGGTGAGCCGCCCCAGGGATCGCGCCACAGCTCGCCCGACGGGCCTCCGTACGGTTCGGCGCACGGGACAGGACGGCCGGGACACAGGCCGCGCCCGCGCCCGCGGCGGGAAGCGCAGAACACTGCTCTGGCACCAGATCCTCAGCGGGGCGGTCGCCGTCGCCGCGACCGGCGGCATGGCGACCGTCACCCTCTGGCAGCTGGCCGACCTGTCACCGGTCGCGGCCGAAAGCCCGTCCGCCGCGCCGTCCCAGGCCAGTGGCGGCAGCCCGCCCCTGTATCCCGACGCGCCGGCGGTGATCCCGGGCACGCGCCCGGTCCCGTTCAAGGACAAGGACACGGGCAAGGGCCGCGCTGCCGAAGCGCTGCCGGTGCTACCGGCGGCGTACGGGATTCCGGGCCGGGTCCTCGCGGCATACCGCAGCGCGGCAAAGGAGCTGGCGTCCGAGGCGCCGGGGTGCGGGATCGCCGTGCCGCTGCTCGCGGCGATCGGCCGAGTGGAGTCCGGGCATGCCCGCGGCGGCGCCCTGGACGCGCAGGGCCGTACACGAAGTCCGATACTCGGCCCGCGACTTGACGGCAGCCCGGGCGTGGCCGCCATCCACGACACCGACCACGGTGTCTGGGACGGAGACCAGGTCTGGGACCGCGCCGTCGGGCCCGCCCAATTCATCCCGTCCACCTGGCGGCGCTGGGGCAGCGACGGCAACGGCGACGGGGTCCGCGACCCGCACCAGATCGACGACGCCTGGCTGGCCGCCGGGCGGTATCTGTGCACGGCGGGCGGCGACCTGTCGCAGGACGCCGGCATCCGCAAGGCCGTGCTCGCCTACAACCACTCCGATTCCTACCTGGAGTTGGTGCTCAGCTGGATGCGGGTCTACGCGCACCAGGCCGTCCCGACCGAGGGACACCCCGGTGAAAGCGAACCGTCGCACCAGCCGGCAAAGGACGGCCACGACCACGATGCGCAGCATCCCACCACGCCGCCCTCGGGGCAGAGCAGCCCTCCGGGCGGCGACGGGAAGGAAGGGCACGAGTCGAAGCCGCCGCTGCCCGGGCTTCCGACGGAGCGGCCCCCGTCCGACGATCCGAAACCGATCCCGCTGCCTTCCCTGCTGCTGCCGTCACCCGGGTACAGCCCTTCCCCTCTGTTCCCGTCACCCAAGCCGTCGTAGGACGCGGGGCTCACACGGCGCCGACGGCTCGTCGCGCCCTCTCCCACTCAGTGCGGCGGCGGAATCGCGTCGCGGGGCAGTGCATCGGAAGGCAGTGCATCGGAAGGCCGGGCGGAGTGCAGTGTCTTGGGTACCTCGGACGCCGGGGACACCGACGGCAGGTCGAGCTTCGTGGCGGAAGGCCGTTCAGGAAGCGAGGGCAGCGAGGGATACGACGGATGCGAGGGCATCGAGGGGGGTGAGGGTATCGAGGGGGGCGAAGGCGGTGAGGGAAGCGAGCGGAGCGACAGAAGACGCAGCCCGGCCGGGACGCTCACTCGGGCCATCACCGAGTCCACCGGCAGCCCCAACAGCCCGGAGCCCAGGCCGGTGCGTCCCGCCATGGGGCGAGCACGGTTCCCGAGGCCCGGGCGCGCGCCGCGGCCGGGACCGGTCGCGGAACCGGTCGCGGGAGGCATCCCCCTGGCGACCTCGCCCCTCTCGGGCACGGACGAGACCTGCGCCGGGTGCGTCTGCCGAGCGGCGGACGGAGCGGGACGCGACGGCGCGGGCAGCCGGGACAGAGCCGGCGCGGCGAGACCGAGAACTGCCACGGCCGCCGCGGTGGAGGCGACCGCCGCCTGACCGGCCACGCCAAGGCGCCGGACCGGATAAGCACACGACCAGACGGCCAGCGTGCCCGCCAGCGCATGGCGCAGGGTGCGCCGGGCCCGGGCGAGGAGAGACTCCACCGTGCGACAGCTCAGCCCCATCCGCCGGGCCACCTGACCCACGTCGAGATCCTCGGCCCTCAACCGCAGAGCCTCGGCCTGCCGGGCCGGCAGCCCGCCGCTCCGGCGCGCCAGCCACCTCGCCTCCTCCCGGTCGCAGACCACCTCGTCGAGCGGGGCCGCGCCCGCAGTCGCGGCCATGGCCCGGCGGCCCGCCTCCGTCTCCCGGCGGAGTTGCTGGTGCCGGTCGGCACAGAGCCGCACGGTGACCGACCTGAGCCAGTCGCCGAGCCGCGCGTCGTCCAGCTCGGGCCCCTCCACGGCACGCAGCATCGCCTCGTGCACGGCGTCCTCGGCGTCCTCCGCACTCATGGATCCGCGCCGCGCCACCTCCAGGAGCCGGTCACGGTGACTCCAGATGCGCGGCCACCACTCGTGACCGCCGCGTGGCGCCCCTCGCCCCGTACTCCACGGCTCTGTGGCCATCGGATCCCTCGCACTTCACCCTCGCGAACCGGCGACTCCCACCGGGGGCGCAGACCATAGCGTCCAGCCGATGCAATCGGGAGACCGAAGGCGAAGCCGTTCCGGGGAACGCCGGCCCCTGCTGAGCCACGTTCAGCGTCGGCCTTCCTGGGGAGCGTCCTCGGGAGCGGCGTGGATACACGGCTGAGGAGCCCCGGACCACTGGGCGCTCGAGGGGCTGCGCTGACGGCCGGGAGCCGCATCGGCCTGCGATGACGCGGCATCGGCCACAAGTCGACCGATCAGGCCAGCCATAAGAGAATGGGTGCATGACCCACAGCTCCACGCAGGGGCATGGCCCGTCAACCGTGACGGTCAAAGGGCGCGCCATGCGGCTGCGCACCATCGGTTTCGTCGTTCTCGCCGCACTGACCATCTGGTTCATCGCGGCCAATACGGGGTCTGTCACGATCAGGTTGTGGATCCCGAACGTGACGCTCCCTCTCTGGACCGTCCTCAGCGTCACCCTCATCGTGGGGATCCTGCTCGGCCTGTACATCGCGCGCCGTCGAGCGCGGCGCTGACGCCGATCTCGCGGACCGACTCGCCCGAAGGTACGGGCGCCGGGAGCGACTGGCACCACGTGTCGGTAGCAGAACGGTGCCGGCCCACCCGGTGGCAAAGTGGCGTGGCGCCTGAAGCCCGTTGCTCGGCGCGGATCAGGACGTTTTCGCGGCCCTCTTCGTAGACCGTTTCGTGCTCTCACTTCTGCCGGCGCCCGTGGTGCTGCGCCTCGGTTTGGCGGGCATGCTCTTGCGTCCTGTGGCCTCCCGGGTCTTCGCGGCCGTCCGCGATGACGCTGTCCGGGCCGACGCCGTCGGCCACTTGAACTCGATCTCCAGCTCGATCTCCCCGTCACTGACCTCGACCTCGATCTCACTGCGGAGGTCGTCGGGGAGCCGCAGGCTCAGCGCTCCGGCGCCGAATTCCAGTTCGGCATCCCCACCTTTTCTCAGCGCGTCCGCGAGCGCGGTGAGCTGGTCAGCCGCCTCGAGGCGTGACAGCGTGCGTTTCTGCTCGAATTTGAGATCTCTCATGGGTGTCTCCGATCCCGACACAGCCCGGAGGCCGGGCTGTATTGCGACGCGAGAGCGGTGATCACCATCGCCGGCTCCCTGGTGTCGCGGACCCCGCACAACCGCGCGGTCACGCTCGGCTCATCGGGCTACTTCCAATCTCGGCCCACCGCGATCGCTTCGCACCTCGGAGTGTCCGGCCGGGGGTGCCCAATGGGCAGCTCATATTTCATCTGTGCAGGTCGGAATAGGCACACCGACCAGGCGCAACGACGATCCATGCGCCCCGTGCGCGGGTCCTGGAAGGGTTTTAGAGTTGAAGTGAGCCTGGCGCACCCGGACTCTGTGGTGCGCCTCGTGTCTCCCCGGGCTCGAAACTCACCAGGAGGTCATGCGGTATGTCCACTGCATCCGACACCCCTGTCATGGACACCCTCGCCGCCATGACGGCCGATTCGATCGACCGTTGCGGGCTGGCGCCGGACATGCTCCTTCTCACGCGTATCGCGGCGCTCGCCGCCTCGGACGCCCCGCCCATCTCCTACGCGGCCCATATCGACCCCGCGCTCAAGACCGGCCTCACCTCCGACCAGGTGCAGGACGTCCTGGTCGCCATCGCGCCCATCGTGGGCACCGCCCGTGTCATGACGGCAGCGGGCAACATCGCCACGGCGCTCGGCATCGCCATCGCCGTCGCGGACGCCGAGACCGACGCCCTGGGCTGAGAGCAGACGCTCCCCCGGGATCGATCGTCCGCGCGAACAGGCATCGGGCGGAGGGCGACGAGTTCGCCGTTCCGTCCGATGTGTTCTGCGCCGGGCGTGCCCGCGGTCGCAGGGCCAGCAGGCAGTAGGGCGAGCAGGCAGGAGGGTCTCCATCTCCCGGAGAGCGTCCACGGCGATGCGTGCGTCCCCCCCCCACATCACCCCCGTAGAGCGCGCGGCCCTCGGCAAGGAGGCGCCTCGCCGCTCTCCACGGTCGAGCCACGCCCTGTACGGGCCGGCTCCCGTCAGGCCGGACCCGCTGGGACTCACGGCCCAACTGTGCGGGGATGCCCACCTGCTGAACTTCCGTCTGCTCGCCTCACCGGAACGGAAGTTGATGTTTGACATCAACGACTTCGAGGACGCGGAGCGCGTTCGTATCGGGAGCGCCACGGTCCATTCGTATCGTGAGGCGATCATCCGCTTCGTGGGGGACGGACCGGTGGGCCGGCAGCCCTGCATCCGCTGCGCTGATCGGCGCCGATACGAGGACGGGTGCGCGCCGACGCCGTGCAGCGCCCCTCCCGCTCCTCTCCGCCGGCGGGCGAGGCGGCCCGGCCTCTTGTAGCAGGGACGTTCCGGCCGTACGCTGCCGACATCCCAATATCGTTCGGGGTCAAACAAGTTTCTTCGTCCCTGTTCTCACGCACCGTTCCCCCGTCATGCCCGCAGGCGACTTCGGTCCCGCACGGTGCGACCGACCCTCACCCCCGGGAGTCGCTGAATGGCAACACACCCGCAGCACTCGACACCGGAGGCGGCCCTGCCGCCCGGTGCCACGCCCTGCTGCTCGTCCGGGCACGGCGACCTCTCCGGGGCCTCCCGGCGCCGCTTCCTCGGCGCTTCGGCCGCGGCCGTAGCCGTCGGCGGGATCGGGGCGGTGCTGGCCGGCTGCGCGAGTGACCGGGCAGGATCCGGGAAGCAGGCGGCCGCCGCGACGGCGGCGGCCGTGAGCACCAGGGCCGTGCGCAAGGGAAACCGGCTCGTGCTCCTGGGTACGGCCGGCGGCCCGCCCCCCGAGGTCGACCGCACCGGTATCGCCTCGGCGCTGGTGGTCCGGGACCGGGTGTACCTGGTCGACTGCGGGCGCTCCGCCGTCACCCAGTACGGGCGCGCCGGGCTGAAGTACAGCAGCCTGAAGTCGGTGTTCATCACGCACCTGCACGCCGACCACATCGCCGACTACCACAACTTCCTGCTGCTGGCGGGCTTCGGAGTGAATGACAGCAATGACGGGATCACCAGCACGGTCGACGTGCACGGCCCCGGACCGGCCGGAGCGCTGCCCCCGAACTTCAAGGGTGGCAAAGCCCCGACGGTCGCGCCGGACAACCCGACTCCCGGGCTGAAGGTCCTCACGGACAAGCAGATCGAGGCGTTCGCCTACAGCACCAACGTCTTCGTGCGCGACTCCGGCATCCCCGATGTACGGGACCTGGTCCGCGTCCACGAGATCGACGTGCCCGACGTCGGTGCCGACCCGCTCGGCAGGACGGCACCGGACATGCAGCCGTTCGAGGTCATGGACGACGGCACGGTGCGGGTGACCGCGATCCTGGTGCCGCACGGCCCGGTCTTCCCGTCCTTCGCCTACCGCTTCGACACCCCGGCGGGCTCGGTGGTCTTCTCCGGCGACACCTCGCTCTCGGACAACGTCGTGCGGCTGGCGCGCGGAGCGGACATCCTGGTGCACGAGGTCATCGACCTGGACGCCTACAAGGACTTCGGGATCCCGGCGACGCTGCTGGACCACCTGAAGGTCTCGCACACCGACGTCAAGGACATCGGCCCGCTGGCCGAGCGCTGCGGAGTCAAGACGCTGGTCCTCAGCCACATCGTGCCTGCCGACAAGAAGATCGTGTCGGCCGACTCCTGGCGCCGACGCGCCCAGAAGGGCTTCCGCGGCCGGGTGGTCGTGGGTGACGACCTGGACGAGGTGCCACTGGGCAGCGGCCACCGCTGAATACCCCTCCCGGCGGTCCGCGCCCGACGTCGTCACGGAGCGCGGGCCGTCGCGAGCGTGCCCTGGACGAACGGCCCGCGGACGGCGGGCCCGAGAAAATGGAGATCCCCACGTTGCGTGCCCTCATCATCGGACACGACCACGCGTCGCTGTCCGGCCTGATCGGCGAGCGCCTCGTCGAGCGAGGCTTCGAACTCGACACGATCACCGTCGTTCCGCCGGAGCGCTATCGCGCGCCCGGCGTGCACTTCGACTTTCCTTCCCCCCGCGGCTACGACCTTGTGGTCCCGCTCGGCTCGCCCTGGTCCGTCGACGACCACGCCACGATCGGCAGCTGGGTCGGCGGCGAACTGGCTCTCCTGCGCGAGGCGCACGACCTGGGCGTTCCCGTTCTCGGTATCTGCTTCGGGGCTCAGGCGCTCGCCACCGCGCTGGGCGGGGCCGTGGAGCGTGCGCCGTACCCGGAGATCGGGTGGATGAGCGTGGAGACCGACGCTCCTGAGCTGGTTCCCGCCGGTCCTTGGTTCCAGACCCACTTCGACCGGTTCGTGGTGCCGCCCGGTGCCGAGGAACTGGCGCGCAGCGCGGCCGGTCCGCAGGCGTTCCGGACCGGCCGCTCGCTCGGCGTCCAGTTCCACCCGGAGATCACCGAGTCGACCCTGCGGCTGTGGCTCGACCTGGGCCTGTCCGACCAGGCGCGGGGGCTGGGGCTTGATCCGGACGAGTTGCTGGTCCGTACGCGCGAGCTGCGCGGGGAAGCGCGCCGACGGGCTCACGCTCTGGTGGACGGCTTTCTCGACCGGGTGGCCCCGTCACCGGCCGCCACCGGCGCGGTGCCCACCTCACCGGACGCCGGCTGAGCACACGTCAGTTGGCGGCACGTGTGGACCTGCTGCGCGTCGCGCGGATCCGGCCTCCGACTTGGTCGGTTCTGCGCCGACTGCACGGGCCGCTGAACGAGTGGGGCATCGGCGTGGCTGCGTACGTCAGCTGGCGAGTCGAGCACGAGTGAGCTCACGTGCGGGGGGGGGTGCCTCACAGTCTTTCGTCAAGGCATCTCTGTCGGGTTTGGGGTGGTTCGGGGTTGCTGGGGTCATGCGGTGGCGAGCCCGATGTTCTTCTGCGTCCGGGGCTCGTAGAAGGTGCCGTCGCGGAGCATGGCGAACAGGACGCTGATGCGTCGGCGGGCGAGGCGGAGAAGGGCTTGGGTGTGGGTTTTGCCGCGGGCTCGTTGCTTGTCGTAGTAGGTGCGGGAAGCCGGATCGGCGTTCATACAGGCGAAGGCGGACAGGAACATTGCCCGTTTGAGCTGCCGGTTTCCGCCTCGGGGTGCGTGTTCGCCGTGGATCGAGGTGCGCGATGACTTCGTGGTCGGGGCGAGTCTGGCGTAGGAGGCCAGGTGGGCGGCGGTGGGGAAGCTGGTGCCGTCGCCGACGGTGACCAGCACAACGGCGGCGGTCCTGACGCCGACGCCGGGCATCGACGTCAGGACTGGGGAAAGAGGGTGAGCCTCCAGCAGGGAGTTGATCTGGGCTTCCATCGCCCGGCGCTGGGTGTGGACGGCAGCCAGGGAGGCGGCCAGAGAGGGGATGACGATGTCGAGGGTGCCGGTGCCCGGGACCACGACGGTCTGTTCGTTGAGCGCGCCGAAGACGTCGTCGATCAGCCGTTGGGCCATGCGCGGGGCTTTCGGGCGGATCAGTTCCACGAGTCTGCGGCGGCCGGCTTTGCGCAGGGCGGATGGGGAGCCGTAGCGCTCCAGCAGCCAGGTCACGGCCTGGTGGTCGAGGCGGGGGCCCAGAACGCGTTCCAGCGACAGGTGGAACTGGGTGAGCAGGCCGCGCATGCGGTTGGAGGTGCGGGTGGCCTCGGCCGCGAGATCCTGGTCGAAGCCGACGAGGACCGTGAGTTCGGCGGTGATCTCGTCGGTCAGTTCCAGCGAGCGCAGGGTGTGCGGCATGGTGCGGGCCGCGTCCGCGATCACGGCGGCGTCCTTGGCGTCGGTCTTGGCCTCGCCTGGGTAGAGGTCGGCGATCCGGCGCATGGCCAGGCCGGGCAGGTAGGCGACGCGGCAGCCTGCGTCCCTCGCGACTGTCAGCGGCAGCGCGCCGATGGAGGCGGGTTGGTCGACCACGACGAGGACGGTGCCGAATTTCGCAGCCAGCTTGTCGAACATCGCCCGCAGCCTGGGTTCGCTATTGGGCAGGGGCTTGTCGAAGACCTTCTTCCCGGCGGGGGTGTGCCCGTGGCCGTGGTGGGCGGTCTTACCGACATCCAGGCCCAGGAACACGCCCACATCTTCGGTCTCGAACATCGTTCTCTTTCCGGGGTGTTGACAGTGCCGGCCTTGGCTTGGGTGTCGTGCTCGCGCATCCACGTTATGCAGACCTGCCGCCCGCGAACCGCCCGGCGTTGCGCCGGACCGGACGGTGGCCGGACCTCTGATCAGCGTCTCCGACGGACACCTCCCGGGCCCGGTGAACACCACCCCCCAGGTCATGCCTTCGACAGGGGGCAACAGTCATGCCGGGCCCGGAGGCCAGCGGCCCCGTTGCGGAGCCGCGGAAAACATAACGGGGGACAACTGCTACAGATTTTCTAGTCATTCATAGCCATCTGTAGTCGTTTATGTTGATCGCGTGAAGCTTTCGGAGTGGGCGCGTCAGCAGGGCGTGAGCTACCAGACCGCTTGGCGGTGGGTGAAGGACGGGAAGATGCCCGTCCCTGTCCGCCAGGCGCCGTCTGGGACGTGGCTGGTCGATGAGCCCCATGTCGAGCCGTCCGAGCGCGTGGTGGCGTACTGCTGTGTGTCGTCCGCCGACCAGAAGACAGATCTTGAGCGGCAGACGGCTCGGGTCGTGGCCGGCGCGAACGGGCTGGGCCTGGCCGTCGCCGAAGTCGTCGCCGAAGTCGGCTCGGGGCTGAACGGGCGGCGTCGCAAGCTGCACCGCCTCCTGTCGGACCCGAACGCCGCTGTGATCGTGGTCGAACACCGCGACCGGCTGGCCCGGTTCGGTGTCGAGCACCTCGAAGCCGCCCTGTCGGCGTCCGGGCGGCGACTGGTCGTCCTCGACCCCACCGAGACCACCGATGACCTGGTGCGGGACATCACCGAGGTACTGACCTCGATGTGCGCGCGCCTGTACGGGCGCCGGGCTGCGAAGCACCGTGCGGCCCGTGCGGTGGCCGTGGCGATGGGCGAGGCCGCCGAGTGAAGAAGTTCCGGCCGCAGCCCGGGTTCGTGGTGCAGGCGTACCGGTTCGCGCTTGACCCGAACTCGGCCCAGGAGCATGCGCTGCGCTCGCATTGCGGCGCCGCGCGCGCGGCGTACAACTGGGCCGTGGCGTGGGTGAGCGCGTCGTGGTGGCAGCGCGCCGCAGAGACGTCGTACGGCGTGGCCGAGGCGGAGCTGACGCAGTGGCGGCCGTGGTCGCTGCCTTCCCTCAGGAAGGCGTTCAACGCCGCCAAGCACACCGATGCGAGGTTCGCCGACTGGTGGGAGGACAACTCCAAGGAGGCGTACAACACCGGCCTGGCGAACGCTGCTGCCGCGTTCGACAACTACGCCAAGTCCAAGCAGGGCAAGCGTCGCGGCCGGAAGATGGGTGTGCCGCGGTTCAAGCAGAAGCGGAAGGCGCGTCCGGCCTGCCGGTTCACCACCGGCACGATCCGCGTCGACGCCGACGGCCGGCACGTGACGCTGCCCAGGCTGGGCACGATCCGCACCCACGAGCCCACCGGCAAGCTCCTGGCCCGCGTGCAGGCCGGGACTGCCCGCATCCTGTCCGCGACCGTCCGGCACGAACGCGGTCGCTGGTTCGCTTCCTTCCAAGTCGAGGCCAGGCGGGACCTCGTACGTGTCGCCCGCCCTGAAGCCGCCGTGGGTGTGGACCTCGGCGTGAAGACCCTCGCGGTGATGGCCGACTCGACCGGCGAGATCCGCACCGTGGCCAACCCCGGGCACTACGACCAGGCGCTGAAGCAACTGGGCCGCGCGTCCCGCACCGTCTCCCGCCGCCAGGGACCGGACCGCAGGACCGGGCGCAAGCCGTCGAAGCGGTGGGAGAAAGCCAACACCGCCCGCAACAAGGTGCACCACCGCGTGACGAACCTCCGCGCCGACGCCCTGCACAAGCTCACCACCGCACTCGCGGCCGAGTACGGCACGGTCGTGGTCGAAGACCTCAACGTCGCCGGCATGCTCCGCAACCGGCGTCTGGCCCGCAAGATCGCCGACGCCGGGTTCGGCGAGATCCGACGCCAGCTCACCTGCAAGACCAGCCAGCGGCATGGCACCCGCACCATCACAGCCGACCGCTGGTACCCGTCCTCCAAGACCTGTTCCGGCTGCGGCGCGGTGAAAGCCAAGCTGCCGCTGCACGTCCGGACCTACCACTGCGACGCCTGCGGCCTGGTCATCGACCGGGACGACAACGCGGCCCGCAACCTCGCCGCCCTCGCGGCGGCCCGCACGACCGGGACCGGAGTGGCCGGAGACCGGGACACCGCACTGGTGTCGAAGCCTCGTGGAGCCGACCAGAAGACCCGCGCCACCCGCCGCAGCCGCAAGGTCACGGCGGGGCGGGCAGGTGGCGCAACCCTGCCGCATCAGCGGCAGACGGAAACGAGAGACCGTACTCAAGCCGAAGCCCTCACGCTTTGGTGATGTGACGGACCTTCCGCGCCGAAATGCCCGGAATGCTGAGACCTGACTACGGTCTCGGCAACGGTATCCAGGACTCACCCGCCGCTGCGAAGGAGCCCCGCATGTACGTCGACGTGAACGCCCTGGATCGGGAGGCTCGTGGGCTGGCCTGCCTGATGGCCGACCTCGCCATGGAGTCCATCACCCTCCCGCAGGCCCGGTCGCCCGAGGAGGAGGGGGCAGAGATCGAGGAGAGGTTCAGTACCGAACTGGGGGCGTCTCACGCACGGATTGCCGCTGCCGGATCCGATGTGGAGTGCATTCTGCCCAGCTTGCTGATGGCGATGGCCGGGCAGGTGGCGGCTCTCGCGGCGGAGATTGCCCTGAAGAGCAATCGGGATGTGGCGGAGGTGATCCGCTCCATCGGCGGCCAGTAGCCGGCTGCGGCATGGCGCTCTCCGGGACGCAGAATCGGCACATCACGATCACGGTGGCCCGGTACCGGGCCGCGAGTGTGCTTCGTCGCTGAGAGCCTTCGTCACTGAGCGGCTTCGCGCCGCGGCAGGGCGCGCAGTCCCCCTGCGCCTCCCGCTCCTTCTTCGAGATGGCACGGGCTCGACCCGTAAAAGGCTTTCGCCAAAAGGCTTTCGCCAGCAGGCATCCACCCGCTGAGAACGCATCGAATCTCTGGCGCTGCCGCTGCGTGCCCGCGAGCTGTTCCGGGAACGCACGGGGACGGTCGCGGGGGCGATCTTCGCCGTGTCCGCACTGGCCGCGCTGTCCGGTCAGTTGAAGGTGACGGCCTGGGCGAAACGCACGATGTCTGCGCCGCGCGCCATCGCTTGCGGACTCGCCGTGATGGGCATCGCCTTCCTGCCGCTCGTGCCCGGTGTGCGGGCCGACGGCCGAGCCGGTCCGGCCTTCGGCGTACTGGCGCTGACCGCGTGTGCGGCGCTGCTCGCCTGGGGCGGGGCGCTGCTGTACCCGTTCGAGATGGACATGGTCGTGCGTCTGTCCGGCGACCGCCTTGTGGCGACCTACTACGGCGCCTACAACACGGCCTCCGGCATCGCCATCTCGCTCGGGAACCTGGCCGTCGGGTCACTCTTCGACACCGGCGTCGGCTGGCTGCCGTGGGTGTCGCTGACCGCGATCGGTCTGGGGTGCGCGGTCTCGGTGGCCTGGCTGCACCACTCGGGACACCTGGAGACCGCGGTCGCCGGGGAGGCGGTGCCGGCCGCCTGACGGGCGGGCGCGGTCAGTGGCGCCCACCATCGGGGCCCGGCGTGGCAGCCGGTCCGCGCTGTCAGCCGTACGGCCATGCACCTGTGCGGTCACGCACCGACGACGCCGGGCTCACAGATTTGAAATAATGACCGTATTGCCCTTTTTGTCATGCCATGCCGCGACCTCGACTGCCGAGGGTCCTGCCAGGAGGCCGAGATGTACTCCTCGATCATTGGGGCGGACCCGGCAGCGGTGCGGAGCGACTGCTGCAGACGGAAGGCGACCGAGATCAGCCGTGCCGCCCCCGGGTGCTCGTGATGGCGGGCATGGGGCGAGGCATCCACCCGAGGCAGCCGCACACGGCCGACCTGCACGCACGTCTGCGTGCCGAGCTCGGCCGGATCGACGAGCAGTTGCGGTCTCTGCTGGACGCCATGGACCGGGTGCAGGGCCTCCTGGACGCCGTGGTGTCCATCAGCCGTGAGGTGGAGCTGCCCGCGGTGCTGAACCGCATCGTCACCACCGCCATGGATCTGGTGGGCGCCCGCTACGGGGCACTGGGCGTGCTCGACGAGTCCGGAGACCATCTTGAGCAGTTCATCGCCGTCGGTCTGTCCGAACAGGAACGCGCTGATCTGGCCGACACCGGCTTCCCTCGCGGTAAGGGGGTCCTCCAGCATCTGATCCGCCACCCGGAGCCCTTGCGCCTGGAGGGTATCCTGTCTCATCCGTCGTCCACCGGGTTCCCGCCCGGTCACCCGCGTATGCGTACTCTGCTCGGCGTCGCGATCAGCGTCCGCGGCGAGATCTACGGCGACCTCTACCTCTCCGAGCGGAATGACGGACAGCCCTTCGACGCTCACGACGAGAACGTCGTCGTCGCGCTGGCCGGCGCTGCCGGGATCGCGATCGAGAACGTCCGCCTGTTCGAGCACGTACGGGTCGGAGCCGAGCAGTTCCAGCGGTTGCTGCTGCCGACGCTTCCCGACCTGCGGCCTTTCACCGCGGCCGCGATCTACCGGCCTGCGGCCGAGCCCAGTCAGCTCGGCGGTGACTGGTACGACGCCATCCCGCTGCCCGGCAACGTCGTGGCGGTCGTCATCGGTGACGTGGTCGGGCACGACCTGGAGGCCGCGGCCTCCATGGCCTCCACCCGCAATATGCTGCGCGCTCTGCTGTTCGAACAGGTCGGTGCGCCCGGTGCCGTCCTCACCCAGCTCGACCGCACCCTGCAGGCCATGACAAGCAGCCCCATCACCACCACAACGCTGGCGCGCATCGAACCGGCCGGATCGGGCTGGAGCCTCCACTGGAGTACGGCAGGCCACGTTCCGCCGCTGCTGATCGTCCCCGGGCACCGGGCGGAATCCCTGTTCGCCGAGCCGGGGCTGCCGCTCGGGGTCGACCCTGAACAACCCCGCCCCGAACACTCCCGGCCCGTGCCGCCCGACTCCACCGTCGTCTTCTTCACGGACGGGCTGATCGAACATCCTGCCCGGTCCATCGACGAGAGCCTCAATGAGCTGATCGATCTCGCCACCGCGTACGCCGCTCTGCCGCTGCCGGAGTTCGTTCAGGCACTGGCCGATCACCACCCCAGCGACGGTCACGACGACATGGCCGTGCTCGCCCTGCGCACCCCGCCCGCCTGACCTCGGTTCCGCGCGGGACGGCCGGCGCGACGGTGCCATGGAGGATCCCGGGGAAGCGGCGGATGATGGATCACGGAGCGATGTCGAAGCGGAGGCCGTCCCCATGACTGTCGCCCGGCAGGAACGGCTGCGGCGCGGCGCCGCAGCCGCTCTGGAGATCTGTGTCGTGGCCGCGGCCTACTACGGCTCGGCCAAGCTGGGACTGCTCCAGCAGCTGGTGCGCGGCCAGGTCACCCCGCTCTGGCCGCCGACCGGAATCGCCGTGGCGAGCCTGCTCCTGCGCGGCCCGCGAGTCTGGCCCGGAATCGCGCTCGGCGCGCTCCTGGTCAACGCCCCCCTCGGCCCGTCGCCGCCGGCCGTGATCGCCATCGTGGCGGGCAACACGCTCGCCCCCGTCTGCTCGTACGCGCTGCTCCGCCGCGTGGGGTTCCGCATCGAACTGTCCCGTCTGCGGGATGTGCTCGCGCTGATCTTTCTCGGCGCGTTCGCCGGGATGCTGGTCAGCGCGACGATCGGCAGCGGGACCCTTGCCCTCGCCGGAGTGGTGGGCGCCGGCGGGTTCTGGCCGACGTGGTCGGTCTGGTGGACCGGCGACGCGATGGGCGTACTGCTGGTGACACCGGTCCTGCTCGTTCTCCGCTCCGCCCACTGGCCGAAGGACGCTTCGCCGCTCCGTTGGGCGGAAGGCTTCCTGCTCCTCGTGGCCACCGCGTGCGTCGGACTCCTCGGCTCCGGCAGTGTGCCCCTCATGTTCCTGGGCTTCCCCCTGCTGATCTGGGCGGCCTTCCGCTTTCAGCTGGCCGGGGCCGCGCCCTGTGCCCTGGCCGTGTCCACCTTCGCGATCGTCGCCGCCGCCCGGGGGTCCGGCCCGTTCGCCGGTCACGATCTGCTCGTCAACATGATCACCCTGCAGGCTTTCAACGGCTCCTCCGCGCTGACCGCCCTGCTGGTGGCGGCGGCCGTGAGCGAACGCAACCAGTCCCAGAAGGAGATCTCGCGGGCCTGCGGGTATCTCGCCGAGATGGTGGACAAGATCTCCGCGGGCGGCTACCAGCCGACACTTCCCCTCAGCTTCGGCGAGGAGGACATGTCGGTGCAGAGGACGAACGGGAAGGGCGCGGCGGACGAACCAGAAGTCCGGCGTGATCAGCCGTGACACGTGGCACATCAGCACATCCACGGTCTCCACTCGACAAGAGCTCGCCCCTCGCCCGCGTCGTCGCCCCGGCCGTGCGGGACCCCTGACCTGGCCTTCGCCCACCGCGGCTACGACCGCGACAGGGACGGAGTCATCCCCGCGAGCGGCTCGGGGAGTGGGCGTGGGACGGCTTCCCCCTGCGGTCGGGCACAGGTCCAGGTGGGAGGGTGGGAGGACGTGTTCCGTTCCGAGGAGGTAGTTCCCGCATGCGCCTGCTGCTCATACGTCATGGCCAGACCCCGTCCAATCTCAAGCACCTGCTGGACACGGCGGTGCCGGGCCCGGGACTGACGCCTTTGGGGCAGGACCAGGCGGCCGCACTGCCGCAGGCGTTGGCGGGAGAGACGATCGATGCCCTGTACGCGTCCACGCTGCTGCGCACCCAGCTGACGGCCGCCCCTCTGGCCGCCGCGACGGGGCTGGAGGTCCAGGTCCGGGACGGTATTCGGGAGCTGGCTGCCGGAGAGCTGGAGATGCGGGGCGACGACGAGGCCGCCGCCCTGTACATGTCCACCGCGTTCGCCTGGTCCTTGGGTGACGTAGAACGCCGGATGCCCGGAGGCGAGAACGGCGTGGAGGCCCTGGGGCGCTTCGATTCCGTGGTTGCGGAGGCCGCCGGCTCGGGGGCGGAGACGGTGGCGATGGTCAGCCACGGTGCCGCGATCCGGATGTGGGTGACCGCGCGGGCGGCCAACGTGGACGTGGCGTACGCGTCGAGTCACGCGCTGGGCAACACAGGCGTCGTCGTCCTGTCCGGCTCGCCCGACCGCGGCTGGCAGACGCTTGCGTGGGAAGGCCGGCCGCTCGGCCCCGAGGGAAGCTCACCGCAGGACGGCGGCCCGACAGGGGAGGCAGTCCCGACAGCCTGAGGGACTCCTCCCCTCATGAATGAGGCGATTCCTGACTCGCGCGGCCTCTGGGAGCAGCGCTCCCGGAGGTCTTACGCCTTCAGTGTCAGCCGGGTTGAGACCAGCCCGGACGAGCTGGTCGCCCCTCGTCCGTCCGTGCGGGCGCCCGGTTGTAGAACGGCCTCCTGGTCGAGCGTCCTGAGCCTGCGGTGGCATGAGCGGCGAAGTGCCGGAAACTCACTGGTCCAGCGGATTTCTGAACCGCGATACTCGATGTTCATGACGCGCGATGACCCCACCGGAGATATCCCGGTCAACCCGGCGTTGCGTCGGGTTCTGGCACGGGCCGGCAGCCCGGAACTGCTGGAACTGCTGGCTGGCGGGATGTCGGGCGCGGATCTGACCACGTTGCTGCTGGAAGTGTTCCGGCGCCGGGCGGACCGGCTCTCGCCGGCCCAGGTGATGGCGCGCTATCGCAGCGATCGGTTCGTGGCCCCAGCGCCCGTCGAGTTCGCCGCACTGCGCCGCACCGAGGACGCGTTGGTGTCGGCGTTGCCCGACGGCTTCGAGGTCCTCGTGCTCGCCCCGGTCGTGCCTCTGGCCGCGCATTCGGCCGTGGCGACCGTCGATCCACGCAAGGTGATCGCGACTGTTCGAGGCAGCGAGGTGGCCGCCGATCCGACGAACGCACTGGCGCTGGAGGCATCGCACCGGCGCTCCCTGGCCCTGGCCGCCGATCCGCGTTCGAATGCGCCGGTCCGGCTGGCGGCCAGCCAGCGAGTGGCCCGTGCCCAGAGCTTCAACGGTCCGAAGGACCTCGCCCACTTCCAGCTCTTCGGTCTGGTGACCGCCGGGCGGGACACCGGCAGCCGAGCCTTTGAACACGGGCACCTGGCCGAGCACCTGAGGTTCGCCGCCCGGGTCATGGCCGATGTCGGGGCACAGGACACACAGATCAGAGTGACCTTTCTCGAGGACGCGACCGGTCTGACCCTCGATCGGATGCGCCACGACCTGGCCGGGCTGCCAGGAGTACAGGTGTGCGAGGACCCCGACCGGGCCACCGGACGCGGCTACTACACCGTAGTCTGCTTCAAGATCGTCACCAGCGTCGGAGGCCACCAGCTGGAAGTCGGCGACGGCGGCTTCGTTCAATGGAGTCAACTGCTTACCGGTAACCGTAAAGAGCGCCTACTGATCAGCGGATTCGGCGTCGACCGCCTTGCCGAGGCCTTGACGTCGCAGCCAGGACCCGGCGAGTCCGCGTCGCAGCAGACGGGTTGAGCCTTTCTCACCGGCTGATGTCAGGCGGGATCGATCACCGCCACTGACACCCGTCTCGTCTGCGATGATGGGTGATCATGGCCTCGATGTCCTCGCAGAGTTCGGCCGGTACCCCGCCCACGAGCGAGGACGTGGCGCGCGCCGCGGGAGTCTCGCGGGCCACCGTCTCGTATGTCCTGAACAACGCCCGAGGCGGACGCATCAGTGAGGCGACCCGGGAGCGGGTGAGGGAAGCGGCCCGGCAGCTGGGCTACGTGCCGCACGCCGTGGCGCGGGCCCTGCGCGCGGGGCGCAGCGGGGTCGTCCTGCTCACCGCTCCCGCTGTGACCGCGGGGCCGTTGTTCGCGCAGTTCTTCGCCGAGCTGCAGTCGGCCCTTTCGGAACTCGGTTACACGGCCGTCCTCTACGGCCCGACGGGCCACAGGGGCGCGGAGGCCGCACGGCGCTGGGCCGAGTTGCGGCCCGACGCGGTGCTGTCGTTGATGGACGACAGCCTGGATGAGCACGCTGTCGATGTGCTGCACCGGGCCGGGATCGGGGTCGTGGTCAGCGCCGGGCCGGCGCCTGTGGCCGGCGCGCACGCCCTGGTGGCGGACCAGGTGCAGGTCGGCGCGGTGGCCGCGGAGCGCCTGATGGCGGTCGGACGCAGGAACATCGGGGTGATCGTGCCCGCCGACGCGTCGCTGCGCGGGTTCGCCGAGCCCAGGTTCTCCGGTGCGCAGACCGCCGCGCGGGTACACCCTTCCGTGACCGTCGTACGGCAGGAACTCGCTCTCGACGAGGGGGCGGCGGCCCGGTGGGCCGAGCTGGTGGTCGAGACGAGGGTCGACGGGTTGTTCGCCTACAACGACGAGTACGCGTCCGTCGCCGTACGCGCCCTGCAGGACGCCGGTCTGCGTGTCCCGGAGGACGTGGCCGTGGTGGGTGCGGACGATCTGCTGATCGGCAGGCTGCTCCGCCCGAAGCTGACGACCGTGCGCATGGACTTCACGCCCGCACGTGAGATCGCCGCGATGCTGGACCGCCTGATCGGCGCCCCCGACACGCCTGCGGAGACCCGCTCCTACCTCCGAACCGGTCTGGTGATCCGGGAAACCGCCTAGCCGGGGCGGTCGGCGAGAGGGCGCGGCAGCAGCGTCACCGCACGCGGTGACCGTGTCGTGGCTGACGGAGGCGTTGCTCCGGCGCCGATCCATGGCTTCAACTTTTCAACACTTGAGAGATCCCGCAGCCGATGACGAACACAACTCGTGCCGTCCGACCTCTTCCGCTGATTACACGTGTCACCTACTGTCCTCCTCAACGCGCGCCCCCACCGCGTCCGCATTCATCGGCATCGCTCTTCAAGGGGCCTCACCATGACCCATTCACTTCCTGAAAACGCGACGGCGACCGCCGTCGTCGGCACCGACAACGAGGCCGCCGCACCCGCGCCTCCCGGGCGCCTCGCGCGGCTCTACGTCACGCTGCCCGCCGCCAACATCGCGCTCTATCTGTTGTGGCTCGGCGTGGGCAGCTTCCTGTTGCCCATCCAGGTCGCGCAGATCACCGGCACGAACGACACATCCGCCTTGTCCGCCGCCAGCACCACGGGAGCCGTCCTCGCGACGATCGGCAACCCGGTGTTCGGGCAGCTGTCCGACCGCACCCGGTCCCGGTTCGGCCGCCGGGCGCCGTGGATCCTGCTCTGCGCGCTGCTCGGCGCGCTGGCCCTCGTGGCCCAGGCGCACGCGACGAGCATCGCGACGCTCGGTCTGAGCTGGGGCGTCGTGCAGTTCATCATGAACGGCTACCAGGCCGCCCTCACCGCCGCGATGCCCGATCGCGTCCCGGTCGCCCGGTACGGAACCTTTTCGGCGCTGGTCGGTCTGGGCGTGCCCCTCGGCACGATCGCCGCGGCACTGATCATCGGCGGGGTGCCCGGCACCAAGTTCGGCCTGGACGGTGTCATCGGCGGATTCGGCGGCCGGTTCGCCGGCGAGAACGGCTACTACCTGATAGCCGCCGTCATCGTCGTCGCGGCGCTCGTGTTCGTCGTCCTGTCCCCGGACCGCGACGCCCGTGCCCTGCCGCGCGAGCCGTTCTCACTCAGGGAGTTCCTCGGCGGCTTCTGGGTCAGCCCCCGCCGGCACCCGGACTTCGCCTGGGCCTTCGTCTCGCGACTCGGGGTCATGCTGGGCTACTTCATAGTCCTCACCTACAACCTGTACCTCCTCGCCGACTACATCAAGGTCCCGCCCCAGGAGCTGCTGCCGACCGTCGGCTTCCTGATGGTCGTCAACGCGCTGTGCACGGTCGCCGCCACCGTCCTCCTCGGACCCCTCGCCGACAAGGTCGGCAGGGTGAAGCCGTTCGTGTTCGTCTCCGGCATCGTCGCGGCGCTGGCCCTGTCGCTCCCGGTGCTGTGGCCCACCCAGGGCGGCATGCTCACGTACAACATCGTCGGCGGCCTGGCGTTCGGCGCCTACATGGCCGTCGACATGGCCCTGATCACCAAGGTCCTGCCGCGCGCAGCCGACGTGGGCAAGGACATGGGCGTCATCAACATCGCCAACGCCGGACCGCAGATACTCGCCCCCACCCTCGCCGGCTGGATCGTCGCCGCCGGCGGCTACGAGGCCCTGTTCCCGGTCGCCGCGGCCGTCTCCCTCGTGGGCGCGCTGGGTGTATGCCGCGTCCGGAGCGTGCGCTGAGCCGTCCAACTGCCCACCAGTGCCCACAACATGAGTGAACGAGGAGCAACCAGTGACTGTCCACCCCGCGGAGCAGCCCGTCGTCCGCACCGCCCACGGCCCCGTGCGCGGTGAGCGTCGCGACACCGGCGTCCGATTCCTCGGCATCCCCTACGCCCAGCCCCCCGTCGGCGAACTCCGGTTCGCCGCGCCCGTTCCTCCCGAGCCCTGGTCCGGCGTCCTGGACGCCACCGCCTACGGACCCACCGCGCAGCGCCGCCCCCTGGCCGAGGTCACCTTCATCCCTGAGCCGAGCATTCCGGGCGACGGGACGCTCAATCTCAACGTGTTCACACCGGACCCCTCTTTGGACGCCGGCCTGCCGGTGATGGTGTGGATCCACGGGGGTGGCTTCCTCGCCGGGGCCCAGGCGAGCCCTTGGTACGACGGCGCGGCCTTCAACCGCGACGGGGTGGTCGTCGTCTCGATCGGCTACCGGCTCGGCTTCGACGGCTTCGGTTGGATCTCCGACGCACCGCACAACCGCGCCGTCCGTGACTGGTTGCTGGCCCTTGAATGGGTGCGGGACAACATCCGCGGCTTCGGAGGGGACCCCGGCCGGGTCACCCTCGCCGGTCAGTCGGCGGGCGGTGCCGCCGTGCTGACCCTGCTGGGCATGCCGCGCGCGCAGGACCTGTTCCACCGCGTGCACTGTCTGTCCGGCCCGGTTTCGCAGGTGTCGATGACCGAGGCGGAACGTCTGGGGCGCGGGCTGGCCGAGCTGGGCGGCGTGCAACCGACGCGAACCGGCTGGGGCCGGCTGAGCGAGGAACGGATCCTCGATCTGCAGAAGCAGGCGTCCTCCCTGGCGGCGGACCCCGATGCGGACGCCGACACCGTGAGCGGCGCGCAGCCGGATGACGCTCTGGCCGGAATCACCAGCCTGGTCGCCAAGAGCCTGCCCTTCGCCCCCGTGGTCGATGGCGACTTGATCCCACGGCCCACTCCGGACGCTCTCGCCGCGGGCGTGGGAGCGGGCAAGGAACTCGTACTCGGGGCCACCGACCACGAGTTCACGATGGCACTGCACTCCATGCGGGACCGACTGGCCACGGCGGTGCCGGCCCGGGTCCTCACCGCGTGCGGCGTGGACGAGAACGTCGCCGCCGCGTACGCAGCCGATCACTCCGGCCTCGACACGGCCGACGTCGTCGGCCAGTACGTCACGGACCACGTCTTCCGCAGCGCGGTACTCCGGGTCGCCCGGGCTCGCGCCGCCGCTCCGACCTGGCTGTACCGCTTCGCCTGGCGCTCTCCCGTCCTCGGTCTGGCCACGCACTGCCTCGACGTGCCGTTCCACTTCGACTGCCTCGACGCCGAAGGGGTCGCCGCCGTAGCCGGTGCCGAGCCGCCCGAAGCCCTTGCCGCAGATATCCACGGCGCGGCGGTCGCGTTCATCCGCAACGGCAGCCCCGGATGGACGCCCTGGACCTCCAGCGCCCCGGTCACCAGGGTCTTCGACACCCCGTCCTCCGACACGGGCGACGGCTACGCCGACGTACGCGCTCTGCTCACCGCCCCCGCACCGTTGCCCGACGACGCCCGGCTGAAGTAGGGGGTGAATCAAGCGATCGGGGGGAGCGGTGGCCGGCCGGTGCCCTGTCAGGCCCGTTGCGCCGGGCGCCTCGTACGAGGCCGTCGGGCCAGCCGCTCCAGGGCGAACGGGCGGGTTGCCTCGGCCGCCGCGCGGTCACCGGTCACCAGACCGGCGACGGCGCGCCCGGTGACGGGGGCGAGCATCAGGCCGAGCATGTTGTGACCGCCCGCCGCGACGATCCGCGAGGTGCCGGGGACCGTACCGATCAAGGGCAGTCCGTCACGCGTCAGCGGCCGGGCTCCCACCCACTCCTCCTCGCGGTCCGCCCAGTCGGCGTCCTCGAGATAGGGGCGGGCGGCCGCGACGATGGCCCGGACCCGGGCCTCGCGGTAGCGGTCGGCGTCGGCCTCGAACTCCATCGTGCCGGCCACCCGGATCCGTTCGCCGGTCTCGTCCAGCGGGGTGAGCACCACGTGTGCCGTTCCCAGGTGGACGAGCCGGCGCAGCGGCTGCTTGGAGCGCACCGAGAAGCTGTAGCCCTTGCCGGGGAACAAGCCGGGGTCGACACCGAGGCCCCGCAGCAGCGTCTGCGACCACACGCCGGCGGCCACCACGGCACGGTCCGCGCTGTACGTGCCGGCCGAGGTCCGCACCTGCACCCCGCCCTCCGCCTCGTCGACCGAGGTGACCCGGGCGCCCTCCACGATGTGTACGCCGTTGTCCCGGAGCCGGGTGGTCAGGCCGTCGACGAACCTGGACGGGTCGACCGACCACTGGTCCTCGACGACGAATCCCGCCCGGGCGGTGTCCGAGAGCGCCGGCTCCGTCGTGGCCATACCGGCACGGTCCAGCACACCGTCCGCCGACAGCGGCGCACCCAGCGCGGCGAACGAGGCGTGCGCACGGCCCGCGTCCTCGTGCGACGGGAACGCGAACAGATAGCCGTCCTTGCGCGCCGCCCCGTCCGCACCGAGCTGCTCGAGCTCCTCGAACAGCGCGAAGGTGTCCTTGGCGAACCCGGCGAGAGCCTGCGCACCGTGCTGGTGGTCGCGGCGGTTCGCCCGCCGGGCGAAGCCGGTGAGGAAGCGGACCAGTTCGGTGTTGGGGCGGGGGTGGACGTGCAGGGCGCTGTCGGGGCGGTGGATGCCGCGCAGGGCCTTCGTGATCACGCCGGGCGCGGGCAGCGGCTCCACGAGGTCGGGGCAGATCTCGCCGGCGTTGCCGCGAGAGGAGCCGCTGCCCACCCGGTCGCGTTCGAGGACCGTGACATCCAGGCCGGCCTCTCGCAGGTAGTGGGCACAGGCGAGTCCGATGACGCCCGCACCTATGACGATCACGGACTGCGGGGCGGGGGAGGGGAGGGTGTTCATGCGAGATCCGTGACTTCGGTGGGACGGGTGGAGGGGACGGAGGAGGCGGAGGCGCCGGCCGGCGTGGGGGTGGAGAGGGAGCGGGCCGGGCCGGGCGACGAGGTGGGCTCGCCCGAGGCGGCCGCTTCGTCCAGCGACAGGCCGCGGGTCTCCGGAGCGAGCAGCAGCGTGGCGAGCCAGCCGGCCGCTGCGATTCCCGCGCCGACGAGCATGGCAAGGCGCGTGCTGTGGCCGAGGAGCACCGGTGCGCCGAAGGTCCCGATCGCCGCGCCGATCCGGCTGACACCGGCGGCGAAACCGTTGGCGGTGGCCCGCACCTCGGTGGGGAACAGCTCGGAGGGGTACAGCGCCTGAAGACACTGGCTGGCGAAGGCCGTTACGCCGAACAGGGCGAACAGGAGCACCACCAGCCAGACGGGCGGGTCGGCCACCGCGGCGAGGCCGGTCAGCGGCAGGACGGAGGCTCCGAAGCTCCAGAGCAGCAGGGCGCGCCGGCCCCGGTTGACCATCAGCATGCCGGAGAGCGAGCCCAGCACGAAGAACAGCTGCACGGCGACGGCTCCGAGGTAGGAGTCCGTACCCTCGCCGAGCCCGAAGGACGCCAGGATGGTCGGTTCGTACGTCGTGATCGCGTAGATCGGCAGCAGCTGGCAGCACCAGAAGAGGCAGACGAACAGCGTGCGCCGTCCGTAGCCGTTGCGGAAGATGTCGCTGTAGCGCGGGGTGACGGCGGGCCGGACCGGCGCCACGGCGGCGCCGACGTCGCTGCCCATCCTGCGCAGCACGGCCCGCGCCTCCTCGACGCGGCCCCGGCTCAACAGCCACTGGGGGGACTCCGGTGTACGCAGCCTCAACAGGAGAACCACCGTCGCCGGCACGGCGCTGCTCGCGAGCAGCAGACGCCAGTCGTCGAGACCGGTGCGCAGCATCAGCCAGCCGACGGCGTAGGCCACCGCGGCGCCCGCCGACCACATCGTGACGAGGACGACCATCAACGGTCCTCGGGAGCGTTCCGGAGCGAACTCCGCGGCGATCGTGCCCGCGATCGCGAAGTCCGCGCCGATCGCGACGCCCATCAGGAACCGCAGCACCACCAGCTGCCAGGCCGCGTCCGCGCCGTACTGCAGCGCCGACAGCACGATGAACGCGGCGATCGCGGCGAGGTAGACCTTGCGCCGGCCGATCCGGTCGGTGACGTACCCGAAGGCGAGGCCGCCGGCGAACATGCCGACCAGAGAGGCGGAGCCGATCAAGCCCGCGCCGCCGGGACCCAGTTGGAAGGCCGAGGTCACCAGGGGGAGCGCGACACCGATGATGCTGAGGATGTAGCCGTCGCAGAACTCACCGCCGCCGGCGTACAGCGTGATGAGCCGGCCGGCACGCGAGCTCGTGCGGGAACTGTTCGGGGAGGCGCCGCCCGGGGACGGTGCGGCGACGGCGCCCGGGGAACCGGGTGAAGCGGCCATGTGCAGCTCCTGGCAGACAGAGGGTGACGGGAGGAAGGACAGCGGTGGAGGAGTTCGGGGACGGTCGGCGGCGCCGAACGCTGGAGACGAAGGTAGTCACGGCCCTCCCGCTGGTCATCGTGCGGATCGACCAGGACGGACAAGGCACCGGCAGGCCGCTCTTGTACGATCCGCACGATGAAGTCCGACAGCCTCCCCCTGCCTGTTGCCGCCTCGGCCGTGCTGACCCCGAAGCTCGCCCACGAGATCGCCCAGGACATCAGCCGCATCGTCGGCTTCAATGTGCTGATCACCGACGCGGACGCCGTGGTCATCGGCAGCGGCGACCCGGCGCGCCTGGGCGCGGTGCACGAAGCCTCGCTCGAGGTGCTGCGCACCCTGCGGCCCACCGCGCACACCGCCGCCCAGGCGCGCCCGCTGAGCGGGGTGCGCCCGGGCGTCAGCCTTCCGCTGCTCCTCGGGGACGAGGCGGTCGGTACGGTCGGCCTGACCGGGGCACCCGCCCGAGTACGCCAGTTCGGCCTGGTGGTCCAGAGGCAGACCGAGATCCTGCTCCAGGAAGCCGCCGCCACTCGCAGCCGCATGCTGCACGCGGGCGCCGTCCACGACCTCCTGCGCGGCATCGCCTATTACGACCCCGATCTCGTGGACGCCGCCACGCTGTCCTCCCGGATGGCCGAACTCGGTTTCAGCCCCGCACTGCCCCGCCGCGCGCTGCTCCTGGGCACCCGTGCCGCCGCGGGCGGGGCCGAGGCGCCCGACGTCTCACCGGCGGCCGTGCTCCGCGCCGCCGGCTCGGTCTTCGGTCACCGGCAGGACCTCTTCGGGCACCTCGACTCCGGCCACGTCTTCGTCCTCCATCACGACCCCGACGGACGCTTCCTGGAACGCTGCGCCCAGTTGTGCGCCCTGCTCGCCGAACGCGCCGGCGCGCATCCGACGATCGGCCACGCGCAGCCGGCCACCGGCCCGGCCGCCCTGCACGCCGCATACCAGGACGCCGCCGCGGCCCTCCGTCTCGGGCCGCGGCTCGACGCGTCCCGCAGTGTCTTCGCCGCCCATGAGGTCCGCGTCCCTCAGCTGCTCGCCTCCGTGCCGCCACAGGCCCGAAGCCGCTTCCGGGACGCCGTGCTGGGGGCGCTGCCCGAAGCGCCGGACTGGCCACAGCTGCGCGAGACCCTCATCGCCTGGGCGGAGGGAGGGTTCAGCCTGGTGGGGGCGGCGCGGCTGCTGCACATCCACCGCAACACGCTGCTCTACCGCCTGGACAAGATCACCCGGCTCTCCGGCCGCCCGGTCCGCGAACCCGCCGAGGGCATAGCTCTGTACCTGGCCTGCCGGACGGAGCCGTCGCCGCAGTCGGACTGAGGCGATCGGCCCCCGGGCCGCGCCCGGCCGGGAGATGGCCCGAAGTCCCAAGTCCCTTGAACTGCCGGGTGATTGACAGCCGTCGCAGCCGTCCCTACGGTGACGCCACAGGTTTACATCGATGTAATGACCTCGCGCTCCCGTGCCGGTCTCCCTCCGGGGAGCCGCCTTCGAAGGGCTGCCCATGTCCCTGCCGAGCACTTTCCGCGCCATCCGCCGGGCCGTCGTGGCGTTGGGTGCGCTCCTCGCACTCGTCGGCGGTGTCCTTCCGGCGTCGGCCGATCCGTCGCCCGGCGCGCCAAGCGCGGTTGCCGCCGCCGCTTCGGGCGGGTTCCGCAATCCGCTGAACAGCGGCCCCGATCCGTACATGACGTACTGGAACGGCAACTACTACCTCACGACCATGCAGGGCGACAGCATCAGGATGTGGCGCTCCCCGTCCCTGAGTACTCTTCTGACGGCCGAGCCGGTCACGGTGTGGACCGACACGGACAGCTCGCGCAATCGTGACATCTGGGCTCCGGAGTTCTACCGGTTCGGTGACCGCTGGTACATGTACTACACCGCTGACGACGGCGTGGACGACCACCACCGCCTCTACGTCCTGGAGTCGGACCGGGACGATCCGGCGGGCCCCTACCACTTCAAGGGCAAGCTCGCGCCGCCCAACCACGCGAACGACTTCGCCATCGACGCGGGCATCCTGCAGCACAACGGACGGCTCTACCTCGCGTACAGCGGCATCAACCAGTACCAGCACAACGGCCTCAACATCGCACCGCTGTCCAACCCGTACACGATCTCGGGCGACGCGGTGGCCATCGACGGCGCGGGGGGCTGTCCGGAGGTCCGTGAGGGACCCGAGTTCCTGAACCGCAACGGCCGTACGTGGATGACGTACTCGACGTGCGACACCGGCAAGCCGGACTACCAGCTCTGGATGATGTCGCTTCCGGACACGGCCGATCCGCTGGTGCCGGGCAACTGGACGCAAGCCCAGGGTGCGGTGTTCTCCCGCGCCGACGACCACGGAGTCTTCGGGCCGGGCCACCACGCCTTCTTCAAGTCGCCCGACGGCAGTGAGGACTGGATCGTCTACCACGCCAAGACGACGAGTGCCCTCACCTACGGCAACCGCACCACGCGTGCCCAGAAGTTCGGCTGGAAGGCGGACGGCAGTCCGGACTTCGGCCGGCCGCTCGCCATGGGGGCCACGCAGGACCTGCCGTCGGGGGACCCCGGGGCCGGCAACTACTGGATCAACGACGACGGGCGCTCCGACGGGCCGGGGACCGTCACCTACGGCGGCACCTGGAACTCGGGCACCGGCTGTGCGGCCCAGTGCTTCTGGGGCGACGACCACTGGAGCGACCGGACCGACGCCTCGGCCACCTTCACCTTCACCGGCACCCGCATCGCCCTGCTGTCGGTACGCGACGTGGGAAACGGGTACGCGGATCTGAGTGTCGACGGCGGGCCGGAACAGCGCGTCGACTTCTACGGCGCCATCCGCACCGGGGAAACGGTCCAGTACCTGAGCCCGAAGCTCCCGCCCGGACAGCACACCCTGCGCGTGAGGGTTGCGGGTCAGCACAACGCGCAGTCCTCCGCGTCGTTCGTGAGCGTCGACCGGGCGGAGGTCTTCGTCGACTGATGCGGCTGCGCTGCCCGTCGCGGAAGCGGGGTGGGGCCGATCGCATACCCGGCGCACATCAGGGTCGGCATGAGGGGCGATAAAAGGGGTGAAACCGTCCGATTATGCGGACTCCCGGGCGGCTGAGCGGCGCCGGTGGGGCGTGGTGGGCGCGCTCCCCTGGTGGGGCCCGCTCCCGCTCGGGGGACCGTCTGAACGATCAAAACAGGGGCGGGTTAGCATATGAGCGCCGCCTAGCTCGAAAGATAAACCTGTGACTGTCAAAGACGACTCGTTCACCAACTGGAAGAACCGCGAGGAGATCGCGGAGTCGATGATCCCGATCATCGGGAAGATGCACAGGGAGCGGGACGTCACCGTCCTGCTCCACAGCCGCTCCTTGGTGAACAAGTCGGTGGTGAGCATCCTCAAGACCCACCGGTTCGCCCGCCAGATCGCCGGCGAGGAACTGTCGGTCACCGAGACGATGCCGTTCCTGCAGGCGCTCGCCGCGCTCGACCTCGGTCCGTCGCAGATCGACATCGGCCTGCTCGCCGAGGCGCACCGGGCCGACGACCGCGGTCTCTCGGTCGAGGAGTTCACCGCCGAGGCCGTCTCCGGCGCCACGGGTGAGAACAAGATCGAGTGCCGCCAGGCGCGTGACGTCGTCCTCTACGGCTTCGGCCGCATCGGCCGCCTCGTCGCCCGCCTGCTCATCGAGAAGGCCGGCTCCGGCAACGGTCTGCGCTTGCGCGCCATCGTCGTCCGAGGCGGTGGCGAGCAGGACCTCGTCAAGCGCGCCTCGCTGCTGCGCCGCGACTCCATCCACGGCCAGTTCAACGGCACGATCACGGTCGACGAGGCGAACAGCACGATCGTCGCCAACGGCAACGAGATCAAGGTGATCTACGCCAACGACCCGTCCGAGGTCGACTACACGGCGTACGGCATCAACGACGCCATCCTGATCGACAACACCGGCAAGTGGCGTGACCGCGAGGGGCTTTCGAAGCACCTCCGCCCCGGCGTCGAGAAGGTCGTCCTGACCGCTCCGGGCAAGGGCGACGTCCCGAACATCGTGCACGGCGTCAACCACGACATGATCAAGCCGGACGAGCAGATCCTGTCCTGCGCGTCCTGCACCACCAACGCGATCGTCCCGCCGCTGAAGGCGATGGACGACGAGTACGGTGTGCTGCGCGGTCACGTGGAGACCGTCCACTCGTTCACCAACGACCAGAACCTGCTGGACAACTACCACAAGGCCGACCGCCGCGGCCGCTCCGCGCCGCTCAACATGGTCATCACCGAGACCGGCGCCGCCTCCGCCGTCGCCAAGGCGCTGCCCGACCTGAAGGCGCCGATCACCGGCAGCTCGATCCGCGTCCCCGTCCCGGACGTCTCGATCGCGATCCTCAGCCTGCGCCTGGGCCGCGAGACCACCCGCGAGGAAGTCCTCGACCACCTCCGCGACGTCTCGCTGAACTCGCCGCTCAAGCGCCAGATCGACTTCACCACGGCCCCCGACGCGGTCTCCATGGACTTCGTCGGCTCGCGCCACGCCTCCATCGTGGACGCCGGTGCCACGAAGGTCGACGGCGACAACGCGATCCTCTACCTGTGGTACGACAACGAGTTCGGCTACTCGTGCCAGGTCATCCGCGTCGTCCAGCACGTCTCCGGGGTCGAGTACCCGACGTACCCGGTCCCGACTGCTTAAGCCTTGAAACCCCAGGGGGCCCGGCCGTTCCGACGGCCGGGCCCCCTGGGGCTGTTCTCGCAAGGGCGTGACGTCTACCGGTCGCCCGTGAGCGTGCGCATCCACGCTTCGACCTCGTCCGCCGACCGCGGCAGGCCCGCCGACAGGTTCTCCGTGCCGTCGGCCGTCACCAGGATGTCGTCCTCGATCCGCACGCCGATGCCGCGGTACTCCTCCGGCACCGTCAGGTCGTCCGGCTGGAAGTACAGGCCGGGTTCGACCGTCAGCACCATGCCGGGCTCCAGCGGGCCGCCCACATACGACTCCGTGCGCGCGACGGCGCAGTCGTGGACGTCGAGGCCGAGCATGTGGCCCGTGCCCGCCATGGTGAAGCGCCGCTGCAGACCGAGCTCGAAGACCCGCTCCGGGTCGCCCTCCAGCAGGCCCCACTCGACGAGCTTGCCCGCCATGCAGCGCTGGGCCGCGTCGTGGAAGTCGCGGTAGGCCGCCCCCGGCTTCACGGCCGCGATGCCCGCCTCCTGGGCCTCGTACACCGCGTCGTAGATCTTGCGCTGGAGCGGCGTGAACGTGCCGCTGATCGGGAGCGTGCGGGTCACGTCGGCGGTGTACAGCGTGTGGGTCTCCACGCCCGCGTCGAGGAGCAGGAGTTCGCCGGGCCGCACCGGGCCGTCGTTCTGCTCCCAGTGCATGATCGTGGCGTGCTCGCCGGCCGCGCAGATCGAGCCGTAGCCGACGGCGTTGCCCTCCAGGCGGGCGCGGCGGAAGAAGGTGCCCTCGATCCAGCGCTCCGAGGTCGCGATCGCCGTCGCCAACTCCCGTACGACATCGGTGAATCCGCGCACCGTGGAGTCGACGGCCTTGCGCAGCTCGCCGATCTCCCACGCGTCCTTGACCAGGCGCAGTTCGGACAGGGCCTCCTCCAGCCCGGCGTCGCGCTCGGCGTCCGTCGTCACGGCGGCCTCGAGTGCCGGGTCGTGGCCGCGGACGATGCGGGTCGGCGCCCCGGGCGCTGCCGCAAGCTCGGCGGCGGCGTCGCGGATGTCGCGGCAGGGCAGGCCGAGGACCAGTTCCGACTCGGCGAGGCTGCGGCGGCGGCCCATCCACAGCTCGGACGTCATACCGGTCCAGAACTCGTCGGTGTCCCGGCTGTCGCGGGGGAGCAGATAGAGGTGGATGTCGTGTCCGCCTTCGGCGCGCGGCTCGAACACGACGGCGCTGTCGCGCGCCTGATCTCCCGTGAGATGCACATACGCCGAGTAGGGGCGGAAGGGGTAATGGCTGTCGTTCGAGCGGATCTTGAGCTTGCCGGAGGGGATCACCAGCCGCTCGCCCGGGAATCGCGCGGACAGGGCGGTGCGGCGACGCGCGGCGTGCGGCGCCTGCTCGTCGGGCCGCAGGTCGCGCTGCTCGGTGTCGGCCCAGCCCGTCCTCATCAGGGCGGAGAGCTCGTCGGAGAGGCCCGCGTAGAGGCCGTTCTTGCGTCCCTTGGGCCGGGGTTGGGCCTCGGGCTGAGTCGTGGGCTGTGACGTCGCCTGAGTCGCGGGCTGTGGCCTGGGCTCGGAGGAGGACACGATGCACCCTTCTGCTGTGTTCCGGTGTGATCCAGCTGCTTCCGGTGGGTTCCGCAGTGGTTTCGGCTGAGCTGCCCGTCAGCCTAGTAGCCCTTGGCCCGCTTAGGAACATGTGACATAGTACAGCCGTGACTACGCGGCTGACCTGCGATGTTGTAGTGGTCGGCGCCGGAATGGTGGGCGCGGCCTGCGCCCTCTACGCGGCGCGGGCAGGGCATTCCGTCGTCCTGGTGGACCGCGGCCCCGTGGCCGGAGGGACCACCGGTGCGGGCGAGGGGAACCTGCTCGTCTCCGACAAGGAACCCGGCCCCGAACTCGAACTCGCCCTGCTCTCCGCCCGGTTGTGGTCCGAACTCGCCGCCGAACCGGGCGTGGCCGGGGCCGTCGAGTTCGAGGCCAAGGGCGGCGTGGTCGTGGCGTCGTCCGCCGAAGGCCTGGCGGCGCTGGAGAAGTTGGCCGCGCAGCAGCGCGACTCCGGTGTCGACGCGCGCGCCGTCACGGCCGACGAGCTGTACGCACTCGAACCGAAACTCGCCCCGGGAATGCCGGGAGGCGTCCACTATCCGCAGGACGCCCAGGTGATGCCCACGCTGGCGGCCGCGCACCTCGTACGCCTTGCGCGCTCGGCGGGGGCGCGGCTACTGACCGGCGCGCCCGTCAGCGCGGTGCTCCGGGCGGCGGACGGTTCCGTACGAGGCGTACGTACCGGCCGCGGCGAGATCCACGCCCCCGCCGTCGTGAACGCGGCGGGCACGTGGGGCGGCGAATTGGCCGCACTCGCCGGGGTCCGGCTGCCCGTGCTGCCGCGGCGCGGCTTCGTCCTGGTCACCGAGCCGCTGCCGCGTGTGGTCCGGCACAAGGTGTACGCCGCCGACTACGTGGCCGACGTCGCGAGCGACTCCGCCGCACTGCAGACCTCACCGGTCGTCGAGGGCACCGCGGCCGGTCCTGTGCTGATCGGCGCGAGCCGCGAACGCGTCGGCTTCGACCGCACGTTCTCGCTGCCCGTCGTACGGTCGCTCGCGGCGGGCGCGGCACGGCTGTTCCCCTTCCTGGAGAACGTCCGCGTGATGCGGTCCTACCTGGGGTTCCGCCCGTACATGCCGGATCATCTGCCGGCGATCGGACCGGACGCACGCGTGCCCGGTCTCTTCCACGCCTGCGGGCACGAGGGCGCCGGCATCGGACTCGCCACGGGTACCGGGCACTTGATCGCCGGAGCGCTCGGTGGCGGAAGGGCGGATCCGGCCCTCGCGCCCTTCCGCCCGGACCGGTTCCCCGAGGAGGCCTCGTGAACAGCAAGCGCACACCACTGGATCTCGTCAGGGCCGAGCCCGGACCCGCGCACACCGCCACCTTCGACGGGGCGCGGATCGCGGTGCTTCCCGGGCAGACCGTCGCCGCGGCGCTGTGGTCGGCGGGCGTCACCGCCTGGCGCACCACGCGCGGCGCCGGCGAGCCACGGGGAGTCTTCTGCGGCATCGGCGTCTGCTTCGACTGCCTCGTGACCGTCAATGGCCGCCCCAACCAACGGGCCTGCCTCGTACGGGCAGAACCCGGCGACGACATCCGCACGCAGCACGGCACCGGGCACGGCGACGCGACGGAGGGGGAAGGGCCATGAAGCGTGGCGCATCTCAGAGCACGGCGGACACGCTCGCCGTGATCGGTGCCGGACCCGCGGGGCTCGCCGCCGCGCTCGCCGCGGCCGTCCGCGGGAGCCGCGTGACCCTGATCGACGCGGGCGCACAGGCGGGAGGCCAGTTCTACCGCCAGCCCGCCGAGGAACTCGGCGCCCGTCGCCCGCAGGCGCTGCACCATCAGTGGCGGACCTGGGAGCGGCTGCGGGACGGCCTGGCCGCACAGATCGCGACCGGCCGCATCACACACCTGACGGATCATCATGTGTGGTGCGTGGAACGGCTGGACGAAGCATCCGGCTTCCTCGTCCACGCGCTGCACGGCCCGGCCCAGGAAGAGCCGTCCGTGGTGCGTGCCGACGCCGTCGTCCTGGCGACCGGCGCCTACGAGAAGGTGCTGCCCTTCCCGGGCTGGACCCTGCCGGGCGTGATCACCGCGGGCGGCGCGCAGGCCATGCTCAAGGGCGGACTCGTGCTCCAGGGCCGTACGGCCGTCGTCGCGGGCACGGGACCGCTGCTGCTGCCGGTCGCCGCCGGACTGGCCGCGGCAGGTGCGGAGGTCGCCGCACTGGTCGAGTCCGCCGGGGTGAAGGACGCCGCCCGGCACGCGAGGACGCTTTCCGCCCACCCGGACAAGCTCGTCGAAGGAGCCGGGTACGCAGCCCGACTGATGCGTCGGCGCGTGAGGCTGAAGGCCCGGCACGCTGTCGTGGAAGCGCACGGCGACGGCGCGCTCGAAGCCGTCACCGTCGCCGCGCTCGACCGTGACGGGCGAGTGGCGGCCGGCTCCGGGCAGGTCATCCCCTGCGACACCCTCGCCGTCGGCCACGGCCTGCTGCCGCACACCGACCTCGCCGAGACGCTCGGCTGCCGTCTCGAAGGGCCGGCCGTGGCCGTGGACGAAGAGCAACGCACGGACGTCCACGGAGTGTGGGCCGCGGGCGAGGCCACCGGCGTCGGCGGCGCCGCTCTCTCGCTGGCCGAGGGGCACACCGCGGGGTGCTCCGCCGCTGCACGGCTCGCGGGCCGCGAACCCGATCCGCGTACGTGGGCGGCCGCCGCCAAATCCCGGACGAGGACGAGGAAGTTCATCGCCTCCCTCGACGCCGTCTTCGCACCGCGTGCGCACTGGGCCGAGCAGGTCACCGACGACACCGTCGTGTGCCGCTGCGAGGAGGTGCCGGCCTCCGCGATCCGTGAGGCGGTCGGCGAGCTCGGGGCCACGGACGCGCGCACCGTGAAACTGCTGACCCGGGCCGGTATGGGCTGGTGTCAGGGCCGCATGTGCGGACCCGCCGTCGCCGGGCTCGCGGGATGCGAACCGCTGCCGTCCAGAAGGCCGTTCGCGCGACCCGTCCCGCTGGGAGTGCTCGCCCGCGCGGGGGAGGACCTGTCCGATGAGTGAGCCGCACGCCCTTCCGGCGGCCGGATCTATCAGCCCGTAGCCATCAGACCGTAGCCATCAGTGCAATGTCACACGCCACAGGAACAGAGGAGACACCGCCCATGACCACGTCCGAGCGCAGTCCCTGGCACGGCGTTCTCGTAGCCACGCCGCTCCCGCTGAACGACGACCTCTCCGTCAACTACGGGAAATACGCCGAGCATTGTTCCTGGCTCGTGGAGAACGGCTGCGACGGAGTCGTTCCCAACGGCTCGCTCGGCGAGTATCAGGTGCTCACACCGGAGGAGCGGGCGAAGGTCGTCGAGACGGCCGTCGCCGCGATCGGTGGGCAGCGCGTGATGCCGGGTGTCGCCGCCTACGGCTCCGCCGAGGCCCGCCGCTGGGCCGAGCAGGCCAGGGACGCCGGGTGCGCCTCCGTGATGCTGCTCCCGCCCAACGCCTACCGCGCGGACGAGCGTTCCGTCCTCGCCCACTACGAGGCGGTCGCCGAGGCGGGCCTCCCCGTCGTCGCGTACAACAACCCCATCGACACCAAGGTCGACCTCGTGCCGGAACTGCTCGCGACACTGCACCGCGAGGGGTTCGTCCGCGGGGTCAAGGAGTTCTCGGGAGACGTGCGACGGGCCTACCGCATCGCCGAACTCGCCCCCGAACTGGACCTGTTGATCGGTGCCGACGATGTCCTGCTCGAACTCGCCCTGGCCGGTGCCAAGGGCTGGATCGCCGGCTATCCGAACATGCTGCCCGCCGCGTCCGTCGAGCTGTACCGCGCCGCCGTGTCCGGCGACCTCACCACCGCGACCACCCTCTACCGGCAGCTCCACCCGCTCCTGCGCTGGGACTCGCGGCCCGAGTTCGTCGAGGCCATCAAGCTGTCCATGGACATCATCGGCCGCCACGGAGGCCCTTGCCGCCCGCCGCGCATGCCCCTTCTGCCGGACCAGGAGAAGGCGGTGCGCGCCGCCACCGAACAGGCGGTCGCCGCCGGTCTCGTCTGACCCCCGGACCCCACCGCATCCACTCCAAGGGAGCAGTTTCCGCCATGCGCAGCAAACTCGTCCTGCACGCGGTCGACTCGCACACCGAGGGCATGCCGACACGGGTGATCACCGGCGGCATCGGTACCGTCCCCGGCGCCACGATGAACGAACGCCGCCTGTACTTCCGTGAGCACCGCGACGACATCAAGCAGCTCCTGATGAACGAGCCGCGCGGGCACGCCGCGATGAGCGGCGCGATCCTCCAGCCGCCGACCAGGCCCGACTGCGACTACGGCGTCATCTACATCGAGGTCTCCGGCTACCTCCCGATGTGCGGGCACGGAACGATCGGCGTCGCCACCGTCCTCGTGGAGACGGGCATGGTCGAGGTCGTCGAACCGGTCACCACCATCCGCCTCGACACCCCCGCCGGACTCGTCGTCGCCGAGGTCGCCGTGGAGAACGGCGCGGCGAAGTCCGTCACCCTGCGGAACGTGCCGTCCTTCTCCGTGGCCATCGACCACGAGATCACGCTCGCCGACGGACGCACGATCACATACGACCTGGCCTACGGCGGCAACTTCTACGCGATCCTGCCCCTCGACCGGTTCGGCCTGCCCTTCGAGCGCGAGCGGAAGGACGACATCCTCGCGGCGGGCCTCGCGCTGATGGACGCGATCAACGCGAAGGACGAGCCCGTACACCCCGAGGACCCGTCCATCCGCGGCTGCCATCACGTCCATCTGTACGCGCCGGGGTCGACCGCCCGGTACTCCCGGCACGCGATGGCGATCCACCCCGGCTGGTTCGACCGCTCGCCCTGCGGTACGGGAACGAGCGCGCGCATGGCCCAGCTGCACGCGCGCGGTGAACTGCCGCTGCACACGGAGTTCGTGAACGAGTCGTTCATCGGCACCCAGTTCACCGGCCGGCTGCTCGGCACCACCGAGGTGGCCGGGACCCCGGCGGTGCTGCCGAGCTTCACCGGCCGCGCGTGGGTGACCGGCACGGCCCAGTACCTGCTCGATCCGGACGACCCCTTTCCCGCGGGCTTCGTCCTGTAGCACCAGGTCCGCAGCGTCAGACCTGTCCCGCAGCACTCCACGTGCCACGGGATACTTGTGGAACGTGACATGTCACCTAGGAGGACCACCCCATGGCCGACCGGCGCAGCGCCCCGTCCGCGGCTCCCTCCCTGCCCAGCCTCGGCGGGACGCGCAGCAGCTACCGCGAGCGGGTCGCCGACGCCCTGCGCGCCGCGCTGATCGCGGGTGAGCTGCGGGCGGGCGAGGTGTACTCGGCGCCGACCCTCGCCGTCCGCTTCGGGGTGTCCGCGACGCCGGTGCGCGAGGCCATGCTCGACCTTGCGAAGGAGGGCCTCGTCGACGCGGTGCCGAACAAGGGCTTCCGGGTCACGGCCGTCTCCGAGAAGCAGCTCGACGAGTACAAGCACATCCGCGCGCTGATCGAGATCCCGACCACGGCCGAACTCGCCACCACCGCCGACCTCGCGGCGATGGAGGCGCTGCGCCCGGTCGCGCGGGAGATCGTCGACGCGGCGGTGGCCGGCGACCTCATCGCGTACGTCGAGGCGGACATCCGGTTCCATCTGGGGCTGCTCGCCCTCTCCGGCAACGAGCACCTGGTCGAGGTGGTCGGCGACCTGCGCAAACGCTCCCGGCTCTACGGGCTGAACGCGCTGGTCGAGGCGGGCCGGCTGGAGGCGTCGGCCGAGGAGCACCTGGAGATCCTCGACGCCCTCGTGGCCCGTGACGAGGACGCCGTGCGCGCCGTCATGACCCGCCACCTCGGGCACGTACGCGGACTCTGGGCGAGGTGAGCCGCCGCCGCTCCTGTGTCGGCGCGGCGGGCGGCGGCCCGTGGCGTCGTAGCGTGGCCGCACTGCGGACGGCGACGGGCGTCGGCGCACACGACCCGGAACCGTGGTGATGCGGCATGTGCTGGAGCGCGACGGCCGACCTCGTGGCGGGCAGCGCGATCGCCGCCGTGGGAGCCGCCTGCGTCGCCCGGACGGTCCGCGCGCGACGGCCCCGTGACCTGCCGATGGCCGCGCTGCCGCTGCTGCTCGGCGCCCATCAGATCGTCGAGTCCGTCCTGTGGCGGTCCGGTGGCGGGACGGGTCCCGCCACCGTCGCCTGGGCCGTGATCGCCCTCCCGGTCCTGGCGCTGTGGGTGCCCGCCGGGGTGGTGTGCGCGGCGCCCCGGCGCGCCCGCGGGCTGCTGCTGATCCCGCTCGCGGCCGGGGCCGTGACCGCGGCGGGACTCGCGTACGCGCTCGCGACCCGCACGGTCACGGCCGAGATCCGCGGTCACACCGTGGGGTACGCCCTCGGCCTGCCGCACCCCGGGCTCCTGGTCGCCGGGTACCTCCTGGCCACGGTCGGCTCGCTGCTCCTGTCCGCCGAGCGCGGCCTCGTGCTGCTCGGTGTGCTGGTCGCGGCGGGCGCGGCGGTGTGTGTCGCGCTGTGGCGGTGGGAGTTCGTCTCGACGTGGTGCGCGTTCGCTGCCGTCTGCTCCGTATCCCTCCTCCGGTGGACGGGCCGGAGCACCGATCGGCCGGTCAGAAGGCGTCCTCCGGAAGGTCGACAGCCGTCCGGTCCAGAGACTCGAGCAGGCTGAACTGCGCCTCGGTCTTGGGCAGTTCGTGCCGGAAGAAGTAGCGGCACGCGCCGCGCTTGCCCTCGTGGACGGCCTCCGTGCCCGGCGCCGCCGCGAGCAGCTGCTCCAGCCATATCCAGGCGACGACGACGTGCCCGACGGCTTCGAGGTACACGCTCGCGTTGGCCAGGGCGGTCTCCGGGTCGCCCGTCGACCACACGCGCTGGGTCACGGAGACGGCACGGCGCACGGCGGTGTCGAGCAGGACGCCGTACCCGGCCGCCTCCGCGCCGGCTTCGGCCGCGCGGGCGGTCGTCGCGGTGACACGCTCCACGAGGAGGCGGAGCCCGGCTCCGCCGTCCATGACGACCTTGCGGCCGAGCAGGTCGAGACCGTGGATGCCGTGCGTGCCCTCGTGAATGGGGTTGAGCCGGTTGTCGCGGTAGAACTGCTCGACGTTGTACTCGCGCGTGTAGCCGTAGCCCCCGTGCACCTGGATCGCGAGGCTGTTGGCCTCCAGGCACCACTGCGAAGGCCAGCTCTTGGCGATCGGGGTGAGCACGTCGAGCAGCAGCCGGGCCTCGGCGCGGGCCTCGGGCGTGGCGCCGGTGTGCTGCTCGTCGAGGAGCCGGCCGCAGTACAGGGTGAGCGCCAACGCGCCCTCCACGTAAGCCTTCTGGGCCAGGAGCATCCTGCGGACGTCGGCGTGCGCGACGATCGGGACCTGCGGGGCGGCCGGGTCCTTGCCCGCGAGGGGGCGGCCCTGCGGGCGCGTGCGGGCGTAGTCGAGGGCGTGCAGATAGCCGGTGTAGCCGAGGGCGGTGGCGCCGAGGCCGACGCCGATCCGGGCCTCGTTCATCATGTGGAACATGTAGGCGAGCCCGCGGTTCTCCTCGCCGACGAGGTACCCGACGGCGCCCGCCGCGCCGCCCGGCCGGTGGGCGCCCTCGCCGAAGTTGAGAAGGGTGTTCGTCGTGCCCCGGTAGCCCATCTTGTGGTTGAGGCCCGCAAGGACCACGTCGTTGCGCTCGCCCAGTGAACCGTCCTCGCCCACAAGGACCTTGGGGACGATGAACAGCGACAGGCCCTTCACGCCGGCCGGCCCGTCCGGGGTCCTGGCGAGCACGAGGTGCACGATGTTCTCCGACAGCTCGTGCTCGCCGCCGGAGATCCACATCTTGTTCCCGGCGAGGCGGTACGTCCCGTCGTCCTGCCGCTCGGCCCGCGTACGGACATCGGCGAGCGACGATCCGGCCTGCGGCTCCGAGAGGCACATCGTGCCCATGAAGCGGCCCTCCACCATGGGGCGTACGAAGGTGTCGATCTGCTCCTTCGAGCCGTGCGCGAGGATGAGGTTGGCGTTGCCCACCGTGAGGAACGAGTACGCGGACGTGCCGACGTTCGCGGCCTGGAACCAGGCGAAGCACGCGTCGGCGACCACCGAGGGCAGCTGCCCGCCGCCCACCTCGTAGTCCATGGCACCCGCGATGAGCCCCGACTCGCCGAGCACCCGGAGCGCCTCCTTCACCTCGGGGATGATGTGCACCCGCTCCCCGTCGAAGGTGGGCTCCTGCGCGTCGCTCTTCTTGTTGTGCGGGGCGAAGTGCCGCGTCGCGATCTGCTCGCTCAGCTCGAGCGCCGCGTCGAAGGTCTCGCGGGAGTGGTCCGCGTACCGCTCCCGGGAGGTGAGCGCGCAGACGTCGAGCCATTCGTACAGCAGGAACTCGAGATCGCGGCGGGACAGCAGCAGGGATGCCATGCGTTTACTCCAGGCGCACTGATGGTGACGGACGGTACCGAAGCACGGGGCCGGCGGGCACCGCCCCCTCAGCGTACTAAGCAGTTGCTTATTTCGGCCAGTGCGGGCCGACAAGTGACGGGGGTAACGGCGCCGTGTGCTCCTGGGTAGGGTTCCGCCCGAAGGGGGAATGCCGTGACAGGGGAACCTGCGAGCCGGACCGTTCTGGACGACGGGCAGATCAGGCACCTCGAACTGATCCAGGCCGTCGTCGCACGGATGGGCAACAACTCGTTCCTGATCAAGGGCTGGGCGCTGACCCTGATGGGTGCGCTGCTCGCCTTCGCCGCGGGGAACGGGAGCCGGACGGTGGCGGCCACCGGCTTCGTTCCCATCGTGGCGTTCTGGCTGCTCGACGGGTACTTCCTGTACAAGGAGCGGCTGTTCAGGCGGCTCTACGACAAGGTGCGGCGGCCGGGCAGCGGCATAGAGCCGTTCAGCCTCGACGCGAGCGCCGGCGCGGAGCGGGCCGGCACGCTACGGGCCGCGGGTTCCCTGACGGTCGCTCTCTTCTACGGTGGCCTCGCCCTGGCCCAACTCATCGCCCTGGTCGTCCTGTTCTAGGGCCTTGGACAGCCGGCTCGCCGCGTCGTCCAGGGCGACGGGCGACTCGTCGGCCGGGGTCGGCCAGATGGGGCCCATCCGGTCGTTCGCGAACCGCGGGACCACATGGACGTGCAGGTGCGGCACGGTCTGGGTCGCGGCCGCGCCGGACGACTGGATGACGTTGAGCCCGTCCGGCCGGAACACCGCACGCACGGCGTGCGCGACCCGAAGCACCGTCCTGCTCACGGCCGTTGCCGTGTCCTCGTCCAGCTCCCAGATGTCCTCCAGATGGCGCCGCGGCACGACGAGGACATGACCGGGATGGACCGGGCGCAGCGGCAGGAAGGCGAGGACTTCGGGGTCCGCGCTGACCAGGCGGGCCGGTCCCGTACCCGCGGCGATGCGGCAGAACGGGCAGTCGCGCGCCGGTCTTCGGTTCGGGGTCACGTGTGCTGAGGCCATGCCGCGACAATACGGTCCACCAGGCCGTGCACCGCGGTCACGGTCTCGTCGGGGGCGTCCGGGCCACCGGGGTCGACCAGTGCGAGGGCCCGGGCCATGGTGCGGAACAGGTCAGGGGTCGACTGGTCGTAGGCGAAGTTCACCAGCAGGTGCACCCGTCTTCTGAGCGGGTCGACGAACTGCGTGACCGCGGGACGGCGCTCCGGGGCGACGTCCCGGAGCACGGCCTCGACCCAGGAGGTGTACCGCGTGGACTCGCGCAGCGGGCCGGTCGTCAGCGCCTCGATGAGCCGGGTCTTGTCGGAGGCCGCCGGGGGAGCAGGGACGGTCGGGGGCGCGGGTTCGGTGGGGCGTGAAGGAGTCACGGGCTGGTCGGGAGACAGGCGGGGGGCCGGCTCTGGCAGGGGCGCGGGGGGCTTGGCCTCACGCTTGGCTGGTGCTGGTTTCAGCTCCGGCTCCGGTTCGGGCTCAGGTTCCCGGTCCGGTTCCGGTTCCGGTGCGGGCTCCGGCGGCGGCTGCCGATCCGGATCCGGATGCGGTTGAGCACCGCCCGTGCCGGGATCTGAACCCGAGCCCGCTGTGGAGCCCGACAGCGACGTGTCCTCTGTGCCCCACTCGCTGAAAGCGAGCGGAATGTCCCGTACGGCCTCCGCGTCGAGCACCGGAAGATCGCGGTCCGCCGCTTTGATCATGGTTTCGGCGAGCCTGCGGATGAAGGCCGCCGCCTTCTCCCTGTCCTCCCGCAGCAGGTCGATCAGGTTGTCCGGGGCTTTGCTCCCGCCGAACAGCGCGGGCGAGTTGTACTGCATGGAGGCCAGATCCTCGGGCAGTGTTCCGCGCGGCTTGACCCAGAACAGCGGCAGGATGGCGACCGGCTCGTCACCGGGCGAACGCCCGGCCCGGCGGGCGCGCTCCATCATCACGGCCCACTCCCGCCGGCACCACTCGCTCTCGAAGTAGTCCGCGGTGATCAGCGCGACGAGCAGCCGCGTCGAGCGGATCGCCTCGACCATCGGTTCCCGCCAGGTGCGGCCGAGCTGGAGACTGTGGCGGTCCAGGAAACCCGTACTCGTCAGGTTGCGGCCGCGCTTGATGCGCAGTTCGTGTTCGAGCTGCTCGTGGAACTCGGCCACGTGGTCCTGGTCGTCCTCCCGGTTCGCGTAGCTGGTGAAGAAGAACGGGGCATCGGCGGGGCGTTGGGGCAGCACTGCGCGTATCGGCTCCTTGTTCGCGTTCCAGTTCGCCGCCGCCGGGCCGATCAGCGCCCGGACGAGCTGCGCCTCGTGCCGGCCCGCCTTGTCCTCGAAGGCTTTGGCGAGGGCCAGCAGGACGTCGGGCGCGTCGCGGCTGAGGGCGATCGAGACCAGGCCGACGACGCGCGTGCGGATGGTCTCCGTCTCCGACGGCAGGCTGGACGATACCGCCGTCCGCCGGTCGATGGCCTTGATCCAGGCGCGGTAGCTGGGCAGGTCCCGGCAGACCGGCGAGGACAGCAGCGTGTCGATGAGGGTCTCCCGGTCCTGGGCGCTCATCCGCACATGGTCCGACGGCTGCGGCGGTGCGGGCCGCGCGGGCGCGGGCGCGAGCCGTACGGCGTCGGCCAGGGCGACGCACGTGGCTGGCGGAGTGCCCCGGCGTATCTGCTCGGCCACCGAGATGATCTGCTGCGGATGTCCCGCGAACGTCCGGGCGAGATCCTCGGCCACGGGCTGCCGGATCTCGACCAACTGGCGGAAGAGGCTGGCCACTTCGGACGGGGCGAGGTCGCCGACGGGCAGCCGGGCGGCCTCGTCCCAGGCGGAACCCCGCGGCCGGGAGGTGACCAGGATCCGCGCGTCGCCGGGCGGGAAGAGATCCTGGATACGGTCGGGATCGGCCACGTTGTCGTACAGGAGCAGCCACTTGTCGTCGGGGCGCTCGGGGATCCTCCCGACGCGCAGGACCTCGCGGTACCGGGTGTGCAGCTCGTCCGTGCCACGCTGGATCAGCTGCCGCAGCCGGGCGGGATCGCTCTCGTGGGAGCAGTCGAACCACCACGCCACGCGGTAGCGCATGCGGTAGCGGTGGCAATAGGTGATGGCCGTCTCCGACTTGCCGTACCCGTGCTGCCGGTCGGCCGGGTCGTGGAGGAGGACCGCGCGGTGGTCCTCGAACAGGCCGTGGATGGCGGGGATCTCTTCGTCACGGCCGACGAACGAGGTGGCCTGGACCGGAAGGTTCGATACCGGCGGCGGATCGGTGGCGGAACGTCTCGGCCCGGTCAACGTGCTCCTCCCGCAGGGTCGTGGGGCGCACCCTCCGTGCCGATGACCCCTTCGCGGAGCCGTTCGGCCTGATCGGGTCCGGACCTCTCCAGGGCGAGGACCCGGACACCGCGGACGAGAAGGGGCCGGGGTGCCGCGTCGATCTGTACGGCGACGAGCCAGGACGGGTCGGAAGCGGGCGGGGTGAAGGCGGCCTCCCAGTCGGTGGGGGCGGTGTTCCCGGCGTCGAAGTAGCTGCGGGAGAAGACGACCACGACCCGGTCGGCGCCGTCGCGGGCGCGCTCCACGGTCTGCGACAGGGTCTCGAGCCCGACCCGCCAGCGCCGCTGCCGCACGGTGTGGCCCTCCTCGCGGAGCACGTCGTCCATCCAGTCGGCCCAGGCCTGGTCGGCGCCGACATAGCTGATCGCGACCGACCGGGGCTCATCGGCGGCGCTCTCGGGCCGGGGACGCGGCTGCTCGGGGACCCTGAAGTGGGGCCGGCCCGAGCTGCTCGCGCCCTGCGCGGAGCCGAACGCGGGGAGCATGTCGCGCGCTTCGCCGGCCTCGAGCGGTTCGAGCCCGGCGCGTCCGGCCTCCAGGATGCTCTTGGCCAGCTGCTCGACGAACACGTAGTACCGCTCGTCGGCGCCCGGGTCCGACGACGAGACCAGGGCCTCCAGACCCCGTTCCCTGAGCCAGTCGAAGGCGCCGGGCCCGGGGAACGACCCGGAGCGGCGCACCTCCTGCGGGATCCGACGCTCGGCCACGGGTTTCCAGCACACCGGTATGAGGCAGCCGGGGACCTGGACGCCCTCGATGTGCGCGCGGCGGCGCATCCGGGACTGGATGACGGCCCATTCGAGTCCGCAGCCGCGGTCCAGGAAGTATCTGGGGGAGTAGAGCGCGACCATCACGCCGGCCTTGGTGATGGCGCTGCTCGGCGCCGTGTCGGGGTTCATCGCCGCGCCGAGCGCGCCGCTGATGCCGTACCCCTCCTGCGCCCGCAGCCGGTACTCCAGATCGGCATGGAACCGGGTGAGCGCGGGCCAGCCGTCGCCACGGGTGCAGCTCGTGTAGAAAAACGCGGATGGATCCACACGCCCTCGCAAACTCGGCTCCGAGGTCGGCCTGCTCAACACCCCTGAGAATAAGCCGGGTCGACTGCCGTGGAAACCTACCCTCCCGTGGCCGGTCTGCCGCCCGGGGCCGACACGTCGACCAGTTCCGACTCGCCCTTCGGTGTGAGCCGCAGGACCGGGACCGCCTTGTCGCGCGGGTCCCCGTTGTCCTTGAACGACAGGAAACCGCTCGCGCCGGGCACCTTGCGGTCCCCGTCGAGCTGGAGGAACATCCGGCCCACCGAGCGCCCCGTCACCTCTCCCTGCCAGTTGGACGCCATGCGGATGGCCTGCGCCGCGGTGAGCACGGCGTCGTGGCCCATGATGTCCTGGCCGTCGTAACGGGCGTCGTCGGGGAACCACTTGTCGAGGGTCCCGCCCGGCTGGAAGCTGCCGGCCGACGGGCCCGACACCGCGCCCGGGTCGTTGCGCCACATGTCCGCGTGGGCCAGTCCCGTGTAGAGCATGGTCACACCGGTGCGCGCGGCGGCGTCGAGTTCCTTGGGCGTCAGGTTCGTCGTGTCGTCGCCCGTGAGCACCGTGAAGTTCCGCGACTGGCAGGTCCGGTTGGCGAGCGCGTTCAGGAAGTGCGACAGATGACGTCCCCGACCCGCGAAATAGACCACCGCGGGCCGCTCGCCGCACAACTGCTCTGCGGTGTAGTGCAGTTCATTGGGCCAGGCCGACGGCACCGAGGAGTCGTAGGTGATCCGGTCCGCGACGAGACGGTGGTCCTTGTCCGGGTACTCCGCGCTGAACGCGGCACCGAGAGTCGACGCGTAGAGGTCGTCCTTGTCGGCGTCCTGGATGACGACGGCGGTGCGGTACTTGTTCTTCTGCCGTTTGAGATACGCGGCGCCCGCCCGTGCCTCGTCCGCGTTGGTCGGCGCGACCCGCACGAACCCCTCTATGCCCTTGATGTCGGTCGCCGTCATGATGCTGGAGACCGTGGCGATGCCGTTCTCCGACAGTCTGCGCAGCGCCTTGACGTTCGGTCCGGTGCTCGGGCCGAGGCCCGCCACGGCGACGAGCCGGTCGGGAGCGCTCTTGCGGGCGATCAGCAGGTCGACCGTGTGCTCCCAATGACGCGCGTTGCTGCCGGTGTTGGCGACGAGCAGCCGGATCTTCGGGGACGCGGCGAGGTCGCCCGTGTTGTGCCGGACCTGCGCGAGGTAGGCGCCTTCGAGCTCGTGCCGTACGGAGTCCTCCGAGTTGCTGTCGTCGTCGGTGACGGTGAAGGAGGTGAGGTAGGCGACGGTGACGTACGGCTCCGTGCCGCGGTGGTCGTAGACCCGCCTGTTCTCCTCCTCGATCTTCTTCTCGACCCGCTTGAGATGTCCGGCGAACGCGTACGAGCCGTCGGTGACTCCGACGCACTCCCGGTCCGGGTCCAGATGCGTCACACCGTCGGCGCAGCGGGCGCGGGCGGCCGAGACCTTGTCGACGATCACGAATGCGGTGACGGAGAGCACCACGGCGAGCGCCACAGCGGCCGCGACCAGCTTCACCGTCCGCCACGACCACTCACGCCACCGCGGCAGGGCCAGCGGGCTCATGTCCCGCTCCCGAGTATCGGCGACGTTCGGGTGGGTGTCGTGAGCCGGTAGCGCTCCGCCTCGTTGACCAGAGCCACGTTGTAGTTCCTCCACAGTCGGGACAGGTGCACGAAGCCGTCGGCGAGGACCGGGCTGAGCTGCCTGCCGGGATCCGTGAGCGGATCGCTCCACAGCCAGCGCGCCACCACCAGGTCGCGGATCACGGCGGGGACGGTCACCTGGTCGCCGGGGTCGGACGGCGCGAGCCGGGCCCGCAGCTCCAGCGGGCCGCCGGGGTGGGCGAGCCGGTTGGGGGCCGCGGTGATGGTGTGGAAGGCGCTGAGCCACTCCTCCGTCTGAGCCGTGTTGCGCAGGGTCACGAGGTACTCGGCGACCTCGTCGACCTTTTCAAGCGCGAGAAGGTGGTAGAGCTCCTGAACGCGCTGCTCCCCGCTCGCGTAATGCTCTGCGAGGACCTCGTGCGCGGTGTCCCAGGCGCCGGCCCGCCCGGCCAGGTGCCACAGCAGCATCCGCCGGAGCCAGGGATGGAGGGACAGGGTGCCGGGAGCGCTCAGCAGCCAGCGGCTGCGGATGTCCGTGAACAGCTCCGCGCCGCGGCCCAGCAGCTGTGCGCCCACGAACAGGTCGTCGGCGGCTGCGCACTGGGCGAGCCGGTCCCGGTCCGCGGCGTCGAAGTCGGCGAGCAGGTCGTCGAGCGCGGCGTCCACGAGGAGCGGCTTGCGTCCCTGGGCCGACACGGTGCGGTGCGGCAGGTCGCGCAGCCAGAGGTTCTGCTGCGGCCCGGGCACCTGGGGCACGTTCGGCCCGCCGAGCACTTCGAAGACCTGCTGGACGGCCTTGGGCAGCCCCCCGGTGAGCCGGTGGACGAACGGCGCGAGCGTCGTGAACGGCGTGAGCTCGGGATGCGTGTTGAGCTGCTGCTCCACGTGGATGCGCACCTCGTCGCGGTCCAGGTCACGCATGCGCAGCGGATACCACCAGGTGTCCTGGCCGTCGCCGGAGGGGCGGTGCTCGTGCCAGTCGGCGAGCGAGGCCCGGTCGGGCTCGCGCGGCCGCCAGGGCCACTCCTCGCCGGTCGCCGGACCCCAGCGGGGCAGCCACCGGTTGCAGCCCGCGACGACGGACAGCGGATCGCACGGGCGCCGCCCGAGCACGGTGTCGTCGTGCCGCGCCTGGAGCAGCAGATCGAGGAACTCACGGCCGTGGTCGGTGTGCGTCTCGTCGAGCAGCAGAAGGTACGAGCGCGGCCGGAAGAGTCCCTTGACGCAGGTGCGCAGATCCTCCAGGAAGGCGGAGCACAGGAGCTGGTCGAGCCGGAGCTTGTCGCGCTCGTCGCCCTGGTGGCGCCAGCGGTTGAGTTCGAGCAGGGACTCCCACGGGTCGGAACTGTGAGTGAGGCGGTGCTGTCCGAACCAGGCGGCCGTCGAGTGGTCCCAGCGCCCGGCCCAGGACCGCGCGGACGTGTCGGTCGCCGCGGCCAGCAGCGTACGTGCGCTGCGACTCGCCCCCTCCGGCGCGTCGATCGAGGCCTGAGCGACCGTCAGATAGGCCGCCAGATAGTCGCCGTGCTGCTGCTTGGCCTTCTTCTCCAGATCCGCGAGGGCGCCCCTGATGCCGCGCTGCCCGCCGGTGAGGGCCTGGTGCGGAAGGTCCTGGTCGGAAGCGAGCAGCCCGAGGGCGAGGCGCGGGAACGCCGTGTGCCGGTAGCTCGGCAGATTCCGGGCCAGCTGCCGGGCGAGCAGGCCGAGCGCGTACCGCGGCAGCAGCTCCTGGCCCGAGGTGAACTTGACGTACCCGAAGGGGTATTGGGTGCCGAACTGCTCCATCAGGACGCACAGCAGCTCGCTCGTGCCGCTGCCGCGCGGCCCGAGCAGCATGGTCAGCGGACGCTCCGCGGCGCGGTCGAGCGCGAGCGTCGACTCCACGAGCGAGACGATGCCTCCGCGCCCTCGCACGCCGGTGACTGCCGAGTGCTCCGTCACGGCCCCTGCTCCCTCGTATCTCGGTGATCTGCAGGGCATCAGTGCAGCGAGAATGCCACAGGAGGCACTCCGTGACGTCAAGTATTCAGGTTTCCCGCGGAGTTGGCTGATCTTTACACGTAACAGGCCGACGACGGTGCCGAGATGACCCGCGCCCCCGTGTCGGGGCGCGGGTCGTCACCGTGCGACTACACCTCGGCGATGGACCGCCCCGCCCACTCCGGGGCCGGCTCGGTCAGCTCGGTGAAGCGCTGGAGGACCTCGTCGGGGAACGGCGCCGCACGCCCCGCCTTCTGGTCGACGTGCACGGCGAGCAGCTCCGTCGTGGCGACCGGCTGCGCGTCCTCGGCCGGCTCCGCACACGGCGCCGCGACGACGTACAACTCGTGGGCGAGGCGCGCCTTCTTGGCCGCCGCGCCCAGGACCCGGGACCGCACGGCGAGCGCCGCCCCCTCGGGGACGTCACGCAGATACCGCAGATGCGACTCGACCGTGTACAGGGAACAACCGGTGGACTCGCGGTACCCGGAGTGCAGGCCCGTCTCGATCATCAGCGCGTCGGTGGCGTGCCCGAAGACGAGGACGTAGAACGCCTCGCTCATATGGCCGTTGTAGTCGATCCACTCGGCGCGCACCGTGCGGTGCAGCAGCGGCAGCGGCGTCACTGGCCGGCCTCCTTCCGGGCGCCGGGCAGGCGGCCCGTCGCGCGCAGCACGTCGATGACGCCCTGGTCGCGCTCGGCCACGAGGTCGGCGATCGTCCGGCCGGCCGCCGCGTCGTCGCAGCCGGCGACCACCGAGTCGTACAGCGCCTTGTCGAGCTCGGGCGCTTCGAGCCGGGTCCACGGCGACTTCAGCGAGGGGCCGAAGTGGTCCAGCATGTGCGCCATGCCGCCCTCGCCGCCCGCGAGCGCGAACGTCAGCATCGGGCCCATGAACGCCCAGCGCAGGCCGGGGCCCTCGGTGATGGAGTCGTCGATCTCCTTCACCGTGGCCTCGCCGTTGGCGACCATGTGCAGGGCCTCGCGCCACAGGGCCTCCTGGAGGCGGTTGGCGATGAAGCCGGGCACCTCGCGGTCCATCGTGATGACGGACTTGCCCGCCACCTCGTAGAAGCGGGAGGCCCACGCCACCGCCTCGGCCGAGGTCCGCTCACCGCCGACCACCTCGACCAGCGGAATCAGGTACGGCGGGTTGAACGGGTGCCCCACGACGAGGCGGCCCGCGCCCTCGGCGTCCGTCTGCATGTCCGTCATCGGATAGCCGGACGTGGACGAGGCGATGACGACCCCGGGCGGCGTCGCGGCGTCCAGACGGGCCAGCAGATCGCGCTTGAGGTCCAGCTTCTCCGGGGCGCTCTCCTGGACGAACTCGGCGTCCGCCACGGCCTCTTCGAGGGTGGCCGTCACGGTGAGGCGGTCCGTGGACGCCCCGTCCGCGAGGCCCAGCTGGGTGAGCGCCGGCCACGCGGCGTCGACGAGGCGGCGCAGCCGCGGCTCCGCGTCGGGCGCCGGGTCCCAGGCCGTGACGTCGTAGCCGCGGGCCAGGAAGTGGGCGACCCAGCCGCCGCCGATCACACCGGCGCCCACACAGGCGACGCGGCGTACGTTCTCGGGTGCGTGCGACGTCATGATCAGGCGTTTCCTTCCTGGGCGACGGACAAGGTGCGGGGCTTGAGGCCGAGCTTCTGGCGGGCCTCGTCCGGGGTGGCGACGCGGGCGCCCATCGCCTCGACGATCGTCACGGCGCGCTCCACGAGCTGCGCGTTGGTGGCCTTGACGCCCTTGCCGAGATAGAGGTTGTCCTCCAGGCCGACGCGGACGTGCCCGCCGAGCACGACGGACTGCGCGACCCACGGCATCTGCATGCGGCCGAGCGCGAAGCTGGCCCACTGGGCGCCCTCCGGCAGCATGTTGACCATCGACTGGAGGACGCCCGGATCGGCCGGCGCGCCCCACGGGATGCCCATGCAGAGCTGGAAGACGGTCGGGTCGTCGAGCAGGCCCTCGGCGAGGAGCTGCTTGGCGAACCAGAGGTGACCCGTGTCGAAGATCTCCAACTCGGGCCGTACGCCCAGCTCCTGGATGCGCCTGGCACCGGCGCGGAGCATGTCAGGCGTGGAGACGTAGAGGTTGCTGCCGTCGCCGAAGTTGAGGGAGCCGCAGTCCAGGGTGCAGATGTCGGGGAGCAGGTCCTCGACGTGCGGGAGCCTTTCGAGGCCGCTGACGAGGTCGGTGCCGGGCAGCTGCTTGAGCGGCTCGTCCGGGTCGATGACCAGGTCGCCGCCCATCCCGGCGGTGAGGTTGATGACGACGTCGGTGCCGGTCTCCTTGATCCGCTCGACGACCTCGCGGTACAGGCGCGGGTCGCGCGAGGGTGCGCCGGTCTCGGGGTCGCGTACGTGGATGTGGACCTCGGCGGCGCCCGCGTCCGCCGCCTCCACCGCGGAGCGGGCTATCTGCTCGGGGGTGACCGGCACGTGGGGGCTCTTGCGGACGGTGTCGCCGGCGCCGGTGAGGGCGCAGGTGATGATGACGTCCTGGTTCATGGGCATGCGGACATCGCTCCTTGGACCCGAAGGCCGTTGGGGGGAAGGGGATGTGAGGGTGGGTCAGGTCATGCTGGGGTGGGTGCGGTCAGGGTGCTGTCGACGTACGCGAGCAGTGCCGTGTGCATCGCTTCGGCGTCGGTGCCGGGGGCGCCGGGAGCGGTGGCGAGCACCTGGGTGGCCAGGCCGTCGATCAGGGCGGTGAGCGCGAGCGCCGCAGCCTGCGGGTCGACGGGTCTGAACGAGCCCTGCGCGACACCGCGCCGCACCACGTCGGCGACGGTCTCGCGCCACTGCCGGTAGTACTCGGCGTGCAGGTCGCCGACCGCCGTGGAGCGGGCCGCCTCGGCCCACAGGTCCAGCCACACCGCCCACTGCCTGCGCTGCTGAGCCGTGCGCGGCGTCTGGAGCGCGATGAGCTGGCACAGCTCGTCGGCCGGGTCGGCCGCGTCGGCGGTGCGCGCCGCCCGGTGGGCGGTGTCCTCGTCCATGCACCAGCGCACGGCCGCCTCGAGGAGTTCCGCGCGGCCGGGGAAGTGGTAGTGGATGGCGGCCGTGCTGGTCGCGCAGGCCTCGGCGATGTCGGAGACCCGCACGGCGTGGAAGCCGCGCTCGGCGATCAGGCGGACCGTCTCGCGCACGATCTGCGAGGGGCGGCCGCCCTCGACCGGGACGGCGCCGCCCGCCTGGCGGCCCGGGGGCCGGTGCCGCGCGCCGAGCAGCCGGCCCGCGTCCACCTGCCCCTCGTCGGCGATCCGGGCCAGCTCGGCCGCCGTGAAGCGGCGCGTGCCGCTCAGGGACCGGGACAGCTTGGAGGGGTCCATGACGATCCGGCGGGCGAACTCGCGCTGGCTCACTCCGGCGGCGGTGATCACCTCCCGCACCCGGGCGGCGACCTCGTCTCGGTTCTCTGCTCCGTCTTCCACGGTCGACGACACTAGCCACGTGTTGAGCAGATCTCAACACTTTGCGGAACATCAATACAGATCAGCTGGCGTATTGAGCTGCTGACCGGTTCATCAGTCAGCAGCTCAACGCCCGATCGACGGGACCGGTGAGTCTCCGCCGTCACCATGAAGCGCGCGGCCGTCCCGATCGGCTTGTGCGCGACGGGGGCGAGGCGTCCGGGCCGCCGCTCCAGATCGTCCTCGAAGTCCCGAGGCCCCCTTGCCGACGTGGCTTCGGCGCTTTAGTCTCCACCGGACTCAAGCGCTTTAGTTCGCCGTGCGACAACGATGTCGATCCGGAGGATTCAGGCCCCATGAACGGCCGCTCGGCGAGCCTGAGGTCGTCGTCATCGACGACGAGGAGGAGGGGAACCACCGATGATGCAGACCTGGTTCACGGACGGAAAGCTCGGCATCTTCCTGCACTGGGGGATCTACAGTGTCGACGGCGTCGCCGAGTCCTGGTCCTTCTTCGACGGCCGGGTCCCGTACGGCACGTACATGGCGCAGCTCGACGGGTTCGAGGCGCAGAAATGGGACCCCGACGCCTGGGCCGACCTGTTCGTCGAGGCGGGCGCCGCGTACGCGGTCCTCACCGCCAAGCACCACGACGGGGTGGCCCTATGGGACACGCAGGCCAACGACCTCTCCGTCGTGAAGCGCACCCCGGCCGCCCGCGACCTCGTCACCCCCTACGTGGACGCGCTGCGCCGCCGCGGTCTCAAGGTCGGCCTGTACTACTCGCACCTCGACTGGTCCCACCCGGACTATGCGACGGTCCGGCCGGACGGCCAGGACCCCGGCGAGCGCGGCAACCCGTACTCGATGCCCGCCGTCGGTGATGAGTCACCCGAGCGCTGGGACGCCTTCCTCGCCTTCCACCACGCCCAGGTCCGCGAGCTGCTCGGGCTCTTCCAGCCGGACCTGCTCTGGTTCGACGGCGAGTGGGAACGCAGCCCCGAGCAGTGGCGCATGGCCGAACTCGCCGGACTCATCAAGGAGTTGAGCCCGCACACCGTCGTCAATGGGCGCCTCACCGGACGCGGCGACTACGCGACACCCGAACAGGGCGTGCCCGTCGAACCGCCGAAGGGCCCCTGGGAGCTCTGCCTCACCGTCAACGACTCGTGGGGCTACCAGCCGCAGGACGACCACCACAAGTCGCCCCGCCAGCTGGTCCGCGTCTTCGCCGAGACCGTCGGCGGCGGAGGAAACCTCCTGCTCGCCGTGGGACCGAAGGCCGACGGCACGATCCCGCCGGAGCAGGCCGAGCGCCTCGAAGCGCTCGGCGAGTGGATCGCCGAACACCGGCCTGCCGTCCGCGACACCGTGCGCGGCCTCCCGCACGGCCACTTCTACGGCCCCTCCACCCTCTCCGCCGACCGGCGCACCCTCTACCTCTTCCTCTTCGACCGGCCCAACGAGTACGTGGTGCTGCGCGGCGTACGCAACGCCGTTCGCTCGGCGCGGGTCCTCGGGTCCGGCACGGACGTCCGTCACGAGCGCGTCGGCGGGCTCGGCGAGGTGCCCGGCTGGGAGTACCTGTACATCACCGACGACCAGCTCGACCCCCTGTGCACCGTCGTCGCCCTCGAACTCGACGGCGAACTCGACCTGTACCGCGAGCACACCCGCGACTGACACCCCTGCACTCCACCCCCCTCGACCGACCGACACAGACACCGATCTCGGAGGCAGAGCACCATGACAGCCCGAAGAGCCGTGCACGCCTGTTCCGTCGCCACCCTGCTCGTCGCCGCGTCCGCCGCGGCCGTCCCGCCCGTATCGGCGCACGCGACGGAGCGGCCCCTGCCCGTCGTCTCGCCGACCCCGCAGCACATGACGCGCGCCGGAGCGGACATCGCCCTGCCTTCGCGCGCCGAACTCGTCGTGGACGACACCACCGACAAGCCGGCCCGCGACCTCCTCACCGCCACCCTGCGCGCCCACGGAGTCCGCCACGTCGACGTCCGCACCCAGGCGTCGGGGCACGCGCCCCTGACCGTGCTCCTCGGCCCGGCCACCCGCCCCGACGTGGCCAAGGCCCTGCGCGGCACCGACGTCCCCACCCAGGACGAGGGCTACGCCGTGCGCGTCGCGGGACGGACCGTGGCGCTCGGCGGCACCGACACGACCGGCCAGTTCTACGCGGCCCAGACATTCAGGCAGCTCGTCACCAAGGGGAAGATCGCCGGGGCGTCCGTCTCCGACTTCCCTTCCATGCGGCTGCGCGGTTCCATCGAGGGCTTCTACGGACCGCCCTGGACGGCGGCGGAGCGCCTGGACCAGATGGACTTCCTCGGTGAGGTCAAGTCCAACACCTATGTGTACGCGCCCAAGGACGACCCGTACCACCGCGACAAGTGGCGCGAGCCGTACCCGGCGGACAAGCTCGCCCAGCTCGGCACGCTCGTCGACCGGGCCCGCGCCAACCACGTCCGCTTCACTTTCGCCGTCTCGCCCGGCGGCTCGGTCTGCTACTCGGACCCGGCCGACGTGAAGGCCCTCACCGCGAAGCTCCAGGCGCTCTACGACCTGGGCGTGCGCTCGTTCTCCGTGCCGCTCGACGACATCAGCTACACCAAGTGGAACTGCGACGCCGACCAGCAGAAGTTCGGCGCCCCGGGGCGCGGCCCCGCCGCGAAGGCCCAGGTCGGGTTGCTCAACACCGTCCAGCAGGACTTCATCGCCACCCACGACGGAGCCAACCCGCTCCAGATGGTGCCCACCGAGTACGGCGACCTCACCGACACCGCGTACAAGCAGGAGCTCCGCGGGAACCTCGACAAGAACGTCGAGGTGATGTGGACCGGCACCGACGTCGTCCCGCCGGAGATCACCAACGACCAGGCGCAGAAGGCGTCCGAGCTGTTCGGGCGCAAGGTGTTCGTCTGGGACAACTACCCGGTCAACGACTTCGGCCGGACCTCGGGACGCCTCCTGCTCGCCCCCTACGACAAGCGCGAGCCCGGCCTGTCCGAGCACCTCAGCGGCCTCGTCTCCAACCCGATGAACCAGGAGGCGGCCAGCAAGCTCGCCGTCTTCACCATGTCCGACTTCTCATGGAACGACCGCGGTTACGACCGCACCCGCTCCGCCCGGCAGTCCGCACTGCACCTGGCCGGCGGGGACCCGCGCGTCGCCGACGCCGTACAGACCTTCGTCGACCTCAACCACATGGCCCCCACGTTCGGCGCCAAGCCGTGGCAGCCGCAGTCGCCGGTCCTCAGCGCACGGCTCGCCACATTCTGGAAGGCGTACGAGAGCGACCCGACGGCCGCGATCCGCTCCTTCACACCGACCTCGACAAACATCGGGCGCACCCCGGACATCCTCCGCGCCGGTGTGCCCGACCAGCAGTTCCTGCACGACGCCGGACCCTGGCTCGACTCCACCGCGCTGTGGGGCAAGGCCCTCGCGCACGGTCTCGCCGCGCTGAAGGCCATCGACGCCCATGACGCGGACAAGGCGGCCGCCGAGCGTGCCGCGATGGACAAGGCCGCCGACGCCGCCTCGCACATCACCATCGACCCGGCCGAGCACCACCAGCCCGGACCCGTGAAGATCGCCGACCCGTTCCTCGGCGAGTTCGTCAGCCAGGTCCAGGACCTGCACGACGCCTCGAAGGGCCTCGAGCCGCTGCGGCAGCTCGCCCTGAACAAGGACACGAAGCAGAGCTCGGACTACGCGTGGGACGGCGGGTTCCCGTTCGGCGCGGCCAAGGCGGCCGACGGCGACCGCTTCGACTTCTCGACCACCAGCGGCAAAGAGGCGCAGCCCTGGTGGCAGGTCGACCTCGGCTCCGTCGCCGACCTGGAGCGCGTCGACGTCTACAACCGCAGCGACTGCTGCGCGGACCGCACCCAGGACTACTACGTCCTGGTCTCCGACGAGCCCTTCACCGGGACCCTTGCCGACCAGCTGACCAAGCCCGGCGTGTGGTCCCACCACGAGAGCGCCCAGGCCGGCGGCCCGACCGCGATCCCGGTGACGGCACACGGCCGCTACGTGCGGGTGTGGCTGGCGAGCGAGAAGCCCGTCGAGCTGAACATGGCGGAGGTCGAGGTGTACGGCAGGGCACGGACCTGACCTACCGCGTCAACGAGTAGATCGCGCTCCGCAGGTCCGCCGGCAGCCGCGCGTCGTCCCGCCCCGCGGCGGTGGCCAGCAGCGCCGTGACGCGAGGGACATGGCTGCCCGGCAGGGCCTCCATGCCGCGCAGTACCCGGCGGTACGTCAACTCCAGCTCGGCGTCGGTCAGTTCCACGCCGCCGCTGAGCAGGAGGTGCAGCAGGTCGTGCGCGAGCGAGGTGGCCGGCTCCCCTTCCGTGGCCACGAACGTGGTCACGGAAGGGCCCAGCCACGCGAACACCGGGTCCATGACGTGCCGCACGAGGGAGTCGTTCGTCCCGCCGGACACCTCCATCTTGTGCCAGATCTCGTCCCAGTAGGGCCGGGACCAGCCGGGCCCGCCGTGCCCGCGCGGGTAGCGGTAGAGCCAGTTCGCGTCGACCTGGTCCGGCGGTGCGGGCGCGCCGTACCGCGGCTCGACGACGAGCGTGCGGCGGCCGTCGGCGTCCCAGGACCGGTCCAGGGTCATCGACAGGGCGAAGTCCGTCCACTGCTCCTCGTTGAACGCCGAACGCCACAGCAGGGCGTGCCGGTGCCAGGCGGTGACCGGGTCCGCCGAGCCGGGGAACAGGTCGGCGGCCGTGGTGCCGCCCGTCAGCAGCAGGATGACCAGGACGAGATTGGCGCCGTAGAGGCCGTGCCGCGACGCGACCCTCAGCGTCGTCGGCCGGTAGGCGGGGTGCTGGTCACCGGTACGGGTCTCGTGCTGGTCGAGTACGCGGATCAGAACGCGGCTGAGCCTGTCCCGCTCGGCCGGCTCCATCCGCGCCGTCATCGCGCGGGCGAACCGCAGCATCTGGCGCCCGGACAGGGGCGCGTACGAGAGCAGCGCGTACGCCAGGTCGTCGTCCACGCGATGGTCACCGAGGGCGAGGGCGGGCCGGTTCTGCACGAGCGCGCTCAGCACGTGCAGCGCGAGCCGCACCGCCAGATACTCGCCGAACGTGGCGTGCAGGAACTCGTACGTCGCGAGGACGTGGCCGTCGCGCACCGACTGGGCGCGCTGTACGAAGTAGAACCGGCCGAGAGCGACCTCGGCCGCGCCGAGCGGCGTGCGGAACCCGGAGGCCCCCGGGGACGAACGGCCCAGGAGCGCGGCCAGATCCTCGTCGAGCTCGGCCGCCGAGACCCACTGGCGGCGCCGGTTGAGCAGGGCGAACGCGACCAGGGACAGGCGCTGCATCTCCAGCTCGGCGCGCTCGCGCAGGAGATCGTCCGACGCCATGTCCCCGCTCGTCTTGCCGACCTCACGGCGCGCGAAGGAGAACAGGAGCTCCTCGTACAGATCGGCCTCGTCCAGCGGCTCCCCGCCGTCGCTCTGCAGGCCGTTGCCCGCCACGTCGTACAGCGCCAGCATCGTCAGGAGCAGCGGCTGCGCCGCGAGCGCCGCGTGCCGCGACACCACCTCCCACGACAGCGGGCGCAAGCCCCTCGCCGCGAATCCGGCCGCGTTGGCGTCGTTCCACACCGCGAGCCACTGCTGGATCTGCGCGGCCCGGAACGGTTCGAGGCGCAGCGCCACCATGCCGTCGGGGTAGCGCGCGCGGTCGGCGACGGACGTGCGGCTGGTCACCAGGGCCAGCAGCGGACGGCCCTGTTCCGCCTCGCGCTCCTGGAAGCGGGCCACCCGGACCAGGAAGTCGTTGTGATGGACCCCGGTCGTCTGCAACAGCTCGTCGAACCCGTCGAGCAGGAGCACCGGGACCGCGCCGCCGGCCGAGCGGACCAGATCGGGCCAGGTGACACGCTCGCCGGTCGCGGCCCGCACCGCCTGCTCGATCTGCTCCTGGAGATCGTCCTCGGCGCGTACGTCGCGCAGCGGCACCCGCACCGGCAGGAATCCGGCCGCGGGGAGCCGCGCCGCGAGCACCCGCGTCAGGACGGACTTGCCCGCGCCGGGCTGCCCGAGCACCAGCAGCGGTGTGCGCTCCTGCCCCGCCGAGGTCAGCGCGCCGGCGAGATAGCGGGTCAAGTCCTCGCGCACCGGGGCCCGTTCCCACCACGCCTCGTCCGCCGGCCCGTGCTGTCCGGCCACCGGCCGCACCCGGAAGTCCGGGTCCAGATACATCTCCTCCAGGGCCGGTACGCGGATGCCGTCGGGCGCCGACGCCGCGTCCAGGACCGGACGGGAGAGCGCCGCCTCGTGGGAGCGGGCCAGAGCGGCCGCGACATCCACCGGCGGCCGCGCGTGTGACGCCGTACCGGTCAGCAGCGCCTCGATCCCCGCGAGGGCCCGCTGGACACCGGCCCGCGTCGCCCGGTGCTCGGTCAGCGTCGCCCAGAACCCGAACTCCGGTGCCTGCTGAGCGAGTTGGGCGTACAGGTTGTCGTAGTGGACGCACGCCGCACCCGGCAGCGCACCCGTCAGGGTCCGCTCCGCCGCCTCCCGGCCCGCCGGCGTCAGCGTGTCCCACACCGCGAGGCCCGACACGAACCGCAGGAAGCGCCCGGACAGGGCCGTGTACCAGCCGAGGAGTTCGCGCGCCACGTCCTGTGGCGCGAGGTGCGGTGCCGGGAACGGCGCGTCCACCGCGGCGAGGGCCCGCGCGAAACCGGCGTCCGTCTCCCCGGCCCCGACCAGCGACAACTGCTCGCCACGGGTCATGCGCACCGCGTCGAGGGAGAACGGAAGGTCCTGCTCCGCGAGCGCTTCGAACCAGCCGAGGACCACGACGACGGTGTGCGCGGCCCGCAGCACCTCGCCCCGCTCGACCCGCCCGTCCGCCGCCCCGAGCCGCGCCCCGACCCCGCGCACCGCGTCACGGCCGAGCCTCAGGATCCGGCCCCCCGCGTCCGCGATACGGAGGATCCCGTCGCTCACGCCGCCCGTCGCCAGGGCCAGCACCCCGCCGAGCGACCGGTCGAGCGCCGCGAGGCGCGGCGGATCGGCGCCGAGCAGCACCAACGCGTCCGACAACGACAGCAGCCTGCGCGAACCCACCCGAACCCCCCCCATGGATCATGTGCGGACGGCGGCCACTCTGCCAGGACAGGAGGTCGGGGTCCATTGAGCACGGTGCGTAAGCTGTGCGACACCGAGTGCGCACCGTTCCCCCAAATGGCTTACCGTGTGGGCCGTGGACAGTCAGGGGAAGCGGGCGGTTCGGCTGCGCCTGACCGGGGCCGCGGCACTCGCCGCCGTATCGGGAGCGGCGGGCTCGTGGGCATATCTGCGGGCCGGTGGGTCCGCGGGCGACGTGGTGCGGGACCTCTCCGTGGGCTGGGCGTACGCGGCCGCGGGGATCGTGGCCTGGCGGCGCAGGCCCGCCAACCGGACCGGCCCCCTGATGATCGCCGAGGGCGTCACCTGGTTCCTCGGGAACCTCCAAGGCACCTCCGTACCCGCCCTGTTCGCGTTCGGCGCCTGGTGGGAGGCGCTGAACATGGCGATCCTCCTGCACCTCATCCTGTGCTTCCCCGAGGGGCGCCTCACGACGGTCCTGACCCGGCGTCTGGTCCAGTTCGCGTACGGGCTCGTCTCGGTCGGCGGCCTGCTGCGCACGCTCCTGTTCGACCCGGCGCAGGCCACCGGCGCGACGTATCTCGACTGCGTGGGCTGCGGTCCGAACGCCCTGTTCATTCCCGGCACCCACGACCTCTTCGGCCCCGTCGACACCGTGTACCACGCGCTCGGCTGGGTCATCTCCGCCGGCGCCGCCGTGGCCGTGGTGCAGCGCTGGCGGCACGCCTCGGCCGCCCGCAGGCAGGCGCTGCTCCCGGCCTGGATCGGCATCGCCGTCGCCGTTGTCTTCCTGATGTGGGACATGCTCTTCTACGTCGTGCCGTGGTTCGGCCACGTCGGCGACACGGGTGAGCAGGCCGTCTATCTGCTGTCCGACCTCGCGCAGGTCGCCGTGCCGTTCGCGTTCCTCGGCGGACTGCTGCGCATGCACCTCCAGCGCGCCGAGGTCAGCGGGCTCGTCATCGAGGTCGGTACCGACCCCGACCCGGCCCGGCTGCGCGAGGCGCTGGCCCGTGTCCTGGGCGACCCGACGCTGAGGCTCGGCCTGTGGCGGGAGGAACGGGGCGCCTACGTCGACGGCTCCGGGCGTGAGGTGACGGTGGACGGCCCCGGCCGTACCCCCGTCGGCGCGGCGGACGGCCGGCCACTCGCGCTCCTGCACCACGACCCCGCGCTCCTGGACGACCCGGAACTCCTCGCGTCGGTGGCCGCCGCGCTGCGCCTCGCCCTGGAGAACGTGTGGCTGCGCTCCCGCGCCAGGGACGTGAGCACGCGGATAGTGGAGGCGGCCGACTCCGAACGCAAGCGCCTGGAGCGGGACCTGCACGACGGGGCGCAGGCCAGGCTGGTCTTTGCGCTGATGGCGCTGCGACGTGTCGAACGTGGCCTCGCCGACCATCCCGACCCCGCCCTGCGCGCATCCGTGACCGAGGCGGAGTCCAGCCTCAGGCTCGCCATCGAGGAGCTGCGCGGCCTCGCCCACGGCCTGCACCCGGCGGTCCTCACCCGCGAGGGCCTCGGCCCCGCGCTGACCGCGCTGGCCAGGGAGGCGACCCTGCCGGTCGTCGTCGCGGCCGAACCCCGGCGCTACGCCGCGGTCGTGGAGTCGACCGCCTACTTCACGGTGTGCGAGGCCCTGTCGAACGCGGCCAAGCACGCCGGTGCCCGCGCCGTCAGCGTCTCCGCGACGCACCAGGACGGGCGGCTCGTCATCGAGACCGTCGACGACGGAGTCGGGGGAGCGGACAGCGCGCGCGGCAGTGGCCTGCGCGGCCTCGCGGACCGGCTCGCCGCCGTCGACGGAGTGTTGCATGTACACAGTCCCGCCGGTGGCGGGACCAGAATCAGGGCGGAGCTTCCGTGCGGGTGATCGTTGCCGAGGATTCGGCGCTGCTGCGGCAGGGGATCGTACGACTGCTGTCGGACGAAGGGTTCGAGGTGTCCGCGGAGTGCTCCGACACGGGGCCGCTCCTCGCGCTCGTCGCCGAGTACCGTCCGGACGCCGTGCTCCTCGACATCCGCATGCCGCCGACGCACACCGACGAGGGTCTGATCGCGGCGGCCGCGATCCGCGCGGCGCACCCCGGCACGGGCGTACTGCTGCTGTCCCAGTACGTCGAGACGACCGACACCGTCAGGGCCCTGGCGGAGCAGCCCGAGGGATTCGGCTATCTCCTCAAGGAGCGCGTCGCCGACATCGACGAACTCGGCGGCGCGCTCAAGCGCGTGGCGTCCGGCGAGACGGTCCTCGACCCGCTCGTCGTGGCCAAACTCATGAACACCCCCCGCCCCACGAGCCCTCTCGACGACCTCACCGGCAGAGAGCGGGATGTGCTGGCCCTGATGGCCGAGGGCCACTCGAACGAGGCGATAGCCCAGCGTCTCGTCATCGGCGGAAAAACGGTGGAGACGCACGTACGGAACATCTTCGGCAAACTGCGCCTGGAACAGGATCTGCTCGAACACCGGCGTGTGCGGGCGGTGCTGACGTACCTGCGCGCCTGACCGCGCGCGTGCGCGCGGAGTGAAGAGGTCCCGGCTGACCGCTCCGAAGGCGACGTCGTCCCCCGATTTGCCCCCGTGGCTCCCCCGTACGTCGACTGCGGAGCGGTGCCGGTGAACTCAACTCTAGGCAGCCCGCGGGCCCGGGACATCAGGGCCAGCCCTGAGATCCGGAGTAGTTGCTACCGGAACGGGCCTGCGGGGGCCGAAGTGCATGCTCAGCGGGGTGCGCAGCGCCCGACCACCGCACCCGCACGGTCGATGCAGATTACATCGACTTGGACGGGCGCGCCCCGCAACACGCGCAGAGCCTCGTCGCGGGCGGTCGCGGCCACCAGGTCGCCGAGCGGCGGCCACAACCGGAGTGCGGCGAGGCCCGTGTTGGCGTCCGCCACCGCCGACGCGACCTCCGCGCCCGCGCCCGCCTCGGCCGCGAGCCCGGCCAGGAAGGACTTGTCGACCTGCGAGCGCGCCGAATGCAGATCCAGATGCCCGGCCGCGAGCTTCGACAGTTTGGCGAATCCGCCGCAGATCGTGAGCCGGTCGACGGGATGCCGGCGCACGTACTTGAGGACGGCGCCCGCGAAGTCACCCATGTCGAGGAGCGCGTCCTCGGGCAGTCCGTACTCGGCGACCACGGTCTTCTCGGACGTCGAACCGGTGCAGCCCGCCACATGCGTGCGCCCGGCGGCCCGCGCCACGTCCACACCGCGCCGGATCGAGTCGATCCACGCCGAGCAGGAGTACGGCACCACGATGCCCGTCGTGCCCAATATGGAAAGCCCGCCGAGGATCCCGAGCCGCGGGTTCCAGGTCGACCGGGCGATCTCCTCGCCGTGATCGACGGACACGGTGATCTCGACGTCACCGCTCCCGCCGTGGCGCTCGGCGACGGCCGCGACGTGGTCCCGCATCATCTGGCGCGGCACGGGGTTGATCGCCGGTTCCCCGACGGCGAGGGGCAGCCCGGGACGGGTCACGGTGCCGACGCCGGGGCCCGCCCGGAACGTGACCCCGGACCCGGCGGGCAGCAGCCGCACCGACGCCCGCACGAGCGCGCCGTGCGTGACGTCCGGGTCGTCACCCGCGTCCTTCACGATGCCCGCCACGGCATGCTCGCCGGTCAGCTCCTCGGCCGCGAGCGCGAACGCGGGCGTCTGCCCCTTCGGCAGCGTGATCGTCACCGGATCCGGGAAGTCGCCGGTCAGAAGCGCGGTGTAGGCGGCCGTGGCCGCGCCGGTCGCGCAGGCGCCGGTCGTCCAGCCGGGCCGCAGCCCGGTGTGCTTGAGTTGGGCGCCGCGTCCGCCCTTGGCCCCGCCCGCCTCACTCATGAAAGGGCCCCCCGCCCGTGCACGTACTGATCCTCGGCGGCACGACCGAGGCCCGCCGCCTCGCGCAGGCCCTGACCGACGGCCGGCCCGGGTGGCGTGTGACGAGCTCGCTGGCCGGCCGGGTCGCCCGGCCTCTGCTGCCCGCGGGCGAGGTGCGGACGGGCGGTTTCGGGGGAGCCGATGGCCTGGCCCGCGCGCTGCGCGAGCTCCAGGTGGACGCGCTCATCGACGCCACCCATCCTTTCGCCGGGACGATCAGTTTCCACGCGGCACAGGCGGCCGCCACGGCCCATGTTCCCCTGCTGGCACTGCGCCGCCCCGGCTGGGTCCCCGCACCGGGCGACGACTGGCACCATGTGAACTCCCTGGAGGAGGCGGCGACGGCACTGCCGTCCCTGGGGGCGCGGGCGTTCCTGACGGTGGGCCGCCTGGGTCTGCCGCCCTTCGCGTCCATCGACGACGTCCACTTCCTGATGCGCTCGGTGGACGCCCCCGAGCCGCCACTGCCCCCGCACTCGGAGGTCCTGCTGGACCGGGGCCCCTTCACGCCGGAAGGCGAACGGGAGCTGCTCCGTACTCACCGCATCGACGTACTGGTGACGAAGGACAGCGGGGGAGAGGCGACGGCCCCGAAGCTCGTCGCGGCGCGAGAGGCGGGCATCCCGGTGCTGGTGGTCCGGCGTCCGGAGGTGCCGACGGGAGTGGCAGCGGTGGGATCGGTGGCGGAGGCGGTGGAGTGGGCGGGGAATCAGGGCACTTCCAGCCCGTCGGGCGTTTGAGGCCGGGCCCGGAGGACGACCGCTGCGGTCCGGGGGCGGCGCCTCCGGGATGTGCGGCCGGACCTATTCCACCTCACAAGCGACCGCGTTGACCGCCGCGGCGGCCATCGCGCTGCCGCCCCGTCGCCCCCGCACCACCAAGTACTCCAGGCCCAGTTCCCCCGCGTGTTCCGCCAGCGCGTCCTTCGACTCGACCGCGCCCACGAACCCGACCGGAACCCCGATCACCGCGGCGGGCGGCGCCGCCCCCTCCCACACCAGTTCCAGGAGCCGGAAGAGGGCCGTGGGCGCATTGCCCACAGCAACCACAGCCCCGCCCATCCGCTCTCTCCACAGCTCCAGCGCCGCGGCGGAGCGCGTCGTGCCGAGCCGCTCGGCCAGCGCCGGAACCGACGGGTCGGACAGCGTGCACACCACGTCGTTGTCCGCGGGCAGCCGTTTGCGCGTGATGCCGCTGGCCACCATGGACACGTCGCACAGGACGGGTGCGCCCCCGCGCAGCGCCTCACGGGCGCGGACCGCGACGTCCGGCGAGTACGCGAGGTCGCCCGCCAGGTCGACCATCCCGCACGCGTGGATCATCCGGACCGCAACCTGGGCCACCTCCGCGGGCAGCCCGCCCAGATCGGCCTCGGCGCGGATCGTGGCGAAGGACCGGCGGTAGATCTCCGCCCCGGACTTCTCGTACTCGAACGCAGTGCTCACGGCGGGGAGCCTATCCAGCGGTGCCCACTTCACAGGGTGCGGGGCCCGGGTCTATAGTCAAAAACTAGCAGTGCTAATTAACTTTCCCCCAGGAGCCGCACGTGCGTCCCGTCCACTTCGCCGCCGCCCGCCGCACCCCGATCGGAAAGCTGCGCGGGTCCCTGTCCACCGTGCGCCCGGACGACCTCGCGGCCGGTGTCATCCGCGGACTGCTCGCCGGTGTGCCGGAGCTCGACCCGGCCCGGATCGACGACGTCTACTGGGGCGCCGCGAACCAGGCCGGCGAGGACAACCGCAACATCGCGCGCATGGCCGCCCTCCTCGCGGGCCTGCCCGAGTCCGTACCCGGCGCGACCGTGAACCGGCTGTGCGCCTCAGGGCTCGAAGCCGTCACCACCGCCGCCCGCACCATCGCCTCCGGCGAGGCCGACGTCGTCCTCGCGGGCGGCTCCGAGTCCATGAGCCGCGCCCCCTTCGTGCTCCAGCGCCCCGACGAGGCGCTCCCGCACAAGATGGAGACGTACGACACACGCCTGGGCTGGCGACTGGTCAACCCGAAGATGAAGGAGCTGCACGGCGTCCTCGCCATGGGGGAGACCGCCGAGGAGGTCGCCGAGCGCTACGACGTCCCACGTGAGCGCCAGGACGCCTTCGCGCTGCGCAGCCACCACAACGCCGCCGAGGCCCGCAAGAACGGCCTCTTCGACGCCGAGATCCTCCCCGTCACGCGCCCGGACGGCGTCGTCGTCGAACAGGACGAGTGCATCCGCCCCGACACGTCCCTGGAGAAGCTCGGCACGCTCAAGCCGGTCTTCCGCAAGGGCGGCACGGTCACCGCGGGCAACGCCTCGCCCATGAACGACGGCGCCGCGGGCCTGCTCCTGGTCAGCGAGGAAGCCCTGCACGACCTCGGCCTCGAATCCCTCGGCCGGTACGTCGCCGGAGCCTCGGCCGGTGTGCACCCGGACGTCATGGGCATCGGCCCCGTCCCCGCCACACGGAAGGCGCTCGCCCGGGTCGGCTGGTCCGTCGGCGACGTCCAGGAGGCGGAGTTCAACGAGGCCTTCGCCGCCCAGGCCCTCGCCTGCGTCGACGCGCTCGGCATCGACCCGGAGCTGGTGAACCCGACCGGCGGTGCCATCGCGCTCGGCCACCCGCTCGGCTGCTCCGGCGCCCGCATCCTCACCACCCTGCTCCACCGCATGCGCCGCACCGGCGGCTCGCGCGGCCTCGCCACCATGTGCGTCGGTGTCGGACAGGGCTCGGCCGTCCTCGTCGAGCGCGCCTGAACTCCCGTACAACGCAAGGAACTCGAAGATGATGACCAGTAGGTGCACCGGCCGTGCGGCCGTCGTCGGCCGCACGGCCGAGCGCGCCGACGCCACCGTCGAGGCGAGCCCCGCCAACGGCAGACAGGCGTCCGTGTACGACGGCGACGTCACCGGCCAGGGCACCGTCGAGGCGGCCGTCGCGCGCTGACGCATCGCTGAGCTGTACCTGGTCCAGAGCCGCACCAGAAGTCAGTACGGAACGGAGCACCACCCTCATGGCAACCCTGTCCCTCGCCGCGATCCTCGCCGAGTCCGCCCGCCGCCGCCCCGACAAGGCCGCACTCGTGCAGGGCGAACTCCGCATCACCTTCAAGGAGTTGTGGCTCCAGGCCCGCAAGCAGGCCGCCGCGCTCGTCGACCTCGGGGTCCGACCGGGGGACAAGGTGGCGCTGATGGCGCCCAACGTGGCCGAGTTCCCGCGCGCGTACTACGCGGCGCTCGCCGCGGGTGCCGTCGTCGTCCCCGTACACCTGCTCCTGTCCGCCGGCGAGGTCGAGCACGTCCTGCGGGACAGCGGCGCCACGCTGCTCCTGTGCCACCCGGGTCAGGCGAAGACCGGCGGGGCGGCGGCCGAGGCGACCGGTGTGCGCATGCTGACCCTCGGCGAGGCCGGCGACCTGGAGCGGCTCACGCACGAGGCCGAGCCGCTGCCCACGTACCTCACCCGCGACGCCGACGATCCGGCCGTCGTCTTCTACACCAGCGGCACCACCGGCGTCCCCAAGGGCGCCGTCCTCAGCCACTTCAACCTGGTGATGAACGCGACGGTCAGCGCCTTCGACGGCCACGACGTGTCCTGCGACGACATCGCGCTCGGCGCGCTGCCGCTCTTCCACGCCTTCGGGCAGACCGTCGCCATGAACGCGACGTGGCGCGCCGGAGCCACCCTCGTCCTCCTCCCGCGCTTCGACGCGGCCAAGGCCATCGACCTGATGGTCGCCGAGGGCGTGAACACCTTCCACGGCGTGCCCACCATGTACGTGAACCTGGTGGCCGCCGCCGCGGCGGCCGAGAAGCTGCCGACCCTCAAGGTCTGTGTCTCGGGCGGAGCCTCGCTCCCCGTGGCAGTCCTGGAGCACTTCCAGGACGCCTTCGGCGCCACGGTCTACGAGGGGTACGGGCTCTCCGAGACCTCCCCGGCCGCCGCCACCAACCAGCCGGTCTTCGGCGCGCGCCCGGGCACGATCGGGCACCCCATGTGGGGCGTAGACGTGGAGATCGCCCGCGCCGAGGTCGAGGACCGCGTGGAACTGCTCCCCGAGGGCGAGCTCGGCGAGGTCGTCGTGCGCGGACACTGCGTCTTCACCGGATACCTGGGGCGCCCCGAGGCCACCGCGGAGGCACTCGTCGACGGCTGGTTCCGCACAGGTGACCTCGGCACCAAGGACGAGGACGGCTATCTGCGCATCGTCGACCGCAAGAAGGACGTCATCATCCGCGGCGGCTACAACGTGTACCCGCGCGAGGTCGAAGAGGTCCTGATGCGCCACCCCGACATCGCCCAGGTCGCCGTCATCGGCCTGCCCGACCCCGTGCACGGCGAGGAGGTCTGCGCCGTGATCATCCGCAAGGAGACCGACGGGAGCGCGGCCGGCGCCGACGAGATCACCGAGTGGTCCAAGGAGCACCTGGGCCGCCACAAGTACCCCCGCCGCATCGAGTTCGCCGACGAGCTGCCGCTCGGCCCGAGCATGAAGGTCCTCAAGCGGGAACTGCGCGCCCAGTACACCGACTGACGCCCGGAGCACGCGCAGGGGCCGGCGTCCCAGCATGCGGCGCCCCCTGCCGCCGGCCGGATAGATGGGTCTAGCATCTGTCCCCGGTATGTACTCCATAACCCTCTGGGAATTCGCCGCGCTGGCCGCCGCGGCCGTGCTCGTCGGATTCTCGAAAACGGCCGTCAGTGGCGCCAACACGGTCAGCCTCGCCATCTTCGCGGCGGTCCTGCCCGCCCGCGAGTCCACCGGCATCCTGCTGCCCGTCCTCATCGCCGGCGACATCCTCGCCGTGCTGACCTACCGAAGACACGCCCACTGGCCCACCCTGTGGCGGCTCTTCCCGGCCGTGGCGGGAGGAGTGGTCCTCGGCACGCTGTTCATGGTGTGGGCCGACGACGCCATGGTGCGCACGTCGATCGGGGCGATCCTCCTCCTGATGGCCGCCGTCACCGTGTGGCGCAGACGCCGTGAGGACGCTCCGGCCGTCGAGGAGACCGCGAGCCGCGCGGGCCGCGCGAAGGCCCGCTCCTACGGCGTGCTCGGCGGCTTCACCACCATGGTCGCCAACGCCGGCGGGCCCGTCATGTCGATGTACCTGCTCTCGGCGGGCTTCCGGAAGCTCGGCTTCCTGGGCACCTCCGCGTGGTTCTTCCTCATCGTCAACTCGGCCAAGGTGCCCTTCAGCGTGGGCCTCGGCCTGATCAACGGGCGCTCCCTGCTCCTCGACGCGGCACTCGTCCTGTTCGTCGTACCGGGCGCGTTCATCGGCAAGGCCTGCGTGCACCGCATCAACCAGCGGCTGTTCGAGCGCCTGGTGATCGCGGCGACGGTCGTCGGCGGGGTACAGCTCCTGCTGCGCTGAGCCACCGTCACGAAGCGGAAAGCACCTTGTCCCGGCTGCGGGACGGCAGCCCGTGCTCCAGGTCCTCGGCCAGCAGCCGCTTCGCGATCGTGTCCACGGCGGCCCGCAGGTCCTTGCCCGGCGGCGTGCCGAGGTCCGCCTCCACCTCGCGGCTCAGCCACGAGCCCCAGGCATGACTGATCTCGTCCGCCTCGCGCTGCCCGGCAGCCGTGTTCGAGAAGTAGTGGCCGGCACGCGTCAGATAGCCCTCCTCGACCATGCGGTCGAAGACCGGCACCAGGACCTCGGGCGGCAGGCGGCGGCGGGCCGCGATCATGCCGAGGCTCGCGTGCCCCACCATCCGCGTGAAGAACTCGACCTGCATCACGGCCCACGCGCCCGCGATGTCGAGCCGTGTGTCCGACTCCGCCAGGATGCGCCGGGCAGTGTCCAGGTCCGTCGACTTGACGATGTTGCCGACGGACCGTTCGAGCAGGATCGCCGAGTCCCCGCCCTGCGGCGACGCGAAGCCCTCGCCCATGTCGGACGACCCCAGCCGCGCGCTGTCCCGCAGCTGCACCTGCTTCAGGAAGAGCGCCACGACGAAGCCGACCAGCGCGACCGGGACCGTCCAGAGGAACACCGTGTGCAGCGTGTCCGCGTACGCCTCCACGACCGGCTGCCGCGCCGGGGCGGGTAGGCGGTGCAGCCCCTCCGGGCTCTGCGCCGCCTTGGCGATCACCGCGGGCCGCGCGGCCCCCGTCCGCGCCGCGGCGGCGATCCCGTCGGCCAGGTTCGTCTTGAGCGCGTTGGCGTAGATGGTGCCGAACACGGCCGTGCCGAAGGAACTGCCGAGCGTACGGAAGAAAGTGACGCCCGACGTGGCCGTCCCCAGATCCGCGTACTCCACGGTGTTCTGCACGGCGATCGTCAGGACCTGCATGCTCAGGCCGATGCCGGTACCGAGCACGAACATGTACAGCGACGCGAGCCAGGCGCTGGTCGAACTGTCCATCATGGACAGCAGGTACAGCCCCACCGCCATGATCAGCGAGCCCACGATGGGGAACAGCCGGTACTGGCCGGTCTTGCTGACGACGTTGCCGCTGAACACCGACGCGAGCAGCAGACCGATCACCATCGGCAGGGTGCGCACGCCGGAGACCGTGGCCGAGTCGCCGTCCACGTACTGGAGATAGGTCGGCAGGAACGTCAGCGCGCCGAGCATCGCGAAACCCACGATGAAGCTCAGCACGGAGCACACCGTGAACACCGGGTTGCCGAACAGCCGCATCGGCAGCATGGGTTCGGCGGCACGGGTCTCCACCCAGCAGAACCCGGCGAGCGCGACGACGCCGCCCGCGAACAGGCCGATGATGGTGGGCGAACCCCACGCGTACTCGTTCCCGCCCCAGCTCGTCGCCAGGATGACCGCGCTCGCGCCGACCGCGACCAGCGCGATGCCCAGGTAGTCGATGACGGGACGGACCGCCGACTTCACGACGGGGATCGTGCGGGCCGCGGCGATGACGACGAGGATCGCGATCGGTACGTTGACGTAGAACGCCCAGCGCCAGGTCAGGTGGTCCGTGAACAGGCCACCGAGCAGCGGACCGATCACGGTCGCGACCCCGAAGACGGCCCCGATGGCACCCTGGTACTTGCCCCGCTCCCGCAGCGGGATGACATCCGCGATCAGCGCCATCGCCGTCACCATCAGGCCACCCGCGCCGATGCCCTGCACCGCGCGCCACGCGATGAGCAGCGGCATGTTCGTGGCGAGCCCGCACAGGAACGAACCGGTGATGAAGACGATCGCCGAGACCTGGAAGACCACCTTGCGCCCGAACAGGTCACCGAACTTGCCGACCAGCACCGTGGCGACAGTCTCCGCGAGGAGGTACGCCGTCACGACCCACGACATGTGCGCGGCGCCGCCCAGATCCGACACGATCGTGGGCAGCGCCGTGCCGACGATCGTCTGGTCGAGCGCGGCGAGCAGCATGCCCAGCATGATCGTCACGAAGACGACGTTGCGGCGCCGCCGGTCCAGCACGGGCGGCTGCGCCGAGGGCTGCACGGTCTCCGTTGCGGTGGTGGTCACCCGGCCAGCGTCACATCGCGCAGGCCTCCGCGCGGGTCCTGCGGAGCTTTATGGGTGACGGGCGCGGCGTCTGTGCTGGGCAGGGTTCTGCGGGGCTGCCGCCCCGCGCCCCGCTGTCCCGGGGTGCGGAGGTGGGGTCTTCGCCGCGGGTACTGGGGGCTGGGCGCGCAGTTCCCCGCGCCCCTTTGTGTGGGGGCGGGGCGAGGGGGTTCGGGTGTGGGCCTCTGCGGGTGGTGGGGGCTGCGCGCGCAGTTCCCCGCGCCCCTTAGTGGGGGGCCTGGGCGAGTGGTTATCGGTGCAGGCGGGGGGCGTTTGTTGCTGCGTCCAGGGTGGGAGGCTGGTTGTCCACCTGCTCGGCCAGCGTTGTCGCCCAGGTTTCCAGGGACGTCAGGTCCATTCCGTGCGGGGTGGGTCGGGCCGTCGCCCCGCGCCACATGGTGAGGCCCTCTGCACCGCGGCGCAGCAGGCGGGCGCCGCCCGTCGTGTTGCCTCGGGCCGCGTGCGTCAGGCCCACCGCCAGCTGCGCCAGGGCGCGCCACAGGCCGCGCTCCTCCTCGGGGCCGGACTTCCACGCGTCCTCGAACACCTCGTGCGCGTGGAACGGCCGGCCCGCGTCGAGCAGCGCCTGCGCCTCCGCGACCGTTTCCTCGGGGGTGCGCACCACCCCCTCCGGCTGCCGCTCCACCCCCTCCGCGCCGTACGGCAGCGGACGGCCGAGGCCGTCGCGGGGGCGCGCGTTCCGGGCCCGCCCCTCCTCGTCACGGTCCCGGCCCTTGCTCACGTCACTCATGCCTCGATTGTCCCGCGCCGGCGACCGGCAGTCCCGGAGCGGTCCACTCGCCGGACGCAGCCTCTCGCATCGGCTACCGGGTTTCATTCGCAGTGCATCGGGGTTCAGTCAGGTGGTGAAGCGAGTCTGGCGATCGCGACGTGGAGTGTCGCGGCTTCCCTCCCTGTGGAGCAGGGAGGTGTGGTCCTTGGGTATGCCGGTGCGCAGCATCATGGCTCGCCTCCCGCCCGGCCTCCGCCCCACGCGTCCAACGATCATTGGCGGGCGCGACAGGCCGGACTTGAGCGCGAGCGTCAAACAGGAGGACGATCGTGATCAGTTCCGATCTTCTGGGGCGGCGCCCGGACGGGCGCACCTAGGGTGACATTCATGCAGCTTCGGTATGCGTTCCGGTTGTACCCGGAACCGGGTCAACGCATGGCGTTGAGCCGGGCGTTCGGGTGCGCGCGGGTCGTGTTCAACGACGCGGTGCGTGCCCGCCAGGACGCCCGCGCGGCGGGTCTGCCGTATCCGAAGGCCGCCGAGCTGTCCCAGAACTTGATCACCAAGGCCAAGCGGACCGTGGAGCGGTCCTGGCTAGGCGAGGTGTCCTCGGTGGTGCTCCAGCAGTCTTTGCGGGATGTGGAGTCCGCCTATAAGGCGTTCTTCGCTTCCCTCAAGGGGGAGCGTAAGGGTGCGAGGGTGGGGGCGCCGCGGTTCAAGTCGCGGAAGGATTCGAGGCAGTCGATCCGGTTCACGGCCAACGCCCGCTGGTCCATCACTGCGGGTGGCAGGCTGAACCTGCCGAAGATCGGCGAGGTGCGGGTGAAGTGGTCCCGCGCCCTGCCCGTGGTGCCGTCCTCGGTCACGGTGATCAAGGACTCGGCGGGGCGGTACTTCGCGAGCTTCGTCATCGACACCGACCCGGCCACCGACGCCGGCCGGATGCCCGCCACCGAGCAGGCCATCGGTATCGACCTGGGCCTGACCCACTTCGCGGTGCTGTCCGACGGCTCGAAGATCGACTCTCCTCGGTTTTTGCGCCGGGCGGAGAAGAAACTCAAGAAGGCCGGGCGGGAGCTGTCCCGTAAGCAGAAGGGCTCGAAGAACCGGGCCAAGGCCCGGCTCAAGGTTGCCCGCGCGCATGCGCAGGTGGCCGATGCGCGCAAGGAGTTCCACCATCAGCTCTCCACCCGGTTGATCCGCGAGAATCAAGCGATCGCCGTGGAAGACCTGTCGGTCAAGGGCCTTGCGCGCACCAAAGTTGCCAAGTCCGTCCATGACGCGGGATGGTCACAGTTCGTGACCATGCTCGCCTACAAGGCGGCCAGGTACGGACGGACCCTTATCAAGATCAACCGGTTTGAGCCCACCAGCCAGATGTGCTCCACCTGCGGACACCACGACGGGCCCAAACCCCTGCAGGTCAGGGAATGGACCTGCCCTGAGTGCGGCACCATCCACGACCGTGACCACAACGCGTCGATCAATGTGAAACAGGCCGCCGGACTGGCGGCATCGGCCTGCGGAGCGCCGGTAAGACCAGCACCCGTTCTGGCACAGCGCGAAGAAGCAGGAAGCCACGGAATCCCAGCAGGAAGCCGTGCCGCGTAGCGGCACAGCAACCCGTGGGACGGCCAGAATCCTCGGGCTATAGCCCGAGGAGCATGTCAAAGACCACCCCTGAGCTTGGGGTATTGTTCTTTCTGCGCCGCCAAGCGGAACACCCGCCGGGCGGCGCGACCGGGACGTGGCGCAGCTTGGTAGCGCACTTGACTGGGGGTCAAGGGGTCGCAGGTTCAAATCCTGTCGTCCCGACGGTCAGTAGTTTGCATTGCCGGTCAACGGCTGGTTCGAGGTTCTCGAACCGGCCGTTGTCTGTTTTGGCGGGCCGCGAGCACCGTTGACTGATCGACGCTCCCAGCGGCGGGCAAGTTTGGCCACGCGCAGTCCGGACGCGGATCCAGCCTCACCGTGCCGAGGGTGGGTCTATCCACCACGCCCACCGACTTCACGGCCCAGCGAAAGATGCGCACGCGCTGGACACAGAGCGGTTGCGCGTCGCCGTGCTCAGCGCTTGTGGCGGCGGGTTTCCGCGTGGCCGGAGCCGCATCCTCGGTGAGGTTCACGGCCACCGGCGGGAACCTACGACGCGGAGGCCGCCCCGGTCTGGCTCAGTGCGTCGAGTGCGGTGATCGCCACGTGCAGTTGGGTGCGGCAGGTGCCGGATTCCAGGTCGGTTCCCATCATGCGCGCGATGGCGTGGAGGCGCTGGTAGAACGCCTGGCGGGAGAGGCCTCTGTGCTTGGCCGCGATCGATTTGTTGCCGGCGGCTTCGAGGTAGGCGCGCAGTGTGGGCAGCAGGTCCGTGCCGTGACATTCGTCGTGGTGGACGAGGGCGCCGAGTTGCCGCTCCACGTAATTCTGTACGCGGATGTCGTCACGGAGCGAGTAGAGGAGTTCGGGGAGAGCGATGTCGGAGGCCACGTGGAAGGGGCGGTCGCGTGAGGCAGGGCCGATGGCGTCGGCGACCTGTTCGGCCTCGCGGAACGCCCGTGTGACTCGGCTGAGTTCGGTGACGCCGGGGCCCACGGCTACGACAATGCCTGAGCCGAAGGTCTCCTGGAGGTCGTGGCCGATTCGCTGGGTCACGGGCTGCCACGGTGTGGCCCGGGCCAGGGCGAGGAGCACGCCGGTGCGCTGCCCGGGCAGCTCGCCCACCAGCGCCTTCACACCGGATGTGGAGAGGTGCTCGGCGAGGTGGTCGGCCGGGCCCGAGGCGTCCTGGGGGGTGGATGCGATGCCGGAGTGGTCGATGACGAGAGGCAGGAGACGGTGGCCTGTGGTGGGCAGGCCCAGGGCCTCCGCTCGCAGGCGAGCCTCGGTGCGGCTGCGATAGCGCCAGTGGAGAAGGTCGTGCAGGACCGAGCTGTGGGCGCGCCGGGCCCACGAGGACGGGGCGGCGAGCCGGGCCAGGGTGAGGGCGGTCGCGGTCTGTTCCAGGACCATGGTGTGCTCGGGGCCCGGGAGTTGCCCGGCGGCCTTGGGCAGCATCACCAGGCGCCCCCAGTGCTTTCCCTGTTCCTCGACCGGGGCGACGAGCCAGCCCTCGGGGCCGCTGGGTCCGGTCCGGTCCGGCGTCGGCGCCGTGCGGGAGCGGCGCGGCCAGGCCTCCAGGACCTGCCCGTTCGTGGAGTCGCCCGACGCGCAGATCAGCGCATGGTGGACGAGGTTCTCCAGCACCACCGGGCAGCCGGTGAACTCGGCCGCCGCCCTGACGAATTCGTCCGGTCCAGCGCCGTGCAGGGTGAGTGCGGTGAAGCGCTGCTGCACCTGCTGGGCGCGCCGCAGCAGTTCGCCCTGGGCGTCGAGAATGAGCGCGTGGACGGTCTGTGTGACCTCGATGAACCGCACCCCGCGCGACAGCAGGACCAGCGGCAGACCGCGCTCCTTGCACGCCACGACCAGGTCGGGTGGCGCCTGTTGGTATCGGCGGCCGAGCTCGACGACGAGGCCGGCCGCGCCTACGTCCGCCAACTGATCGACGTAGAGGCGGAGCTGGCCGGGGTCGGACGGGTGCGGCATGCCGGTGGTGAGGACCAGTTCGCCGCCCTCCAGGAAACTGGCCGGGTCGAGGAGTTCGGTGACGTGGACCCATCGGACGATGTGGTCCAACTGGTCCTCCCCGGCGGCGACCCGCGGGAGTCCGGCTGCGATGACGGGCAGCCGCAGCACGTCAGCGACCGTGAGGAACGGCATGAGGGCAGCCTCCTGAGTGGGCGTGCCGAGCGCTCCGGCACGGGCCTGCGGACCACTGTGCGTGGCGGAGCGCTGACCGCGCAAGAGGTGATCTTGTGGTGTGGGCCCTGTGAGCTGGGGGTAGACCGCCTCAACTCCCTTCTGCCGAAGCGGCCTTCACGTCTCCACGAGCTTCAGGGACGCCGGGCAATCAAGTCGGCGACCGTCGCGATCGGCGACGTACGACTGCGGCCGCTCGCCTCGTGCCGGTCCGCGAGGCGGTACGCGACGTACAGACCGCGCACGCCGAGCCAGCGCAGTGGCTCGGGTTCCCAGGTGCCGGGGCTGTGCCCGGTCCACGGCAGCCGGGTCAGCCGGGAGTCGCGGCGCAGGACCAGGTCGGTGAGGGTGCGGGCGGCGAGGTTGGTGGCGGTCACACCGTGACCGACGTAGCCGCCCGCCCAGCCGAGCCCGCTCTCCCGGTCGAGCCCGACGGTCGCCGACCAGTCGCGCGGCACCGCCAGGACGCCGCACCAGGCGTGATCGACCCGCGCCCCCTCCGTCTGCGGCAGCACTGTGTGGAGGGTGTCGGTGAGTTGGGCGATCGTGCGGTCGTCGACGCGGCCCGCGTCGTCGGTGCGCGAGCCGAACCGATAGGGCACGCCGCGCCCGCCGATGGCGATGCGGTCGTCCGCGGTGCGCTGCGCGTACAGGTGGCCGTGCGCGGTGTCGCCGAGGGTCTCGCGGCCCGCCCAGCCGATGTCGTCCCACACCGAACGGGGCAGCGGTTCGGTGACGAGGAGCGAGCTGTTCATCGGCAGCCAGGCGCGCTTGAGCCCGGGCAGCCCCGCGGTGAAGCCTTCTGTGGCGCGCAGCACCACGGGGGCCTTCACGGTGCCATGCGTGGTGACGGCGCGACCCGGTTCGATCGCGGTGACGCGGGTCTGTTCGTGGAGCGTGACGCCGAGTCGTTCCACGGTGGCGGCGAGCCCGGCCACCAGGGACGCGGGCTGCAGCCGGGCGCAGTGCGGCGTGTAGACCGCCGCCGTCATGCCGTCGACGTTGATGCGCGCTGCGGCCTCGGACGGAGTGAGCAGAACCGTGTCGGTGACACCCCATGCGTGGTCCGCCTCGGTCTTGTGGCGCAGTCGGGTGGCCTGGGCCGGGGTGCGGGCCACCCGCAGCGTGCCGCCCTTCACGATGTCGGCGTCGATGCCTTCGCGCGCGGCGACAGCGATGATCTCGTCGACGGCCTCGTTCATGGCGCGCTGCCAGTCGAGCACCGCCTCGCGGCCGTACTGCTCGGCGAGTCGCTCACGGGCGCCGGGGATCAGTCCGGAGGCCCAGCCGCCGTTGCGCCCTGAGGCGCCGAAACCGGCGAACTCGGCTTCCAGAACGGTGATCCGCAGTGAAGGGTCGGCCTTCTTCAGGTAATACGCGGTCCACAGTCCCGTCATGCCGGCACCGACAATGCAGACGTCGGCGTCGCGGTCGCCGGGCAACGGGGCGCGGGGAGTGGGCAGTTCGGCGAACCAGTGGGAGATCCGGCCGTTGACCGGGGCGGGCCGGCCGGCCGTGGTCGTGGTCATGGGGCGTGTCCTTGTCTTTCGCGGCGCGGGGGTGGTGAGGGCTGGGCCTGTCAGACGCCGAGCAGCCCCGGCAGCTCGGACAGGTCCTTGATCTCCTCGTACGGCTGGTACATGGCCGAGCCCGGGAACCCGTACCGGTTGACCCAGATCCGCCGCATGCCCGCGTACCGCTTGGTCGGCATGATGTCGTACTCCCAGCCCTGCGCGGTGTGGATGATGTCCTCGGGGCCGCGGCCCGTCGCCTCCATCAGGTACTCGAAGGCCCGCGGCAGCGGCTTGAAGGCGCCGGCCTGCTCGGCGGTGAGCACGTAGTCCCACTCCACGCCGAGCTCGTCGACCGCGTACTTGATGAGGTCGTCCTCGCTGTTGGAGAGGATCGCGATGTCGTACTCGGACTTGAGGCGGCGCAGCGCGTCCGGGACCTCGCGGAACGCCTTGAACTTCTTGATCGCCTCGATGAGCGCCTCGCCGTCCTCGTCGCGGTACTCCAGACCGTGCAGCAGCATCACGTTGCGCAGGGTGCGGCGGACGGTCTCGCGGTAGGGGCGGTAGTCGTCGACGACGCCCTGGAAGCGCATCACGTACGCGTCGTGATGGAACTGCTTCGGATCGACGCCGTACTGCTCCAGACGGTCCTTGACGATCTCGTGGGTGGCCGACTGGGTGTCGAAGTTGATGAGGGTGCGGTAGCAGTCGAAGCTGACGACCTTGCGCATGGTGACTCTCCTGTAGGTATGGGAACTTCGGGTATTCGGAGTGGTCAGACGCGGCGGCCGGCGTCCGCCAGGTCCAGGTCCTTGGTCTCGGGTGCCAGGAACACGGAGGTGAGCAGGCCGACCACCGTGATCGCCACGGCGATGCCGAGCGTGCCCCGCACGCCCAGGTCGGCGGAGACCATGGGGAGGAGGAACGTGGAACTCGCCGAGCCCACCCGGCTCATGGCCGTGGCGATACCGACGCCGGTGGCCCGCAGATCGGTGGGGAACAGCTCGCTCGGGTAGACGAACTGCAGCCCGCTGCCGGCCGCCTCGAAGAACTGGAAGGCGGCGAACAGCGCCACCACCAGGAATGCCCAGTGCAGCGGCAGCACCGCGAGTGCCAGCAGGGAAAGGCCGATGCAGGCGAAGCTGCCGACGAGCAGTGAGCGGCGGCCGATCCGGTTGACGACAAGGAGACCGACGCCGATACCGGCCACTGCGATCGTCGTGATCAGCGCGCTCGCCCCGTACGTGCTCTCCACACCGAGGGCGGAGAGCATCTGCGGCTGGAAGGAGCGCACCGCGAAGGCGGGCGCCACCTGGCAGATCCAGAAGACGGAGCAGAACACGACGGGGACCGTGTAGCCGCGCCGGAAGATCTCGACGAGGTTGCCGAGGCCCGAGCCGCCCCGCTGCTCGTGCCCTGCCTCCGTGACCAGCCCGGCTTCCGCGCGCAGTTCGGCCTCGTCGACGTCGCGGCCCAGGTGCTCACGCACCACGCGCCGTGCCTCGTCGAACCGGCCCCGCGCGGCCAGCCAGCGCGGGGACTCGGGCACTCCGGAGCGCAGGAACATGAACACCAGGGCCGGCACTGCGCCGGAGGCCAGCATCCAGCGCCACGAGTTGTCGCCAAGGCCGGTCAGCGCCCAGGCCGCCCAGAAGCTCGCCCCGTACCCGACCCACCACGCGAGGACCAGGCCGGACAGGGCGGGACCGCGCATCCGGCGCGGCACCAGTTCCGTGGTGAGGGCCGAGGCGATCGGATAGTCGGCGCCGATCGCGATGCCGATGAGCAGGCGCAGCACCAGCAGTTGCCACGCCTCGGTGACGAAGAACTGCAGCGCCGAGAACAGCACGAACGCCGCCAGATTGAGCACGTACATCAGATGGCGCCCGAACCGGTCGGTGACCGGCCCGAACACCGCGCCGCCCAGGAAGACGCCTACCAGTACGGAGGCAGCGATCAGGCCGGTCCACAGGGTGTCGAGGTGAAGGGCCGGGGTGATGAGGCCAAGTGCCACGCCCATCACGCCGAGGAGGTAGCCGTCGCAGAACGGGCCGCCCATGGCCACCACCGTGATCCGGCGGTGGAAGGACGTGACCGGTGCGTCGTCGAGGGACAGGCCCCGTTCGTCGGTCGAAGTCGAAGTCGCGGACATGCTGGAGCTCCTGGGGGACGCGGAACGGCAAGGGCGGGACGCGCGCAGGATCGACGAGTCGCTCGCGGGCAGGCGAGTCACTCGGAACACGACGGCAACGTGGGACAGGGGAGAGGTGCCGGGCCGGTGTTCCGGGGGTGGCTCATCGGTTGGCTCATCACACTCGTGCAGGCCGGGGGCAGCGTCAATGAACACGGTGTTCGCCTTCCGGGTGCCGGTCGGAACACTGTGTTGCGTGATCCGGGCCGAGGCTGCGCCGGGTTGACACACCGTCCACATCCCGCGGCCCGGCCGAACACCGTGGACGTTGACCGTGCGGTGACCCCGCCCGGAGGCTGAAGGTCGTTCCCCGCCCTTCATCGCGTCCTGGGAAAGCTGCCGTATGAGCCACCTGTCCGAGCACCTGCGTCATGCCACACCGGTCGTCGCCGAACGAGGCGAGGAGGTTCACCTGGTCGGCGCCGAGGGGCGCCGCTGCCGGGGCTTTACTGCTGGCATCGGCATCGGCATCGGCATCGGCATCGGCGTCACCAGCACCGGCCACTGCCACCCCGAGGTGGTGGCCCCCGCCCAGGAGCAGGTGGCCACGCTCATCCACGGCCAGTACACGACCGTCCTGCACCGTCCGCTCCAGGGCCTGGTCGAGCGGCTCGGCGATGTGCTGCCCGGCGGCGACCGCTCGGCCGCCGTCCACGACGCTCTCGATCTGGGCCCGCCGTGCAAGGCCTGCGCGTCCGACTCTCCGATACGGGCGTCGACATGGCCGCGTACACGTCGGCATTCCTGCACCGGCACTATGCCTGGCGCCTGCGCCCGCGCAGCCACGACACACTGGACTGGCTCCTCTGGTGGGCGGCGCTCGCCCGGTGGGCGGCCCGTCCCGTCAACGCCCTGCTCACCGGTCCGGACGGCCGCTGGATCGCGCGCGGGCGGCGTCACCGGCGAGCGTGCGCTGCCCCGCTTCGCCTCACGCCGGGCCCTGCGCCGACACCTGCCGCCGCCGTCCGACACCGAAGCCTCGGTCCTGCTGATCGTCGACTCGTTCACGCGTGCCTTCCGTCCGGAGGCGGCCTGGGCCAGTGCCCGCGTCCTGGCCGACGCGGGTCTGCCGGCCACGGTGCGCAGGGGCCTGTGCTGCGGCCTGACCCGGGGCACCACCGGACAGCTCGACATCGCGCGGCGCGTGTTGACCCGATGGCACACCGGTGGCCCACGTCGGCGGCCCTCACCGGCCACGAGCCCTGCACCTTGCACAACTGCTCGACCCTGTACTGGATCCCGACTCTCGCGGAGGCACCCCCTGATGACCACCACCCACACGGCCCCGCAGGGTGTGATTGAGGCCGTCCCGAAGTCGCGCGGCCGCGTCGGCATCGACGCGCTCCCCGGGTACAAGTACCTGGCGATCCCGGTGGCGGAGCCCCGTGGCTGACCGGCTCGTCGTCCTGCACCGTGGCCAACTGCCACCGCACGCCGACCGTATCGAGGCCCTGGCGAACACCGTGTACGCCACCGAGGAGGACCTGCCGATCCTCCTTCCGGGGTCCGACGCCCTGTTCTGCTGGCACTCCCTAAGCGAGGCGGTCGCCGAGGCATGGCCCGACGACCCGGCGCTCGCACCGAGTTGGGTCCATGTAGCTGCGGCGGGTGTCGACCCGCTGCTCTTTCGTGCCCTGGTGGACGACCCAGCGGTCGTCCTGACCAACTCCCGGGGCGTCTACGACCAACCGATCGCCGAGTACGTACTGACCCTCGTCCTCGCCCTGGCCAAGGACCTCCCCGGCACGCTGGAACATCAGCGGCGTCGCGAATGGCGGCCCAGGGACAGCGAGCGCATCGCGGGCCGAACGGCCCTTGTCTGGGGGACGGGCCCCATCGGCCGCGCCATCGCCCGGCTGCTGCGCGCGGTCGGCATGGAAGTGGCGGGTGCGGGCCGCGCACCGGTCGACGATGACCCGGACTTCGGTTGCGTGCACGGTCCCGCCACCCTCCATGCCGCGCTCGCGGACGCGGACTACGTGGTCCTCGCGGCCCCGCTGACCCGGCAGACCCGCGGCATGGTCGACACGGCGGTGCTGGGCGCCATGAAGGCGGGGGCGAGGCTGGTCAACATCGGCCGTGGCGCCCTCGTCGACGAGGCGGCCCTGATCCGGCGCCTTGCCGACGGCCGCCTGGCCGGAGCAGCCCTCGACGTCTTTGTCCGTGAACCCCTGCCCCGTCCCTCGCCGTTGTGGGACCTGCCCGGCGTCATCGTCTCGCCGCACACGGCCGGGGAGATCCGCGGCTGGCGCTCCGACCTGGCCGACCTGTTCCTCGACAACCTCATGCGAAGGGCCGAGGGCAGGCCCCTGCGCAATGTCGTCGACAAGACACGCGGTTACGTACGCCAGGCACGGGGCGCGGTATCGCAGGGGTGACACTCACCCGGGCCCGCGCCCGCGGTCCTCGGCGTGCCGACGTACGGGACCGCGCGGAGCGGGCTGGGCAGCGCTCAGGTGCGCCGTGTCACTGCGCTTCCTTCAGCCTGGTGCGCAGCCGACGCCCGGCGCTCAGGATGTGCTCGCTCAGCATCTCGACCGCCTGATCCGTGTCGCGCGAGCGGACCACGCGGACCAGGTCGGCGTGGGAGGCGACCGACGGGTGCAGGTCGCGGTCCTGGGTGTTGGTGACGTCCAGGAGGGCCGCGAACACCGGCCGGTACTGCTCCCATGCCGCCCACAGGCGCCGGTGCTGGGCGAGTTGGTAGAACGTGGTGTGGAACTCCAGGTCCGCCTCGGCGAACGCGGAGGGGTCCTTGTCATCCGCCGCCTTCGCCATGACGGCGACCCTCGCATCGAGGTGGTCGGCCGCGGCGGGCACATCGGCACGCTCGATGGTGCGGGTGAGGGCCAGTCGCTCCATGGACGCGCGGAGCGTGAACAGTTCGTCGATGTCGTCCTCGCCGAGCCCGGTGACGAAGACTCCGCGTCGGCGGGACTCCACCAGGCCCTCGGACTCGAGGCGGCGCAGCGCGTCACGGATCGGGCCGCGGCTGACGTCGAAACTGTCGGCCAGGGCGCCCTCCACGAGATGCGTGCCCGGCTCCAGTTCGCCCTTGACGATCCGCATCCGAAGCTGGTGCGCCACGCGCTCGCCCAGCGGCAGCTGCCGTACCTGATCCACTGCCAGCCGGTCCACGCCTGGTCCTCCTCGCCCCTGGGCGGACGCACCGTGCTCGAGTGCGCCCGCCCCACTGTCAACGGTCAACGGAAAGCCACTATGCCACCGTCTTGGAGCCGGACCTGTCCAGCCTCAGCGGCTGCACCTTCGGCAGCAGGAACGCGTACGTCGCCGCACCGATCAGCGCCACGCAGCCGGCCGTCATGAGGGGCAGGGTGAAGGAGCCGTTGCTGCCCATCAGCACGCCGAGCAGCAGCGGGGAGACGATGCCCGCGATGTTGCCCGCGGTGTTCTGAATGCCCGCGATGGATCCGACGTGGCCGGGGGTCGGGGCGACGTCGCCGGGCAGGGACCACACACTGGCGGCGGCGAACGTGGAGCAGAAGTACGAGGCGGACAGTGCCGTCAGCGCCATGCCGACGCTCGGCGAGACCACCGCGAGCGCGATCACCGAGGTGCCGAGCAGACCGCCCACGAGACAGATCTTGCGGGCCTTGGTGACCGGCGTCCCGCGGCGCACCAGCCAGTCGGAGACCAGCCCGCCGCACCAGCCGCCGACCATCGAGGCGAGACCCGGCACCATGCCGAGGAAGCCGAACTTGAGCGTGGACAGGTGGTACGTCTCCACGAGGTACGAGGGGAACCAGGTGATGAAGAAGTAGGCCACGAAGTTGACGCAGAAGAAGCCGAGCATCATCGCCCACACCAGGCGGAAGCGGAACAGGTCGCGCCATCTGATCGCGGTCTGCTCGGGGGCGTCCCCGGTGTCCTGGCCGGCCTTGATGTAGTCGAACTCCGGCTTCTTGAGCTGCTTGTGTCGCTCGGGGTCGCGGTAGTAGAGCCACCAGCCGAACGCCCACAGGACGCCGAGTCCGCCGGCCACGAGGAAGGCGGCGCGCCAGCCGAGGCCGGCGACCACGAGGGCGACCAGGGGGATGGACAGCGCGCCGCCGACGGCGTTGCCGTTGTTGAACGTCGCCGAGGCGAAGCTGCGCTCTCCCTTGGGGAACCACTTCGCGACGACCTTGGCGCTGGCCGGGAAGGAGGGGGCCTCGCCGAGGCCCAGGACCATACGGAGCGCCACGAGCATGCCGGTGCCGCGGGCGATGCTCATCAGCGCGGTCGCCACGCCCCACCACAGGCTGGCGAAGAAGAGGGCGACGCGCGGTCCGACGCGGTCGGCCAGCCAGCCGCCGGGCATCTGCCCGAAGGCGTACGTCCAGAAGAACGCCGACATGATCAGGCCGGACATCGTCGAGGAGATGTGGAAGTCCTCGCTGATGTGGGGCAGCGCCACGCTCAGGGTGGCCCGGTCGATGTAGTTGATCGTGATGCCGGCGAAGAGCAGACCGAGGACGGCGAAACGGACCCGGCCGGTGCGGGGGCGGGGGCCGGTGGTGTGCGGAGTGTCGGGATCGGCGGCGGAGGGGCGGGTCTCAGGCTGGGTGGACGTCACTGTGTACCTTGCGTTCCTGGGGCAGGGACTGGGGCAGGGAGAGCGGCGGGCGGCAGGTTCAGCCGCGGGCCTGGTCCGGCGAGACGCCGTTGACGACGGCGCGCGGGGACTTGCCGGAGAGCACCAGGTCGAGGCTCTCGATCACGGAGGCCCGCAGATTGTCGTACGCGGTGTGGGTCACTCCCGCGGAGTGCGGGTTGAGCAGGACGTCCGAGCGGCCGCGCAGCGGGGAAGCGGCGGGCAGCGGCTCCTCGGTGAACACGTCGAGGGCGGCACCCGCCAGGCGGCCCGAGTCCAGGGCCCGGGCCACCGCGTCCTCGTCGAGCACACCGCCGCGGCCGGCGTTCAGGACGTACGAGCCGTGCGGCATGCGCTCCAGCAGTTCGGCGCCGACGGCGCCGCGCGTCTGCCCGTTGAGCGGCATGTGGAGGGTGAGAACGTTGCTGCGCTGGGCCAGCTCCGCCAGCGAGACGTACTCGCGGTCCGGGTCGCTCGGGTACGGGTCGTGGACCAGGATCTTCGCGCCGAAGGCGTCGAGGCGGCGGGCGACGGCGCGGCCGATGTTGCCGAAGCCCGCGATGCCGACCGTGAGTGAGGAGACGTCGGGGCCGCGCAGGCCGTCGGGGCCCCACTCGCCGCGCTCGACCTTCTCGTGGCCGAGGGCGAAGTGGCGCAGCAGGTACAGCAGGGCACCCACCGTCCAGTCGGCGACCGCGTCGGTGTTGAAGCCGGGGAGGTTGGCGACCGGGATGCCGCGCTCGGCGGCGGCGACGTGGTCGACTCCGTCGAAGCCCACCGCGACCGACTGGATCAGCCGGCAGTGCGGCATCGCGTTCATCAGCTCCGCGGTGATACGCCGCTCCTTCTCCAGCGGCGCGAGGACGACCGTGGCCGTCGACAGCGTCTCGAGGCGGTGGCGCGGGTCCTCGTCGGGGCCGATCTCGGAGATGCGCAGATCCGGGTGGCCGGGGAGCAGCCGGCGCAGTTCCGCGGGGCTCAGGTCGTTCAAGTGGTAGAGGCTGACGAGGTGTTCGGGCTGAACGGGCATGGTGCGCTCCGACGTGAAGTGGGGTCGGCGGCGACCCCTGCGGCTCGTGACTTCGGTCATCCTGAGTCATACGATCTGGAGTCGTCAACGGTTAACCGTTGACGAAAATCCTCTGACTTTCCGCCGGTTGTGCGCGTCATCCCGAAAGGATCGCCCTCTTATGTCCCACTCTGTTCCTCTGCAGTCCACCGTCATCACCCCGCTCGTCACCCCGTTCACGACGACGGGAGAGGTGGACCTGGCTGCCGCCCGCGAGCTGTTCCGCTTCACAGCCGCCACCACGGGCCGGCTGATGATCGCGGGAACCACCGGCGAGTTCCCCGCTCTGGACCGTGCCGAGCGCCGCCGGCTCCTCGAACTGGCGCTGGAGACCGCCGGTCCCGAGGCCGTGATGGCACACACCGGCGCCCCGGACGCCCACACCGCTGCCGCCCTGACCCGCGACGCCGTCGCCGTGGGTGCCACCCGTATCGCCGCCCTCACCCCGTACTATTTCGCCGCCACCGAGGGTGAACTGCGCGACTACTTCCGCCGGGTGCGCGAGGCCGCGGGCGAGGCCGAGCTGTACGCGTACCTGTTCCCCGAGCGCAGCGGCATCACCGTGGGGCCCGAGCTGTTCGGGCGCCTCGCGGCCGACGGTGACTTCGTCGGCGTCAAGCTCAGCGGCTCCCCGTCCACCGAGGTCGCCGCCTACCGTGCCGCCCTCCCCGACGGCTTCGCCGTCTACTCCGGGAGCGACGCCCTGCTGACCGATGTCCTCGACGCAGGCGGTGCGGGCGTCGTCTCCGGCTGCTCGGGCGCGATCCCGGAGCCGTTCCTGGAGCTGGCGGCGGCGCACCGCGCGGGCGCCGACGCCGACGAACTCGCCCGCCTCCAGCAACGCGTCGACCGCGTGGTCGCGCTGCTCGGTCCGAGCACGGGCCGCATCAAGCACGCACTGATCGCACGTGGTCTGCCGGCCGGTACGGCCCGCATGACGGTCGGCCACCCGGACGAGCGCACGGCGGCGGAGATCGAGAAGCTGGTCGCGGACGTGGTCGGCTGAGTCCCCGGTCGCACTCGCCCCGATCAGCCCGCCCTAAGCACGTTCGGTCCCCGATCCGCGATGCTGTCGGTGATCTCGGCCGGCAGGCCGGTGTCCGTGACGACGGCGTCCAGTTGGTCGAGGCGTGCCACCGTGAAGCGCTCGACGCCGCCCCACTTCGAGCTGTCGGCGAGCAGGGCGACCGAGGCGGCCGAGGCCATGACGGCCTGCTTCAGCAGGACCTTCTCCGAGGAGTGACTGGTCACGCCGTGAGCGAGATCCCAGGTGCCCGTGCTGAGGAAGGCCAGGTCGATGTTGAGTACCTCGATCGTCCGGGCGGCGAGAGGGCCGCTGCTCGAACCGCTGTCCGCGTCGGTCTCGCCGCCCGTGTGGATGGTGTGCACGGACGGCAGGGCCATCAGGCCGAGGGCAGCGTGGAAGTCGTTGGTGACGACCGTCAGGTCCGTGCGGGCGGCGAGGAGCGGAACGACTTCCTGGCAGGTCGTTCCGGCGTCCAGGTACAGCGTCATGCCGTCGTCGACGAGTTCGACGGCGGCATGCGCAATGGCCTGCTTGCGGGGGACCTCCAGTGCGGCCCGGGAGGCGCGTTCCCGGGGCGGTGCGCTGCCCGTCCAGTCGGCGAGGCGGACGCCGCCCTGCACGGAGACGACCTGGCCGGCGTCTTCCAGGGCGGCGATGTCGCGGCGGACGGTCATATGGGAGACGCCCAGGCTGGCGGTCAGTTCCCTGATGCTCAGGACGCCGTTGCTGCGCAGGAGGCGCAGGAGTTCCTGGTGGCGCTGCTCAGGGATCAGCGGTGCCTTGTCGCTCATGTGACTCCACTCTCATCCGCGTGACACGATGTGAAAGATTGTTCTACGGTGTTGCGCTATGGGAACAAAGTTTAACGCCCTTGACGCCATCACCCGTCCTGGGGCCCTCCTGATCGTCCGCCTCGACAGCGCCGAAGAAGCCCTGGCCGTCTCCGAAGCGGCGATAGAGGGAGGCATCCGTGCGCTGGAGATCACGCTCTCGGTGCCCGGCGCACTGGATGTCATCTCCAGTCTCGCCGACCGCCACAGCGCGGACGGCATCGTCATCGGCGCGGGCACGGTCCTCGACGAGCAGGCCGCACACCGCTGCATATCCGCCGGGGCCAACCTCCTGGTCAGCCCCAACCTCAACCCGGCGATGCTGGCGGTCGCCAATCGCTACCAGGCGGTCTCCGTGAGCGGCGCCTTCACGCCGTCCGAGATCGTCGACACCATGCAGGCCGGCGCCGACATCGTGAAGCTGTTCCCGGCCGAGTTCCTCGGTCCGGCCTACGTCCGCACGGTCAAGGCCCCCCTCCCGCAGGCGCCGGTCATGCCCGCGGGCGGGGTCACACCGGAGAACGTGAAGGAATGGTTCGACGCCGGGGTGAGCGCCGTGGGTGTCGGCTCCTCCGTCACCAAGGCCGCGCGCGCCGACGGCGACTACCACAAGGTCACCAGGGCCGCGGCCACCATGCTCGGCGCCATCGCCGAGGCCCGGGCCTGATCCGCACACCTCCGCCCTACGGCACCTCTCCGTCCCCGCCCCGCCGTTAATGGAGCAAAGGAGCTCTCTTCCATGGCCGAGCAGACCCTCGCCCCCTTGTCCCCGGACTCCCTGGACCAGGACGGGACCGCCCTGCGCAAGTCGATCCGTATCCGCTGGGTCCTTGTCGCCCTGCTGGTGATCGGCGGCGTCGTCAACTACCTCGACCGGGCGACCCTGAGCATCGCGAACACCACCATCGCCGATGAGTTCGACCTCAGTTCCACGCAGATGGGTCTGCTGCTCGCCGCCTTCTCGTGGCCGTACGCGGTCGCCAACCTGCCGGCCGGATATCTCGTCGACCGCTTCGGCCCCAAGAAGATGTACGCCTGGGCGGCCGGGCTCTGGTCGCTGGTGTCCATGATCGGCGCGGCCGCGACCTCCTTCGGCACCCTCTACGCGGCCCGCGTCGCCCTGGGCGTCGCCGAGTCGCCGTTCTTCACCGCGGGGCTCAAGGTCAACGAGCGCTGGTTCAACAAGGACGAGCGCGCTCTGCCCGTCTCGATCGTCAACACCGGCTCGCAGATCGCGAATGCCCTCGCCCCGCCGCTGCTCACGGGCCTGCTGATCACCTTCGGCTGGCGCGGCATGTTCCTCGCCGTCGGCGCTCTCGGCCTGGTGATCGTCCTCGTCTGGCTGCGGATCTACCGCGACCCGACGCTGCGCGAAGAGGCGCTGATCAAGGGCGCGGAGGCCGCCGAGGCCGCGGCCGCCGCCAAGGCGTCCGGCGATCCGCAGGCCGCCTGGGGCCAGATGTTCCGGCAGAAGAACACCTGGTTCATGGTGCTCGGCGCGTTCGGCATCTTCTACACCGTCTGGGTCTACCTCACCTGGCTTCCCAGCTATCTCCAGACCTCCCGCGGCTTCAGCCTCGCCGACACCGGCTGGCTGTCCTCCCTGCCGTATCTCTGCGGCATCGCGGGCGTCCTGGCCGGCGGCTGGCTGTCCGGCCGGCTGATCCGCAAGGGCCACTCCCCAGTCACCTCGCGCAAGGTGCCCATCGTCGGCGGCGCCGCGCTGGCCGCCGTCGCGGTCATCCCTGTCGCCTACGTGGACAGCACGGCCCTCGCGATGGTCCTCCTCTCTGTCGGATACTTCGCGGCACAGGCCCCGATGGGCTGCCTGTGGACGCTCGCCGGAGACATCGCGGAGAAGCACCAGGTGGCCTCGCTCGGAGCGATCCAGAACTTCGGCGGTTTCCTCGGTGCCGCCGCGGCCCCTGTCGTCTCCGGCGCGATCCTCGACGCCACCGGAAACAACTACAGCCTGGTCTTCCTGATCGGCGGCGTGCTGCTGATCGTCGGCGGCCTGTCGTACCTGCTCTTCGTCAAGGACCGCCGCCCGGCCGTCGCCGCCTGACCCACCCGGAGCCCGTAGATGAGCACTCCCCGAGTCCACCTGGTGATCGGCCCCGCCGGGTCCGGCAAGTCCAGCGTGGCCCGGCTGATCGCCGAGCGGTCCGCCGCCGTCTACTTGGACAAGGACACCGTCTGCACGAGGCTGACCGAGGCGCTCCTGGCCGCGGCCGGCACGGACCCGTCCGAGCGCGACCACAACCCGTACTACCAGTCCGTCGTCATGGACCTGGAGTACGCGACCCTCCTGGACCTGGCAGGGGACAACCTCCGCCTCGGCAGCTCGGTCGTCCTCGACGCCCCCTTCGGCCGCTACTTCTCCGATCCCGGCTACCTGACGTCGCTCGCCGACCGGCATGGCTGGCCCCGGGACATCGAGTACGTGGTGGTCCGGGTCCGCGTGGACAAGGAGACCGCCCACGCACGGGTGCGGGCCCGTGGCCATGCCCGCGACGCGTCCAAGCTGGCCGACTGGGACGCCTTCTGGGACAAGGCGTCCACCGCGGAATGCCGTTGGACGGGAGCCCGGATCCTGGAGTTCGACAACGGCGGCCACGGCGTCGACGCGGACGCGGTGGGCCGGGAGCTGGACGGGCTGGGGTGACGGCCGAGGGCGGGGCCGGGGGCCGCAGGATCACATCCCGCTGTCCCGCCTTCTGACTTCTGCATTGTGAGAGCCGCAGATCAGGGCCGGTTTCGGAGGATTCCGAAACCGGCCCTGGATCGTTTCCGGAGCCGGAGCCGGAGCCGGAGCCGGAGCCGGAGCCGGAGCCGGAGCCGGAGCCGTTCCTCATTCGCCTAGGTGGGCATCACCAGCACCGCCCGCCCCCGGATCAGCCCCCTGCGGAGGCGGTCGACGGCGTCCGGTGCCGAGGACAGTGGGAGCTGCTCCGTCTCCACGCGCAGGGCGCCGGAACGGGCGAGGGCGATGACCTCGGCCAGTTCCTGGCGGGTGCCCCAGAAAGGGAGCGACAGGCGGACGCCCGGAGGCAGGAACCCGGGCTTGCGGACCGTGAGTTGGCCGCCGCCGCTGCCCACGATCGCCAACTCTGCGCCGGGGCGCAGGACTTCGGTGGCGAGGTCGAGGGTGGGCTGTGCCCCCGCGAAGTCGAGCACGGCGTCCACGCCGACCCCGTCGGTCGCCTTCCGCAGGGCGGCGGCGGTGCCGGCGTCCATGAGGATGCTCTGATGCGCGCCGCAGCGGTCCGCGAGGGCGAGGGCCTCGGGGCGCAGGTCGACGGCGAGCACCCGGCTCGGGGTGGTCGCACGCAGGATCTGGACGGCGAGGTGTCCGAGGCCGCCGACGCCTATGACCAGCGCCGTGCTGCCCTCGCCGAGTGCCTGCCGCACACCGGCGACGGCGTGGTACGAGGTCAGACCGGCGTCGGACAGCGGCGCCGCCTGATCGGCCGGGAGGTCGCCGATCGGGACCAGATGGCGGGCGGCGGGGACGAGCACGTACTCGGCCGTGCCGCCGTCGCGGCCGAGTCCCGCCCCGTGCCAGCCGAGGGTGCCGCGCCGGTCGCAGTGGTTGTCCTGTCCGGCGGCGCAGCGCGTACAACGCCCGCATCCCCACGGGCCGTAGACCACGACACGCTCGCCGAGCGCCGGTCCGCCGTCCGCGCCGGGGCCGAGGGCGGCGACCCGCCCGGCGATCTCGTGGCCGAGCGTGAACGGCGGCCGGTAGGGCAGGGCGCCCGGGGCCGCGTCGAGGACATGGAGGTCGGAGTGGCACAGCCCGGCGGCCTCCACGCGCACCAGGACTTCTCCCGGGCCTGGCACCGGCCGGTCGAGGTCGGTGAGCTCCGGTTCCTGTCCCCAGTCCTTCAGTCGCAGCGCCTTCATCTTCACGGTTTCACCGTCCGGGGTCTTGTCAGTTCGGCGGCCGTGACGATAACAGATATGAAGTCAGTTCAATAATGGTCGTGGTCGACCTGGCGAAGGGCTGGAACATGAGCGAGAGTACGCGGCAGGCGCGGCAGGCGCGGCAGGGACGGTTCACGGGCAAGGTCGCCTTGGTGACCGGCGCCGGATCGGGCATGGGGGCTGCCGTCGCACGGGAGTTGGCGGCAGAGGGAGCGGCGTACGTGGTGCTCGCCGATCTGAACGGTGAGTCGGCCAAGGCCGTGGCCGCCGAACTGCCCGACGGGCGGGCGGTCGCGGTCGCACTCGACGTGGCCGACGCGGCGGCGGTCGAAGGCGCCGTCGGCGATGTGGTGCGCGAGCACAACCGGCTCGACGTGGTCGTGCACGCCGCCGGCGTCGACGATCCGAAAGCCAAGCAGCTCATCGCGGACGCACTGGTCGAGGGGCGTCCGCCCGAGGTCACCGACCGGCTGGACGACACCTCCTGGGGGCGCGTCATGCGGGTCAATCTCGACGGCACGTTCCATGTGCTGCGCGCGGCGGTGCGGGTGATGCGCCCGGCCGGTTCCGGCGCGATCGTCGTCATAGGCTCCTCGTCGGCCTTCGACACACCGGTCGGATACCCCCACTACTCCGCGTCGAAGGCCGGCGTGCACGCGCTCAGTCAGGCCGTGGCCAAGGAGGTCATCGCCTCCGGGATCCGGGTCAACGTGGTCGCGCCGGGCCCGACGGAGACCGGCATGGCCGCGCGCACGCCCGACGCGCTGCGCAGTGGCTTCGCCGATCCGCGAGTGCGCCCCTACGCGACGCCCGGGGAGATCGCCGACATCGCCCTGTTCCTGGCGAGCGACGCCGCGGCGAACCTGGTCGGAGCGGTACTGCTCGCCAACGGGGGCCGCTTCACGGCCTGATCCGGGCTCGATCCGGGGCCTGATCCCGGGCCCGATCGGCGACCCGATCCGGGGCCTGAATCACTGCTCGATGCGCGGACTGATCGGCTTCGCGGCAAATCAACTCGTGCACGGGTATTGCCCGAGCCGGAGCCGAGTGTCTACGGTCCATGAATTGAGTTCAGTTCGTAATTTGATCGGTGATGCCGAGGCTCCGGACCCGGGCGTACGGCACGAGGAGACGGTCGACGTGGATCAGTTCTTGCTCGTCCTGGTGAGCGGTCTCGCCAGCGGCGCGGTGTACGGCCTGATGGGGCTCGGGCTCGTGATCATTTATAGGGCCACGGACGTGGTGAACTTCGCCCTCGCCAGCCTGGCGACGATCGGGCTGTACGCGGCGCTGACCCTGTACGACGAGGGCCTGCCGCTCATCCTGGCCGCAGGGGCCGCGATCGTCGTCACCGCGGCGGTCGGTCTCGCCGCCCGGGAGACGGTCATCAGGCCCCTCGCCCATGGCGAGTTGCTCTCGGCCCTGGTGATGACCATGGGCGTGTCCCTCATCGCGGAGAGCGTCATCAGTACGATCTGGGACGATCAGCCACGGCTCTTCCCGAGCCTGGTGGACGGGTCGGTCTCGTTCGGCGACGCCGCGATCCCGACGCAGAGCCTGCTGACCATCGGTGTGGCGGCCGTCGCCATGGCGCTGGTGGCGTACCTCTTCGGTCGCACCACCATCGGCTCCGCGATGCGCGCCGTCGCCGAGTCCGCCGACACCGCGCAGATCCTCGGCCTCGGCTCGCAGCGCATCGCCCGCGTCGCCTGGGCGCTCGGCCTCGGCCTGGGCGCGCTCGCCGCCATCCTGTACGCACCCCGCGCGGGGCTGATGCCCACCGTGCTCAGCGCCCCGCTCTTCCGCGCCTTCGCCGGGATGTTCCTCGGCGGGCTGACGAGCATGTACGGCGCCGTCATCGGCGGGCTGACCGTCGGCGTGCTCGACAACCTGGCCGCGAGCTACGTATCGGCCGGATACCGGGACACGTTCGTGTTCACGTTCACCATCGTCGTGCTGCTGATCCGCCCGCAGGGGCTGTTCGGCATGCGCGCGTTCCAGCGGGTCTGAGGGAGCGCTCCATGTCCGTCTTCAGCCGTTCCAACCTCCTGAGGGCCGGGTGCGGGCCGCTCGCCGCGGTCCTCCTGATCCTCGTCCTGCGCAGCGGCGTCGTACCGCGCTACCAGGCCTACTCCGTCGGGCTCGCCGCCGTCTACACCGTGCTCGTGCTCTCCGTGAACCTGCTCGCCGGATGGGCCGGCATCTGGTCGATCGCGCATCCCGCCTTCTTCGCCCTGGGTGCCTACTTCGCCTCGTACGGCAGCACCCACGGCTGGTCACTGGAGGCCGTCGTGCTCGGGGCCGCCGGGTGCGCCGCCGCCTTCGGGGCGTTTCTCGGCGGAGCCGGCGCCCGGTTCTCCATGCTGTATCTGGCCCTGCTGACCCTCGCGTTCACCATGGTGTCCCTGGAGGTGATGGGTCAGTGGACCGCTGTCACCGGCGGTGACCAGGGCATTCCGATGGAGGAGCTGCACAGCGCCCTCGGGCTCGGCACGCTCTCCAGCGCCGGCACGCAGGCCCAGTACCTCGCCGTGGGTGTGGCCGGAGCAGCCCTGGCCGTGGGTGCGCTGGCCCGGCCGAGTGCCCTGCGCATGCGGCTGGTCGCCGCCAAGTCCCATCCGCTGGCCGCACGTTCGGTCGGGATCGCGCCCGAGGCCCAGTCGGCCCTCGCCTTCGCCGTCAGTGCCGTGTTCGCGGCACTCGCCGGCGTACTTCTTGCACTGGTCGTCGGATTCGTCAGCCCCGAGCCGTTCTCGCTGGCCCTGGCGATCTCGCTGATCGCCGCGTGTGTGCTCGGGGGCGCCGGGACGCTGGTCGGTGCGGTGGTCGGCGGCGCGTATCTGACCTGGGCGCCCGCCGCCGCCGAGACCGTGGGCGTCGCGCAGCCGATCCTTCAGGGAGTCGTGCTCATCGCGGCCCTGGTGTTCCTGCCGGGCGGTGTCGCGCCGTTCCTCGGGCGTGCCGCGCGCCGGCTCCTCGGGCGCGCCACGGCGAAGCCGCCCACTCTCGTCGAAGCGGCCGAACAGGTGCCGCCACCGGTGCCCGCACCCGCGCCGTCCGCCCCCGAGCTGCTGCGCGTCGACGACGTGGGCGTCTCCTTCGGCGGCGTGAAGGCACTCGAAGGCGCGTCGATGACCGTACGGGCCGGCGAGACCGTCGCGATCATCGGTCCCAACGGGGCGGGAAAGACCACGCTGTTGAACGTCCTGTCCGGGCTCGTCGGCGGCGGCCGGGTGACGGGCGGCGCACAGTACGCGGGCAAGCCCCTGCTCAAGAGCCGGGCCACGGCGCGGCGCGGGCTCGGCATCGGCCGCACCTTCCAGCACGCCGAGACGTTCCCGGAGCTGACCGTCGCCGAGAACATCCTGTGCACCCACCGCCGCGTCACCGCCCACCACCGGGCCAGGGCCGCCGAACTCCTGGAAAGCGTCGGCCTCGCACCCTTCGCGGACCGCCGTCCCGCCGAGCTGCCCTTCGGCCTGCACAAGCGCATCGACCTGGCCCGGGCGCTCGCCGAGGAACCCCGACTACTGGTCCTGGACGAGCCGTTCGGCGGGCTCGACGCCGGTGAACGCACCCTGCTCGCGCGGGAGATCGTGCGCCAGCAGCAGCGCGGCACCGCCGTCGTCATCATCGACCACGTCCTCGACGACCTGTTCGCCGTGGCCCACCGGGTCGTCGCCTTCGACTTCGGCCGGCCCGTCGGCGAGGGCCTGCCCGGCACGATCCTGGACGACCCGCGGGTCCGTACGTCCTATCTCGGCGAGGGCGGCGACCGCGTCGAACTCCCGCCCCGCGACGGCCTCGCGGCACCAGCCGTACACCTCACCGGAGTCGATCACTCCTACGGCGGCGTCGCCGCGCTGCGCGGCATCGACCTCACCGTCCCCCGGGGCAGCGTGCTCGGCGTCGTCGGCGCCAACGGTGCGGGCAAGTCCACCCTGGGCCAGATCCTGCACGGCACCCTCGCCCCCACCCACGGCCGCCGCACAGCCGAGGGTGACCTGCGCAGCGCGCTCGTGCCCGAGGGCCGGGCCCTGTTCAAGACGCTCTCCCTGCGGGAGAACCTGGAGGTCGCCGCGTACGCCGCGGGCATCAAGGGCGCGGAGCTGCGCGCCCGCCTCGCGCAGACCGGCGAGTGGCTGCCGCCGCGGCTGCGCGAACGCATGGGGATGCCCGCCGCCGGCCTGTCCGGCGGCGAACAGCAGATCCTCGCCCTCGCCCGCGCCCTGATGGCGCGGCCCGATCTGCTGATCGTCGACGAACCGGCCCTCGGCCTCTCCCCGGCGATGGTCACCGAGGTGTACGCCCGCCTCGGCCGGCTCGCGCACGACGGCATGACGGTCGTCCTCCTCGAACAGTCGCTCACCCGCGCCGCGTCCGCCTGCCACGAGGTCGTCGTCCTGCACGACGGCCGCGTGGCCGCCCAGGGCGAGCCCGCCGACCCCGAGTTCCTCGCCCACGCCGAACGGGCCTACTTCGACGGCTTCGACCGCTTCGACGGCGAGGAGGACGCGTCCGTCGCCGCTGTACAGGGCTGAGTCCGAACGCGTACCGACAGATCCAGATGGAGGAGAACCACCGTGCAAGCACAAGGTGCCGACCTGCCCGCGACCGGAGCGGACGGGGTCGACCTGCTCGTCGTCGGCGCGGGCATGGCCGGACTGACCGCCGCCGCGCGAGCCGTCCGGGACGGGCTGTCCGTCGCCGTCGTCGAGAGCGCCCCGGACGTCGGCGGCTCCGCGCGCTTCGCGGGCTACGCCTGGACCGCCCCCGACCACGCGACGATGGACGCGCACAACCCGCGCGGCGACCGGGCGCTCAAGCGGGCCCTCGTGGACCGGTTCGCCGACGGCATCGACTGGATCCGGTCCGTCGGCGTCGAGGCCGACGACGCGCAGCCGATCCTCAGCTTCGGCCGAGGCCACCGCTTCGACACGAATCACTATGTCGACACCTGCCGCCGGCTGATCGCCGAGGGCCAGGGCGAGCTGCTCCTGAACACCGAGACGGAACAGCTCCTCGTCGAGGACGGGGGCGTGAGAGGCGCGGACGTGCGCGCCGCCGACGGCGGACGCCGCCGCATCCGCGCCACGACCACCCTCCTCGCCACCGGCGGCTTCCAGGGCGACACCGAACTGCGCACCGCACACGTGCATCCGCACGCGGACCGCATGCAGCTGCGCTCGAACCCGCACAGCACCGGCGGCGGGTACCGGCTCGCGACCGCGATCGGCGCGGCCACCGGCAGCGAGGACGCCGGGTTCTACGGACACCTCATCCCCAGCGGCATTCCCTTCGCCGACCCGGCCGACTTCGTCGACATGTCGCTCTACTACAGCGAGCACGCCCTCCTGCTCAACCTGCGCGGCGAGCGGTTCGTCGACGAGACGCTCGGCGACCACCTCACCACCATGGCCCTCCTCGACCAGCCCGAGAGCCGCGGCCTGCTCATCGCCGACGCCCGCGTGTTCCGTGACTGGATCGTCGGCTCGTACGTCGAAGGGGCCGTCGCCGTCGACAAGTTCGCCCTCGCGAGCAAGCGCGGAGGCCGCGTCGGACTCGCCGAGGACCTCGACGAACTCGCCTACCTGCCCGAGGAGTGGGGGTACGACGCCGAGGTCGTCCGGGACGCCGTCCGGCGCTTCAACGAGCAGGTCACCGCGGAGCCGGGTCCGGTACCCGGCCGCGCGCTCGACCGCCTCCCGCTCGACGAGGCGCCGTACTACGTCATCGAGACCGTGCCCGCCATCACGTTCCCCTTTCACGGCCTGCGCATCGACGACCGGGCCCGCGTGCTGGACGGGGACGGCGTCCCGCTGCCCGGGCTCCTCGCAGCCGGGTCCGACACCGGAGGCCTGTGGGACCGCGCCTACGCGGGCGGTATCGCCTCGGCCCTCGTCTTCGGCCTGACGGCCGCAGGCACTGCCGCCGCGGCGGCCCACGACTGAGAACCCGCGCTCGCGGCAGGGACCCGGCGTCCTCGACATCGTCGCCGCGCACCCCGCCCCCGACTCGCCACGACGCCGACGGGTTCCTTGACGACGGGACCCGGTACCCACCGACCCCCACTCGCACCTTCACGTTGGAGAACGCACCATGCACGACCGGCACCCCGACATCGATCCCCGACTCCTGTCCGAGACCGACGAACAACGCGAACTCCACTCCGTCCTACGGGACTTCTTCACCGAGGTCAGCGGTCCCGACGACGTCCGCGCGCACATGGCGGGCCCGCGCGGCCACGACGAGCGGCTCCGGGCGCGGCTCGCCGGCGAGATCGGAGTCCAAGGCCTCGCGATCCCCGAGGAGTACGGCGGATCCGGCTGCACCTTCGCCGAACTCGCCGTCGCCCTGCAGGAGTCGGGCCGCGCCCTGTGCACCGTCCCGCTGCTGCCCACGGTGGGCCTCGCCGCGCCCGCCCTGCTCGGCAGCGGCGACCGGCAGGCGTGCGAGCGGTATCTGCCGGGCATCGCGAACGGCACGCTGACCGCGACCGTGGCGGGCCTTCAGGAGGGTGAGCCCGGCATCGGCGCCGAGAACACGGACGGTCGGACCGTGCTGCGCGGTGCCGCGGACTTCGTGCTCGACGGAGCGGGCGCCGACCTCATCCTCGTACGGGCCCAAACTCCTGACGGACCACGGATGTTCGCCGTCGAACCGGACCCGGACACCTGCCTGCGGACCCCGCACCGCGTCCTCGACGAGACCCGGCGCCAGGCGCGGGTCGAGTTCCGGGGCGCGCCCGCCACGCCCGTGGGGGAGTCCGACGAGACGACGTCCGTCCTCGACACGGCGCGGGCCGCGCTCGCCGCCGAGCAGGTCGGCGGCAGCAGCCACGCCCTGGACGCCACCGTCGCATTCGTTGCGCAGCGCCACCAGTTCGGGCGCCCCATCGGCTCGTTCCAGGCCGTCAAGCACCGCCTCGCCGATGTGCTGGTCGCCCTGGAGGCGGCCCGCTCGGCATCCGCGTACGCGACCGCCTGTGTCGCGCTCCGCTCGCCCCAGCTGCCGGTGGCCGCGAGCGCCGCCGCCGCGGTCTGCGCCGAGACCTTCAGGCTGGCCACGGCCGAGTACGTCCAGCTGCACGGCGGGATCGGCTTCACCTGGGAACACCCCGCGCACCTGTACGTGCGCCGCGCGCGCAGCGGAGCGGTGCTCTTCGGCACGCCTGCGAGTCACCGAGCACGGCTCGCCGAAGTCATCGGCCTCGGACTCAGCGCGAACACCGCCACCGCCGCTTGAGCCGAGGGAGACATCCATGAACGCACCGAGCACCCCTGCCCTCGCCGCACCCTTCACGCTCGGCGGGCACACCCTCCGCAACCGTCTCGTCGCCACCGCGCACGCCACCGCGGCCGTCGCCGACGGCGCCCCCACCGAAGCCGACCACGCCTACTGGCGCCGCCTGGCACAGGGCGGCGCAGGCATGGTCATCACCGGCGGCACCGCCGTGGCCCCGGAGTCGACGCTGCCGCAGCGCTATCTCACCGAGGCGTGGCGCCCCGAGATCAAGGACGCCCTACGCCGCCGCGCCGAGGCCGTCACCGAAGGCGGCGCGGTGGCGATCGCCCAGCTCGTGCATCTCGGGCGCGAGACGCTCGGCGCGGGAACGTACTACCCGCCGGTCTCGGCGGCCGCCGTCCGCTCGCCCCGCGAGGCGAGCGCGCCCCACCCGCTGAGCACAGAAGAGGTACGCCGCGTCGTCGACGCCTTCCGCGTCTCGGCGGCCAACAGCGTGCAGGCCGGTTTCGACGGCGTCGAACTGCACGCCGGACACGGCTACTTGCTCGCCCAGTTCCTCTCCCGCGCCACCAACACCCGCGACGACGAGTACGGCGACCGGATCGCCCTGCTCGCCCAGGTGACCGACGCGATCCGTAGCGAGATCGGGCAACACCCCATCGGCGTACGGGTGTCGGTGGAACCGGGCGAGAACTCCGGACTCGGCCTCGACGACCTCGTCGAACTCCTTCCGCGCCTGCACGCCGCCGCGCCGATCACGTACGCCAATGTCACCACCGGCGTCCGCAACACCTACGTCCCCGGCATGGCCACCACCCGCCCGCCGCTCCTCGCGTCCGTCGCCCGGTTGCGCGCCGCGACCGGGCTGCCGCTGCTGGTCAGCCAGAGCTTCCGGTCCGGTGCCGACATCGAGCGGGCGCTGGACTCGGGCGCCGACCTGGTCGGCATGGCGCGCCCGTTCATCGCCGACCCCGACTTCGCCCGGAAGGTCGTCGCCGGGGACGAACGCTCCATCCGCCCCTGCACGAGCTGCAACGAGGGCTGCCGGACCTTCGAACCCACCGGCTCGTGCTCGGTCAACCCCGAGCTCGGACCGCCCGGTACGACCGCCCGCCCGGCCGTGCCGCTGCTGATCGGCCGCCACGGCACCGGCGGCTGCGACGGCCCGGTCGCCGTCGTCGGCGCAGGTCCCGCGGGGATGGAGTGCGCGGCGGCACTGGCCCGCACCGGCCACGAGGTCGTCGTCTTCGACGGCGCCCCGCACGTCGGCGGGCAGATCCGGCTCGCAGGACGCGCCGCGCACCGCTCCGGGTGGCTGAAGCTCATCGACTACCAGCGCGATCAACTCGTCGACCTGGCCGTCGAGTTGCGCCTCGACACCGCGCCGGCGTCGGCCGAACTTTCGGAGTACGCAGAGGTAGTGCTCGCCACCGGCGCCCGGGAGGCAGGGGTGTCCGTGCCCGGCACGCTGCCCACCCTCCGGAGCACGGACTTCCTCGACCGCTGCGCCGACTTGGTGCCGAGCGCGCCCCGGGTGGCCGTCCTCGACAACGGGTTCGGCTGGTGGCAGGGCATCAGCGCCGTGGAGAGCGCCCTGGCGGCCGGTGCCCGCGAGGTCACCCTCGTCACCCCGGGCAACGGCTTCGCCACCGGCATCTCCCCCGAGAACCGCACCCAGCTGATGAATCGGCTGGCCGGCGCACCGCTCCGCGTCATCGCACTGAACACCGTGACCGCCACGACAGACGACGGCATGCGACTGCGAGGCGTCCTGGACGGACGCGAGACCGACCTCGCAGCCGACGTCCTGGTGACCGTCGGCGAACGACTCTCGCGCCGACCGAACTTCACACCCGTGGACGGCCAGACCGTCCGCGCGATCGGCGACTGCGTCGTACCCCGCCTGGTGACCCACGCCGTCGCCGAGGGACGCGCGGCGGCAGAGGCGGTCGCGCACCGCGCGCCGTGACCGCACTACAACCCGTCACCGCACGGCGAACCCCGTTCTCAAGGACTGGTCGACGACGACCATGGGCAAACGACGACGATGATGCCGGCGGCGCGCTGCGCCGACGACCTGCGCGGGGCACAGCTGTCGTAACCGACACGAGACAAGATCCTGGCGACGTCGCACCGGGGGCGGCCCTTCTCCCGCAGGGCCGCCCCCGGTCGCCGTCAACTTCCCCTTCCCGTCACCGGCCTTCTTCACGGGCATCGCCGAGCCCGAGCAGATTCCGAACAGGCGCAGGCAGCCGGTCCCCGCCGGTGACCGACCGGAGTGGACGGACCAACTGCACGGTCGCGTCGGCCAGGTGGGGCACATGGAAAGGCCGGCCACGGGAGTCCAGCGACCGGCCCTCACCCCTGACGTCAGTCCTCGTACACGTAGAACCCGCGCCCGCTCTTACGCCCGAGATGGCCCGCCGCCACCATGCGCTGCAGCAGCGGAGGCGCGGCGTACAGCGGCTCCTTGAACTCGTCGTACAGCGATTCCGCGACGGCCTGCGCCGTGTCCAGGCCGATCAGGTCGACCAGCCGCAGCGGGCCCATCGGGTGGGCGCAGCCCAGTTCCATGCCGCGGTCGATGTCGTCCGCGCGGGCCGTGCCGGACTCCACCATGCGGATCGCGGCGAGCAGATACGGCACCAGGAGCGCGTTGACCACGAAGCCGGACCGGTCGGGCGCCTCGACGGTCTCCTTGCCGAGCCCTTCGACGGCGAACGCGCGGGCGCGCTCCAGGGTTTCGGCGGTGGTGGTGAGCGCGGGCACGACCTCGACGAGCTTCTGTACCGGTACGGGGTTGAAGAAGTGCAGCCCCACGACGTGGGAGGCGCGGCCGGTGGTCACGGCGAGGTCGACGACGGGGATCGAGGAGGTGTTGGTGGCGAGCACGGCGTCCGGGTCGGTGAGCACCTTGTCGAGCTGCCGGAACACCTCGGTCTTCACCTCCCGGTTCTCGGCGACGGCCTCGATGACGAACTGGCGGTCGGCCAGTTCGCCGAGGTCGTGGGTGAACGACAGCCGGGTCAGTGCCTGTTCGCGCTCGGCCTCCGTGAGCTTGCCGCGGCGCAGCCCGCGGTCCAGGGACGCGACGACCCGGGCGCGGCCCGCGGCGGCGAGCTCGGGGCTCGACTCGGCGACGGTGACGTCCAGGCCGCGCAGCGCGGCGACCTCGGCGATGCCGGAGCCCATGAGGCCGCAGCCGACGACACCGAGACGGGTGATGACAGACATGAGAGTCCTTTCAGAAGGGGGTGTGGCGTCAGCGTTCGTGGACGGCGCGGACGGTCATGCCCTCGATGGCGTCCGAGGCTCCGGCGCGGTCGCGCAGCCACTGACGCAGGGCGAACTTCTTGACCTTGCCGATCGTCGTGTACGGCAGGGCGTCGACGAGGACGAGGCTTTCGGGGATCTTCTGCGCGGCGACCTCACGGCCGGTCAGATGCTCGCCGATCTCCTTGAGGGTGAGCTGCTGTCCAGGGCCGGTGACGACGAACGCGCACGCCCGCTCGCCCGTACGCGCGTCGGGCCCGGCGACGACGGCGACCTCCGCGACGGCCGGGTGTTCACCGAGGAGGTTCTCCACCTCACGGACGCTGATCTTCTCGCCGGACCGGTTGACCACGTCCTTGAGGCGGCCCTCGATGTGGAGCGCGCCGTGCTCGTCGAACCGCGCCAGGTCGCCGCTTCGGAACCAGCCGTCAGGCGTGAACGCGGCCTCGTTCAGGCCCGCCTCGAGGTAGCCGAGACAGGTGTCGGGGCCGCGCCACAGCACCTCGCCGAGCGGGTCGGGACCCGCCACCATGACCTCGGTGGGGGCGAGCGGCAGGCCGTCCGTGCGGGTGCGGACCCCGGCCGGGTCCCAGCGGTTGGCCGCCGTCACCGACGGCCCCTCGGTCGCCCCGTACATCCGCGTCACCACACCGAGCCGGTCCGCCGCCCGTCGGGCGAGTTCGTCGGGGATGTCCGCGCCGCCGCACACGAGGTAGCGGATCGTCGGTGCCGTGACATCAGCGGCTTCGGCGGCGGCGAGGACATCGGTGAGGAACGGAGTCGAGAAGATCGCGAAGCTCGCCCCCTCGTCGATGACCCGGCGCAGGGCGAGCGTCGGCTCCCAGCGGTCCTGGAGGACCACGGGTGCGCCGAGCAGGAACGGCAGCACGAGGGCGCAGTTGACGCCGGTGACATGGGTGACCGGCGACGGATTGAAGATCACGTCGCGCTCGTTCAGCGCGAACCGGTCGATCAGCGCGGCGTTCTCGTACACCACGGTGTTGTGGCTGTGCAGAACTCCTTTGGGGGCGGCGGTCGTTCCGGAGGTGTAGAGCAGCAGGCAGACCTGGTCGGGATCCGGCTCGGGCAGTGCGCGCACCGTCGCCTCGGGATCGGGGCCGGCCGAGTTCAGGAACGTGTCCCAGGCGACGGTGCCCGGCTGCTCGCTGCCCTCGGCCTCGTCGCCCTGCTCCCCGTCGACGACCACCACGTCCCGCAACTCGGGGAGGTCGTCGCGCAGGCCGCGGTAGAGCGCCGGGTAGTCGAAGCCCCGGTAGCGGCCCGGCACGAACACGAGCTTCGTCCGGGCCTGGCCGAGGATGAAGCGCAGCTCGCTGCCCCGGTAGATCGGCACGACCGGATTGGCGACGGCACCCACCTTCATGACGGCCTGGAAGACCACCAAGGCCTCAGCGCGGTTGGGCAGTTGGAACGAGACGACGTCATCCTGGCCGATGCCGTGCGCGTGCAGCGCCGCGGCCAGCTCCGTGGCCCGTCGGTCGACCTCGGCGAACGTCAGGCGGCGTGCCCCGTCGATCACGGCGAGCGCGTCCGGCCACAGGGCGGCGGCCCTGCTCGGATACCGGCCGACCGGGTCGTCGCGCCAGGCGCCGATGGCACGGTAGTGGGCGGCGCGTTCGGGCGCGGGGGGATGGGTGGGCCACATCGGGGTGTCTCCTCGGCTTCGGCTGTCTCAGATCGCCGGGCGTCGGCGCACGTGCGTCAGACGTTGCGCCGATAGGCGCCGCCGACCTCGAAGAACGCCTCGGTGATCTGCTGCAGCGAGCAGACCCGCGCCGCGTCCATCAGCACGGCGAAGACGTTCCCGCCGCTCGTGGCCGCGTGCCGGAGCGAGGCGAGCGCCTCGCCGGCGGCGTCCTGGTGGCGGGCCCGGAAGCCGTGCACCCGGTCGAGCTGGGACTGCTTCTCCTGCTCGGTGGCGCGGGCGAGTTCGACGACCGGCGCCGGCTGCCCCTCCTCGTCGGCGTGCGGGGAACGGAAGGTGTTGACGCCGATGATCGGCAGCGATCCGTCGTGCTTGCGCTCCTCGTACAGCATCGACTCGTCCTGGATACGGCCGCGTTGATAGCCCGTCTCCATCGCACCGAGCACCCCGCCGCGCTCGCTGATCCGCTCGAACTCGATGAGCACCGCCTCCTCCAGGAGGTCGGTCAGCTCGTCGATGATGTACGAGCCCTGCAGCGGGTTCTCGTTCATCGCGAGCCCCCACTCACGGTTGATGATCAGCTGGATGGCGAGCGCCCGGCGCACCGACTCCTCCGTGGGCGTCGTCACGGCCTCGTCGTAGGCGTTGGTGTGCAGGCTGTTGCAGTTGTCGTAGAGCGCGATGAGCGCCTGCAACGTGGTGCGGATGTCGTTGAAGTCCATCTCCTGCGCGTGGAGTGAGCGGCCCGACGTCTGCACGTGGTACTTCAGCTTCTGGCTGCGCTCGTTCGCCCCGTACCGGTCGCGCATCGCCACCGCCCAGACGCGGCGGGCGACCCGGCCGAGCACCGAGTACTCCGGGTCCATGCCGTTGGAGAAGAAGAACGACAGGTTCGGCGCGAAGTCGTCGACGCTCATGCCGCGTGCCAGGTACGACTCCACGTACGTGAACCCGTTGGCCAGCGTGAACGCCAGCTGGCTGATGGGGTTCGCCCCCGCCTCGGCGATGTGGTAGCCGGAGATGGAGACGGAGTAGAAGTTCCGTACGTCCTGCTCGATGAACCACTCCTGGATGTCGCCCATCATGCGCAGGCTGAACTCCGTGGAGAACAGGCACGTGTTCTGTCCCTGGTCCTCCTTGAGGATGTCGGCCTGCACAGTGCCGCGCACACTGCGCAGCACCTCGGCCCGGATCTCCCGCGCCTGCCCGTCGTCGGGCGCGTGGCCGTGCTCGGCGGCGTACGCGTCGAGCTGCTGGTCGATCGCGGTGTTGAGGAAGAACGCGAGGATCGTCGGCGCGGGACCGTTGATCGTCATCGACACGGAGGTGGTGGGCGCGGTGAGGTCGAAGCCGTCGTACAGGGCCTTCATGTCCTCCAGCGTCGCGACCGAGACGCCCGAGGTGCCGACCTTGCCGTAGATGTCGGGGCGCAGGTCGGGATCGCGGCCGTACAGCGTGACCGAGTCGAAGGCGGTGGAGAGCCGGGTCGCCGCGCCGTCCTGGGACAGCAGCTTGAACCGGCGGTTGGTACGGAACGGATCACCCTCGCCCGCGAACATCCGCGCCGGGTCCTCACCGTCCCGCTTGAACGGGAACACCCCCGCGGTGAAGGGGAAGGACCCCGGCAGGTTCTCCGCGCGCAGAAAGCGGACCAGGTCCCCGTGATCCGTCGTCCGTGGCAGCGCCACGCGGGGGATGCGGCTGCCCGACAAGGACTCGCGGACCAGGGGGGTGCGTATCTCGCGCCCGCGCACCGTGAACGCCAGCTCGTCGCCGGAATAGGCCTGTACGGTCCCCGGCCACTGCTCCAGGGCCCGCCGGGCGTCGTCGTCGAGCGCCCCGCACGCCTCGTCGAGCAGCCGTTCCACAGCTGCGGTGGATTCGGCCATGCCCGCCAACTCGTCCCGGACGGCCGTCAGTTGCTGCACACGGCGGGCGGCCCTGGCCTGGGCGTCGGTGCGCGCGTGGTACATACGTACCGTCTCGGCGATGTCGGCCAGACAGCGGGCCCGCGACGTCGGCACGATCTGAGCGGCCCCGCTGGAATGACGTACCGATACCACCGGCAGCGCGCCTGGGCGCAGCGCGAGACCGCGCTCGCCGAGCAGGCCGCGCAGATGCTGGTAGAGGGCGGTGACGCCGTCGTCGTGGAACGTGGCGGCGCTGGTGCCGAACACCGGCATCTCCTCGTGCGGCGTGCCGAACGCCTGCCGGTTGCGCACAAGTTGGCGGCCCACGTCGCGCAGGGCGTCCGCCGCGCCCCGCCGCTCGAACTTGTTGACGGCGACGACGTCCGCGAAGTCGAGCATGTCGATCTTCTCCAGCTGCGACGCCGCCCCGAACTCGGGTGTCATGACGTACAGCGACACATCCGCGAACGGCACGATCGCGGCGTCGCCCTGCCCGATGCCGGGCGTCTCGACGACGACCAGGTCGTAGCCGGCCGCCCGGCAGGCGGTGATGGACTCGCCGAGCCCCTCGGGCAGTTCGCCGGCGCCTCGGGTGGCGAGCGAGCGGAAGAAGATCCGGTCGCCGTCGAGCGAGTTCATGCGGATGCGGTCGCCGAGCAGCGCGCCGCCGCCCCGCCGCCGTGTCGGGTCCACGGCCAGCACCGCCACCCGAAGTGAGTCCTCCTGGTCGGTGCGGATCCGGCGGACCAGTTCGTCGGTGAGGGAGGACTTGCCCGAGCCGCCGGTGCCGGTGATGCCGAGCACCGGCACCGGGCGCGCTCCGGCCGCCTTCTCCAGGCGGCGCAGGTCTGCGGCCGGTACCGTCCCGGCCGCGGCGGCCGACAGCAGGCGGGCCAGTGCCGGGCGCTCACCCGCGAGGACCCGCTCGATGTCGGCGGGCTCGTCCGCCCACGGGGCGTGGTCGCACTCCTCGATCATCGCGGCGATCATTCCGGCCAGGCCCAGGCGCTGCCCGTCCTGCGGCGAGAAGATCCGCACCCCGGCCGCCGAGAGCCGCTCGATCTCCTGCGGCACGATCACGCCTCCGCCGCCGCCGAACACGCGCACATGCCCGGCGCCGCGCTCCCGCAACAGCTCCACCAGGTATTCGAAGTACTCGATGTGGCCGCCCTGGTAGGAGCTGACCGCGACACCCTGGACGTCCTCCTCCAAGGCGGCATCGACCACCTCGCTCACGGAGCGGTTGTGCCCGAGGTGGATCACCTCCGCGCCCTGGGCCTGAAGGATGCGCCGCATGATGTTGATCGAGGCGTCATGCCCGTCGAAGAGGCTGGAAGCGGTGACAAAACGGACGGGATGCTGAGCGCGCGGCATGTGCTGCACTCCTGACTGCCCCCGGCCGCGACGGCTTGGGGGCGGATGCTCACAGAGACCTCTCCATACTGAACCGAAGTAGGTGCAGGTCTCAAGAGAATCATTGAAGTCAGTTCAGTTCGGTGGCAGTCTCGGGTGGTCGCAACGATGCGATTCCAGCGTGATCCCCGGGAGGAACGATGCTCGCCGCCAGGCTGTACGGAACCAAGGATCTGCGGATCGAGGAGATGCCCGAACCCGAGCCGGGGCCCGGCGAGGTGAAGATCCGCGTGGCGCACGCGGGTATCTGCGGCACCGATGTGCACGAGTACTTCGAGATGCCGCGCGCCACGCACGAACCCAACCCGCTGACCGGCGCCACCCTGCCCCAGACGCTGGGGCACGAGTTCGCCGGGACCGTGGTCGAGTGCGGTCCGGGAGTGGATCGCATCGCGGCCGGCGACCGGGTCTGCGTCCGGCCGATCCGCACATGCGGGGTGTGCGCCCGCTGCACGTCGGGGCTCTCTCATCTGTGTGCTTCCCTCGCGGCGATCGGCGTGACCTCGCCCGGCGGCGGGCTCGCCGAGTACGTGGTCGTACGCGCCGAGGCCGCGCACCGGCTGCCCGATGAAGTGCCCCTGGAGCAAGGGGCGTTGGTGGAGCCCATGGCGGTCGGCCTGAACGCGGTCGAGCGGGCGGGGGTGGGCGCGGGCGACACCGCGCTGGTCATGGGGGCCGGCGCCGTCGGCATGGGTGTGCTCTTCGCGCTCCGGGCGCAGGGCGCGCGTGAGGTGATCGTCGTCGAGCCCTCGCCGGCCCGCCGCGCGGCCGCGGCGCGGCACGGCGCCCAGGTCCTCGATCCGGCCGCGGGAGACGTGGTCGCCGAGGTGCTGCGGCGCACCGGGGGCCGGGGTGTGGACGCCGCGATCGAGTGCGCGGGCCGGCCCGAGGTGCTCGACGCCGCGATCCGCTCCGTCGCCGCCCGCGCGCCCGTGGTCCTCGTCGCCCTGTACTCGGGGCCCGTCACGGTCGACGCCTCCGTCGTGCGCCTGGCCGAACTCGCGCTGCTGGGCTGCGAGGCGTACCCCGACGGGGTCTTCGAGCGGGTCATCGCGCACATGGCGGCCGGGCGCTACCCGACCGAGGGCTGGCTCGATCACATCCCGCTCACCGAGACCGTGGCCGGGCTGCACGACGTGCGCGACGCGCGGCGGCTCAAGGTCCTCGTCGACCTGCCGGGCCGCGACGCCTGATCCTTCCCGAACCAATCTCGGAGTTGGCCTTGACAGTGGATCACCAGCTCCCCAAACTCGTAATGAATTCAGTTCAGTTTCGAAGCGGAGGAACCTGAGATGGCAGTGGAAGACGAGATCCAGTTCGAGCGTGACGGCCACGTTGCCCGCGTCTGGCTCAACCGCCCCTGGAAGAAGAACTGCGTCACGGTGCCGATCCTGGACCGGCTCGACGAGATCATCACCGAGGTCGACGAGGACCCCGAGCTGCGCGTCCTGGTCTTCCGCGGCCGTGGCGGCACCTTCTGCTCGGGCTTCGACCTCGACAGCCTCAAGGCCGACTTCGTCGGCAAGTCGAACGCCATCGACGTCGCGGTCAAGTCCGCGAAGGTGTGCGACCGGCTCTACTCGATGAAGACCCCGTCGGTGGCCGTCCTGGAGGGCCACGTCACCGCCGGCGGCTTCGAGATCATGATCTCCTGCGACTTCGCGATCGCCGCCGACGACGCCAAGATCGGCGACTTCCACATCCGCCGCGCGCTGTTCGGCGGAGCGGGCCCGATCTACCGCGTGCCGCGCATGATCGGCATCCGCAAGACCAAGGAGCTCATGCTCACCGGAAAGCTCCTCTCCGGTATCGAGGCCACCGAGTTCGGCCTGATCAACGACCACGCGCCGACCGAGAAGCTCGACGAGACGGTCGAGGAGTTCATCTCCCACCTCACCGACAAGAGCCCCTTCACCATGTGGCTCACCAAGATGACCATCGACCGCAGCCTCGACGCCGACACCCAGTCGCTGATGGTGATGGAGCACCTCGCCGTCGGCGTCGCCCTCAACTCCGAGGACGCCAACGAAGGGGTCTCGGCGTTCCTGGAGAAGCGCGAGCCCAAGTGGCAGGGGCGCTGAGCCGGATGACCACGCATCCGCGGAGTCCGGCCGCCGGGCTCCAAGGCGCACGCTGCCGCGGCTGCTCGGTCGCGGTCTACCCCGCGGACGCGGCGTGCCCGCGCTGCGGGGGACCGGCCGAGCCGGCCGCCCTCGGCAGCGCGGGCACGCTGTGGACCTGGACCGTGCAGCGGTACGCGCCCAAGTCCCCGCCCTACCAGCCCCCGCCCGGCGGCTTCGAACCGTTCGCGGTCGGCTACGTCGAGCTGGGTGACGGCGTCCGCGTCGCCGCCGTGATCGAGGTCGACGACCTCGACACGATCAGGATCGGCATGCCGCTCACGGTCCGCGCCGGTGACGGCGTGCCACGGGCCCGGCCCACCACGACAGCGGAGGAGAGCTCATGACCGCGGACGTGCTGATCTGCGGCGCCGCACGGACCGCGTTCGGCCGCTCGGAGGCGAGCGGCCGACAGCTCGCCGTCGACGCGGTGAACGCCGCGCTGAAGGACGCCGGAGTCGAGTGGTCACGGGTGGGCGCCGCGTTCGGCGGCAGCGACAGCGCCGGGCTCGCCGACACCCTCGTGTCCCAACTGGGCCTGACCGGCCTGCCGTTCGTCAACGTGAAGAACGGCTGCGCCACCGGGGGCAGCGCGCTGATCTCCGCCGTGAACGCGATCCGCTCGGGCATGGCCGACGTCGTCCTCGCCGTCGGCTTCGACAAACACCCGCGCGGCGCCTTCGACCCGAGGCCCGAGGACTGGGGCCTGGGCGAGGAGTACGGCAGCGACGGCCTCATGGTCACCACGCAGTTCTTCGGCATGAAGATCCGGCGCTATATGCACGACCACGGGATCACCCCGCAGACGCTGGCGCAGGTGGCCGAAAAGGCGTACAGGAACGGCGAGTTGACGCCGCAGGCGTGGCGCCGCAAGCCCGTGTCCGCCGCCGAGATCCTGGACTCCGGCATGGTCAGCGACCCGCTGACCCGGTTCATGTTCTGCTCTCCGGGGGCGGGCGCCGCGGCGCTCGTGCTCTGCTCGCCCGAGGTGGCGCGGACCCTGGACGGTCCCTCGGTCGCGCTGAGGTCGGCGGCGCTGCGGACCCGGCAGTTCGGCTCGTTCGAGGTGTTCAGCCCCTGGGTCGCCGGGGGCGAGCTGACCAGTGTCAGCCGCGCCGCCTCCGCCGCGGCGTTCGAGGAGGCGGGGATCGGCCCCGGCGACATCGACGTCTGCCAGTTGCAGGACACCGAGAGCGGAGCCGAGGTCATGCACATGGCCGAGTGCGGGCTGTGCGAGGACGGCGAGCAGGAGCGGCTGATCGCCGCCGGGGCCACCGAGATCGGCGGGGCGCTGCCCGTGAACACCGACGGCGGCTGCATCGCCAACGGCGAACCCATCGGCGCCTCCGGGCTTCGCCAGGTCTACGAGATCGTCCAGCAGCTGCGCGGCCGCGCCGGCGACCGCCAGGTTCCCGGCGCGCCCCGGACCGGCTTCACCCATGTGTACGGAGCGCCGGGCGTGAGCGCCTGCACGGTCCTGACCCGCTGAACGGAGGTGCATGACCCGATGAACGCCAACCCGGAAGACCTCCCCGAACGTATCCCGGATCCCGAAGCATTCCGCGCCGAGGCCCGGCGCTGGCTCGGCGGCGTCGCCAAGCCGCGCGCCGCCGCAGGGGGGTGGGGCAGCGGCTCCGACTCCGTCGCCGTCTTCGAGAAATGGACCGAGGAGCAGGAGCGGGCCCACACCCGCCGCACCCAGGAATGGGAACGCACCCGCCACGACCAGGGCTGGGGCGCCCTCAACTGGCCTGCCCAGCACGGCGGTCGGGACCTGCCCGCGTACTACGAACAGCTCTACCGCGCCGAGGAAGCCGCCTTCGACGTACCGCACCGCACCGAGATCTTCCCGGTCACCCGGCAGCTCGTCGCACCCGCCATCGGCATCTGGGGCACCGAGGAACAGAAGGAGCGCTGGCTGCGGCCCATGCTGCGCAGCGACGAACTCGCCTGCCAGCTCTTCTCCGAGACCGAGGCGGGCTCCGACCTCGCCGGAGTGCGGACGAAGGCGGTGCGCGACGGCGACAACTGGCTGCTGACCGGGCACAAGGTGTGGACCTCGGGCGCCACCGTCGCCACCTGGGGCGTAGCCGTGTGCCGCACCGACCCCGACGTGCCCAAACACGCGGGCATCACCGTCTTCCTGGTCCGCATGGACGCGCCCGGCGTCACCGTGCGGCCCATCCGGCAGATGACCGGTGGCGCCAGCTTCAACGAGGTCTACCTCGACGGCGTCAGCGTCCCCGACACCGACCGGCTCGGACCGGTCGGCGAGGGCTGGCGCGTCACCCTCAGCGTGCTCGCCGCCGAACGCCTCGACTCCGGCAACCTCGGTCTCGACAACGCCGACCGTGCGGTGGACCTGGCCGGGCACCTGCCCCGCCCGCTCACCGGCGCCGAACAGGACAGGGCCGCCGACCTCTACGTACGGGCCCTCGTCCAGCGCCTCATCGGACTGCGCGTCACCGGCGCTCTCGTCGCCGGACGCGAACCCGGCGCGGAGGCCTCCGTCGGCAAGCTGTACGCCACCGAGACCATGCGCCGCACCGGCGACCTCGTCTGTGAACTCCTCGGCCCGGCACTCGTCGCCGACACCGGAGAGTGGGGCACGTACGCCTGGACCGAACACCTCCTCGGCGCGCCCGGCTACAGCATCGCGGGCGGCACCGACGAGATCCAGCACAACATCCTCGCCGAGCGCGTGCTCGGCCTGCCCAAGGAGCCCGTCCGATGAGCACGGCCGTCCAGGAGAAGGAACTGGCCCAGCGGGTGGCCACCCATCTCGGCCAGGACACGGGAGAGTTGAAGGTCCTGCCCGGCGGTCACTCCGGGCTGACCTACTCCGTCACGGCGGGGGAGGAGAGATACGTCGTCAAGGCGGTGCCCCCCGGGCAGAAGCCCGTCGGGCGCAACGACGTGCTGCGCCAGGCCCGGGTTCTCGCCGCGCTCGCCGGATCCCCGGTGCCCGTGCCGGGTGTCGCCGCCATGGACGAGGCCCAACCGGCCTGGTTCGCCATGGAGTTCGCGGCCGGGGAGGCGCTGGAACCCGTGCTCGACGATCCCGAGGTGCCCGCGGCCACCGCGCGGGCCCGCATGCTGGAGATCGCCCACGTACTGCGGCGACTGCACGCCACCGACATCCAGGCCCCCGGCCTGGACGCCCCGCAGCCGCTCGGGGCGGCCGGGGAGCTCGACCGGTGGAGCCGCACCATGCACGCCGTGCCCGCAGAACTCAGGCCGGGTGCACAGGAGTTGTTGAACCGCCTCGCCGAGGACGCGCCGGCCGATCTGCCGTCCGTGCTGCTGCACGGCGACTTCCGGCTCGGCAACGTGCTCTGCGTCGACGAGCGGGCGGTCGCCGTCGTCGACTGGGAGATCTGGAGCGTCGGCGATCCCCGGATCGATCTGGGCTGGTTCCTGCTCTTCGCCGACCACCGCAACTTCCCCGGCATCGGCCGGGCCGTGCCGGGACTGCCCACCGAGGACGAGCTGCTCGCCGCCTATCTCGACGGCGCCCCCGCGCTGCCCGCCATGGACTGGTTCCGGGCGCTCGGTCGCATGAAGATGGCCGCGATCATGGGCCACAACCTGCGCCGGCACCGCGAGGGCAAGCACCACGACCCGGACCAGGAGCGGTTGCCGCCCACCATCGCCGCGATGATCAGCACCGCGCGCGCCATCCTCGGCTGAACCGCACCGTGTTCACCGATCCCGGCTGAGCCGCACCGTGCTCATCGATCCCGGCCGAGCAGCATCGTGCTCGGACCCATCGGCCGAGCCGCCCGGCCCGCCGCCCACCCACGTCACTACACCGGTGCCCACGCCGACGGGGCACCGGTGGACAGGAGCCCTTCGTGGATTTCGGATTCTCGCCCCGCGCGAGTGAACTCCAGGACCGCATGCGGTCGTTCATGAACGAACACGTCCTCCCGGCCGAAGCGCTCCACGACCGGCAGCTCGCCGAAGCCGCCGACCCGCACGCGCTGCCGCCGGTGATGACCGAGCTGAAGGAGAAGGCCCGCGCCGAAGGCCTGTGGAACCTCTTCATGGCCCACGGCGACTGGGGCGCCGGACTCACCAACCTCGAATACGCGCCGCTCATGGAGCTGGCCGGCCGCTCCATCATGGGCCCCGAGGTGTTCAACTGCTCGGCGCCCGACACCGGCAACATGGAACTCCTCGCCCTGTACGGCACGCCCGAGCAGCAGGAGCGCTGGCTCAAGCCGTTGCTGGCGGCCGAGATCCGCTCCTGCTTCGCCATGACCGAGCCCGAGGTCGCCAGCTCCGACGCGCGCAACATCCGGACGCGCATCACCCGTGACGGCGACCACTACGTCGTCAACGGCCGCAAGTGGTACACCTCCGGGATCCTCGACCCCGACTGCGAGCTCATCATCCTGATGGGCAAGACCGACCCCGACGCGCCCACCTACCGGCAGCAGAGCATGGTGCTCGTCCCGCGTCACACCCCGGGCGTCACCGTCGTACGCGACCTGCCCATGTTCGGGTACACGGACCGGTGCGGACACGGCGAGGTGCTCTTCGAGGACGTCCGTGTCCCCGTCGACCACATCCTCGGCGGGGAGGGCGAAGGCTTCGCGCTCGCGCAGGGCCGGCTCGGGCCGGGGCGGATGCACTACGCGATGCGGGCCGTCGGGTTCGCCGAGCGGGCGCTCCAGCTGATGTGTGAGCGGACCAGCGAACGCGTCGCCTTCGGCGGGCCGCTCGCCGAGCGGGGTGTCGTACGGGAGTGGATCGCCCGCAGTCGCATCGAGATCGAGCAGCTGCGGCTCCTCGTCCTCAAGTCGGCCTGGCTGATGGACACCGTCGGCAACGCCGCAGCTCGCATGGAAGTAGCCGCGATCAAGGTGGCGGCCCTGGAGGTCGCCCACAAGGTCGTCGACCGCGCCGTCCAGGCCCACGGCGCCGCCGGCGTCAGCGACGACACCGTGCTCGCCCGGCTGTACGCCATCACCCGGGCACTGCGCATCGCCGACGGCCCCGACGAAGTACATCTGCGGACCGTCGCACGGCAGGAACTCGCCAAGTACCAGAAGCCCGGGAAGCCCGGGAAGAACACCGACACGAAGGCAGGAGCGGCGTGAGCACCGACATCCTCGACGGCAAGGTCGCCGTCATCACCGGCGGATCGCGCGGCATCGGCCTCGGCATCGCCACCGCATTCCGAGCGGCCGGCGCGCACGTCGTGATCGCCGCCCGCAAAGCCGCCGGACTCGCCGAGGCGCGCGAGGAGCTGCTGCGCGTCAAGGGCGACGGCGACGTCCACACCGTGGTCGCCAACGCGGGCGAGCCCGACCAGGCCGAGGCCTGCGTCGAGGAGACCATGGCCCGCTTCGGCCGGCTCGACATCCTCGTCAACAACGCCGCGACCAACCCGTACAACGGAGACCTGCTCGACCTGGACCTGCCGCGCGCGGAGAAGACCGTACGCGTCAACCAGTACGGCATGATCGCCTGGACCCGGGCCGCGTGGCGCGCCTGGATCGCCGAGCACGGGGGAGCGGTGATCAACATCGCCTCCGTCGGCGGGCTCATCGTCGATCCCCACATCGGCTACTACAACGCCACCAAGGCCGCCATGCTCCACATGACCCGGCAGCTCGCCTACGAACTCGGCCCGCGGGCCCGTGTGAACGCCATCGCCCCCGGGCTGATCAAGACCGAACTGGCCCGCGCCGTATGGGAGGTGCGCGAACCCATCCTCACCGCCAAGCTGCCGATGCGCCGCCTCGGCACGGTCGAGGACGTGGCGAACGCTGCGCTGTTCCTCGCGTCCGACGCGTCGTCCTGGATGACCGGGCAGACCCTTGTGCTGGACGGTGGCGCCACCGCACTTCCGATCGGGGTGGACGAGTGAGCAGCCCGTCGTCCGCCGTGGAACTCTTCTCGCTCGAAGGCCGGACGGCGATCGTCACCGGCGCCTCCGCCGGGCTCGGCGCGCGGTTCGCCACCGTCCTCGCACAGGCCGGCGCCACGGTGTTCGCCGCCGCCCGCCGGATCGACCGGCTCAAGGAACTCGCGGACAGCGACGCACGTATCCACCCCGTCGCCTGCGACGTGTCCCTGGAGGCCGACCGTACGAGGCTGGCCGAGACGGCGCTGAACGCCACCGGGCATCTCGACGTCCTGGTCAACAACGCGGCCACGTCCGGACAGACGCGCGCCGAGGACGAGTCGGCGGACTCCTTCGCGGACGTTCTGGGGGTGAACCTCACCGCGCCCTTCCATCTGGCCCGGCTCACCGCCGAGGCGCCCGGCGCCGCGGGCAAGAGCATCATCAACGTCTCCTCCGTCCTCGGACTCGTCTCCGGAGCCCCGCTCGGCGGCGCGAGCTACTCCGCGTCGAAGGCGGGACTGATCGGCCTGACCCGCGAGCTGGCCGGCCAGTGGGGGCGGTCCGGTACGCGCGTCAACGCCCTCGCGCCCGGCTGGTTCCGCACCGAGATGACCGCCGAGCTGTTCGGAGACGAGAGCTCGCGGCGGTGGGTCGAGCGCGGGACGATGCTGCGGCGCGGCGGGGAGGCGCGGGAACTCGACGGGGCGCTGCTCTTCCTCGCCTCGGACGCGTCCACGTACTGCACCGGGCAGGTCCTGACCGTCGACGGCGGATGGACGGCACGATGAGCGGCGTCGGCATCGACATCCGAGACGACGGGCTGGCCCGCGTCACCCTGCGGCGCGGCGAGGCGGGCAACGCCATCGACCTGGCGACGGCGCGGGGCCTGCTCGACGCGGCGCTGGCGTGCGAGCGGGCCGACGTGCGGGCCGTCCTCCTCACCGGTGAGGGCAGGTCCTTCTGCGTCGGCGGCGATCTGCGGGAGTTCGCGCGGCTCGAAGGTGAGGAGCTGGAACAGCACCTCATCGCGGTGACCGGTGCGCTGCACGAGGCGCTGCGTGTCTTCGCGCGGCTGGACGCGCCCATGGTGGCCGCCGTACAGGGCGCTGTCGCAGGGGCGGGTATCGGTCTCGCGGCCGCCGCGGATGTGACGCTCGCCGCCGACAACGCCTCGTTCACCGCCGCGTACACCGGGATCGGATACTCGCCGGACGCCGGGGTGAGCTGGTTCCTGCCCCGCCTCGCCGGGCCCAAGCGCGCGCTCGACCTCCTGCTGACGAACCGGCGGATACCGGCATCCGAAGCCGTGGAGATCGGGCTCGCCAGCCGCACCGTCGCCGCCGGGCTGCTGGCCGACGAAGCGGCGCGCACCGCCGAGGTCCTGCGTGACGGACCCGCGGGCGCGTTCGGGGCGACCCGTCGGCTCGTCGCCGCGGGGCTGACCTCCGATCTCGGCCCGCACCTGGACCGGGAGGCCCGCGCGCTGGCCGCCGCGGCCTGCGGGGTGGAGGGCCGCGAGGGCGTCGCCGCCTTCCTGGGCAAACGCCCGCCCGCGTTCCGCAGCGCTGTGTCCCCGCCCTGAGTGGTGCGTACGCGCTCTCAACTCCCTTCCCTCACCAACCCCTCTGGAGCCACCATGCCGGAAGCCTTCATCGTCGAAGCCGTCCGTACCCCCGTCGGCCGTCGCAAGGGCGCGCTCAGCGGTGTGCACCCCGCCGACCTCGGCGCCCATGTACTGCAGGCTCTTCTGGAGCGTTCCGGCGCCGACCCGGCGGCCGTCGACGACGTGTACTTCGGCTGCGTCGGCCAGATCGGCGCACAGACCGGGAACGTCGCCCGCACCGCGTGGCTGTCGGCCGGGCTGCCGCAGCACGTGCCCGGCACCACCATCGACCGGCAGTGCGGCTCTTCGCAGCAGGCCGTGCACTTCGCCGCCCAGGCGGTCGGCTCGGGGGCGGCGGACCTGGTGGTGGCCGGCGGCGTCGAGGTGATGAGCCTCGTTCCCATCGGCAGCCCCATGACGGTCGGCGAGCAGGCGGGCCTCGGCAGCCCGTACGCCGGTGACGGCTGGCGCGAGCACTTCGGGGAGCAGGAGGTCTCCCAGTTCCGCGGGGCCGAGCTGATCGCCGAGAATTGGGGCGTGACCCGCGAGGACATGGAGCGCTTCGCCCTCACCAGCCATCAGCGGGCGCTGGCCGCCCAGGCCGACGGGGTGTTCGACGCGGAGATCGTTCCGTCCTTCGGCCTCACCGCCGACGAAGGGCCGCGGGCCGACACCACGCTGGAGAAGATGGCGGGTCTGAGGACGCTGACCGAGGACGGCCGGCTGACGGCCGCCGTCTCCAGCCAGATCTCCGACGGCGCCGCCGCCCTGCTGATCGCCTCCGAGGACGCGGTGCGCCGCCACGGGCTGACCCCGCTGGCGCGTGTGCACAGCATGGCCGTGGTCGGCTCGGACCCGATCCAGATGCTGACCGGGCCGATCCCCGCCACGGAGAAGGTCCTGGAGCGGGCCGGCCTCGCGATCGACGCCATGGACCTCGTCGAGATCAACGAGGCGTTCGCCTCCGTCGTCCTCGCCTGGCAGCGGGAGACCGGCGCGGACCCGCGGCGGGTCAACGCCTACGGCGGCGCCATCGCCCTGGGACATCCCCTGGGCGCGACCGGCGCGAGGCTGATGACCACGCTCGTTCACCAGTTGCGCAGGACCGGGGGACGCTACGGTCTGCAGACGATGTGCGAGGGCGGCGGCATGGCCAACGCGACCGTCCTGGAGACCCTGTGAGGAACCGGTTTGGCAACTGAGTTCAAGTTGGGTTTACTCTCGGGTACGGACACGCTGAGTGACGGCCAGGAGAGAGGGTCATGACCAGGATCGTTGAACGGGAGGCGGGGCCGCGGTCCAAGCGCGCGGCCATCCTCGCCGCGGCAGTGGACTGCTTCGGCGAGACCGGCTTCGAGGCCACGAAGTGGTCCACGGTGGCGGAGCGGGTGGGCATCGGCCAGACCGCTCTCTACCACTACTTCGAGTCGAAGACGCACTGCCTCCTCACCATCATGCGGCTCGAACTGGAGCGCTCCCACGACCGGTTCGTGGAGGCCACCGAGGGCGCGGAGGACCCTGTGGAGGCCCTGCGGGCGGGCGTCCGCGCCGCCTACGACGTCTCCGAGCACGAGGTCCTGCAGATGCGCATCCTGCAGAACCACATGGACCTGCTCTCCGGGGCGCGCAAGTCCAAGCGCGAGGAGGCAGAGCGGGTCGCCGCCCGGCAGCTGGTCCAGGTCGTCGAGCGGGACTGGACCAACCTGCTGGTGCGCGGGATGTCGCAGGGCACCTTCCCGCTGCGGGACGCGCAGTTGCTCGGGGCCAGCGTGCTGGGCCTGATCGTCAGCGTGTGGCGGTGGTACCGGCCGTCCGGGCCGACGCCGCTGTCCGAGATCAGCGAGCTGATCGAGGGTGCCTGCGTGCGGATGATCGCTTCCTGAGCGCTCCGCGTCGTGTGATCCCCTGACGGGACTCCCGTCAGGGGATCTTTTCGTTTCCGCCCAGCGCCGGACCATTGCCAGGCACGTTTCCCCGGGATTAACATCACTTCAACTGAACTGAACTCAGGTTGAGTTATATCGGTTGAGGAGGGGTCATGCGACGACGCGCGACACGCACGTTCATTGCCGCACTCGCCGCCATGCTCGCACTGGCGGCGAACGCCTGCGGCACCAAGAGCCCCTCGGCAGGGGACGACAAAGTCATCAAAATAGGCGCCTGGTACCCGCTCACGGGACCCCTGGCCTCGTTCGGAATCCCTGAACGGGCCGGCGCCGACGCCTACTTCAAGTCGGTCAACGCTCGCGGCGGGATCAACGGGCGCACCATCGACTGGGTCGTCAAGGACAACGCCAACGATCCGCAGCAGACCGTCCAGATCGCCCGCCGGCTCGTGGACCAGGACGGGGTCGTGGCGATCGTCGCGACCAACGGCACCTCCCAGACCCAGGCCACCTTCCCCTTCGTGCTCGGGCAGAGGAAGGTGCCGGTCCTCAACACACTGGGCGGCGATGCCTCCTGGTACGAGCCGGCCCGCGACGGGCTGTTCGGCCTGCAGACGCTGTACGAGGACCAGGCGGCCGCGCTCGGGGACTGGGTGACGCGGGACGGGGCGAAAAAGGTACTCGTCGTGCACAGCGACCCGGCGGCGTTCGTGAACGTGGCCAAGGTGATCGGCCCCGCCGCACGGAAGTCCGATCCGTCGATCCAGGTGAAGCGGCTGTCGGTGAAGTACCAGACCACCGACTACAGCCCGGTGATCAGCAAGGTCAAGGCCGCGAAGCCCGACGCCGTCGTGCTGATCCTGACCGCCGCGGAGACCGCCTCCTACCTCAAGGAGGCGAAGCTGCAGCGCGTCACCGCCCCCGTGTACGGCTACGCGCCCGTCGCTGCACGGGCCACGCTGACGCTGGGGGGCGGGGCGACCGAAGGCCTCAAGGCGCTCCAGCTGGTCAAGTCGCCGAACGACGACGACCCGGCCATCAAGGAGTTCCGTGCGGCGATGCAGAAGTACGAGCGGGGGCAGCCCGCCGACTTCATCACCCTGTGGGGCTGGGAAGCGGCCAAGGCCTTCGTCGAGATCGCCAAGTCCATCGACGGGCCCGTGACCAGCGAGTCACTGACGCGGGCCTACCGCACCGCACGCCACGTCGACACGGGCGTGGGTCCGGTCCTCAACTACGGCGCCGGTCGGCACCTCGGCACACGCGACCTGCAGAAGGTCGTCGTCAGGAACGGCCGCTGGGAGTCGCAGGGCGACTTCTTCACACCGCCCACCCGCGACTGACGTGATCTGTCTCCTCCCTTCTTTGCGACCAGTGAAAGGACCTTCCATGGACAGTGTGCTGCGCGAATACATGGCACGTATGGACAGCGACACCCCCGAGCGGGCGCTCGAACTCCTCGCTCCGGACTTCCAGTTCCGTATCGCCCTGCCGAACCGGGAGGCGACGGGACGGTCGAAGGGTGAGTTCGAGACATACATCGGGGGACGCAACGCCGTCGAGCGCGTGCACCACATCCTCCGGCACAGTGTCGACGGTGACCTGGAGACCGTGTACGGATACGTCTCCGAGTCGGGGAAGGCCATGGGGTCCTTCCTGTCGGCCGCCGTCGTCACGCCCGAGGGACGTATGGCGCGCTACCAGTCGTACTTCACCACGACCTACGACCTGATCGACCCGCCGCAGTAGCCGCCACCGCGTCGACCGAGCGCTCGCTCGGCCTCAGCACAAGGGAAGCCGATATGACCGACACCACCACGCCCGAGGCCGCTTCCGTCGCGGCCCCCTTTCTCACCGCCTGGTTCGAGATCCTCGACACCGACACGCCGGACCGGATCCTCGACCTGATCAGCGACGACTTCACACTGTCCATCCTGTTCTCCACCGGCGACGGCAACGCCACCGACTTCGCCGGCGACCGTGCCGCGCTGGTCGGCTACCTCCGGCAGCGCGAGCGGGGCACGCGCACACACCACCGGCTCTCCGCCACCACCCTCGGCCAGGACGAGCTGTTCCTCGGAGAGGTGCGGCGCGACGGAGTTCCCGAGGCGAGCTTCGTCGCCGCCGGGCGGGTGGACACGGGCGGGCGGCTGCAGCGGCTGCTGATCGGGCGGTCCTCGCAGATCCGCTTCGAGTGAGCTCAGCCCGATCCTGTTCCCGCCGGTCTTGTTCCGGCCCTGTTTCCTGAATTCTTACGGAGGATCGTCATGTACAACCTCGTCCTGCTGGCGGCCCGGCCCCCGGAGTGGACCCACGAGCGGTTCATCGACTGGTGGCGCGGTGACCACGCCGAGCTGACCTACAAGTTGCCCGGTCTGCGCTCCTGGCGGCACACCGAGATCGACCAGGCGCTGGAGCCGCGCTCCGAGGGCTGGGACGGGATGTCCGTGCTCGGCTTCGACTCCCCGGAGGACCTGAAGACGGCCCTCGCCAGCCCCGAGTGGGCGGCCGCCGTCGCGCAGGTCGGGGACATGAAGGGCCGCCGCATCGCGGTCATGGGCACCGAGAAGGAGCTGTACACCGCCTGAGGCCCCGACGGCCTTGGACACGGGAGCGTTCGACAACGGGTTCGGCACGGCGTAGCGAGGAAGCGGATGCGACAGGTAGTGCGGGAGTTCCGGCAGAGGGCCGGGCGGGCGGACTTCGTGGCCGTCGTCGACGATGAAGGCAGCCATACGGCACGGGAGTTGCTCGCCGAGGCGACCCGGCTGAGGGACGGGATGTTCCCCCACGGCGGGGGCGGCACCGTCATGCTCCAGGCCGACAACTCGTGGCGCACGGTGGCGGGTGCACTCGCCGTGGGCCTGAGCGGCGGCGTCCTCGCCGTCGTCAACCGCCACACGACACAGGGCGAGTTCGCGGCGGCCTTCGAGGACATCCGGCCGGACGCCGTCGTCGCCGAACCCTCGGCGCTGGCGGAGTGGGCGGTGGCCGAGCTGCTGACGGGCCGCGCCGACGACACGGTGCTCGACGGGTGGCAGGTACATCGCGGCACCGGACGACCCGACGCGGCGCGCTGGTCGGGCGGCGTCCTCATCGGGCTCACCTCCGGTTCGACCGGGCGGCCCAAGGGCGTCGTGCAGTCGGCGGAGGCGCTGACCTACGCGGCCGAGAGCACCATCAGGATCAACGGGCTGCGGCCCGGCGACGCGGTGGCCGCCATCGTGCCGCTGTCGTCGACCGCCGCGTACTGCTTCGGTGTCCACCTCTCCCTGGTCCTCGGCGGCCCGCTCGTCCTGACGGCCAAGTGGGACCGGGCGCTCGCGATGCGCCGGATGGCCGAGCACGCCGTCCGCTGGACCATGTGCGTACCGACGATGGCGCTGCAGATGGGAGCCGAGGCCGCGGGCTCCGGCATCCTCTCCGGAGTGCGCGCGATCACCGTCGGCGGCGGGCCGATGGACCGTGGCGCGCTGGCACGGGCCGAGCAGTCCCTCGGCACGAAGATCCTCAGGGTCTTCGGGATGTCCGAGTGCCTCGGGCACACCTCGCCCCGGCCCGACGAGAGCGAGGAGATCCGGCTCGGCCGGGACGGCCGCCCCTTTCCCGGCACGGACCTGCGTGCCCTCACCCCCGACGGGGCCGAGGCCGGGCCGGAGGTGACCGGCCGGGCGCAGGTGCGCGGCCCGTCCCTCTTCCTCGGGTACGCCCGCTCGGGCCGGGTCGAACCGCCGGCGCTGACCGAGGACGGCTACTTCCCCACCGGCGACCTCCTGATGCCCCACGAGGACGGCACCGTCACCATCATGGGCCGCGAGAAGGACATCATCATCCGCGGCGGCCGCAACATCGACATCACCGAGATCGAACGGGCCGTCGCCGGATACCCGCGTGTCTCCCGGGCCTGTGTGGCGGCGGTGCCCGACGAGGTGCTCGGCGAACGCGTCGCGCTGCTCGTCGTCACGGAGGACGGCGCCGGCATGGACCTCGGGGAGGTCACCGGGCATCTGGAGAGCCTCGGACTCGCCAAGACCAAGTGGCCCGAATTCGTCTACGCAGTCAAGGAGTTGCCCCAGACCAAGGTCGGCAAGCTCGACCGGTCGGCGGCCGGACGACTGGCGCAGAGCCTTCGGGCCGACGACTGAACAGCGGCGTCCCTGCGCGGGCTTCGCGCCGACGCCCGAACAGCGGTGTTTGTGTGCGGCTTTGCTCTGACGCCTGAACAGCGGTGTCTGTGCGGGGACTTCACGCCGACGCCCGAACAGCGGTGTGTACGGACCTCGCGCCGACGGCCTGAACAGCGGCGGGCGCTCGTGCCGATGCCCGCCCGATCCACAGCGGTACACCAGCCAGAGCGAGGGAGAGCACCATGACAGCGCGGTTCGATCAGGGTCCATGGGCCGCGGCCGGAGTCCAGACCGTACGGCCCGGAGTGCACCGCGTACCCCTGCCGCTGCCCAACGACGGACTCCACGCCGTCAACGTCTATCTGCTGGAGAACCTCGCCGAGGACGACGGCATCGTCATGATCGACGGCGGCTGGGCGATTCCCGAGGCCCGCAAGGCGCTTGAGGAAGCCACGGCCGCCATCGGCCGCGATCTCTCCGACATCAGCCACATCCTCGTCACCCACATCCACCGCGACCACTACACGAACGCCGTGGAACTGCGCCGCCTCCTCGGCTCGCGCGTCTATCTGGGGGCGGGGGAGCGGCCGGGCCTCGAGATGCTCGGCCGGCTGCGCAGCGACTCGCCCGCCGGCTCGCTGCGGACCCTGCGCGACGCGGGGGCCGTGGAACTTGCCAACCGCATCGAGCAGTTGGACCACGGCGGCTACGACCCCGCCGTCTGGGAGGCCCCCGACCGCTGGCTGGGCGCCGAGACCGTCAGTTTCGGTGCGGGGGAGCTGCGGGTCGTGCCGACCCCCGGACACACCCAGGGACACGTGGTCTTCCTGGACGAACAGCGCGGCCTGCTGTTCTCCGGCGACCACGTCCTGCCGCACATCACCCCGTCCATCGGCTTCGAACTCACCGAGCCGGGCGGCAAACCGCTCGCCGACTACCTGGACTCGCTGCACCTGATGACCCGGTACGCCGACACACAGCTGCTGCCCGCGCACGGCCCCGTCGCCGACAGCGCGCACACCCGCGTCGCCGAACTGCTCACCCACCACGACGACCGCCTCGCGAAGAGCCTGAAAGCGCTCGGCGACGCGACCCTCGACGCGCACGAGGTCGCCCGTAAGCTCGGCTGGACACGCCGGGAAGTGCCGTTCGGCGAGCTCAGCGACTTCAACCAGATGCTCGCGATCAACGAGACGGCGGCCCATCTGGACGTCCTGGTGCTGCGGGGGCGGATCTCCGTGGCGCGCGTCGGCGATGTCGATCAGTACACGCGAGTGAACTGACACAGCAGTTCCTCTGAGCGCTTCGGGGGGCGTGGCAACTGCCACGCCCCCCAGTTCTGTCGGCGTCTAGCGGGCCGTCCAGCCGCCGTCGACGTACAGCTCGGAACCCGTGACGAAGCTCGCGTCGTCGGAGGCGAGGAACGCCACCGCCCCGCAGACCTCCTCGGGGCTGCCGAGCCGGCCCATCGGCGTGCCCTCCACCATGGCCGTGTGCCTGGGCGTGCCCCGCCACAGTTCGCGCGAGCGCGGCGTCTCGATGAACCCCGGGTGGACCGAGTTCACGCGGACCCCGCGCGTCGCCCAGTGCAGCGCGGCGTTCTTCGTCATCAGCCGGACCGCGCCCTTGGCCGCGTGGTACGAGAACTGGCTGCCGAAGCCGCCGACCGTCCCGAAGATCGACGCGATGTTCACGACGGAGCCGCCGCCGGTCCGCTCGATCGCGGCCCCGCCGTGCTTCATGCCGAGCCAGACACCGGTCTGGGTGACCGCGATGACCTTCTCCCAGGACTCCTGGGTCTCCGTCTCCACGGTCCGCATCTCGGCGATCCCCGCGTTGTTGACGAGCACGGACAGGCCGCCCAGCTCGTCGGTCACCCGCTCGACGGCGCCGCGCCACGCCTCCTCGTCGGTGACGTCGAGGGCGAGGCCGAGGGCCCGCGCTCCGCCCGCCGTCAACTCCTTGGCCAGCTCCTCGCAGCGGTCCGCGTCCACGTCGGTCACCGCCACCGCGGCGCCCTCGGCAGCGAGGCGGTGCGCGACGGCGGTGCCGATCCCGCCCGTTGCGCCGGTGATCAGACAGACCTCTCCGGACAGGCGCTTCGACACTCGTACTCCCTCGGTTCGCTGGACATCTGCGCGCTGGTCAGTGGTGTGCTGGGCATCGGTGTGCTGGTCAGTGGTGCGCCGGACCGCGGTCAAGACAGCAGTTCCCTTCCCGAGCGCAGCAGCGCCGGCACCGCCGCGCCGACGTGCTCGAAGCCCGTGCCGACGGTCTGCCCGGCGAGATAGCGGGCGTGGATGCCCTCCGCGATCACGGCGAGCTTGAAGCAGCCGAGCGCCTGGTACCAGGCGACGGAGCTGATGTCCCGGCCGGACAGCTCGGCGTACCGCTCTGCCAGTTCGCGGCCGGTGGGGAAGCCTGGGTTGGAGGTCGGGACGTGGCGTGCGCCGAGGACCGGTTCACAGACCGGGTCCCAGTACATGAGGAGCATCCCGAGGTCGGCGAGCGGATCGCCGAGCGTGGCCATCTCCCAGTCGACGACCGCCGCGATCCGTCCGGGGTCGCCGGGGGCGAGGATCGTGTTGTCCAGGCGGTAGTCGCCGTGTACGACCGTGGGGGCGCCGCTCGCGGGGAGGCAGCGCGCGAGTCGGTCGTGCAGGGCGTCGAGGTCGGGCAGGTCTCGCGTGGCGACCTTGTCCCACTGGCCGCGCCAGCGGCGCACCTGGCGTTCCAGATAGCCGTCGGGCCGGCCGAAGTCGCCGAGCCCGGCCGCGGCGGCGTCCACCGCGTGGAGCTCGACGAGGGCGTGGACGAGCGCGTCCGCGGCGCGCCGGGCCTCGGCGGGCGGCAGGGTGGCGGCCTCGGTGCCGTCGCGCAGCACCGTGCCGTCGACGAAGTCCACGACGCAGAAGGGCGCGCCGATGATCTCCGGGTCCGTGCACGACAGCACCGCGCGGGCGACCGGCACCCCGGTTCCGCCCAGTGCGGCGACGACTCGGTACTCGCGGTCCATGTCGTGCGCCGTCGGCGTCAGCACTCCGAGCGGCGGCCGGCGCAGCACCCAGCGGTGTGTCCCGTCGGTCACCTCGTACGTGAGATTGGAGCGTCCCCCGTGCAGCAGCTGCAGGCTCAACTCGCCTGCGCACTCTCGGACATGACGTTCGAAGTAGCGCTGCAGGGCGGCGACGTCCACGCCGACCACCGCGGCCTGTGCCGGGCTCATCGGGCGTCCCTCCGCTCCGTCGCCGCCCGTACCGCCCGCTTGGCGATCGCCCAGCGGTGGGTCTCGGAGGGGCCGTCGTAGATGCGGAACGGACGTACTTCCCGGTACAGGCGCGACAGCGGGGTGTCTGTCGAGATGCCGAGGGCGCCGCACACCTGCACGGCGCGGTCGACGACGCGGTTGACGGCTTCGGAGACGTACGTCTTGGCGATCGAGGTGTGCTGGGCGGCCGTGCGGTCCTGGTCCAGCTCCCAGCAGGCCCGCCACAGGATCGCCCGGCTCGTCTCGATGTCGATCTCGGAGTCGGCCAGCATCTGCTGCACCATGCCCAGTTCGGCGAGGCGTCCGCCGAAGGCCGAGCGCTCCGCTGCCCGCTCCAGGGCGATGTCCTGGGCCCGGCGCGCGACGCCGAGCCAGCGCATGCAGTGCGTCATGCGGGCGGGACCGAGCCGCACCTGCGCGTAGCGGAAGCCCTCGTCCACCGCGCCGAGCACGGCACTGTCCGGCACCTCGGCGCCGTCGAAGACGACTTCGCTGTGCCCGCCGAACAGGCCGTGGTCCAGTGTGTCGATGTTCCGGACGATCTTCATCCCCGGGTTGTCGGTGTCGACGAGGAACATCGTCGCGCCGCCCGCGTCACCCGGCGTGCCGCTGGTACGGGCCATACAAATGGCGAAGGCTGCGCCGTCGGCACCGCTGATGAACCACTTGCGGCCGTCGATCCGCCAGCCGCCGTCCGTCCGCGTCGCGGTGGTGGCCAGCGCGCGCGGATCGGACCCGGCTCCGGGCGCCGGCTCGGTCATCGCGAAACAGGACCGCACCTCCCCGGCGGCGAGCGGCCGCAGATACCGCTCCTTCTGCTCCTCGGTGGCCACGACTTCCAGCAGATGCATATTGCCCTCGTCGGGCGCGGCGCAGTTCAGCGCGAGCGGACCGAGCAGCGACTGCCCGGCCGCCTCGAACACGACGGCCTGCCCGCGCAGATCGAGTCCGAGCCCGCCGAACTCCTCGCCGACGTGCGGAGCGAACACGCCCGCCGCCCGTGCCGCCTCCTGAAGCCGCCGCCGCAGCGGCTCGGGACCCGCGTGCACGTCACCGCCGTCGCATGCCTGTTCCTCGGGTATCACCACGTCGCGCACGAACTCCGTGGTGCGCCGCGCGATGTCGGCGACCCGTTCGTCGATCTCGAAGCTGATGGACACTTCTCACCCCTGATCTTGGCTACTGACCATTAGCCATGAGATGGCTGAACTGGATTCAATGTCAAGGGGTCGGGCTATAGTTACGTCCGATGAGCCCAGGGCTCAGCTAATATCCGATAGCTTCGCCTTCGACAGCTGCACGGGAGTTCATGTGAGTGGATCGCCGCGCGAGGTCTACGAGCGTCCGCACCGGCCACCGCACCCGGGAGGCGCCCTCGCGGTCGACCGCCGGGCGGGAATCCGGGACGCCGCGCTGACGCTCTTCGCCGCGCAGGGCTACCGGTCCACGACCATGACCGACATCGGCGCCGCCATCGGTATCCGCGGGCCGAGCCTCTACAAACACGTGGCGTCCAAGCAGGAGCTGCTGGCCGAGATCATGACCGGCACGATGGAGCAGCTCATCGCCGACAACGCGGCGGCCGTCGCGGACACCGACGACGTACGGAAGCAACTGCGCCGCTCCGTCGAGGCGCACATCCGTTACCACGCGCGCCACCGCCTGGAGGCATTCGTCGGCAACCGCGAGATCGGCAGCCTCGAACAGCCCGACCAGGACCGCGTTCTCGCCGGCCGCAGCGACTACGAGCGCCGCTTCCGCGAACTGATCGAGCGGGGTGCGGCCGAGGGCGCCTTCCGCGTGCAGTCGGCCAGGATCGCCTCGTACTCGATCCTCGACATGGGCATCGGCGTCGCGAGCTGGTTCCGCGAAGGCGGCGAGTTCACCGTCGACCAGCTCGCCTACCAGTACGGAGACATCGCGCTGCGCATCGTGGGTGTGGGCAAGCAGGCGGCGCCGGACGGCGGCGACTAGCGCGCACACCTGGGACTTCTGCGCGGACGAGGACCCGGTCCGCGCCTGCTCGGGGGGCACCGGAGTCCGGTGACCCCCGAGGCGTGTTCAGGAGCCGGTGCCGACGGCCTCCTCGGGCTGGTGCGCCGCCGACGGGGTGCCGTACGAGCCGCGGGCCACGAACCACCACACCGTCGCCAGGACGAGCACGACGGCCAGAGCGACCGACGCGTAGTTCATCGACGCGACCGTCACCGGTGACGCCTGTGGCAGGCAGAACAGGACCGTCACGAAGGCCACCCAGGCCACCGCCACGCAGCCGACCGGCCTGCTCCAGCGGCCCAGGTTCCACGGGCCCGGCTCGAAACGGCCGCCCGCGCGCAGGCGCAGCAGGATCGGGATCGCGTACGCGGGGGTGATCCCGATGACGTTGATGGCCGTCACCGCCCCGTACGCCGTCGTCGAGTACAGGGACGGCAGCGCGATGACCGCGGCGAGGACGACCGAGAGCCACACGGCGGGGACAGGGGTCCGGGTGCGGGCGCTCACCTTGCGCCACAGCCCGGAGCCCGGCAGCGCGTTGTCGCGGCTGAACGCGAACACCATGCGGCTGGCCGCCGCCACCTCGGCGTTGCCGCAGAACAGCTGTGCCACGATCACGATCAGGAGCAGCGCCGTGGCCCCCGACGTGCCGAGTGCGTCGATCATGATCTGCGCGGGCGGCACCCCGGTCGCGGAGTTCTGGGCTCCCGCGTAGTCCTGGATCGCGAACGTCAGGCCTGCCAGCAGCACGAATCCGGCGATCCACGAGACCCAGATGGACCGGACGATGCCACGGGCCGCGGACACGGAGGCGTTCGACGTCTCCTCCGAGAGGTGGGCCGAGGCGTCGTAGCCGGAGAACGTGTACTGCGCGAGGAGCAGCCCGATCGCGGCGACGTACAGCGGGTTGTGCCAGCCGGTGTCGTTGACGAACTCGGTGAACACGAAGGACGGCGACTGGTGGTGGTCCGGGACGATCGCGAGGACGCCGACGATCACGGCCACGCCCGCCAGGTGCCACCACACGCTGACGGAGTTGAGCACACTGACCAGACGGACGCCGAAGAGGTTGAGGGCGGCGTGCACGACCAGGATGGCGAGGAAGATCAGGAACGTGGAGCCGGGTGTCGGGTCGAAGTCGAACCGGAGATTGAGGAACGCGCCCGTGAACAGGGCCGCGCCGTAGTCGATGCCCGCGATCGCGCCGAGGAGACCGAGGAGGTTGAGCCAGCCCGTGTACCAGCCCCAGCGGCGGCCGCCGAGCCGGTCGGCCATGTAGTAGAGGGCGCCCGACGTGGGGTAGGCGCTGGTGACCTCGGCGAGCGCGAGGCCGACGAGGAGGACGAAGAGGCCGACACCCGCCCAGCCCCACAGCATCACGGCGGGACCGCCCGTGCCGAGGCCGAATCCGTACAGGGTCATGCAGCCGGACAGAATAGAGATCACGGAGAAGCTGATGGCGAAGTTGCCGAAGCCGCCCATGCGCCGGGCCAGGACCGGCTGGTAGCCGAGCTCCCTGAGCCTGGCCTCCTCGTCCGGTGGCCCGGCCGGCCCGCCCTCGGCGGGGCTCGACGAGGTGGTGCGTATTTCCGGTGTGGACATGAGCTCCTCTTGCGTGGGGAGAGAGGCCTGAAGTCACAGGTGGAATAAGGAGATTGACGGTCAGTCAGTGTAGGTGCCAATGGTGAGGGAGGCACCCTTGACGCTCCTGCGGGGACTGTTGCAGGCTTCCGCGGTGATCACGAATTCCGGCGGGCCGCGCGAGGGGACCGTCCTCGCCATCGATCAGGGCACGTCGGGGACGAAGGCCCTCGTCGTCTGCCCGCGGCGCGGCGTGATCGGTTCAGGAAGTGCGCCCGTGCGTCCGCGCCACCTCCCGGGCGGCCTCGTCGAGGTCGACCCGGCCACGCTCCTGGCCTCCGTCGTCGACGCCGGGCGCCGTGCGCTGGCCGCGGCGGGCGAGCCCGTCGACGCGGTCGGACTCGCCAACCAGGGCGAGACGGTCCTCGCCTGGGACCCCGCATCCGGCAGACCGCTGACGGACGCGATCGTCTGGCAGGACCGACGGGCGGATGCGCTGTGCGCGGAACTCGCCCCGCACGCCGATGAGTTACGAGAGCTCACGGGACTGCCGGTCGACCCCTACTTCGCCGCGCCGAAGATGGCCTGGATCCGCCGCCACCTCACCCGGGACGGCGTCGTCACCACCAGCGACGCCTGGCTCGTCCACCGGCTGACCGGCGCGTTCGTCACAGACGCCGCAACGGCGGGACGCACGCAGCTCCTCGACCTGGACGCCGTCGCGTGGTCGCCGCGCGCCCTGGACATCTTCGGTCTCGGCGGCGAGCGGCTGCCGGACGTCGTCGACGCGGCCGGGCCCGTCGGTACGACCAAGGCGTTCGGGCCCGAGCTCCCCCTCGCCGGGCTTCTGGTGGACCAGCAGGCCGCGCTGCTGGCCCAGGACGTCACGGAGCGCGGAAGTGCCAAGTGCACCTATGGGACAGGGGCGTTCCTGCTCGCCCCGACCGGTGACCGCCCGCACCGCGGGGACTCGGGGCTGGTCAGCTGCGTCGCCTGGCGCCTCGCCGGGCAGAGCAGTTACTGCCTCGACGGGCAGGTCTACACCGCCGCATCCGCCGTGCGCTGGCTCACCGACCTCGGGGTGATCTCGGGGGCCGAGGACATCGACCCGGTGGGATCGGCCGTGCCCGACACGGGCGGCGTCACCTTCGTGCCGGCCCTCGCCGGTCTCGCGGCGCCCTGGTGGCGAGGCGACCTTCGCGGTTCCCTCACGGGCCTCGGCCTCGACACCACCTCCGGCCACCTCGTCCGCGCCCTGTGCGAGGGGATCGCCGCGCAGGTCGTCTCGCTCGCGGACGCCGTCGCCGCCGACCTGGGAGAGCCGCTGCGGACCCTCCGCGTCGACGGCGGCCTGACCCGGTCGGCCCTGCTCATGCAGACCCAGGCGGACCTCCTCCAACTCCCCGTGGAGGTAGCCGAGTTGACGGACGCGACCGCGCTCGGTGTGGGGGTCGTCGCACGGCTCGGGATCGATCCCGAGCTCACCGTGCGCGACGCGGTCCCGCGCGGGCGGCCCGCCGCCGTGTACGAGCCGCGCATCGACGCGGCGCAGGCCGCCGAACGCCTCGACGGCTTCCGCTCGGCGGTGGCCACGCTCCTCGACCGCACGCCGACGGTGTCCCCATGACCGTCACCGTCAAGGAGGCGCCATGACCGTCACCGTCAGGGAGGCGCCATGACCGTCACCACCAAGGGGCCGCTGTCGTCCAGAGGGGAGATGTCGTCCCGGCCCTACGACGTCGCAGTCGTCGGTGCCGGTGTCGTCGGCACCGCGATCGCACGCGAGCTGGCGCGCCACCCGCGTCTGCGTATCGCTCTCGTGGAGGCGTCAGGCGATGTCGGCGACGGCACCTCCAAGGCCAACACGGCGATCCTGCACACCGGTTTCGACGCCGTGCCCGGCTCCCTGGAGTCCCGCCTCGTCAGGGAAGGGCAGCGGCTCCTCGCCGCCTACGCGGCCGAGTCCGGAATCCCCGTCGAGCCCGTCGGCGCGCTGCTCGTCGCCTGGGACGAAGAACAACTCGCCGCGCTGCCGGGCCTGTTGGAAAAGGCCGGGCGCAACGGATACGACGCGGCGCGGATCATCGGCGCCGACGAGACCCTGGCCCGCGAACCGCAGCTCGGCCCCGGAGTCCTCGGCGCGCTCGACGTCCCGGGCGAGAGCATCATCTGCCCCTGGACGACCACACTGGCGTACGCGACCCAAGCGGTGCGCTCCGGTGTCGACCTGCACCTCAACTCGCCGGTGGAGGCAGTCGGTTCGGCAGGCGGCGATCATGTACTGGCCACGTCGCGCGGCGAGCTCCGGGCGCGGTTCCTCGTCAATGCCGCGGGGCTCCACGCCGACGTGCTCGACCGGTTCGTCCTCGGGCGCCGGGACTTCACCGTCACCCCGCGTCGCGGCCAGCTCATCGTCTTCGACAAGCTCGCCCGCGATCTGGTCCGGCACGTCCTGCTTCCGGTGCCGACCGCGCTCGGCAAGGGCGTCCTCGTGGCGCCGACGGTCCACGGCAACGTACTCCTCGGCCCGACCGCCGAGGACCTCGACGACAAGGCGGCGACCGGCACGACGGCGGACGGACTCGACGGGCTCCTCGCGAAGGGGCGCCGCATCCTGCCGGCCCTGGTCGACGAGGAGGTCACCGCCGCCTACGCGGGCCTGCGCGCCGCCACCGAACACGACGACTACCGCATCCGCTGTCACGAGGACCGGCGCTACGTCACCGTGGGCGGCATCCGCTCGACCGGGCTCACCGCCTCGATGGCCATCGCGGCGCATGTCGCGGGCCTCGTCGCCGAGGCGGACCCCGGCCTCGGTCTCAAGGAGCCGGCCGACCTGACGCCCGTCCGCATGCCCAACCTGGGCGAGGCCTTCCCTCGCCCCTACCAGCGCGCCGACCTCATCGCGACCGACCCCGCCTACGGCACCATCGTCTGCCACTGCGAGCGCGTGACCCGCGGAGAGATCAGGGACGCCCTGATCAGCACGGTCCCGCCCGCCTCCCTGGAGGGACTGCGCCGCAGGACCCGGGCGCGGGGCGGCCGGTGCCAGGGGTTCTACTGTGGGGCGGCCGTGCGCGCACTTCATGAGGGGCGGGGCGAGTGGGGGCCGGAATGACGCGGCGGCAGCGGAGCGTCGACGTGATCGTCGTCGGCGCGGGGCCCGCGGGACTTGCCGTCGCCCGTGGCCTCGCCGAGGAGGGCGTGGGCGTCGTGGAGGTCCTGGAGCGTGAGGCGGTGGCGGGCGGCGTTCCGCGGCACTGCCACCACCGCGGGTTCGGGCGGTGGGGCCTGACCGGGCCGCAGTACGCGGCCAGGACCGTGGAGGCCGCGCTCGGTTCCGGCGCACGCGTGCGGACCGGCGTCACCGCCACCGGATGGGCGGGGCCGCTCACCCTCGACACCACCGGCCCGCACGGGCTCGAACGCATCACCGCACGCGCCGTCGTCCTCGCCACCGGCGCGCGCGAACGCCCGCGCAGCGCACGCCTCGTACCCGGCACACGGCCCGCCGGAGTGCTCACCACCGGCGAGCTCCAGCAGGCCGTCCACCTGCAGGGACAGCCGGTCGGCAGCCGCGCGGTCGTCGTCGGCACCGAACCGGTCAGCTACGCGGCCCTGTCCGCCCTGCGCCGCGCCGGCGTCACCGTCGCCGCGCTCACCACCGAGGAGCCGCGCCACCAGCTGGGCCGGGCGCGGGCGGCGGCGGCCCGTATCGGTCACGGCGTCCCCGTGCTCACCGGCGCGACCGTGGCCGAACTCCTGGGAAAGAGGCGGGTGTCGGGGGTCCGGCTACGGCACCGCGACGGCCGGCTGACGACCGTCGGCTGCGACACCGTGGTGTTCACCGGGGACTTCGTGCCGGACCACGAGCTTGCGCGGCGCGGGGGAGTGGCCCTCGACGCGGGGACGCGAGGGCCCGCTGTCGATGGCGCGTTCCGCACCGGCGTCACGGGCGTCTTCGCGGTAGGGAACGTGCTGCACGCGGTGGAGCCGGCGCCGTGGGCGGCCCGCGAAGGCGCTCTCGCGGCCGACGCCGTTCACGCGTTCCTGGAGGGTGCGGGTCCGGCTCCGGGCGGTCCAGCGATCGAGGTCGCGGCGCCCCTGCGCTGGGTGGCGCCGAACCGGGTGGCTCCGCAGGCGCCGGTGGACCGCTTCGTCCTGCGGACGGCGCAGGTGCTGGTGCGGCCCGTCCTCGTCGTCACTCAGGACGGCCGCGCACTGCACCGCCAGTACGTGCCGCGCGGCGCGCTCCCCAATCGAACTCTGCATCTGGCGGGTCACTGGACGGCCTCGGTCGACGCCATGGGCGGGCCGGTCCGGGTCGCGGTCGGCGGCCGGCTCGGGACCGGAATCCTCGGAGTGTCCACGGAGTGATGCGCGCCCTTTGCTGACGCGCGCGACTTCTCCGCCGTACACCGCCCGCCCCGGCTGCCCGGCGGTGCGCCTTCGAAAAATGGCGCGGACACGCCCATTGTCAGGGTTGCGGCGAGGGAGTTACATGGTCCCCGCACGTGACGAAAGCGCTTTCTGCCGGTCGGGGGAATCCCGGTCGGCAGCCCCTTCGTTGCCGTTCGGAGGCCGTATGAGACTGCCCCGCACCAGATGTACCGCGATCGCCCGGACCGCCGTCCGCGCCGGGCTCGCACCACGCGCCGGGCGTACCCGATCCGCCAGAGGCACACGACACACCGCACTTGCCGCCGTGGCCCTCGCCTCGGTCGCCGTCCTCGCCGCCGCAGCGCTTCCCGCGCAGGCGAGCGGCCCCGCCACCGGGGTCCCCGCGCAGGCCAACGGCTCTGCGGGACACGGCTCGTTGCGCTCCCACGCAGTGGCCGCGTACGACTTCGGGCACCCCGATCCCGCCGATCCCGCGAAGGAGCGGGACATCGGACGCTCCCACACCCCGCTCACGCTCATCAACGGCGGCTCCGCGATGCGCGTCGCCGACGAGGCCTACCCGGGCAGCTCGCCCGCCCTTCAGGTCCGCCAGCAGAACCCGGCCACCGCCGGCAACGACGACTGGAAAGCGGGTACTTGGAACGAGGCCGGGGTCGACTCCCTCGGCGCCTTCAACAGCGCCAAGGCCGCCACCGTCATGGGCTGGTTCAAGATGACGGGCGACAACCCCACCCTCAACTCCAACACCGCCAACCCCACCGACCGCTACGGAGCGATCGGACTCGCCGGGGTGCTGTCCGGCACCAGCGACGGCCACGCCGTGCGCGCGCTGCTCGAACTCATCCAGGTCAATGGCGAGTTGAAGCTCGTCGCGCTCGGCCGCCGCCTCGACAGCGGCGCCTCCCAGACCTTCGCCGCCTCCGCCGACTGGCAGCAGCTCCTGCCCCGTGGCGAGTGGGTCCATCTGGCCGCGACCTTCGACTTCCGCGACGGCACGATGGCCCTGTACCGCGACGGCAAGCCTCTCGACGGCTTCTACGTCACGCCGGGCGACCCCTGGGAGCTCACCACCACACCGGCGCCGCACCGCGCCTCGCCGACCGACCCGCGCGGCATCAAGATCGGCGGCAGCTTCCCGCAGAACACGCGCGAGAACAACGCCTGCGACTGCCGCATGGACGATCTCCTCTTCCTGGACCGCGAGGTGACGGCAAATCAGGTCGGTGCCGAGTACCGCCGCATGACGCGCGGCCGCTGACCCGCGTACCCCCGACCTCCTCCCAGCCGTACTCGCCGTCCGAAGGGACCCGCATGGCAGCACGACGCAAGAATCCAAGACTCTGGGCGGCCTTCGCCGTCACCGCGACCCTGGCGCTCGGCGGACTCGCCGCGCCCTCGCACGCCGACGAGCCCGCCCCCGCCGCCGCGACCGCGGGCCTCAGCGACCCGATCCCGGAGAAGCCCGCCCAGTCGAGGACCGGCCTGGTCCTCTCGGAGTACACCCAGTTCCCCAAGTCGGAACCGGTACCGGCGCCGACGGACCCGCGTCTGATGCGCCACGCCAGAATCAACACCATCAACGAACTCCCGGACGGTTCCGGCCGGATGGCGACCCCGGACCTCAACGGGACGCTGTATCTCACCGACCCCGGCACCGCCGGAAAGAACACGGGCGGCACCCCGCACCCGTACCTCGACGTGAAGGGCACCTTCCCGCACTTCTTCTCGGGCCGCGGCCTCGGCCAGGGCTTCGGATACGCCGCGTTCCACCCGCAGTTCGCGAAGAACGGCCGCTTCTACACCATCCACACCGAACTCGCCTCGCAGGTCACCCAGGCGCCCGACTTCAAGCAGGCGGGCACCACCACCTACCACGGCGTCATCACCGAGTGGACCGCCGACGACCCGCAGGCCGCCGTCTTCCACGGCACCCACCGCGAGGTCCTGCGCATCGGCTTCACCGGCCAGGTGCACGGCATCCAGCAGATCGACTTCAACCCGACCGCCAAGCCCCACGACAAGGACTACGGGCTGCTCTACCTGGCCGTCGGCGACGGCGGCCAGGGCGTCGGCAACAGTGAACCGCAGAACATGGCGCTCCCGCACGGCAAGCTCCTGCGCATCGACCCGGCGGGCCGCAACAGCGCCAACGGCAAGTACGGCATCCCGGCCGCCAACCCGTTCGTGTCCACACCGGGCGCCCTCGGGGAGATCTACGCCGTCGGCATGCGCGACCCGCACCGCTTCAGCTGGGACACGGGCGGCAGCCACCGCATGTACCTCGGCCACATCGGCGAGCACGCCATCGAGTCGGTGTACGAGGTCAAGGCCGGCGACAACTTCGGCTGGAGCGAGCGCGAAGGCCCGTTCCTCTTCGACAAGAAGACCACCGACCCGTGCGCCCGCATCGCGCCGCTGCCCGCCGACGACGCCAAGTACGGCTACACGTATCCCGTCGCCGCGTACGACCACGACCCCGGAGCCGACTGGGACTGCCGCTCCGACGTGGGCCGCGCGATCGCCGGAGGCTTCGTGTACCGGGGCAAGGACGCGCCCGAGCTGCGCGGCACGTACATCTTCGGTGACCTCGTCGACGGGCGGATCCTGGCCGCCGACACGCACGACATGCGCCGTGGCGCCGGTCTAGCGCCCCTCAAGTCGCTGATGCTGTACGACCAGGCCACCGGCAAGAAGGTCACCATGCGCGACCTCGCCGGGGACCAGCGCGTCGACCTGCGTTTCGGCACCGATCTCGCCGGTGACCTGTACATCGTCTCCAAGGCGAACGGCAAGGTCTGGAAGGTCACCGGCACCCGCACCTTCGCGGACTGCAACGTGGGCAACACCCCCACCACGCACACCACCGGCGCGGACAACTGGGCGCCTGTCACCCCCGCCAAGTGGGAGTTCACCCGGCGCGAGACGGTCCTCACCGAGCCGGGCGTCTCCCGCCCCGGCCCGCGCCGCCCCTTCGAGTACGCCGTCCTCACCGCGGGACCGCGCTACTCGAACGTGACGATCGAGGCCGAGGTACGCATCGACACCCCGGTCGACATCACCAACCGGGACGTCATCGTCGTCTGGGACTACAACTCCGACACCCAGTTCCAGTACGCGCACCTGTCCAGCGACAACAGCATCTATCCGCACAACGGCCTGTTCACGGTGAACAACGCGGACCGGCTCCGCATCGACGACCAGTGGAACGGCACCTACGGCGCGCCCCCGGCCATCAAGGACGCCGACTGGCACAAGGTCCGCGTCACGCACTGCGCGGACACCGGCGAGACGGCCGTCTACATGGACGGCAGCCGCACGCCGCTGATCACGGGCACGGACCCGGTGTTCTCCTCGGGCCGTGTGGGCTTCGGCTCGTTCGACAACAACGGCCGGATCCGGGACCTGAAGGTCACGGGGACGGTGGCGCGCGACTGACCCCGAGAGGTCGGAAGCACGTGGGGGGAGCCGGTCCGCTGTCCGGACGGACCGGCTCCCCCTGGCTGTGCCGTCGCTACGGAATCTGCGGTGCGGCCTCACGCTGGTGCGGGATGGCCACCGCGCCCTGCTGAAGTGCCACCGTCCGCGTGGGCGCCGGGATCCGGATGCCCTCGTCCCGGTACCGGGCGTGCAGGCGCTTGATGAACTCGTGCTTGATCCGGTACTGGTCGCTGAACTCGCCGACGCCCAGGATGACCGTGAAACTGATGCGGGAGTCGCCGAACGTGTGGAAGCGGATGGCCGGTTCGTGTTCGGGGACGGCACCGGTGATGTCGACCATGACGCTCTCGACGACCTCGGCCGTGACCCGCTCGACATGCTCCAGGTCGCTGTCGTAGCCGACGCCGACCTGGACGAGCAGGGTCATCTGCTGTTCCGGGCGGCTGTAGTTGGTCATGTTGGTGGAGGCGAGCTTGGCGTTCGGGATGATGACCAGGTTGTTGGAGAGCTGACGCACCACGGTGTTGCGCCAGTTGATGTCGACGACGTAGCCCTCCTCGGCGCTGCTGAGCCGGATGTAGTCGCCCGGCTGCACGGTCTTGGAGGCCAGGATGTGGACGCCCGCGAAGAGGTTAGCGAGCGTGTCCTGGAGCGCGAGCGCCACCGCGAGACCGCCGACGCCGAGAGCGGTGAGGAGCGGGGCGATGGAGATGCCCAGCGTCTGCAGGACCACGAGGAAGCCCACCGCGAGCACCACGACCCGCGTGATGTTCACGAAGATGGTGGCCGACCCGGCGACCGCGGACCGCGACTGCGCCACCGACCGCACGAGCCCGGAGATCACCCGGCCCGCGGTGAACGTGGCGACGAGGATCAGCAGCGCCGTCAGCGTCACGGTGACGTTGTGCCGGGCCCGGGTGGTGAGCGGCAGCGCGGAGGCGGCCACGGCGGCACCGGCGGCGACCGCCGCCCACGGCACGAGGGTGCGCAGGGCGTCCACGATGACGTCGTCGCCGCCCCAGCGCGTCCGGTCGGCCCGCACGCCCAGCCAGCGCAGCATCATGCGCAGGAGCAGTCCGGCCGCGAGCCCCGCGGCGATCGCGATCCCGGCCACGATCAGATCGTCGGGCGTCATCGCGCGGTTCACCGGCGGCCTCCCGCGCCGTGAACGAGGTCGTCGTGCGCCGCCGGGAGCGGCCGTATGTGATGAGTCGTCACCTTGCTACCTGCTTGTCCGTAGGTGGTGCTGCCGCGCCTGCACCGACGCGCCGGGACATCCTGCCGCACGCGTCGAGGTGCACGCGCGCGGGGGATGGCCCTCACCTGCGCCAACAGGGCAGATGCCCGGCCTTGAGCCACGCGCCGCCGCCCCTCAGCGCGCCGTCCCCGGCCCGTTCTCACGGCCCAGCGCGACATAGCGCGCGTGCGCCTCGAGGGAGTCCGACACGAACGGGTACTGGCGCATCGCGTTCGTCAGGCCGGTCTCGGTGAGCCAGTCGTGCCAGACGATCTCGGAGGGCAGCGGCGCGACCGGCCCGTCGACGGTGACCTCGTGCACCCCGAGCCAGTACGGGCCGATCTCCCCGCGGCAGAGGTACTTGAAGACATAACGGACCGGCGCCGTGACTCCGAGTTCCTCCGACAGCTCGCGGGCCGCCGCGGCCTCGTACGACTCGCCCGCGTCGACACCCCCGCCGATCAGCCAGTTGTACCGCCCGGGGAACCGCGAGACGTGCGGCGCCCGGCGATGCACGAGGATCCGCCCCGCCGGGTCGCGGCACACGACCGTCGCCACCCGGTGCAGCCACCCCTCGCGGACGGCCGCGCCCCGGTCCACCGTGCCGAGTACGCGGTCCTGTTCGTCCACGCGGTCCACCAGTTCGCTCATACGGCCACGATGGCAGACGCGGCCGGTCGTCACCGCACCGGCACTGCCCTCCCCTCGGCCGCGGACCGGTACGCCGCGGTGACGATCCGCAGGGAACGCAGACCGGATTCGCCGTCCGTCACGCTCGTCCCGCCGTCGCTCCCGTACAGGAACGAGTGCAGCATCAGGGCGTCCAGGTTGACGCCGTAGGGCAGTTCGAAGGGCGCGCGGGACGCCTCGCTGAAGCCGTGGACCTTCTGGTCGAAGGCGTCCATCTCCAGGGTCGCCCGGTCGCCGATCACCTGCATCTGCAATCCGCCCCAGGCCGGATGGTGCTGGGGCTGGCTCCAGCTGCAGTCGATCGTGGCGACCGCCCCGTTCGCGTACTCGACGGTGACGAGCCCCGCGGTGTCCGCGTCGACCTGCCCCTCGTGGAGCACGTTGTTGACCTGTGCGTACACCGTGGTCGCCGGGGACGCCTCGAAGAGGTCGTCCAGGAGGTCCGCGATGTGCACCGTGTGGTCCATCAGGGCTCCGCCGCCCGCGAGTTGGGGGTCGGCGAACCAGCGGCGCCGGGCCGCCGGCAGATAGCCGTTGTTGGCGCCCGACACCGCGAGGACACCGCCCGCCGTGCCCGACCGCACGGCGGCGCGCACCGCCGTGTAGGCCGGGCTGAAACGGACGGGGTGCGCCACCGCGAGCCGCACGCCCGCCGCGCGGCACGCCTCGACCATCGCCGTGCCGTCCTCCTCCGTCGTCGCGAGGGGCTTCTCGCACAGCACGTCCACGCCGTGCGCCGCCGCCAGTTCGACGAGGGGCCGGTGGCGGACGTTCTCCGAGCAGACGACGACCTTGTCGGGGCCCCAGGCGAACAGCTTCTCGTACGAGTCGGCGTAGGCCACCCCGAGCCGGTCGGCGAACTCCCGGCCGCGGACCTCGCCGTGCGCCGCCAGGTCCGTGTCCGGGTCGGCCGCGAGGACCTCGACGCCTTCCATCCCGTCGAGCAGGCGGGCGAACCCGCCTGCGTGGACATGCGCGAACGACAGCACTCCGACCTTCATCGGGCCGCCTCCTCGGAGATCTTGAGTTCCACGGGCTCGCCGGTACGGGCCGAAGCCGCCGCCGCTTCCGCGATCCGTACCGCCTCGACGCCGTCGCGGGCCGTCACGCGGGGAGCTGGCCCGCCTTCCACGGCAGCGGCGAACTCGCGCAGCTCGGTGAGGTAAGGGCTCTCCGTCATCGGGCTGCTGGGAATGCCCTCGCCGGGCGGGCGCGTGCCCTGGGCGAGGATGCGGAACCCGGGCAGCGCCGTCGAGTCGTGCTCCAGGATCCCGTCGGGCCCCGCGACGCGGAACGTCGTACGGAACTGGAGGTCCGGCAGACCCCACACGCCGAGAATGTGGCTGATCGCGCCCGACGCGTGGGTCAGCACCGCCGTGCCGACCGCGACGTCACCGGGCTTCGCGCCCGGCTCCTGGCGCCCGCGCAGCCGTGCGTGGACGCGTACGACGTCGCCCGCGAGCAGGCGCGCGAAGTCGAGGTCGTGGATCATCTGGTCCATCAGGATGCCGCCGGACAGCGCCGGGTCGCAGAACCACGGGGCCCACACCGGATAGGCGCCCGAGCGGGTGAAGCGCAGTACCGCCGGGGTACCGATGGCACCCTCGGCGACGGACCCGGCCATCGCCGCGTACGCGGGAAAGTAGCGGACCACGTGCGCCGGGAACAGCAGCACGCCCGCCGCCTCGGCCGCGTCCGCCATCTCGGCGGCCTCGGACGCGGTGAGCGCGAGGGGCTTCTCGCAGACGACGTGCTTGCCGGCGGCGATCGCGTCGAGGGCGAGTTCCCGGTGTGTGAACGTGGGCGTACAGATGTCGACGACGGTGGAGCGGTCCAGGAGACCGGTCAGACTGTGCGTGGCGGTCACGCCGGACCCGGCGTACTTCGCGGCGAGCTTCTCCGCGTTCCCGTCCGTGGACAGGATGGTGACGCGTGCGCCCAGCTCGATCCACGCGGGCAGATGGGCCCGGGCGATGCCGCCCGCGCCGATCAGACCCACATCGAGGCGTGTCATGGCGTTCCTTTCTGGAGACGGAGGTTCGGCCCTGCCTGCGACTCAGCCCTTGGTGCCGCTCTGGGCGATGCCCTGCACGAAGTGCCGCTGGAGGAAGAGGTAGAGGACGATCATGGGCAGGCTCGCGATGAGCGAACCCGCCATCATCACGGGGTAGTTGGTCTCGAACTGGCCCTCCAGGGACGTCAGGCCCGCACTGATCGGCATCTTCGCCGGATCGGTGTTCACGACCAGCGGCCACAGGAGGTCGTTCCACGACCACATCGCCGTGATGACCGCGAGGGCGGCGAGCGCCGGGCGGATCAGCGGCAGCATGATCGACCAGAAGATCCGGAAGGGCCCGGCGCCGTCGATGCGGGCCGCCTCCTCCAGCTCTCTGGGCAGCGCCATGAAGAACTGCCGCAGGAGGAAGGTCCCGAAGGCGCTGAACATGCCGGGGAGGAAGAGGGCCGGCGTCGTGTTGAGCAGGCCGAGCCGCTGGATGATGTCGTACTGCGGCAGGATCAGCAGCGACGAGGGTACGAGCAGCACCGACAGGAACAGCGCGAACAGCACGTTCTTGCCGCGGAACCGCATGCGGGCGAAGGCGTACGCGGCGAGCGAGCAGAAGACGAGCTGTCCCACCGTACGGGCCACGGTGTTGACGACGCTGTTGCCGAGCATGTCGCCGTACGGCATCGCGGTGAAGACCTCTTTGAACGACGCCCAGTTGGCGTGTTCGGGGAAGAACGTCACCGGGACGTGCACCGCCTCCGGCAGGGTCTTCAGCGCCGTCAGCAGTTGCCACAGGAACGGGAAGACCATCACCAGGGCGCCCAGCGACAGCAGTGCGTGCGTGGCGACGGAGCCGGGGCGGATCCGGGAGCGCTCAGGCATAGTGCACCCACTTCTTCTGGAGCCGGAACTGGACGTAGGTGAGCGCCGCGGTGAGCAGCATCAGGACGAACGCGAGGGCGGCCGCCGCGCCCTGGTTGTTCTGCTGGAACGCCCATTGGTAGAAGAGGCTCACCACGGACTGCGTGGAGCCGAGGGCCGGGTTCGTGGGGCTCATCATCACGTAGATGAGGTCGAAGAGCTGCAGTGAGTTGATCACGCAGATGACCGCTGCGAAGAAGATGCTGGGGCTCAGGAGCGGCAGCGTGATCCGGAAGAAGCGGCGCACCGGGCCCGCCCCGTCCAGCTCCGCGGCCTCGTAGTAGTCCTGCGGGATGGCCTTGATCCCCGCGATGAAGATGATCAAGTAGTAGCCGACGCTCTGCCACACGAGGACGAGGCCGATGGCCCACAGTGCGGACGACGGGTCGGAGGCCCAGAAGTGCCGGGAGACGCCGAACCACGACAGCATCTCGTTCAGGAGGCCGAAGTTGCCGTTGTACAGCCAGTTCCAGACGAGGCCGATGGCCACGGGCAGGGTGACGAACGGGATGAAGTACAGGGCGCGGTAGACACCGACTCCCCGCAGTCCGCGCCGGTTGAGCAGGGCGGCGACGGTGATCGAGACCGGCAGCGTGACCAGTCCGATCGCCCCGTAGAGAAGGGTGTTGCCGAGCGCACGCCACACGGTGACGTCGCGGACGACGCGGGCGTAATTGTCGCCGCCCACCCAGGAGTTGCCGCCGAAGGGCCCGAAGGTCGTGAAGCTGTAGCCGAAGGTCTGGATCATCGGCCAGATGTAGAAGACGAGAAATCCGACGGCGATCGGCGCGATGAACGCGTACGCGGCTTTCTGTGTACGGGAGTTGGGGCCGCGCGCGGTGCCGTCGCGGCCCGCCTTGGTGCGCGGATTCCTGATCCGGCCCTCCGCCTCGGCGGCGGCGGTCGACGGGAAAACGGCCATCACTTGTCCTCCTCGTCGAGGGCCCGGTCCATCTGCCGGCCGAGCGTGCGCGCGGCCGACTCGATGCCGCCCTTGCCGCTGAACGGCGCGCCGAGCAGCAGATATTCGAGGTCCTCCCACACGGCCGTGTTCCTGGAACTCGGGTACGGGACCGCGTAGTCGAGCATGTCGATGAAGACCTTGAGGTCGAACTCGGGCATCGACTTGAGCCAGGCATCCTGTGTCCCCGCGTACGAGGAGATGGTGACGCCGCCCTTCGACTGGATCTCGGCCGCCTCGCGCCGCGCCAGGAAGTCCACGAACTTCCAAGCGGCCGTCTTCTTACGGGATTTGGCGCTCACAACATTGGCGAGACCGTGGATGACGGTGGCTCGCTCCCGGCCCTTGGGGAGCACGGCGACACCGCCGTGGTCCTTGATCGCGGGCGTGGCGTGCATGAAGGACGCCATCGCCGACAGGTCGTAGTTCATGGCGACCTGCTCGGACAGGAACAGATTGCGGCCCTTCACGTCCGCCATCGCGCTCTGCGGCGGCGACCAGCCCCGGTCCACGAGATCGGTCCACAGGCGCAGTCCCTCGACGGAGCGCTCGTCGCCGAAGCCGGAGCGCCCCTCGCGCAGGACGTAGCCGCCCGCGCCGAAGATCGACGGGTAGAAGTTCTTCTGCCGGTCCATCTCGGCGGCGATCCCGTACACACGGGTCCGCGGGTTCGTCAGCTCGCGTGCCGCGTCCCGCAGGTCGTCCCAGGTCCAGGAGGCGTCCGGGTAACCGACACCGGCCTTGTCGAACAGCGCCTTGTTGTACCAGAGCCCGACCGTGTCGAAGTCCTTCGGAATCCCGTACTGCTTGCCGTCGTACGCGTACAGCTCGACGAGCGCCTCGGGGTGCCGGCCGAGCGGGGTGCGGTCGCGGGCCGCGTACGGGCCGAGCGGCTCCAGGACGCCGTTCGCCGCGTACAGCTGGATGTTCACGGCGTTCATCCAGAACACGTCGGGCGCGGTCCCGCCGCGCATCGACGTCCTGAGCGTCGTCCAGTACGAGGACCAGGGCGTGACCTGGATGTCCACGGAGACGTCGGGGTTCTTGGCCTCGAACGCCTTCACGATCTGCTGCATGCCCGCGAGCTGGGCCGGATCCCAGATGCCGTACGAGATGGTGGTGCGGCCTCCGCCGCCCGACGAGGTGGAACCGGAAGCCCCGCCGCCGCTGTCGCACGCGGCCACGAGGGGCGTGGCCGCGAGCGCACCGGCGAGAAGCGTTCTCCTGCGCATGCGCGCCTCCGGAGGGTGAGGGGGGACGGTGTGTGTGGGGTCAGGGAACGGGGGACGGGCGCAACGGGCCTGTCCCGTACGGCAGATGGGAGTCGAGAGCGTCCAGCGCGCGGCGGACCGCACCGAGTGCCACGCCCTCACGGCCGAGCGCGCTGACCGCGATGCGCGGCACGTGCAGCGTCAACGGCCGCAGCTGCTCCGTGAGCAGGGGCCCGAGCGCCTCGCCGACCGGGGAGAGCGCGCCGGAGAGGACGAGGAGCTCGGGGTCCAGAGCGAGGACGAGCGCGGCGATGCCCGGGGCGACCCCGGCGAGATAGCCGTCCAGTACGGCCCGCGCCCCGTCGTCCCCGGCCCGTACGGCCCGCGCGAGGGCGTCCGTCTCGGACTCGCCCGGGAGCCGCTCGCCGTCCCACGCCAGCCACTTCTCCGCGGCGTCCAGGCCGAGTTGGGGCAGGATGCCGAGCTCGCCCGCGCCGCCGCGGCGGCCCCGGTGCAGCTTGCCGTTGATCATCAGGCCGCAGGAGATGCGCCGCCCGACGAGCACGCAGGCCACGTCGTCCGCGAGCGTCGCCGCGCCCTGCCAGTGCTCGGCAAGCACCGCAAGATTCACGTCGTTCTCGACGAGGATCCGGCACGGGAAGTCGTCGGCGAGCCGGCGCGCGAGATCCAGGTCGGTCCACTCCGGGACGATCACCGACCGGATCCGGCCCGTGTCGTCGACCATGCCGGGTACGCCGATGCCGATGGCCCAGACGGCCTCGGCCCGCAGATTCTGCTCGACGAGGAAGCGACGCAGCCGCCCGCGCAGCAGCTCGATGCGCTCCGTGCCGCTCAACTCCGCCGCGATGTCGTCCCGTTCGCGTGCGACGACCTCGCCGTCGAGCCGGGCGAGCACCAGCACGATCTTGCGCAGTCCGATGTCGACGCCGACGACGTGCCCGGCCTCGGACCGGAAGCGCAGCCGACGGGCCGGACGTCCGGGCGTGCGCCCGGCGGGTGGAGCGTCGGTCTCGGCGATCCAGCCCTGCGAGACGAGCTCGTCGACCAGCGCCTCGACCGTCGGCCGCGACAGTCCGGTCGCACCCGCCAGCTGGCTGACGGTCTGCGGACTCTCCCTGCGCAGCGCCCGCAACACGACACCCGTGTTGAGCCCGCGCAACGCAGCGAGGTCGTGCCCCCGCGCCCCAGCCATCGTGATCCGCTCCCCTCATGTCGGGTTGCGAAGGACTGTTGCATAACCCGACTCCCTTGGGAACCATGATGGTTGAGCGGGTTATGCAGAAGTCTTGCGAATTCGGTGCGCGGGCCTGAGGCGGGGGACGGAGCCGAGAGTCAGTGAGGCCACCCGGTTGGCCCGTGGCGGCCTCAACACCGGCCTCGTCTTCAGCCCGGCCGTACCTTCGGCGACGTCAAGCAGTCCGGCATCGGGCGTGAGGGAGGCCGCGTCGGCACCGACGAGTTCCTGGAGTACAAGTACCTGGCGAGCCCGGCGCCCGGTCAGTGACGGCGATGACGGACCGGCGGGCCCTCAGATGCGCTCCAGCGCGCGGAACGCCGTCAGATCCGCCAGCAACCCCCGTGCCGCGGGCGTGAGTTCACGCACAGGCAGCGGTCGTCCGGAGTTGAGGACCCGCAGTACGGCGGACAGGTCGGCGGCCGACAGCTCCGTGGCCGCCACATGGCCGCACGCCGAGAACAGGCGCCGGCCGGCGGCCTCGGTCCACAGCACGCGCTCCGTGGCACGCACGACGTCGTCGTCGCCGAACCTGCCGCGCGGCGCCGGCGGCGGCGCGGGCCGGAAACCCCCGGCCGTCCAGTGCCGCAGGGACTGCCGGGCGACGCGCTCCGCCAGCGGCCCGCGCGCGCCCGCCGCACGGAAGTGCGCGAGCGCGCGCTCCAGGGGTGCGGGCAACTCCGCCCCGGCCTCGCCGTCGGGCACGAGCAGACCCTCCTCGCCGGGCGGAGCGGCGTCCGCGGGATCCGGGTCCGGCGCGAGGAGCGTCTCAGGCGTCACGTCGTGCAGCAGGTCGTAGAGCTCGGCCGCCGCCTGCCGCCCCTCCCGTACGACGCTCACGCGCACGCCGGTCGACGCCCAGCCGGCATAGGGTTCGGCGACGGGGGCGAGGTGCGACGGCCAGTACAGCAGGTCGCCCGGTTCGGCCTCGACGGTGAACGACGTGCCCCGGTCCGCCGCACCGAACCGCATCCGCTGCCGCCCGCCCAGCACGTACAGGAACGTCGCGACGCGCTGCCCGGGAAGCGCCTCGGCGAGCGGCTGTTCGTACGTGCCGTGGACCAGCGTCGTGAAGGCGCTCGGCACGGGCTGCCCCACCCGCGCCCACAGACCGGCGTAGAAGGCGCGCTCGCGCGCCCACAGCGGATGGTGGAACGCGTGAAAGGCCTGGAGGGACAGGGAGTACGGCTCGCCGGAGAGCTGCCGGACGAGCCGCTGGTGGTAGCCCGCGAACGAGCCGTCCCTCGGCTGCGGCAGGAAGTCGCCGGGGTCGGTCTGCGGCTCGCCGCCGACCGCGAACCCCGCGCAGGGCGGCACGCCGAACGGCCCGCCGCGGTGCGCCGCGGCGACGGAGGTCTCGAACACCTCGTGGTCGTCGAAGGGGGCGGGGGCGACCGACTTGATCAGCACGGGCTGCCGGTCCCAGTACCGGTCGCCGAAGACCTGCCAGTCGAGCCGGGTGAGCCGTTCCAGCTGCCCGGGGGAGGTGGGACCGGTGGCGCGGTTCGTGGGTTCGGCAGCGCGGCGTGCGGGCCCGGCGGCGCGAGGATCCTCCCTCATGCCGCCCCGTCTCCGTCCACCAGTTCGATGGCGCGCACGCGATGCAGGTCGGACAGGAGCGGGATCAGTGCCTTCGCGGGTATCCGCGATCCGCGGCCCAACTCCGTTACTGCGACGGCCCGTCCGGACCGCAGCCGGTTTCTGACGCGTTCGGGTCCGGCCCCCTCGACCGCCAGGGTGTGCCCGTTCGCGGCCCACACGGCGCGCCCGGGGCCGTCCGGTATGCGGAAGATCTCGGCCGAGGCCCGTACGCGCAGACCGGCATCCAGGGGTGCGGCCGGTCGTGGCGGAGGCACCGGTTCGAGTCCCGCCGCCGATCTGCGGGCCGCCCACGCCACGTGCAGCTCCCTGGCCGGTCCCGCACCGGAGGCGAGTCCGGCGAACAGCCGCGCGGCGGCGGCGACCGGCTCCGCCGCGCCGACCTTCCCGTCGGGGTCCGCCGGGGGAGGGAACGGCAGGACACCGGGGACGCCCGTGTAGACGCGGTCCTCCTGCATCCGGTCCGCGAGGAGTCCGCGGACGTGGGTGAGGGCGGCGGCGTGGCGCGCGGGGACGGTGATCCGTAACGTGGTGCAGCGGTCGAGGTAGTGATCGAGGTGACGGCACCCGGCGGGCCAGTACACCAAGTCGCCGGCCTCGGCGGCGAGTTGATACTCGGTGCCGGTGTGTTCGGGCCACAGTCTGACCGTCATCGTGCCGGCGAGTACCCAAGTGAGCGCGAACGAGCCGGGGCGCGGGGCGGGGGCGTCGGGGCCGGTGCAGTGCTCTCCGAGGGCGAGTGCGGCCGTCACCGGCAGGGTGGGCCAGCCCACCGTCCGCCACAGCCCGGAGACGAGTTCGCGTACATGTGCCCAGAGCCCGAAGTCGCGCCACAGTGGCTGCCGCACACTCAACAGCCATCCGGAACCGCTGAGTCGACGGCCGAGCCGGTCCCGGTACGCGTCCGGGTCGGGGTCGTCACGGCCGGGCAGCAGCACGCCCGCGTCGCGTAACCGGCCCTGCGTCGCGGTGGCGAAGCGGACGCCGGCCGTGTCCCCGGCGGGCGGTGCACAGGAGGCGGCGACGGCCCCGTAGACCTGCTCCGGCCCAAGGCCCGGGGCGAACGGAACCGCGGCAGGCTCCCTGCCCCAGTGTGCTTCGGCGAACCGTTTCCACCTGGCGGAGAGGTCGGGCTCTGTCGCATTCATGGCGTCGAGAATCTGTCAGAGCGCGATCGAGCGAGTCAACGGTTGACCCGTAATCGGCAGACATATGGCGCGGAAGTGGTGCTGCGTCCCAGTGGTTCGATCTCGTCTGTCCTGGCGCGCCCCGGCGGGTCCTGGCCTGTCCTGGCCCGTCAGGTACCGGCATCGGAGGAGTCGGGAGCGTGGTCGAGGGGTGGGTGAAAGGTGAGGGAAGTGTGGAATCTGAGGCGCCCCGGCGGCGGTATGTCGGATTCCCGTGTATTCACCACGCAGTTGCCGCCGGTAACCCTTAGCGCCCTTGATCAGCGGAGATCGCAGACATGGGATCGTATGTGCGAGCCCGCTGCGGAGGTTCTGCGGCCGATTCGGAAGGTGATCTGCATGCCCCTCGCGCTGTTCAGGAGGAGCCGGTCCGGACGCGACCCGCGCGGGGCAGGACTGGTGCACCCCGTGCCGGAAGGCGCCGGCGCCTTCCACTGCGAGGTGGCCGACCCCATGGGGCAGCCGATGTCGGGGGCGGACGTCACCGTGACGCGGGTCGGCGACGGCCGCGTCGTGGCGAAGGTGGTCAGCGACCCGTACGGCCTCGTCTTCCTCACGCTGCCGCCCGGCCGGTACGGCGTCATGATCGCGGCCGACGGGCTCCAGCCCCACCAGCAGACGCTCGACGTCGTCGCCGGTGAGACGCTCCCCCTGACCTCGGTGCAGCTGCACATGGGGCGCCCGCCGGAGCTGCCGCAGCCCGGCACCTGGCTGTTCGACCCGCCGCACACCGCGATCCGGTTCATCGCCAAGCACGTCGGCATGGCCCACGTCCACGGCCGGTTCACCCGCTTCGACGGCGGCATCCAGGTCGCGAACGACATGGCCGACTCGCGGGTGGAGGTGCGGATCGACGCGGCGAGCATCACGACCGGCAACAAGACCCGGGACAACCACCTGCGTTCGGCCGACTTCCTCGATGTCGAGCGCTACCCGTACATCCACTTCTCGTCCGACCGCTTCCTGTACCGCGGCGGCACCAAGTGGACGATCCAGGGCGCGCTGACCATGCACGGCGTCAGCCGCACCGTGGAGCTGGACACCGGCTATCTCGGCATGGTCAACGGCGGCTACGCGGAGGAGCTGCGCTGCGCGGCCCTCGCCACGGCCGAACTCCACCGGGAGGACTACACGTTGGACTGGCGAAGCATGCTGGCCCGGGGCATCGCGGTGGTCGGTCCCACGGTGAAGCTGGAGCTCGACGTCCAGGCGATGTACCACAGCCACGACACACCGACGCCGCCGGAGTAGTCGCCAGACCTGCGGCGCTTTCGAGAGTCATGGAGCGGCATGCGGCCACCCTCACCGCTCCATGTCCCTCACTCGGGAGCGCTCTCGATGGCTCAGCCCCGAGATCGAAGCCGGAGATTCACACCCACGGAGAGAATCTGGGGAGGTCTTCTGCGAATCGGTTCCGGTCTCGAACCAGGCATCCATCGCCGCCCTGCCGCGGCCGTCAGGCCCGGGAATCATGTGCGCGTAGATCCGGAGTGTGATCGACGGATCCGCGTGTCCCGGCCACTTCGAGCGCAACCGCTTCCGCGACCGATCAGCCCTCCACGACATGGATGTGCTGCTTGAGTTCGTCCGCGATCCGTCCTCGGTCACCAGTGGCTGGCACTCGCCAGTCGGAGTCAATGCCCCGTTCGAAGGCGGCTTCCGTCGTGAAGCGGACGAGGTCCGGGCTCGGAACGTAGGCGTCGCGAAGCCAGGCGATAAAGGTGGCAGCCTCATCGACGGAAGCGTCGGCGATCAAGACCGTGTCGCGCGCCTCGGTCTTGGCGAAGCCGGTGATTTCGATGCCGGAATCGGTTACCGCCGAGAATGAAAGGCGTACCTCGCCCTCGTCGTTTTGCCGGGTCTGATAGCCGACCTCAGGGAATCCCTCCCTGAGGGCCTCACTGAACGTGCCCAGGTCAAGAGCCCACCCTTGTGGGTTCTTGGCAGGAGCGTAGAGGAGGAAGGTGGTCTGGTACTCGTCGATGTTCACCGGTTTTCATCTTCCTGTTGAAGCGGCGTGTCAGGGAACGTAACGTGCCGTTCCCTTTACTTGGTTGCCTGCCATGAGGGTCTGCCAGTACGACGCCGAGTCCTGATCATTCGTGACGATCTCCAAGCCGCGAATCTGCTTGTGCTCCTTCATCGCGTCCCTGTAGTCGACGAGTTCGTCGTCGTCCTTCTCCTTGAAGATCTTCTCCCTGTTCCACTGCTTCTTGCCCTGAGCGTTGTACGTGTCTTCGAGGTTGTCCAGCGTCTCTGGCTTGCGCCAGCAATTCTTACTGTCCTTGTCCTTGACGTACTTAGCGTCGATCATGTAGCCGTCCGTCGGGCGCATTCCGTCGGCAGCGATAGCGCCCTTGCGCGATCCCGACGGAAGGGAGATCTTCCGTTCGGGATAGCCGGCAGTCCGCAGCTGATACGCGTTCTCCGGGATCGTTGGGTCCGTTCCAGCGCCGGCGAAACCATGCGGCGGCAAGCCGTTCACGAATGACGTGAACTGGTTTCGTTCACCCACGCTGAGGAGCTGGGTAGTGCCAGGAGTCGGAGGGATCGGAGGCACCCAGCCGACGTTCGGATCCGTAGGCCGATACACGGCCGGAACGATCCCCGGCGCACCACTGTTGTAGGAGGCCAGGACCAAAGGCACCGGTGCCGGCACGGGCAGGGGGATGAACAGCGAGAAGGGCAGACCGGGTCGGCTGCCCGATCCGCGGGGGAGCTTCACCCGCTTCTCCGCACTGTCCAGAGCGTGTGCGACGTCGCCGAGCCGATGAATCCATGGGTCGTTGAGGACGGCGTCTTTGAGGCCACCGTCGTCGCCATTGCCCCCGAACATCGGCGAGTCCCAAGGGGCGTCGACGTGGAAGAGGTCCAGCTTGTGCTGCTGGATCTTCAGCTTCGCGTCATCGACATGAACCGCGTAGCGGTCGCATGCCTTGGCCAGCTGATGACATGCGGCCACAAGGTTCGCGACGAGAGCCTCATCTTGCTGCGCATTGTCGGGCGGTGAGGCGAACCCGACAAACCCTGCAAAGTATTTCCGGAACGAGTCCGCAGCCTCTCCGGAGTGCGCCTTGTCGGCGGTGTGCGCGCAAGCTTGGGCATCTTCCAGGATGCGCAGCATCAGCTTCCCGCCCGCACGCCACGATCCGGCCACGTCTCGAAGCTTCTCCGGGGAGCCACGGAACCGGTCACTCATGCCCCCCGGAGCGTATTGGTCCCAAGCCGAGGTCTCACCGATGACCTCTTCCAGCTCCTGCCCCCGACCGAGGAAACTCTCCTCGCAGTCCTCATAGGGATCGCCCATGCTGTCGGTCAAGTCGACCTGCTTGCCCAGAATCTTCGAGGCGATCTCGCTCTCTTTGGCCATGAACTCCCGTGCTGTGTGCATCAGACCCCGGCCGGTCTCGCTCATCACCAGAGTGCTGAAGCCCATCTTGTCCAGCGTCGTAGAGGCGGCCGACTTGTAGACCTTGGCGAACTCGTGGCCGGCATCATCATCGCCTGCCATGCCCTTCTGCCGGGCCAGTTCATGGAACAGGGCGATGGTCGCACCCCGCAGTCCGGGCATCACGTGCTTGACCATCATCATTGAGGCTTTGATCATGCCGCTGCTGATCAGTTGCAAGTCAGCGGGCATCCCCATGGTCGATCTCCTCCCCGATTGCGAACGCAGGATCTTCGCTACTCCGTTCTATCCCATCAAGATCCAACGTTTCCAGGCGGCATCAGGCCAGCAGGAGTCACCCTCTGGCCTCAGGGGAGGCGCGGGCTGTCGAACACCGTCCGCCACCCAGGAGCGAAGAAGGAGACGACCGCTGTCGGAACCCTCTGCCCCGTCGAAGAGATCCGTGCCAGTCGCGTCTGTGTCCTCGCCCGGTCTTCCTTGGCGAAGTATCCCCAAGTAATCCGAGCCAAAAGACCAGGCCAGAGGCGATTCCATAGTCCTCGCCCCCACCTCCTTGCAGACCAGCACCACGGCCGAACTCCACCGGGAGGACTACACGTTGGACTGGCGGAGCATGCTGGCCCGGGGCATCCCGGTGGTCGGTCCCACGGTGAAGCTGGAGCTCGACGTCCAGGCGATGTACCACAGCCACGACACACCGACGCCGGAGTAGTCACCGCGCCGGAGGGCTCACGTCACCAGCCGCAGCCGTTCCTTCGCCCCTCCCACGCACACTGTCTGACCCCAGGTCAGTTCGAGTGCGTCGCTCTCCACGCCGTCGCCGAAGGCCACCAGGCGGTCGGACTCGACCGTGACGCGCAGCCGCTCGCCGGGACCGAGGGAGCCCTCCACGTGGGACGTGCCGGTGGCGGGCGAGGGCCAGGCCTCCCGTACGAACCAGAGCAGCCGGGGCTCCGCCGGGCCCGGCAGTGGAAGTGTGCTCGCGTGCTGCTGCCACAGTGAACGCAGCCAGCCGGTGGCGCCGGTCCCGGTGCCGACCAGGACACCCGATGAGGCCTGGGCCTCGGGTGCGTGTGTGTCGTCGTCGGGGCCGATCCGGTAGCGCGCCGTCTGGTGCGAGGGCGGGCCGAGGCAGATCTCGTTGAGCGCGAGCAGCCGCTGAGTGTCGTCGGCGACGGCCTCCACCATGGTGAGTTCGTCGACGGTGGCACGGCCCGAGACGGCCGCCGGAAGCAGCTTCGCCGCGTCGGCCACGCGGTGGCGCACCAGCACCCCCGGATTGCGCCCCGGTTCCGCGTCGATGCCGAGGACCGGCTGGCCCGAAAGGTACTTGGCGGCATTGGCGACCAGACCGTCCTGCCCGACGACGACCACCACGTCCTCCGGGCCGAAGAGGAACCGGTCCAGATCCGCCCGCTCGACACGGGACCTGCGCCACGACAGCGGCACGGCCGCCGCGACCTCCGCGAGCGCGCGCATCGTACGGTGATGGCGCTCGGCCACCTCCTCGACGGAGCGCCCGCGCGAGGAGAGGAAGAAGGCGGCCTGACCGTGCGTGCCGTGCCGGGCCAGCAACTCCTCGTACTCCGTGGTCCGGTGGACGAGTACCGCGCGTGGCGCGAGCGTCACGACCGCTCACCCCGGTCGTGGCCCAGCCGTGCGAGCAGGCCCGTGAGCACATCGGGGGAGAGGGTCAGGTTCTCGATCCGCGGCACGTTCTGCGCCAGCTGTGTGGCGGCAAGGGCGTGCAACGTCGCGGCGTCCACCTCCGAGTGGACCCGCAGCCATGCCTCCTGCGCGTGTGCCCGCGCCTCACCGACCGCGCGTGCGGCCTCCGCCTCGCCGCCCGCCAGACGCACCGCGCGCGAGGACTCCGCCTCGGCGCGTACCGCGTCGGCCGCCGCGTTCTCCTCGGCCTCGCGCCGTGCGTTCGTGCCCCGCTGCTCCACCAACTGCTCTTCCTGCCGGGCCAGTTCGATGCGGCTGCCCAGCTCGTTCTCGGCGATGGCGCGCTCCCGCTCGACCGCCACCGCGCGCCGCTCGTACGTCGCCCGGTCGGCCTCCTGCTGGATCCGCTCCCTGGCCGGCGTCCGCAGCGCCCGCTCCACCTCGGGCTCGGGGCGCAGTGCCACGACGCGCACGGTGACGACCTCCACGCCGGTCGCGGGCAGCCGGGGCTCCGCGGCGAGACCCGCCGCGACCCGTTCGCGCACCGCCGTCACGCCGTCGGCGAGGACCTCGGCGAGCGGGGTGCGCGCCAGGACGTCCAGCGCGTGCTGCTGCGCCGTCTCCGTGAGCAGCGCGGACAGCTGCTCCAGGGGCGTGCCGCGCCAGGCGCCGGTGTCCGGGTCGAGCGAGAAGTCGAGCCGCGCGGCGGCGAGCGCGGGATCGCTGATCCGGTACGTCACCGAGGCCTGCACGGCGACGTCCTGGAAGTCGGCGGTCCGCGCGTGGAACGTGACCGCCAACTCCCGGTCGTCCACGGGCACTTCGGACAGCGCCGCACTCAGCGCCCGGAACCAGAAGCTCAGGCCCGTGCCGTCGTGGGCGAGCGCGCCGCGCTTGTGGTGACGGATGTGCGCGGTGGGCGCGGAGCGCAAGTGGTGCAGTCCGAAACGGCGCTTGATGTCGGCCATGACAGGAACCCCCTGGTCGTTTTCGTCATGGCGACGATATGGCGTGCCTTGAATATAGTCAAGGTGACCATAAAGATGCGGGGGTGAATCCGAGGGTTCTCGGGGTCCGGCCGAGGGTTACGGCTTGCGCGCCACCCCCGCGTACAGCGGCACCGGAGAACCGTCCCTGATCTCGTCCACGCCGAGGTCCGCATGCCAGTCCGGCAGCCACACGATCCCGGGTTCCAGCAGGTCGAGCCCGTCGAAGAAGCGGCTCATCTCCTCACGCGAGCGCGGCACGAGCGTCACCCCGCCCGCCGCGTACATCGCCACGGCCTCGCGCGTCCGCTCCGGATCGAAGTCGCCGGCGAGCTGCGACAGGACCAGATGGCTTCCCGACGGCAGCGCGCCCACCAGGGTGCGCACGAGGTCGTGGGCGCCGTCCGAGTCCGGGACGAAATGGAGCAGCGCGATGAGCGACAGCGTCACCGGGCGGTCGAACTCCAGTGTGCTCGCGGCGAGTTCAAGAATCTTCTCCGGCTCCCGCACGTCCGCCGAGAGGTACTCGGTGCTGCCCTGCGGAGTACCGCGCAGGAGCGCCCCCGCATGGGCGAGCACGATCGGGTCGTTGTCCACGTACACGACACGGGCGTCGGGCGCGACGCCCTGGGCGATGCGGTGGAGGTTGGGCTCGGTGGGAATGCCGCTGCCGATGTCCAGGAACTGGCGCGCCCCGGCCGCCCCGGCGAGATGCCGCGTGGCGCGCTGCATGAACCAACGGTTGTGCTGGGCCGCGTACTTGGCCTGCGGTTCGAGGGCCACGATCTGCCGGCCGAGCTCCTCGTCGACCGGGTAGTTGTCCTTGCCGCCCAGGAACCAGTCGTAGACGCGCGCGGGATGCGGCCTGCTGGTGTCGATCCGGTCGGCGGGCGGCGGCGTGCTCTCTCCCATGCGACAACTCCCTTGTGAAGAGGCTCGGCTGGGTCAGGTGTCCGATCATCGTGCCTCAGTGGTCGCGACGGAGGGAGGTGATCGGGAAGGATGGGCCCGGCACGGATCGAGGCGGCGGGCCAGGAGCGCGCCGCGCAGGAACGGAGAGGCGACGATGACGCGACCGGACCCCCACACCTCCGGCAACCACCCGACCGCAGGCACCCCCGAGGTGCCCGAGCGGCTCGACATCACCCGGGCCACGCTCGACGACTGGTCCGTCATCAGCGGCTGGGCGGCGGAAGAAGGCTGGAACCCGGGCCTCGCCGACGCCCGCAGCTTCTTCGCCCAGGACCCCGACGGCTTCTTCATCGGCCGGGTCGACGGCGAGCCCGTCTCCGCGATCTCCGTGGTCAACTACGGCGACGACTACGCCTTCCTCGGCTTCTATCTCGTACGGCCCGACCTGCGCGGCCGCGGCTACGGCATCGCCACCTGGAAGGCGGGCCTCGCGCACGCGGGCAGCAGGACGGTCGGCCTCGACGGCGTCCCCGCGCAGCAGGACAACTACCGCAAGTCCGGCTTCGAGCTGGTGCACACGACCGTCCGTTACGCAGGTGTACCGCAGGCCCCGCACCCGGCCGAAGGCGACCCCGGACCCGGCACCGTCATCCCCGTCGCCGAGGCGGGCGGCCTGAAGGCCATTGCCCTGTACGACAGCGCCTGTTACCCGGCGGAGCGCCCCCGCTTCCTCGCCGCCTGGCTCGCCGGTGACGGCCACCGCGCCCTCGCCCGCGTCGTCGACGGCCGCGTCACGGGCTACGGCGTCATCCGTCCGGGCCGCGATGCCTTCCGCGTCGGCCCGCTGTTCGCGGACACCCCGCAGGACGCCCGCGCGCTGTTCGACGCCCTGCTCGCCACGGTCGGCCGGGCCCCGGTCGCCGTGGACGTGCCCGAATCCAACCCCGCCGCCGTGGCACTCGCCGAGGCGTACGGCCTGACCCCCGGGTTCGCCACGGCCCGCATGTACACCGGTCCTGTCCGGCCGTTCGCCCAGGAAAGGATCTTCGGCATCACCACCCTCGAACTGGGTTAGAGGGCGCCAGGACACATCGGACGCGGGGATATCTCGAAAAGGTAACTGGGCTAGACCAGTCTTAAGGAGTCGGTCACCTCCGGTACGTCGTCAGGCCATCACGACCCGTAACGCTCAAGGCGACCAATCACCCGTACACGGGGGCAGTCGCTTTGGAGGACACACCGATGGATCGCAGATCGTTCATGGCCACGACGGGGCGCGCGACGCTCGCGGGCGGCGCGCTCGCCGCGACCGGCTCCCTGGTCCCGGCTCCCGCGGCCGCCGCCGCACCCGCCGCCGAGCCCGCGGCCCAGCGCCACGACGACGGCGGAACGGTGCGGTTCAACATCATCAGCGACATCCAGGGCGACCTGACGGACTTCGGCAAGGCGCTCGACGACCTGCACTCGGTCAACCCCCGCAGCGCGGGCCTCGGTATAGCCGGTGACATCACCCCGCGCGGCTACGACTTCGAGTACGCGGCCGTCCGGCAGACCCTGGACAAGCACCCGCACCCCGAGAACGTGGCGTGGGCCATCGGCAACCACGAGTTCTATGTGCCGAAGTACAGCGACCCGAGCACCCTCGCCCAGGCGACCTGGCCCAACGGCACCACCGAGGACTCACTGTTCCGCAGCTTCTACAAGTTCGCGGAGCGGGGCCAGGTCTACTCGGAGACCTCGTTCGGCGGCGTACCGGTCCTCAGCCTCGGCACCGAGCGCTACTCCCACTACCACGACGCGAAGCTGTGGGACGAGGTGTGGATCAGCGACGAGCAGTTCGCGTGGCTGGAGGACCGGCTCGCCCACTGGGCGCGCCGCCGCCGTCCCGTCATGGTCCTGACCCACCACCCGCTGCCCAACACGGTGTCGGGCACGCACAACAAGCTGTACATGAGCGACTACTTGCAGCCCGACCGGCTCCTGTCGATCCTGGGCCGCCACAAGGACGTGTTCCTGTTCTCCGGGCACACCCACTGGGACCTCAACCTGTCCGACTGGGTGGTGCGCCGCGTCGTCCCCGGCACCGGCAACCTCGAAGGGTTCACCGTCGTCAACACCGCCGCCGTGCAGGTCGGCTGGATGGACGACGGCAAGGGCGGCGAGGTCTCGCTCGGCGGCGCCTTCAACCAGGGCCTCCAGGTCGAGGTGGGCCCGCGCTCGGTCGTCATCAAGGCGCGTGACTTCACCACCGGCACCTGGCTGAAGCAGCTGACGGTGCCGCTGCACACTTCCGCCTGATCCGTCGCCGGGGGCGGGCGCGGTGACGGGTCACATGTCGGTGAACGACCCGTGCCGCCCCGCCCCCGACGCGAACCGCGCGGCCCCCTTCAGGCTCTCCTCCAATACGGCTGTCCCGTACCGCAGTTCACCCGCCATGGCCGCCTCCTCGCCCTGCCCCGCCTGGTCGAGCACGGAGGCGCGGTCGCCGCGCAGGCAGGCCTGGGGGAAGCCCGCGATCTGTTCCGCGAGTTCCTCCGCCTCGGCGCGCGCCCGGCCGGGCGGCACGAGGCGGTTGGCCAGCCCCATCCCGTACGCCTCCGGGGCGGGCACCGGACGGCCCGTGAGGATCAGGTCCATGGCGCGGCTCTCGCCGATGAGCCGGGGCAGGCGCACCGTGCCGCCGTCGATGAGGGGCACGCCCCAGCGCCGGCAGAACACCCCGAAGACGGCGTCCTCCTCGGCGACCCGCAGATCGCACCAGAGCGCCAGTTCGAGGCCACCGGCCACCGCGTGCCCGCTCACGGCGGCGATCACCGGCTTGGACAGCCGCAGCCGGGTCGGGCCCATCGGCCCGTCGCCCTCCTCGGCGACCCGGTTGCCGCGCTCCGTGCCGATGGCCTTGAGGTCGGCGCCCGCGCAGAACGTGCCGCCCTCGCCCCAGAGCACCGCGACGCGGGCGGACGCGTCGGCGTCGAACTCCTTGAAGGCGGCGGCCAGTTCGGCGGCCGTGGGCCCGTCGACCGCGTTGCGGGCCTCGGGGCGGGACAGTACGACCGTGGTGACATGCCCTCGGCGCTCGACGCGGACCGGCATCCGAACCCTCCTGAGTGATCGTCGCTGAGTTGATGTTCAGCGTGGCACGCCGGCCGCGCCCCTCCCAGGGGCCGTCCACCCCGAATTGGGGTATCCCGTTGACCTCAAGCTTGCTTGAGGTCTTACCGTCTACTCCATGAGCATGGAGACCACGGCGTGGACGCAGCTGCACAGCGTCATGAACGCCCAGCAGGACACCCGACCCTTCGCCCCCGCCACCCTGCGCCGCATCGGCGCCTTCGCGCGTCCGCACCGGCGCCGGATCGCGCAGTTCGTCGTCCTGAGCGTGGTCACCGCGCTGACCGCCGTGGCGACCCCGGTCCTCGCCGGGCACGTCGTCAACACCATCGTCGCCGGCGAGGACGAGGGCACCGTCATCCGCCTCGCTCTCCTCATCGCCGTGATCGCGCTCGCGGAGGCGGGTCTCGGCCTCGTCTCCCGATGGCTCTCGGCCAACCTCGGCGAGGGCCTGATCCTCGACCTGCGCACGGCCGTCTTCGACCATGTGCAGCGCATGCCCGTCGCCTTCTTCACCCGGACGCGCACCGGCGCCCTCGTCAGCCGCCTCAACAACGATGTGATCGGCGCGCAGAGAGCGTTCAGCAACACGCTCTCCGGCGTGGTCGGCAACGTCGTGACCCTGCTCCTCACCCTCGCCGTCATGCTCACACTGTCCTGGCAGATCACGCTCCTCGCGCTGGTCCTCCTGCCGGTGTTCGTGGTGCCCGCGCGGCGCATGGGTACGCGGATGGCCCGGCTCCAGCGCGAGGCGGCCGCACACAACGCGGCGATGGGGACCCGGATGACCGAGCGGTTCTCGGCGCCCGGCGCCACGCTGATCAAGCTGTTCGGCCGGCCCGGCGACGAGTCCGCCGAGTTCGCCGCCCGCGCAAGCCGCGTACGGGACATCGGCGTCCGTACGGCCATGGCGCAGTCCGCGTTCATCACCGCGCTCACTCTCGTCTCGGCTCTCGCTCTCGCGCTCGTCTACGGCCTGGGCGGCTACTTCGCCATCGAGGGCACCCTCGACGCGGGCGCCGTCGTCTCCCTCGCCCTGCTCCTCACCCGCCTCTACGCGCCGCTGACCTCCCTGGCCGGGGCCCGCGTCGAGGTCATGAGCGCGCTCGTCAGCTTCGAGCGCGTCTTCGAGGTGCTCGACCTCAAGCCGCTGATCGACGAGAAGCCGGACGCCCGGGAGGTGCCCGAGGGGCCGGTCGCCGTGGAGTTCGAGGACGTCCGCTTCGGCTATCCGTCCGCCGACAAGGTCTCCCTCGCCTCCCTCGAAGAGGTCGCCTCGCTCGACACCCGCGGGGGCGCCGAGGTCCTGCACGGCATCTCGTTCCGCGCCGAGCCCGGCCAGACCGTCGCCCTCGTCGGCACCTCCGGCGCCGGCAAGTCGACCGTCGCCCAGCTCATGCCCCGCCTCTACGACACCGACGAGGGCGCCGTACGCATCGGCGGGGTCGACGTCCGCGACCTGACCGCCGTATCCCTGCGCGAGACCCTCGGCATGGTCACCCAGGACGGCCACCTCTTCCACGACACCGTCCGCGCCAACCTCCTCCTGGCCAGGCCCGGAGCGAGCGAGGACGACCTGTGGGACGTGCTGCGCCGCTCGCGCCTGGAGGACCTGGTCCACTCCCTGCCCGACGGCCTCGACACCGTCGTCGGCGAGCGCGGCTACCGGCTCTCCGGCGGCGAGCGCCAGCGGATGACGATCGCCCGCCTCCTCCTCGCCCGGCAGCGCGTCGTCATCCTCGACGAGGCGACCGCCCACCTGGACAACACGTCCGAGGCGGCCGTGCAGGAAGCCCTCGCCGAGGCGCTCGAAGGCCGTACCGCCGTCGTGATCGCCCACCGTCTGTCCACGATCAGGTCCGCCGACCAGATCCTGGTGGTCGAGGGCGGCCACATCGTGGAGCGCGGCACCCATGAGTCGCTCCTCGCGGAGGAGGGCCGGTACGCGGAGCTGTATCGCACACAGTTCGCGAACCCGGCGGACGTGGTGGAAGCCGCGTAGAGGCCTGGAAAGAGAGCGAGGAGGAGGGGTGGCCGCAGCGGCCACCCCTCCTCCTCGCTTGTGCCCTGCCCGTCGGTGCTAGTCGGTGCCGGACTCCATCGCGGCGCGGTCCAGGAGCTCGTCGTCCTCGGTGACCTCGCCACGGGAGGCGATGACCTCGGCGCCGCCCTCCGGCATCGCGCCGATCAGGCCGGTCGCCGCCGCCTGCGCGGCGCCGATCAGCTCGGGGTGCGTCGTGCCGACGATGCCGAGGCCCGCGTACTGCTCGAGGCGGGCGCGCGAGTCGGCGATGTCGAGGTTGCGCATGGTGAGCTGGCCGATCCGGTCCACCGGGCCGAACGCCGAGTCCTCGGTCCGCTCCATCGACAGCTTGTCCGGGTGGTAGCTGAACGCCGGGCCGGTGGTGTTGAGGATCGAGTAGTCCTCACCGCGGCGCAGCCGCAGCGTCACCTCGCCGGTGACGGCCGAGCCGACCCAGCGCTGGAGCGACTCGCGGACCATCAGGGCCTGCGGGTCCAGCCAGCGGCCCTCGTACATGAGCCGCCCGAGGCGCCGACCCTCGTTGTGGTACTGGGCGAGGGTGTCCTCGTTGTGGATCGCGTTCACGAGACGCTCGTACGCGGCGTGCAGCAGCGCCATGCCCGGGGCCTCGTAGATGCCGCGGCTCTTCGCCTCGATGATCCGGTTCTCGATCTGGTCGGACATGCCCATGCCGTGGCGGCCGCCGATCGCGTTCGCCTCCATGACCAGGTCGACGGCGGAGGCGAACGCCTTGCCGTTGATCGTCACCGGGCGGCCCTGCTCGAAGCCGATCGTCACGTCCTCGGCGGCGATCTCCACCGACGGGTCCCAGAACCGCACGCCCATGATCGGCTGAACGGTCTCCACACCGGTGTCGAGGTGCTCCAGCGTCTTCGCCTCGTGGGTGGCGCCCCAGATGTTGGCGTCGGTCGAGTACGCCTTCTCGGTGCTGTCGCGGTACGGCAGGTCGTGGGAGACCAGCCACTCCGACATCTCCTTGCGGCCGCCCAGCTCCGTCACGAAGTCGGCGTCGAGCCACGGCTTGTAGATGCGCAGGTGGGGGTTGGCCAGCAGGCCGTAACGGTAGAACCGCTCGATGTCGTTGCCCTTGAACGTCGAGCCGTCGCCCCAGATCTGGACGTTGTCCTCGAGCATCGCCCGTACCAGCAGGGTGCCGGTGACGGCGCGGCCCAGCGGCGTCGTGTTGAAGTAGGCGCGGCCGCCCGAGCGGATGTGGAACGCGCCGCACGCGAGCGCGGCCAGGCCCTCCTCCACCAGTGCCGCACGGCAGTCGACCAGGCGCGCGATCTCGGCACCGTAGGTCTTGGCACGGCCGGGCACCGACGCGATGTCGGGCTCGTCGTACTGGCCGATGTCGGCGGTGTAGGTGCACGGGACGGCACCCTTGTCGCGCATCCACGCGACCGCGACGGAGGTGTCGAGGCCGCCCGAGAAGGCGATGCCGACGCGCTCGCCGGCGGGAAGGGAGGTGAGAACCTTAGACATAGGAAGAGTATGCATCCCAAAGAATGATTATGCAAAGGGGGAGTCTCCCTTTGTGACGCCGTCTTCTGTGACGCCTCTTTCATCGTGACCGCGGAGGCGGCGCGGCGCACCGCGGGCGACCCCGGTTCGGGCCGCGTGTCCCCGGGCGTCCCGGACGATCCCGTACGTGAGCGCCGCGAGGCCGTCGCCGACGGTACGGGTGTCGAGGAGGCTCAGCGACAGCTCGGTGCCCGTCTCGCCGAAGAGGCGCTCGCCCGCCCCCAGCACGACCGGGTGGACGATCAGCCGCAGCTCGTCGGCCAGACCGTGGTCGAGCAGGGTGCGCACGAGCCGGCGGCGGGCATAGACGACGATGTCCCCGTCCAGCTCCTGCTTCAGCTTCGAGACCGCGGCGACCACCTCGCCGTCGAGGACTGTCGAATTGTTCCACTCGGGGTCGACGAGGGTCGAGGACACCACGTACTTGGGCAGGGCGTTGAGCCGCTCCGCCCACGCGCCGCTCCGCGATGGCCACCGGGCCGCGAACCACTCGTAGGTCCGCCGCCCGAGCAGCAGCGCCTGCGTGCCCAGCGCCTCGTCGAACTCGACCTTGGTCCACTCGATCCGGTCCTTGTCCGCCATCCGGTCGAACCAGCCCCCGCGCCTGAAGCCCTCCTCGCCGGTCGGGTCCTGGACGACCCCGTCGAGCGAGACGTTCTCGCTGATCACGATTTTTCCCATGTCGCTCTCCTTAGGTACGGGCTAGTGTCGGGGCGGCGAGCAACCCAGGAGGAGTGAGAGATGCCCGGTCGTACGCGCACGCTGTGACGCCGTAGGCCGTGATCGGCCCGTCATCGCGTGCTGCCCCTGTCGTGTGGCACAGCGAGCTCTCTCCTGCCCGAACCGTCGGTGCGCCCACTGCGCGCCCGGTGGCGGGCCTCGTCGTCTGCACTGCAAGGGATCCCTGTGCCCTCCGCATCCTCTGGTTCGTCTGCGTCCTCTGGTTCCTCTGATTTCTCCCGTTTCTCCGCGGGATCTGCTTCCTCCGCCGGATCCGCCTCCGGCCGATCTGCTTCCCCAAGCCTGTGGCGGGACCGCGACTTCCGCCGACTCTGGGTGGGCCAGACGGTCTCCCAACTCGGCGAACACACAACTCTGGTGGTTCTGCCGCTCTGCGCCGTCCTGACGCTCGACGCCGGCGCCGGTGAGCTCGGCGTCCTGCGCGCGGTGGGGCAGGCGCCGATCCTGCTGCTCTCGCTCCTGGCCGGCGCGTGGGTGGACCGGTGGCGGACCCGCACGGTGATGGTCCTGGCCGACATGGGCCGGGCCCTGGCTCTGGGCGCCGCCGCCGCGGCAGGGCTCTTCGGCGCTCTCGGCCTGCCCGCGCTGCTCGTGACCGCCTTCGCCGTCGGGGCACTCTCCGTGTTCTTCGACGTGGCCTACCAGGCGTCTCTCGTACGGCTCGTAGAACGCGATCAGCTCGTGCGGGGCAACAGCGCCCTGGAGGGCAGCCGCTCCGCCGCCCAGATCGCCGGCCCCGCACTCGGAGGGGCGCTGATCTCACTCCTGTCGGCATCGATCGCTGCCGCATCCGGCGCTCTCTTCTTCGCGCTGTCGTTCCTGTCGATCCGACGGATCCGCCGCGGCGAGTCGATCCCGGAGCCCACGCAAGAGCGCTCACAGCGTCATCCGGAGGTCACGCGGGACCTCTCGCAGCCTCTCCAGGAGCCCACGCGACCGTCCTCCCAACGCCTCCCGCGGGTCTGGCGGCGGATCGGCGAGGGCCTCCGCTTCGTCGTCACGGACACCTCACTGCGGGCCGTGTGCCTCGCCTCGGCCGCCTTCCAGTTCTCGCTGGCGGCGACGATGACCGTCTATCTGCTCTTCCTGCCACGGGAACTGCACCTGTCCGGCACGGAGGTCGGTCTGGCGCTCGCGGCCACGGGGCCGGGCGCGCTCCTCGGCTCGCTGCTGGCAGCCCGTCTGCCGGGCCGGTTCGGGCACGGCGTCGTGCTCGTGGCCGCGGCGGCCCTCGGCGACGGCGCGTTCCTGGTCGTGCCCGCGCTGCACGGCTCCCGTGCGGGAACGGTTCTCGTCCTCGTCGCGGTCAGCCTCGTGTTCGGGACCTTCGGCCAGCTGGTGAACGTCACGGTGATGGGCGTCCGGCAGGCCCTGACCCCGGACGGCATGCAGGGCCGGGCGGCGGCGACCATCACGTTCGTCGGCATGGGCCTGACCCCGCTCGGCTCCCTGCTCGGCGGTTTCCTCGCGGACGTGTGGGGGCTACGCCTCGGCCTCGCGGTGACGGCGGCGGGGATGCTGCTGTCCCCGTTGCTGATGGCGCTGTCCCCGCTGGCGCGCCTGGGACGGACGCTTCCAGCCCGCCGACTTCTTGTGGACTGAAGCTGCTGCCGGGTTTCCATGGGCGGGGTGCTGACCCGGTTCCTGGATGAGGGCGGGCTCAGGCCGTCCGTATCGACCGGTTCTCCATGAGCCGGCTGTAGATGCGCTCCGGCGTCAGGGGCAGTGCGCGGTAGCGGACGCCGGTGGCGTCGTGGAGGGCGTTCGCCAGTGCGGGGGCCACCGGGTTGATGCAGCATTCCGCCATCCCCTTCGACCCCATGGGCCCGAAGGAATCCGCCGACTTCACCAGGAGCAGTTCCGTGCGCGGGACGTCGGCGTAGGTGGGGATCCGGTAGTTGCGGAGGTTCGGGTTGGCCATGGCTCCGCCCGCATCGACCTGGTAGTTCTCGGTGAGCGCGAAGCCGATGCCCTGGGCCACCCCGCCCTCCACCTGACCCCGGACCTGCGCCGGGTTGATGACGACGGCCGCGTCGGTGGCCTGAACGCTGTAGAGGATGCGGATCTCGCCCGTCACCTGGTGCACCGCGATCTTGAATCCCTGCGTGTTGGACACGACGCTTCGGGGCGATCCGTACGCCTTGCGTGCGGCGGTGAACCGGATTCCGCGCGCGCGGGCCAGCGCGACGAGTTCGCCCAGCGCCACGTGCTGGTCCCCGCAGACGACCTCCCCGTCGCCCAACGAGCACATGACCACGTGGACCCCCGTGTGCGCGGCCGCGAATTCGAGGATGCGGTCGCGTACGGCGTTGGCCGCGCGGAGGACGGCGTTGCCCGCCACGAAGAGTCCGGCGCTCGCGAAGGCGCCGGTGTCGAATCCCGTGCGGTCAGTGTCCGACTGCACGAGGCGGATGCGCGAAGGCGTCGTCCCCAGTTGGTTGGCCGCGATCTGGACGTGCGCGGTCGACGTGCCCTCGCCGAACTCGACCGTGCCGACGGCCAGTTCGTACACGAGGTCGTCGCCGAGCGTGACCCAGGCCTCGGAGAGGTGCTCGGTCGGGGGCGCGGTCTCGTGCAGGGAACTCGCGACCCCGGACCCCATGAGCCAACCGGAGCCGGGCGGCGGCTCGTTGACGGCGCGGGCCATGGCGTGTTCCACGAGATCGATGCACTTGCCGAGCCCGTCCTCGTTGAACATCACGTCGTCGGGGCCGTCGTGCAGGGCGATGAGCGGATCGCCCGGCCGCACGATGTTGCGGCGTCGCAGTTCGAGCGGGTCGAGGTGCAGGGAGCGGGCCAGTTCGTCCATCGCCGACTCCACGGCGAACGCCGGCTGCGTCATCCCGTAGCCGCGCAGCGCCCCGCTCGGCACGGTGTTGGTGTAGACGGAGAACGCGTCGTACTTCTTGTTGGGGCAGCGGTAGATCATGACGGCGGCGCCGCCCGCGTACAGGGTCTCGCCGCCGTGGTTTCCGTACGCGCCCGTGTTCGACACATTGCGGACCTGGAACGCCGTGAGCGTGCCGTCCGCCTTCGCGCCGAGCCTGACCGTCAGCTTCATCGGGTGCCTGGGCGAAGCCGTCGTGAACTCCTCCTCGCGGGTGTACTCGAAGCAGACGGGACGGCCGGTGTCCAGGGCGGCGAGCGCCGCCAGATCCTCCGAGATCACTTCCTGCTTGCCGCCGAAGCCGCCGCCGACCCGCTTGCAGAACACGCGGACCTCGTCCGGGCGCAGCGCGAAGAGATGCGCGAGCTTGACCTTCGCGATCGACGGCGACTGTGAACTGGTACGCACGGTCAACCGGCCGTTCTCCACCCAGGCGATGGAGCCGTGCGTTTCGAGATGGGCATGCTGCACGCGGGGTGACGAGTACGTCCCTTCGTGGATCACGTCGGCCTCGGCGAACCCCGCGTCGACATCGCCGATGTGCGCATGCATCTCCAGCAGGATGTTGTGGGCGGAATCGCGGACGAACGGGTCGTCCGTACTGTGCAGTTGGGGAGCTCCGTCGGCCATGGCGGCCTCGGGGTCGAACACCGCCGGGAGCTCCTCGTACTCCACCTCGATCCTTCGGCAGCCCTCCTCCGCCGCGCCGACCGTGTCGGCCACGACCGCGGCGACGCGCTGGCCCACGAAGCGGACCGTGTCGTCGAGGATGTACGTGTCGTCCGGATCGACGAGGTGGTCGGTGTGGATCGCCGTGGAGAACCGCCGGCGCGGCACGTCCTCCCAGGTGTAGACGCGGTGCACGCCCGGCACCGCCAGGGCGGCGGTCTTGTCGATCGACACGATCCGTGCGTGCGCGTGCGGCGAGTGCAGCACTTTGAGGTGCAGCAGCCCTTCGATATCGGTGTCCATCGTGAACTCGGCGCGCCCGGTCACCACGTCGTTGCCCGCAGGGGCGGCGACGCTCGTCCCGACGGCCTTTCCGGGCGCGGCGGTCTCGACGCCGACGACGCCCTTCACGGCGTCCTCGATGGCCCGGTAGCCGGTGCAGCGGCAGAGGTTGCCCTTCAGCGCGCGGGGCAGGTCCGCCTTCTGGTCCTCGGTGAGGGTCGCCGAGGTCATGATCATCCCCGCGGTGCAGAAACCGCACTGGAACCCCGGTGCGTCACGGAACTGCCGCTGCACGGGATGCAGTCGACCTGGCTCTCCAATCCCCTCGATGGTGGTCACCTCACGGCACTGTGCGCGGAATGCGGGGGTGATGCAGCTGTGCACCGGATTGCCGTCCAGCCACACCGTGCACGCGCCGCAATCGCCCGCGTCGCAGCCCTTTTTGACGCCGAAGTGCCCGAGCGACCGCAGGAAGGTCCGCAGGCACTGGCCGGGGCCCGGCTCCTCGTCGAAAGTCCTGCCGTTCACGACGTACGTCATGGCAGGCCTCCGGCCGACAGTTCACGACGGATCTCTTCGGCGAAGTGCTTCGTCAGATGGCGGCGGTGATCCGGGGTCCCATTGGCATCCGCGAACCAGAGGCCGGCGGGGAGGGCGTCGATGCTCCGCCGCAGGGTCGAGGCATCGGGCACGGCGTCGAAAGCCAGGCGCACCGGCCGTGTCGTGCCGGCGGTGACGGTGAGCAACAGGTCGCTCGTGCCCGGTGTTTGCGTACCGACGAGGAAGACCGTCGAGCGGCCGAGGCGGGTCAGCGTGAAGCGGCGGTGCGCGGCGCGTTTTCTCAGGGCCTGGGTCGGAATGTCGATGCGCCGCAGGATTTCCCCGGGGGCGAGAACGTTCTGATGGTCGCCGGTCACGAAGTCCAGGGCATCGACGGTGCGTGTGGACCCGTCGGGAGCCCACAGTTCGTACCGTCCCTCCAGCGCGACCGTCAGCGTGATCATGGGTCCGGCAGGCAGGGACAGACAGATATTTCCGCCGACGGTCGCAGAATTCCATACCTTGAACGAGGAGAGAAAGGCTTCGCAGCTTTTTGCGAAAAGAGCGCCCGCAATCCATTCGTCCGGAAAGTCAAAGGAATGGAGATCGCGAATGGTGCACGTGGCGCCGATCTCGAGTCCCGCGTGACTCGGGACGAGGGGATCCCAGCGGAGCGCCGTCAGGTCGACCAGTCGGCGCAGGCTCGGCTGCTCCACGGAGAACAGCCACGTACCACCGGCAAGCCACGCATCGCCTTCGCGCCAGTCCACGCCGGGCCGGTCGAGCGGGCGCCGGACGACTTCCGTGATGGTGTTGAGGTCCATAGGAGACTGACCTCTCGCGCGGTGATCGTGCGACGGACATCCCCCGAGCATCGTGAGAATTCAGGTGTCGTCGAAAATCCCTGTGAACTAGACTACGCCGTATGGGTATCCGTGCAAGCGGCAGTGCGACCGTCGTGACCACCCAGAAGGTGAGGGACGGTCTCGACGAGGAGTACGACCGCTGGCAGGAGAAGGTGAATAGGGTTGTCCGGGAATTCGACGGATTCGAGGGAACGGAAACCTATCCACCCGGATCCGGCGAGGATCACGAATGGGTCGTCCTGTTCCGCTTCTCCGGTACGGACCAGCTCACCGCATGGCTGGACTCGACCGCCCGCCGGGAGTTGCTCGCGGAAGGCAGCGCCCTGCTGGATGGCACCCCGACCCAGGAAGTCCTCGCGGGCGGCCACGTCGAGGAGCCCGACCGGGTGGAGGGGGTCACGGCCGTCATCTCGCACGACGTACGGCCGGGCAGGGAAGAGGAATTCGAGCACTGGCAGGAAAAGGTCCTGAAGGAGCAGGAGAAATACCCGGGCTTCATGGGGACCGAATTCTTCCGGCCCGTCGAGGGAATCCAGGACCATTGGGTGGTCGTTTTCCGGTACGACACCCGGGAACACCTGGACGCCTGGCTGGACTCCAGCCGCAGGGAGCAGCTCCTGGAGGAAGGGCGCAACTACTTCGTGTCCTACGACGTGCGCAAGGTGGGGACGGCGTTCGGCGGCTGGTTCCGGTTCGGCCCGGACGAGGGCGAGGAGGTCCCACCCAACTGGAAACAGGCCATGACCGTCGTGCTGGCGCTCTATCCCACCGTCATGGTCCTGAATCTGACCGTGGGTCATGAATTCGACGTCCTGGGCGTCCCCGGATACCTCGGCCTGTTCTTCAGCAACATACTGAGCGTCAGCATTCTGACCTGGCTGCTCATGCCCCTCGTGAACCGCGCCCTGGCCTTCTGGCTCCGGCCCGGCCGGACCCGCACCGTACGCGTCGACGTGGCGGGCGCCGCACTCGTGGCTTTGTGCTGGGCCCTGACCATTCTCGTCTTCGCCCTGACGACGGGCTGACGCCCGCGTCCCTTCCCGCGGACAGGGCCGGGGTGCGGCCTGCCACGCTGACCCGGCGCTGCCACGCCCATCCGGTGATCTCCTTGCCGAAGATGTTCCGGGCGGTGATCCACTTCTGGGTCTGCGTCGTCAGAAGACGCCGATTCCCCCGGCCGGCAAAGCGAGGCCCGACGTCCTGCGGTCGCCGTGGCCGTGACCCGGGGCCAAGACGTGCCACGGGGCCCGAGGCGTAGCCTTGAATCCAGACATTCCAGTACTGGGCAGGTCGCATGGCCACGATGCACGCATCATGCGAGACCGGTCACGAGAACCCTTTCGACACGACCACAGCAGCGATGATCGTGCTGGATGCGCAGGGGAGAGTGACCGGCTGGAGTCCTGGAGCCCGCAATCTCTACGGGGCCGACACCCGAGAGGTGCTCGGCCGCCCGGCGAGCGAGGTGTTGCCGGGTGTCGGCACCCGGGGTGACACGCTTCAGGGCTTCGGGGCAGCGGAGGCACCCGAGGACGCCCGGACCGAGAGACGTACCGTTCGACGCCCGGACGGGGCGCTGGTGGAGACGGTCCTGCGCATCTTTCCGGTCGAGCAGGACCGGGGGAGGCCCGCCTGGGTCCTGATGGCGGCGGCAAGCGACCGCTATCAGGAGTGGGTGACCGACCAGTCGATGCTGTCCGGGCTCTTCACACAGGCACCCGTGGGGCTCAGCGTCTACGGCCCTGACGCCCACCTCAACTGGGCCAACGACGTCGTGCAGCAGGTCATGGGCTGGCGCGCCGGTGAATGGGAGGGCCGAGCCAACAGTCTGCTCTATCCGCACGGCAGCATCCTGTCCCCTCCTCGCTACCACGAGACGGAGGAGGTGCTCGAGGAAGTGCTGCGCACCGGCGAAGCCGTGCTCGACGTCCACTGGCGCGGGCCCACCCCCGCCGCCTGCGCGTACCACCGGGTCTACTCGTGCTCGTACTTCCGCCTGCAGGACGACGCGGGCCACCCCCTGGGCGTCTGCGAGGCGTCCGTCGATGTCACCGATCGCTACGAGGCACAGACTCGCCTGGCGCTGCTCAGCCGAGCCAGCGGGATCGGCACCACGCTCGACGTCGGGAAAACGGCGGAGGAACTCGCGGGGCTCGTGGTCCCGGATCTCGCCGACTCCGTACGGATCGAGGTCGCGGACTCGGTCCTGGCCGGAGAAGAAGCCCCGCCCGCGGACTCCGGCTCACCGACAGGGCTACGGCTCATGGCAAAGAGGACCAGGAGCGCCCCGTCCGTTGCGCAAAGTGATGCCCTGCTGGGTGTCATCGGCAGTGGGCCGACGACCGCGCACGAACGCCTGCTGGCCGTGCCCCTGCTCCTCGCAGGCAGCACGCTCGGCACGGTCACCCTCCTGCGGCAGCCGCCCCGTGCACCGTTCGCCGAGGAGGACCGCGCCCTCGCCGAAGAGCTGGCATCGCGCACCGCGGTGTGCGTGGACAACGCTCGCCGCTACGTCCGCGAGCACACCACGGCGCTGAAATTGCAGCGCGACCTCCTCCCGCGAGAACTGCCGCAACCGAGCGGCATCGAGCTCGCGCACCGCTACATCCCCACCACCGGCCCCCTCGGGGTCGGGGGCGACTGGTACGACGTGATTCCGCTGGCGGGCGCCCGCGTCGGCCTGGTGGTCGGTGACGTGGTGGGACACGGAGTGGACGCCGCGGCCACCATGGGACGGCTGCGCACGAGCGTGAGGGCACTCGCCGCCCTGGACCTGCCGCCGGACGAACTCCTGACCCGGCTCGACGACTTGGTGGGTCATGCACGCGTCGGAATACACCGGACGCCGGGCGAACAGGGGACGGACCGGGCGCTCGGGGCGACCTGTCTGTACGCCGTGTACGACCCGACCTCCCGCACGTGCGCCATGGCCAGCGCGGGCCACCTCCCGCCGGTCGCCACCGGCCGTGGGACAGGCACCCGGCACGCTGAACCGCTCGACCTGCCCACAGGCCCACCGCTGGGGATCGGTGGACTGCCCTTCGAGAGCGTGGAATTCGATTTCGCCGAGGGGGCCGTGCTCGCCCTGTTCACTGACGGAATCGTCAAGGCGCGCGGCCGGGACGTGGACGAGGGAGTGAAGGACCTGTGCGGCGCCCTGGACGCCTCGGCCGGGTCCCTGCAGAAAGCGTGCGACGAGGTCGTCTCCCGGTGTGCCCACGGATCCGCCGACGACGATGCCGCGCTGCTGCTCGTGCGCGTCCACGCCTTCCCCAAGGACAGCGTGGCCTCCTGGCAGGTCGCCTCCGACCCGGCCGAGGTGGCCGGCGTCCGTGCACACGTCCGGGAGAAACTGGAGGACTGGGGGCTGGACGAGGCGGCGTTCGTCTCGGAACTGGTCGTGAGTGAACTCGTCACCAACGCCATCCGATACGGCCGCCCCCCTGTCTCTCTGCGCCTGCTTCGCGACGTCGACCGCACCTTGATATGCGAGGTTTCGGACGCGGGCAACACCTCTCCGCATCTCCGTCACGCAGGCGACGAGGACGAAGGAGGGCGGGGCCTCTTCCTGGTGGCGCAGCTGACCACCATGTGGGGCACGCGCTACGACCGCCAGGGCAAGACGATCTGGTCCGAGATCGGGCTGGGGCAGGAAGTACCACTGGACCTGCTTCTGGAGGCGTGACTTCGATCCCTGGCCCCGCCAGAGTCCGCAGTCCCCTGCGTGGCGCAGGCCCAACGCCTGTTCGGCGAGCCCGGCCGTCCCGCCGGGCGCCCCGGCCGTGGGCGTCGTGCAGCGCAAGGACTACGTCCGACGCCGCCGCCGTTGCCCTCTTCGCACCCGGGTCGGCACGGACGGCCGCAGGGCCGCCACCGCACGGCTCTCGCGTTGCGAGGCCCTCCCGCCGAGCCGATCCTGGAGTGGTGGCATACCAGCCATGCGAGTGAACCGAACCCACACGGGCTGCGGGGCCGGCGGTCGTCGCAACCCGGGCAAGGAGCGGGGTTCCAGATGCGGCTCGTCGTCGACCTCAACCGGTGTCAGGGCTCCGACCTCACGCTGGGCGACCAGCCGGTCGTAGCCCAGGGGGCACCCGCCGAGGAGCGGCTCGTCGCGGTGCACGGGTATCGCGGCCGGACCGTCGCGGCGGCTTCTTCCGACGCGGGAGAGTGGCTGGGGTTCCACCGAATCGAGACCGGAGCGTCGTTCCCGCCGGGCCACCTCCTGGTGGACGGCCGCGCCGACGCTCTGCAACCCGTCGAACCCGTCGATCCGGCGTTCCCGGACCCCCATCTGCCCACCCACGGGCCGACCGTCACCTTGATCGGCCACCCACCGATCGAGCAGCGTGTCCCGTTCGCCGCGGCGCGCGCCTGACCCTCGCCCCCGACCGTCGGCCCCTCAGGAGACACCATGACTCTGGGCACCATGCTCGCGCAGATCACCGACTATGCGAATCGCGCCGATCCGTACCCCCTGTACGCCGCCCTGCGCGAGTCGCCGGTCACCCGCCAGGACGACGGATCGTACGTGGTCAGCACCTATTACGAGGTGCGGAGCCTGGCCAACGACCCGCGGCTGAGCAACGACTCGCGCAACCGCACTCCCGGCGCCGGCGGCCCCGACATGATCGGGGAGGACCCCGACCTGCCGCCCAGCTTCCTGCTGCAGGACCCGCCCGGACACGACCGGCTGCGCAATGCGGCGATGCGGCCGTTCGGACCCCCGCACAGCCCCAGATTCCTCCACGACCTGCGTGGAGAGCTGGCCGGGATCGTCACCGGTCTGGTCGACGGGCTCGAAGGCAAGGACGAGATCGACGTCGTCGACGACTTCGCCTACCCCCTTCCCGTCACGGCCATCTGCAAGGTTCTGGGCGTGCCGCGCGAGGACGAAGCACGCTTCCACGGCTGGGCCGACACCGTGGCGTCCGGGCTCGATCCCAGCGCCGGGGAAAGCGGCCTGGAAAAGGCACACAAGGCACGCGGCGAACTGGGTGCCTACCTGGCCGACCTGATCGAGACCAAGCGCGACAACCCGGGCAGCGGGATCCTCGGCCCCCTCGCCCAAGAGACGGGCCCCGACGGCAGCATGTCGACCAAGGAGCTGGTGGCCACCTCGATACTGCTCCTGATCGCAGGCCATGAGACAACCGTCAACCTGATCAGCAACGCGACGCTCACACTGCTGCGCCACCCCGACATCCTCGAACGGTTCCGGACGGAACCAGACTTGGTGGTTCCGCTCATCGAGGAGGTGCTGCGGTACGAGCCGCCGGTCCAGTTCATACCGTTCACCACCGCCCTGGCCGACATCGACATCGCCGGCACCACCATCCCCAAGGGCTCGCCGGTCCGGCTGATGCTGGCGGCGGCCAACCGCGACCCGAAGCGCTTCGAGGACCCCGACCGGTTCGATCCCGACCGCAAGGACAACGAGCACCTCGGGTTCTACACCGGCATCCACTACTGCTTCGGCGCCCCGCTGGCCCGGATGGAGGCACAGCTCGCCCTGCCGGAGCTCTTCCGCCGGATCAGAAACCCACGGCTACTGGCGGACCCGCCGCCCTACCGCGTCAACCCCGTCCTGCGCGGCCCCCGCCACCTTCCCGTGGCGATCGACGGCCTCACCACCTGACGCCGGCGCTTCGGTTTCGTCGTCGAGCCGCGCAGTCTCCCTCATACGCGCCACGCGCTACGGGGAGTTGCAACCGATCTCCCGGGCCGGAACGAGCGCCGGGCGTGCCGTGGGCGCGCGATGTGGAGGAGATGTGTCTGGCGGACGTTGCGGCATCCTTCGTATTTACAGTGCGTGTTAGCCTGCCCGCGGTCACGAATCGAACGCATATGGGGGAGGCGTGGTGGGGTCGGACGGCTACCAGGTCAAGGCGGGTATGACCGGCCAGGCCCAGCAACTCGACGACGCCGGCACGGACATGGACGGCGTCAGCTCGGCCGTCAAGTCCCGCACGAGTTACTCGTACGGCGATGTCGGCGGCGATGACGCCGCGTCGGCGCTGAACGCGTTCGTCAAGGCGTGGGAGGCGGAGGCCAAGACACTGGCGTCGGCGTTGCACGAGCTCGGTGACAAGGTGCAGTTGGCCAAGAAGACCTACCACGGCACCGACGGCCTGGTGAAGACGCGCGCGGACAGCGTCCCCGTCGGCGGCGCGAGCAGCCTCACCGGCACAGCGACCCAGGGCGGGCGCACCTCGGCCCTGTCGGGCTACTGAGGAACGGGCCGGTGTCTTTCTTCTCCTCTCCCCTCAACTCCCCTTCCTTCCGCCTCGCGTGGCTCGCCGGGCTGTCCAAGAAGATGCTCGGTGCCGGAAGCAAGAACGAGCTGCTCGACCTGCTCGACGACGCCCTCTCGGTGCCCGAACCGGGCGGCGACCAGGGCGTGCTGGAGAGCCTGGCAGGTCTTTACCGCGGCCAGCTCGACCAGGTGGGCAGCGTCTTCGATCAGGTCGACCGGGTGGGCCGCAAGGGTCTTCCGGAAGTGTGGGTCGGCGACACGAGCGTCCTCGCCTCCGACGTGGTGAACGCCGCCGGAAGGTCCGCGACCCAGATGAGCGAGGCGTTCCAGGGGTGCGCGACGGTGCTGCTGACGCTGGCCGACGCGATCGGCGCCGCGCAGCGCAAGGACGAGCAGGGCCGCGGTCAGCTGCTGGAGCAGAAGAAGACGCTCGGCGGCAAGGACGGTTTCTTCGACGACCTGCACGAGAACGACGAGGAGGAGTGGGACCGCAAGAACGCCGCCCACTTCGGCTCCTACGCGGTCGACCTGATGCACGCCGCCGTCTCCGACGCGCAGGAGGCCACCCGCGTCGCGGCCCGGGACCTGAACAAGTGGGCCGCCGAGGCGCGGGCCGGGAAGATGGAGACCAGCGAACTCACCGCCGTCGACAAGCTGATGCTCGCCGACACGGGCGTCGCGGGCGCCGACACCGAGCTGAACGAGATCCTCTCCGCCAACGACCTGGCACGCGCGTCGACGCGGATGGACCAGCTGAACCTCGATGACGAGACGGCCATGGAGCGGATGCTGGCGAAGTCGCAGACGCCGCAGGAACGGGCCTACCTGATGAAGGCGCTGGCCGCAGGCCACAGCGTCGCCGAGATCGGTACGTTCCAGGACAAGATCCACGGCAAGGACCCCGACTGGATGCGACGGCACCTCACTCCGGTGGTCACCGCCGCGGACAGCATGGACGACGAGGGTCTGGCGTCGGACGGCGGGAACAACAACAAGGATGCCGTCTCCTTCGACGGCCAGCAGTGGATCCAAGGCGGCGACGGCTCCGAGGGCACCTGCGTGGCCTCGTCCACCGTCACGTCCCGCGCCATGGTCGACCCCCTGTACGCGCTCGACCTCACCGGCGGCCCCGACGGACAGCAGGACGACCCCGAAGCCTTCAAGCAGCGCCTGGTGGCCGAACAGCACCGGCTGCACACCGAAGGCGACGGCGGCGAGAACTGGGGCGGCATGGGGCCCGAGGGGCAGGAACGGATCAACGACACCGCCGTCGGCAGTGCCACCGGCAGTGACTACCAGCGCCAGGACCTGAACAGCACCGACGACCGCAGGGCGGTCCTCACCGACGTCGAGAAGTCGGTGGCGCAGGGGCGGCCGGTGCCGGTCGACGTCTCGGGCAAGGACGGCGCCCACGCCATGACCATCATCGCCCAGGAGGGTGACATGCTTCAGGTGTACAACCCCTGGGGCACGACCACTTGGGTCAGCGAGGACGACTTCATCAACGGCCACATGGGCAAGGCTTCCAACAGTGATCTCCCCAATGCGTACAGCGTCTATCTTCCGCGGTAGCAGGGGTGGTGCCGCCGTCGCGGCGGCCGCGCTCCTCGCTCTCGCCACGGGCTGCGGCTCGGGCACCGACGAACCGGCCGGCGGCTCCACGAGCACCGCGGGCCGCCCCTCCGGCACTACGAGCCGCCCGGTGAAGGACACCAGCATCACTGCCGAGCCGGGCGAGCGCTTCACGCTCACGGTCGGCCAGAACGCCTCCACCCGCGAGTACTGGTACCTGGTCGACCCCGAGCCCGACAGCTCGGTGCTGGTCAGCCGCGGTCAGGACTACGCGTCGGACTCCGGCGACAAGTCGGCGGCCGGTGCCGGCGGCCGGCTCACCTTCACCTTCGAGGCCAAGGGCAAGGGGACCACCCGCTTCACGCTGCTGCACTGCACCTTCACCACCTGCCAGGGCAACACCTCCACCCGGCCCCCCGAGACCACCGGACCCTCCGCCACCCCGACCACGGGGGCGGCCACCCCCTCCCAGGCCCCCGAGCGCATCACCTACACCGTCACCGTCGACTGAGCCGCAGCGGACCAGTCAGATGAGACGAGACACCCGAGGTCCCGCCATGAACGACGACGCCCAGCACCCGCCGGACCGCACGGACGACGAGCTGGCCCGGCTCGACATCACCGTCCTGCTGCGTCACGGCCTCACCGCCGCCCCCGGCGCCCGGCGCACCGCCCTGTTCGGCGACGGCGCCGCGGCCGCGGCAGTCGTCCTCGACCGCCTCGGCACCGAGCCGCGCTCGGTCGCCTTCCTCGCCGACACCGTGCGCGCCGGCGGACTCGCCCGCGCCGCGGAGCTGCCCGAGCCCCTGCCCCGCCGGGAGGCGGCCGTCCTCGTACAGGAGTGGCTGCGGGCCGGCACCGAACTCGTGGGCGGGATCGCCGCCGACGACACCGCGGCCGATTGGCTGCGCGCCGTCGCGACCATCATCGAACTGAAGCAGCTGACCCGGGCGCGCGGCCGCAGCACGTGATCTGAGCAGCGGGTCCGAGTACGGCGGCGGGTGAGGGGACATCGGGCGACTGCCTGCTGCGAGTTGGACAGAGAAGACCCGTCCTGGCCCCAAACCCGGCGCGGGACAAGTCCCTTCGGGCCCGACGCGCGCCGGTGTAGAGTGCAGCAGGCCCTTGACCTGCAAAAAGCGGGCAGGGAGCGAATTTCGGGAGTGCTGAATGCTGCGCACCATGTTCAAGTCCAAGATCCACCGCGCCACCGTCACCCAGGCCGACCTGCACTACGTCGGGTCCGTCACCATCGACCGTGATCTCCTCGACGCCGCCGACCTGCTGCCCGGCGAGCTCGTGCACATCGTCGACATCGACAACGGCGCCCGCCTGGAGACGTACGTCATCGAGGGTGAGCGGGGGAGCGGTGTCATCGGGATCAACGGGGCCGCGGCCCACCTCGTGCATCCCGGGGACCTCGTGATCATCATCAGTTACGCTCAGGTCGACGACGCCGAGGCGCGTGCGCTGCGGCCCCAGGTCGTGCACGTGGACCGGGAGAACCGGATCGTGGCCCTGGGCGCCGACCCGTCCGAGCCGGTTCCCGGCGGGGACACGGAGCGCAGCCCCCAGGCGGTGGCAGCCACCGCCGGCTGACAGGCCGGCCGCAGACGCGAGGAGAGCCCATGAGCGACATCGAGATCCGCGACGAACGGGACAAGGGCCTCCTCGTGGCCGGCGCGGCGGGAGAACCCCAAGGCGCTGTCTTCGGGTACATCGAGTACTTCGTCCTCGACGCACCCGAGAGGGCCCTCGTGCCCGTGCACACCGTCGTGGAGCACGAGCACGAAGGCCGGGGCATCGCGGGATCGCTGGCCCGCGAGCTGTACGCCATCGCCGCCCGCGAGGGCATCGCCGTGGCGCCCCTGTGCCCGTTCGTCGTGGAGTGGGCCGCGCGCCACCCCGGAGAGGCCCCCGTCGCCTCGCCCGAGCTGATGGACGCCGCACAGCGCGCCCTCGCCGACGACCCGTCCAAGTGGTGACCCTGTGAACCTCGCACTCCTGCACACCTCCCCGGTCCACGTCCCCGTCTTCGACGCCCTGCGCGACACCGACCACCCCGGTCTCGTCCTGCGTCACCTCGTGGACGAGAGCCTGCTCGAACGGGCCAGGGCCGCCGGGCCCGACGCCGTCGCGGACGACGTGCGCGCGCTGCTCGAAACCGCCGTGGCCGAGGGGGCGAGCGCAGTGCTCTGCACCTGCTCGACCATCGGCGGCGTCGCCGAGGCCCAGTCCGCCGCCGTCGGCGTCCCCGTCCTGCGCGTGGACCGGCCGATGGCCGCCGCCGCGGTCGACGCCGGGCGGGCCGTCGCCGTGGTCGCCGCCCTGGAGAGCACCCTCGGCCCGACCGTCGCCCTCGTCGAGGAGGAGGCCGCCCGCGCCGGCCGCCCCGTCGACGTACGCACGGTGCTGGTGGCAGGGGCCTGGGAGCGGTTCGAGGCAGGCGACCGGGACGGGTACCGGGACCTCGTGGCCGCCGCAGTCGACGCCCTCACCGATGTCGACGTCGTCGTGCTCGCCCAGGCCTCCATGGCGCCCGCGGCCGACCGGACCACCACGACGGTCCCCGTCCTCTCCAGCCCACGCCCCGGCCTGCGCGCGGCGGCGGGCAACACGGCCTACGCTGAGCCGAGTTGAACGCGTTGAACCGCATGCGACCGGCTTGAGCTGAACGAGGAGAGTCAGATGGCCCAGGACGAGACCGGCACCGACGTCGTGATCAGCCCCACGGGCTGGGTCGCCGAGCAGGCCCGCCTCTACGAGGAGTCCGGCGGCACCGAGGGCACCACCATCCCCGGCCCGATGAGCGCTCCCTGTCTGCTGCTCGACTACCAGGGGCGTCAGTCCGGCAAGTGGCGCCGCACGGTCCTGATCTACGACCGCGACGGCGACGACTACCTGATCGTCGCCTCGAAGGGCGGCGCCGACCAGCACCCCGAGTGGTACCTGAACCTGGAGGCCAACCCGGACGTGCGGCTGCGCGTCGAGACCGAGCGGTTCGCCGCCCGCGCCGAGACCCTCTCCCGGGAGGAAAAGGCCAGGGTGTGGCCCCATCTCGTGGAGATCTTCGCCCCGTACGCGGACTACCAGAAGAAGACCGAGCGGGACATTCCCGTCGTACGCCTCACCCGTATCAAGGGCTGAGCGTCGGCGGGGCGGTGTGTGGACCCGGCGGGCGTGGGCACGCGTGCCGGGAGACAGTGGCGGGGACCGGCCCGCGCCCCGCCGGAGCGCGGGCGGCCTCCGACCCCACCTGGAGGAATCGATGACGCATCCCATCCCCGACCCCGTCACCCCACCGACACCGGGGCCCGACGTTCCCGATCCGGGGCCGTTCCCCTCCCCGATCCCGGCGCCTCCGCCGCCCCGCCCGGGCCCCACGCCGCAGCCCCCGCCTCCGCCGCCGTCCCCGGGCCCGCCGAACCCCGACCCGGACCCGGCGCCGCCCGAGCCGGAGCCTTCACCCATCTAGCGGCAAGGCCCTACGCCGGCACCTCGGACCGGTCGCCGCCCCACAGTGTGTGGAACGCGCCCTCGCGGTCTGTGCGGCGGTACGTGTGGGCGCCGAAGAAGTCCCGCTGGCCCTGCGTGAGCGCGGCCGGGAGGCGGTCGGCGCGCAGCGCGTCGTAGTACGCGAGCGCGGCCGCGAAGCCGGGCGCCGGGACGCCCTCGACCGTCGCGGCGACCAGGACGGCACGCCAGTCGTCCTGCGCCGCGCCGATCTCCTGCGCGAACGTCTTGTCCGAGAGGAGACTCGGCAGGTCGGGACGGGCGTCGTACGCGGCGGTGATCCGGTCGAGGAACGCGGCCCGGATGATGCAGCCGCCGCGCCAGATCGAGGCGACGGCGCCCAGGTCGATGTCCCAGTCGTACGCCTCGCTGCCTGCCGTGATCTCGTGGAAGCCCTGCGTGTACGACACGATCTTCGACGCGTACAGGGCCTGCTCGACCCGGTCGGCGAACGCCGCGGCCTCCGGCTCGCTCAGCGTGGTCGGCGTCGGGCCCGCCAGGTCCTTCGAGGCCGCGCGCAGGTCCGCGTGGCCGGACAGTGAGCGCGCGAAGACGGCCTCGGCGATGCCCGACACCGGGACGCCCAGGTCGAGCGCGATCTGCACGGTCCAGCGCCCCGTACCCTTCTGTTCCGCCTCGTCGACGACGACGTCCACGAAGGGCTTGCCCGTCGCCGCGTCCACGTGCGACAGGACCTCGGCCGTGATCTCGATCAGATACGAGTCGAGCCGGCCGGTGTTCCACTTGCGGAAGATGTCGGCGATCTGCGCGGGGGAGTAGCCCGCCACGTCGCGCAGGAGCTGGTAGGCCTCGCCGATGAGCTGCATGTCGGCGTACTCGATGCCGTTGTGGACCATCTTCACGAAGTGGCCGGCGCCGTCCGGGCCGACGTGCGTCACGCACGGGGAGCCGTCCTTGGCCTTCGCGGAGATCTTCTCCAGCATCGGGCCGAGCGCCGCGTACGACTCCTGGCTGCCGCCCGGCATGATGCTCGGCCCGTTCAGGGCGCCCTCCTCGCCGCCGGAGACGCCCGTGCCGACGAAGTGGATGCCGCGCTCGCGCAGTTCGCGCTCGCGGCGCCGGGTGTCCGCGAAGTGCGCGTTGCCGCCGTCGACGATCATGTCGCCGGGCTCCATGAGAGGCGCGAACTCCTGGATCACCGCGTCCGTCGGGTCACCGGCCTTGACCATGATCACCAGGCGGCGCGGCCGTTCCAGCGCCGCCACGAACTCCTCCGCGGTCTCGGTGGGGACGAACTCGCCCTCGCCGCCGAACTCCGCCACGAGGTCGTGCGTGCGGGAAGCGGTGCGGTTGTGCAGGGCGACCGTGTAGCCGTTCCTGGCGAAGTTCCGCGCGAGATTGCGCCCCATGACAGCGAGCCCCGTGACACCGATCTGGGCTGACTTGCTCATGCCTGTCGCTCCTGAAGTAGGGAGGTGATCGTTCTTGTTCATTTGTAGCGCGGTGAGGCGTACCGTGACGCTGCGACGCCCTGGTTGAGCCCTCAGGACTCGCCGCGCAAGTCTTTACGGATATCTGTACGGAGAAGGAGCTGCCCGTGCCTCATTTCGACCTGCCGCTCGATGAACTGCGGTCCTACCGGCCGACGTTGACGCAGCCCGAGGACTTCGACGCGTTCTGGGAGAAGACCCTGGCCGAGGCGCGCGAGCACGACCTCGACGCACGCTTCGTCCCGGTCGACGTGCCGCTGTCCGCGGTCGACGTATTCGATGTTACGTACGCCGGGTTCGGCGGGCATCCGGTCAAGGGCTGGCTCGTCCTGCCGGCGGGGACGACCGGGCCGCTGCCCGCCGTCGTCGAGTACATCGGCTACGGAGGCGGGCGCGGCCTGCCCCACACGAACCTGATGTGGGCCGCTGCCGGCTTCGCGCACTTCGTCATGGACACGCGAGGCCAGGGCTCCGGCGGCAGGGTGGGCGACACCCCCGACCCGGTCGGCAGCGGACCCTCGCACACCGGCTTCATGACGCGCGGCATCGAGGACCCGCACGAGTACTTCTACCGGCGCGTCTTCACCGACGCCGTCCGCGCGGTCGAGGCGGCACGTTCGCACCCCCTCGTCGACGCGTCGCGCGTCGCCGCGCTCGGAGGCAGCCAGGGCGGCGGCATCACGATCGCGGTCGGCGGCCTCGTGCCCGACCTCGTCGCCATCGCGCCCGACGTGCCGTTCCTGTGCCAGTTCCCCCGCGCGGCCACCCTCACCGAACGCCATCCGTACCGCGAGATCGCCCTGTATCTGAAGGCGCACATCGGCGCCGACGAGCAGGTCTTCCGCACGCTGTCGTACTTCGACGGCGTGCACTTCGCGGCGCGCGGCACCGCGCCGGCCCTGTTCTCGGTGGCGCTGGAGGACCAGACCTGCCCGCCCTCCACGGTCTTCGCGGCGTTCAACTCCTATGCCGGGCAGGACAAGGCGATCAAGGTGTACACCTTCAACGACCACGAGGGCGGCGGTCCCTTCCATCAGGCCGCCCAACTCGACTGGCTGCCCGCGCGGTTGCGCGACTGATGCGCTAACTGCGCCTGGAGAAAGCCCCCTTGGCCACCCTTGGCCCCTCTTGACTCCTCGTGTCACCTCTGTGCGGGTCTTGTCACGAGTGTGTCGGAGCGGCTAACTTGCCGCTTCTGACGTGTGTCTGAGGGGGCTTCCATGGCCGTACGCGGTCGGCATCGCCGGTATCAGCCGAACCGGATCAACCGGGCGTCGCTCACCGTCACCGCGGGCAGCGCGGGTATGGCGATCCCTCTCATCGGCGCGGGCGTGGCGCACGCGGCCGACGCGGACACCTGGAACAAGGTCGCGGCCTGCGAGTCGAGCGGCAACTGGAGCATCAACTCCGGCAACGGCTACTTCGGCGGGCTCCAGTTCACGCAGTCCACCTGGGAGGCCTACGGCGGCACCGCCTACGCCGCGCGTGCCGACCGCGCCACCCGGGGCCAGCAAATTGCCGTCGCCGAGAAGGTCCTCGACGGGCAGGGGCCCGGCGCCTGGCCGGTCTGCTCGGCCCGCGCGGGCCTCACCCGAGGCGGCGACACCGTGGGACCGCACACCGAAACCGTCCGGCAGAAGCCCCGGCGGACGGTGAAGGACGTCAAGCCCGAGGTCACGCCCCAGTCGACGGCGGGCACGGCCCACATGTACACGGTGGTCGGCGGCGACACTCTCTCCGGCATCGCCGACGCCCGCGAAGTGCCGGGCGGATGGCGGAAGTTGTACGAGAGCAACCGCCGCACCATCGGCTCGGACCCCGACCTCATCCTGCCGGGCCAGCGCCTCGTCCTGCACCCGTCGGCGAAGCCGCGCGACCCGGCCGCCCCGCAGAAGCGCGAACGGCACGCCGAAAGGCCCACCGAGAAGGACGAGAAGACCGACAGGAAGAGCGACCAGAAACGGGACACCGCCCCCGCGAAGAAGACCGGCACGGCCACCGCCACCCGGCCCCGGACCGAGAAGCCCGCCCCGTCGCACGACGTCACCGCCCCCGTCACCGCGAGCCTCGGCACCCCGTACCACGCGGCCGGTTCCTCCTGGTCGAAGGGCTACCACACGGGCGTCGACTTCGCCGTGTCCACCGGTACGACCGTCAAGGCCATCGCCTCCGGCCAGGTCGTCTCCGCGGGCTGGGGCGGCTCGTACGGGTACGAGGTCGTGATCCGGCACGCCGACGGAAAGTACAGCCAGTACGGCCATCTCTCGGCGCTCAGCGTGAAGGCGGGACAGCGGGTCATGGCCGGTCAGCGCATCGCGCGCTCGGGTTCCACGGGCAACAGCACGGGCCCGCATCTGCACTTCGAGGTGCGGACGGGGCCCGGCTTCGGTTCGGACGTCGACCCGCTGGCGTATCTGCGGGCGCACGGCGTCAGGATTTGATGCGCTCGTCGCGGGGGCAGTACCACTCGTCGTAGCGGCGGCCCTCGCCGATGGTGCGGCCCTGCGCGTCGGCATCGCGCGCGGGCGCCTCGACGCGCCGCACCAGCGGCTCGCCGTCGGTGATCGCGCGCGGTGTCTCGGTCGTGGCCTGGGCGGGCATCGCCGCGACGACCGACTCCGGGTCGGCCCTGCGCGCCCCGCTGATCCGCTCCGTCGTCAGCAGGATCAGGCCGCCCGCGGCGACGACACCGCACGCGAGGGCGAGGGCGGTGCCTGTCGTGCCGTATCGGAACGTTTCGCCGAAGAGCGTGAGACCGACCGCCGCCGCGACCACCGGGTTCACGACGGTCACCGTGGCGAGCGGAGCCGCGAGGCCCGCGCCGCGGTACGACGCCTGGGACAGGAGCATGCCGGACGTGGCGAGCGCCGCTATCACCAGGAAGCTCGAGAACTGGGCGAACGCCCCGTCCTCCGTCCACTCCACCGCCACGGATTTCGTGAAGACGGACGCGATGCCGAACGCGACACCCGCCGCGCCCGCGAGCAGGACGCTGCGCACCACGGGGTGGCGGTGCGCCGCGTGCGCGAGAGTCATCAGGGCGAGGACCGTGCCGGCCGTCACGAGGGCGACCATCAGCCGCTCCGTGCCTTCGAGGGACTGCTCGGACGCCGACCCCGTGAGGGAGAGCAGACCGGCGAGACCCACCGCGGCCATGATCGCGCCACGCCAGGCGGTGGCCCCGGCCTTGCGGTGCACGAAGAGCGCCGCCATCGGCAGCGCGAACACGATCGTCAGCGCGCCGAGGGGCTGTACGAGGCTGAGCGGCCCGTACGCCAGGGCCGCCACGTGAAGGAGCGCTCCCAGACCGTTGAGCACGACCGCGCACCACCACACAGGGCGGCGCAGCGGCGCGTAGGCGTGCTCGGGCGTGGACACCGCGACACGTTCCTGGAGGATCGCGCCGCCCGCGTACGCCACCGCGGAGACGAGGGAGAGCAGCACAGCCAGCGTGAGTGCACTCATCGGCCGCTCCTCACTGTGCGGCGGCGCATCCCGCGGTGCGGCGAACGGTCGGTTTCCATACCTCTACGATCTCTCTTTCCGGCGCTCACGTCGTCGTACCTGAGCACGCATTGGGTCCTACTGCCGATGGAGTACGACCCGCCCCGGGGCCTCCACCCGATGGGGGACACGGGGTGCACCCCACCCGTGACCTGCGGACCCCTACTTGCTGTACTGAGGCCGTGACAGCCCACATCGACCTGCGCGAACTCGGTTCCCTCGGCGGATTCTTCGCTCTGTGCGACACGAAGGAGGCGGAGAGTGATCTACCGACGCTGGGGTGCGTCTATCAGAACGGCGCACCGGTCCGCGACCCCCTCGCGCACCGCGTCGAGAAGGTCGCGCGGGCACTCTCCGTGCCCGAACCACGCGTCGCCGTGTCCGTCGCCCAACTCGGCCTCGCCGCGCGCCTGTGGTCGGTGGCGCTCGGCAGCGCGGCCCTCTTCGGGCGCGTCCCGGACCTCGACCCCGCGCTGCTGCACTGGAACCCCGACGCCAGTGCGCCCGACGACCTGTCCCTCGCCGGTACGGGGCAGCTCCCCGCCGACAGCGCGCACCTCGCGCAGCTCGTGCTGGACCGCCACCTGGAACCGCTGTCGGCCGCCCTGCGCGCCCGCTACCGCGTCTCGGCCCCGCTGCTGCGCGGCAACGCCGGGTCCGCGCTCGCCGGCGCCGCCCGCGAGATCAGCCACTGGGCTCGCCGCGCCGGGCGCCCCGACGTCGCCGCCCGCGCCCGCCTCCTGACCACGGAACTCTTCGCGGACCCCCGCCTCGCCGCGACCGGCACCCGTAGCGGCACCGCTTTCCGCCGCACGAGCTGCTGCCTCATCTACCGTGCCCCCGGCGGCGGTCTCTGCGGGGACTGCTGCTTCGAGCGGCCGCCGCAGCACTCTTCCCCACCGGCCGCTTCTGAGTGACCTTGACGCTTCCCCCCTGAAGGGAGGGGTTCTTACGGCTCGCGCCGTGAGGTTTCCTGTTTCATCGCCGACTGCCCGCCCGGAGAACTCCGTTGAGGTCTTACACCAGCTCCGCAGGCTGCAACCGCCCGCCCGGCGGCCAGAAGGTTCTTCGCCGCGTTCACGTCCCGGTCATGGGTCGTGCCGCACTCACACGTCCACGTGCGGACGCTGAGCGGCATCTTGTCAGCCAAGATGCCGCAGGAGGAGCACAGTTTCGAGGAGGGGAACCACCGGTCGACGGCGATGACCTCACGCCCGTACCAGGCGGCTTTGTACTCCAGCATGCTCCGGAACCGAGACCACGCGGCATCGCTGATGGCGCGGGCCAGTTTCGGGTTCTTGACCATGTTACGCACGGTCAGGTCCTCGATCACGAGCGTTTGGTTTTCGCGCACGAGACGAGTGGTGATCTTGTGCAGGGCATCGCGGCGGCGGTCCGCGATCCGGGCATGAACCTTGCCGACTTTGCGCCGGGCTTTGGCCCGGTTCGCCGAGCCTTTGGCCTTCTTCGCCAGCCTGCGCTGAGCCTTCGCTAGGGCGACCCGGTCGCGGCGCTCGTGCCTCGGGTTGGCGATCTTCTCGCCCGTCGAGAGGGTCAGGAGGTGGTCGAGACCGGCATCGATGCCGACCGCGGCATCAGTGGTGGGCAGGTGCTTGATGCCGGGGTCGTCACACAGCAGGGAGACGAACCAGCGTCCCGCCGCGTCCTGCGACACCGTCACCGTGGAAGGGCTCATGCCCTCCGGCAGCGGTCTCGACCACACGATGCGCAGGGATTCGCTCATCTTCGCGAGTCTCAACTCACCGTCCCGGAAACGGAACGCCGAGGTGGTGTACTCGGCGGCCTTCCGCGACTTCTTCCGGCTCTTGAAGCGCGGATATTTGGCCCGCTTGCCGAAGAAGTGCGTGAACGCTCCTTGCAGGTGCCGCAGGGCCTGCTGGAGCGGGACCGACGACACCTCGTTCAGATACGCCAGTTCCTCGGTTTTCTTCCACGCCGTCAGCATCGCGGAAGTCTGGTTGTAGTTGATCCGCTCCTGCCGCGCCCACGCTTCGGTCCGGGCGGCCAGCGCCATGTTGTAGACCTTGCGCACACATCCGAACGTGCGCGACAGCTCCGCTGCCTGCGCATCCGTCGGATAGAAGCGGTACTTGAACGCCCGCTTCACATGGCTCGTGGTCACACTCGCAAACTAGCGTCGCCGCACGTGAGGTTCAAACCCGCGGGTCAAAGCACTGCGGTCCACCTTTGCGGCGAAGCCCACCCCGTTGGCCGTTGCTTGCCCCGCAGAAATCCGATTCCTCGTCCGTCCTGAAGGGCAGAGTATCCACGGAGGTATCCGATGAGAGTGGGGCTACTGACCCGGGAGTACCCGCCGGACGTCTATGGCGGCGCGGGCGTCCATGTCGAGTTCCTCGCAAGGGAGTTACGCCCCCTCGTCGACCTCGACGTCCACACGTGGGGCGAGGGCGGTGCCGAGGGGCTGCGGCGCCACCGCGCGTGGCAGGCGCTCGACGGGGCGAACGACGCACTGCGCACCTTCTCCGTGGACCTGTCCATCGCGGCCGCGCTCGAAGGCCGCGAACTCGTCCACTCCCACACCTGGTACGCCAATCTGGCGGGTCACATAGGCAAGTTGCTCCACGGCATCCCGCACATCGTGACCGCGCACTCGCTCGAACCCCTGCGCCCCTGGAAGGCCGAGCAACTCGGCGGCGGATACGCCCTGTCGGGCTGGGCCGAGCGCACCGCCGTCGAGGCGGCCGACGCGGTCATCGCCGTTTCGGGAGCCATGCGCGACGACATCCTGGCCTGCTATCCGGCGATCGACCCGGCGAAGGTCCGCGTCGTCCACAACGGCATCGACTCCTCCCTCTACCGCCCCGACCCCGCCACGGACGTCCTCGCCCGCATCGGTATCGACCTGGAGCGCCCGTACGTCGTCTTCGTCGGACGCATCACACGGCAGAAGGGTGTGCCTCATCTCCTGCGGGCGGCGAAGGAACTGGACCCGTCGGCGCAGCTGATCCTGTGCGCGGGAGCGCCCGACACTCCGGCCGTCGGGCGTGAATTCCGCACCCTCGTGGACGAGTTGCGTGCGCTGCGGGACGGCGTCCAATGGATCCCGCAGATGCTGCCCCGTGCAGATGTGGTCCAACTCCTCACCCACGCCCGGGCGTTCGTCTGTCCGTCGGTGTACGAACCCCTCGGCATCGTGAACCTGGAGGCGATGGCGTGCGGCACCGCCGTCGTGGCCTCAGCCGTCGGCGGCATCCCGGAGGTCGTCGCCGACGGGACGACCGGCCTCCTCGTGCCCTACGAGGAGCGTGACCCGCAGGCGTTCGAGAGCGGGCTCGCGCAGGCCCTGAACCGGCTGGTGGGTGACCCCGGTGAGGCGGCACGCATGGGCGCCGCCGGGCGGGAGCGCGTAGAGCGCGAGTTCGGCTGGGACACCGTGGCCCGGCGCACGGCCGACGTGTACGACGAGATCCTCAACACGACGCAGCCGGTCAGGAAGGCGTAACAGGCGGGCAAGACGGAGCAGTTCCTCGAAGCGATAGGGATCCTCAAGGTGAAGCTGGGGGCTGGGATGCGCGGTGGACCTTCGGTGCTCGGGATCGTACTGGCGGGCGGGGAGGGCAAGCGCCTGCTGCCACTCACCGCCGACCGGGCGAAACCGGCGGTCACCTTCGGCGGTACGTACCGCCTCGTCGACTTCGTCCTGTCCAACCTCGTCAACGCCGACATCCTGCGCATCTGCGTCCTGACCCAGTACAAGTCGCACTCGCTCGACCGGCACGTCACGACGACCTGGCGCATGTCGAGCCTGCTCGGCAACTACGTCACGCCCGTCCCGGCCCAGCAGCGCCTCGGCCCGCGCTGGTACCTCGGCAGCGCGGACGCCATTCTCCAGTCCCTGAACCTGGTCCACGACGAACAGCCCGACTACATAGCGGTGTTCGGCGCCGACCACGTCTACCGCATGGACCCGCGCCAGATGCTCCAGCAGCACATCGACAGCGGCGCGGGCGTCACGGTCGCGGGTATCCGCGTACCCCGCGCGGACGCCTCGGCGTTCGGGATCATCACGCCGGCCGGTGACGGCACGCGCGTGGACCGCTTCCTGGAGAAGCCGGCCGACCCTCCCGGCATCCCCGGCTCCCCGCACCAGGTGTTCGCCTCCATGGGCAACTACGTCTTCACCACGAAGACCCTCATCGACGCGTTGCAGCAGGACTCCGAGACGCCCGACTCGGTGCATGACATGGGTGGTTCGATCCTGCCGATGCTCACCGAACGCGGTGTCGCCCAGCTCTACGACTTCGACGGCAACCACGTCCCCGGCGAGACGCCCCACGAGCACGGCTACTGGCGTGACGTCGGCACCCTCGACGCGTACTACGAGGCCCACCTCGACCTGCTCTCGGACAAGCCCGCCTTCAACCTCGACAACCGGCGCTGGCCCATCTACACGCACCCCGGGCAGCTGCCGCCCGCCAAGTTCTGCGCGGGCGGCATCGCGGGCCAGTCGATCGTCAGCCCGGGCTGCGTCATCCGCGGCCAGGTCACCCGCTCCGTCCTGTCCCCGGGTGTCACGGTCGAGGAGGGCGCCGTCGTCCAGGGTTCGGTCCTGCACGACAACGTACGGATCGGCAGGGGTGCCGTGGTGCGCGGAGCCGTGCTCGACAAGAACGTGGACGTGCCGCCGGGGGCCACCATCGGCGTCAACCCGGAGCGGGACGCCGAGCTGTACACGGTGTCGAAGGGCGGGGTGATCGCCCTGGGGAAGGGCCGAAAGGTCGTGGTCTGACCGTTTCTAACCCCTCGTCGGCGGGTGCCCTGTTCCGTGTCTCGTTCGCAGGCTCCCGCCGTCGAGTCTCTTGACGGGTACACGCACGCGCCAGAAGAATGACCGCTGCGTTTTGACAACGTTGTCTAGTACTCGAGGAGGCGGTCTCGCCATGAGATGGACCCAACGGCTGCGCGGAGCGGGGACGGCGGTGGCGGCGGCCGCGCTCCTGGGTGGTGCGCTCGCCGTGCCGTCGGCCCAGGCGGCCGTGTCCGACGAGGGCCGGCTCACCGATCTGGTCAACCCGTTCATCGGCACCGAGAACGAGGGAAACACCTACCCGGGCGCCGCCGTGCCCTTCGGCATGGTGCAGTTCTCGCCCGACACGGGGCACAACACGGGTTACGACTACTCCGAGAACCACATCCGCGGGTTCTCCACCGTGCATCTGTCCGGCGTCGGCTGCGGCCTCGGCGGCGATCTGCCCGTGCTGCCCACGACCGGCGACATCACGTCGACGGACTACGCCAAGTACGCGGCGGAGTTCAGCCACGACGACGAGAAGGCGAGCCCCGGCTCGTACAAGGTCGGCCTGAAGACGGGCATCGAGGCCGAGCTGACCGCGACGAAGCGGACGGGCGTGCAGCGGTACACGTTCCCCGCCACCGACAAGGCCAACGTCCTCATCAACGCCGGCCAGTCGCTGCACAAGACCCTGAACACCAAGGTCGAGATCCTCGACAACCGCACCGTCCGCACGGCCATCACCGGCAGTGGCTTCTGCCAGGACACGAAGCCGTACACGGTGTACACGATCACCCGCTTCGACCGGCCGTTCACCACGTCGGGCACATGGAAGGGCGACGCGGTCACCGAGGGCTCGAAGGAGTCGACGGCCGGCGGTGAGCGCAGCGGCGCGTTCGTGCGCTTCGACACCTCCAAGGACCGCAGCGTCGAGGCGACCACGGCGATCTCGTACGTCGACGCGAAGGGCGCGGCGCTCAACCTCCGCTCCGAGGGCGGCCGTTCCTACGACAGTGTCGAGCACGCGGCGCAGGCCGCGTGGGAGGACCGGCTCGACGACGTCAAGGCGCAGGGCGGCAGCGACACGCTCCGCCGCACCTTCTACTCGTCCCTGTACCGCTCGTTCCTCGCGCCGAACATCGGAAGCGACGTCGACGGCCGCTACACCGGCTGGGACCAGAAGATCCACCGCGCCAAGGGCTACACGTACTACCAGAACTGGTCCCTCTGGGACACCTACCGCACGCAGGCACAGCTCCTGTCGCTGCTCGCGCCGCGCGAGTCCCGCGACATGGCGATCTCCGTCATCAAGATCGACGAGGAGAGCGGCTGGCTGCCCAAGTGGGGCTACGGCACGGTCGAGACGAACATCATGACCGGCGACCCGGTCACCCCGTTCCTCACCAACGCGTACCAGCAGGGTCTGCTCAAGGGCTACGAGGAGCAGGCGTACCGCGCGCTGAAGAAGAACGCCGACGGGGTCCCGCCCGCCGACTCCGCGCCGGTGGGCCGTGAGGCCAACAAGGAGTACATCGCGGACGGTTTCGCGCCGTACATCAAGGACCGCGCGCATGTGAAGCCGGGCGACTCCGACTACGACCACGGCGCCTCCGCCACCCTGGAGTACGCGCTGTCCGACGCGATGCTCGGGCAGATGGCGAAGGACCTGGGCCACAAGGACGACGCGGCGCGGTACACGCAGCGGGCGCAGAACTACCGGAAGATCTTCGACAGTTCGACCGGCTTCTTCCGGGCGCGGGACGCGGCGGGCGCCTTCACCGGCCCGGCCGACCCCGCCCAGAGCGAGGGCTTCCACGAGGGCACGTCCTGGCAGTACCAGTGGCTCGTCCCGCAGGACCTGCCGGGGATGGTCGGCCTGATCGGCGGCACCAAGCCGGCCAACGACCGCCTCGACTCGTTCTTCGCGTACGACAAGCTGGTGCAGGACCCCGCGAAGACCGCCCGCGAGGTGTGGGTGAACGGTCCGTACGCCTACTACAACGCGGACAAGTACAACCCGCAGAACGAGCCCGACCTGATCGCTCCCTACACGTACCTCTCGACCGGTCAGCCCTGGAAGACGACCGACGTCGTGCACGCGGCGCTCACGCTCTTCACGGACACCCCGACCGGCATGACCGGAAATGACGACCTCGGGACGATGTCCGCCTGGAACGTCCTGTCGTCGATCGGTGTCTTCCCGGTCCAGCCGGGCACGGACACCTGGGGCCTGTCGACCCCGGTCTTCGAGCGGGTGGACCTGACCCTCGACCGCCGCTACTACCCGAAGGGCCGCCTCACGGTGAAGGCTCCGGGGACCTCGGACTCGGCGCGATACATCCAGTCGGCGCAGACCGACGGGACCGCTTTGGGGAAGACGTATCTGACGACGGACGACATCCGAGGGCTGCGGGAGCTGTCCTTCACGGTCGGTGACAAGCCCTCCACCTGGGGCACCTCCGCCGACGCGGCGCCGCCGGCGCTGAAGTAACGGCCCACACGCCCCACCAGCACCACGAGACCCGCCCCTTCCTCGAAGGGGCGGGTCTTAATCTGTTGTTTACTGTGCGTAGCTTGATCGTACTTGACCGTAATCACTGGAGAGCGGTTGACTGCTTTCCCCCGACGTCGACGGGAGCGGCCTCAGTGAACTCTCAGCAGTCCCAGTACTCTCGGCCCGCGCCGAGCCCGGACCTCCTCGCGCCACTCGACCTGGCCTTCTGGAACATCGAGTCCGCCGAACACCCGATGCACCTGGGCGCGTTGGGGGTGTTCGCCGCGGACGCGCCTGGCGACGTCCAGCACGCGATGGAACTGCTCGCCGCCCGCGCCCCCGCGGTCCCCGGCCTGCGCATGCGCATCCAGGGAGTACGGATCCCCGTCGGCGGCGCGGCACGCGTGCCCGTATCCGACTTCGACCCGCTCGACCACGTACGGCTCGGCGAGCCCACCGCGGACTTCCACGCTGCGGCCGGCGCCCTGATGGAGCGGCCGCTCGACCGGGCGAGGCCCCCATGGGAGGCGCATGTCCTGCCGGGCGCGGACGGCACCTCGTTCGCCGTCCTGTTCAAGTTCCACCACGCGCTGGCCGACGGGCTGCGGGCGCTGACGCTCGCGGCCGGGGTGATGGACCCGATGGACCTGCCCGCCTCGCGGACCGCGCCCGCCGTCGCGGCGCCCCGCGGGTTCCGGCTGCCGTTCCCCGGCATGCGCGACCTGCGGCTCGGCGACCTCGACCCGCGCAAGCTGCCCGGCCTCCTGCGGGAGGGCGCCTCCAGCGCCGTCACGGCGCTCGACATCGGCACCTCCGTCGTCCGCGCCACCTGGGACGTGCACACCTCGCCCGCCTTCTCCTCGAACGCCACGGGCACCCGCAGCACCGAGGGCGTCGTCCTCGAACTCGACGATGTGCACCGGGTCCGCAAGACGGTCGGCGGCACCGTCAACGACGTCCTCATCGCCGTCGTCGCCGGGGCCCTGCGCCGCTGGCTCGACGAGCGCGGCAACGGCAGCGAAGGGGTACGCCCGCGGGCCCTGATCCCCGTCTCGCGGCGCCGTCCCCGCACGGCGCACCCCCAGGGCAACCGGCTCTCCGGTTACCTCGTGAAGCTGCCGGTCGACGAGCGGAACCCGCTCGCCCGGCTGCGCGCGGTCCGTACGGCCATGGACCACAACAAGGACGCGGGCCCGCAGCGCGGCGCCGGCGCCGTGGCCCTGCTCGCCGACCATGTGCCGCCGCTCGGTCACGTGATCGGCGGGCCCGTCGTCGCCCAGGCGGCCCGGCTCCTGTTCGACATCCTCGTCACGAGCGTGCCGCTGCCGAGCCTCGGACTGCGGCTCGGCGGCTGCCCGCTCACCGAGGTCTACCCCCTCGCGCCACTGGCCCGGGGGCAGTCCCTCGCGGTCGCGGTGTCCACGTACCGGGGGCGTGTCCACTACGGCCTGGTCGCCGACGCGGCCGCGGTCCCCGACCTGGACGTACTAGCGGCCGGTATCCGCGAGGAACTGGCGGCGCTGGTGCGCGTGTGCGAGACGGTGCGCGGGACGGTCTGACGGGGGGCGGTCCGTCCTGACGGGGGAGGGGGCGGGCCGCGCCCTACGGCCGTACCGGACCAAGGTCAAGGACCGGCGTTCCCGGGAAGGCCCGGGAGCGGGATAAACTGCCCACTTGGCGGAATGTCGACAGCAGGTTGTAAGGTTCCGCCTTTTGGGAGTATCCGCGGTCACTCACAGCACGCCGCGGTCCGAGTGACGCGAGGAACGCAGCGGCGATGACGATGACAGAGGACAGCCCGACGGGCGCCACCGACGCCATGGTGGTGCCGCAGGAGTCGTTCGGCCCCGGGATCGACCCCGAGCGGCTGGCCGTCTGCCTGAGCGTGCTCGACGAACTCGACGAGCTGGACGTGGACCACCCCGACGCGATCCAGGTCAGGCGCGCCACGGCCGGCATCTACCGGACCGTGAAGCAGCGCCGCCGCCAGGAGCGCCGCGCCGCGAAGACCGCCCACGACAAGGCCGTCACCGAGGCGACCGCGACCGGCTCCGCCGAGCGCATCGACGACGAGACCGAGGGCCTTCTGCCGTCCTCGCAGGTCGAGGAGGGCAAGCTCGCGGGGATACTCCAGCGTCCCCGCTCCTGCTACACCTGCAAGGCCCGGTACGTGGAAGTCGACTACTTCTACCACCAGCTCTGTCCCGAGTGCGCCGCCGTGAACCGCGCCAAGCGCGACATCCGCGCCGACCTCTCCGGCAAGCGCGCCCTGCTCACCGGCGGCCGCGCCAAGATCGGTATGTACATCGCGCTGCGCCTGCTGCGTGACGGCGCGCACACGACGATCACCACGCGCTTCCCCAAGGACGCCATCCGCCGCTTCAAGGCGATGGACGACTCGGCGGACTGGATGGACCGTCTGGAGGTCGTCGGCATCGACCTGCGGGACCCGGCCCAGGCCGTGGCGCTCGCCGAGCAGATCGGCGAGCAGGGTCCGCTGGACATCCTCATCAACAACGCGACGCAGACCGTACGCCGGCTGCCCTCCGCGTACGCCGCCCTCGTCGAGGGCGAGAGCGCCCCGCTGCCGGCCGGTGAGCTCCCCGCCCACCACGTCATCGGCGCGTTCAACTCCGGCGCGGTCGACGGCCTGACCGCGCTGCCCGTCGGTATCTCCGGCCTCGACGCCCAGAAGGTCGCCGATCTCGCCCTGGTCGCCGGCAACGCCAGCGTCGCCCGGCACCGCGACGGCAGCGCCATCGACGCGGGCGGCCTCGTCCCCGACGTCGTCGACAGCAACACGTGGGTGCAGACGATCGAGCAGATCTCCCCGGTGGAGCTCCTCGAGACCCAGCTCTGCAACTACACGGCGCCGTTCATCCTGATCAGCGCGCTGCGCCCGGCGATGGCCGACGCCGCGAAGAAGGCGTCCAGCGGACGCGCGTACGTCGTGAACGTCTCGGCGATGGAGGGCGTCTTCGGCCGCGGCTACAAGGGCGCGGGGCACCCGAACACGAACGCCGCGAAGGCCGCCATGAACATGGTGACGCGGACCAGCGCCCAGGAGATGTTCCAGACCGACGGCATCCTCATGACCTCGGTCGACACGGGCTGGATCACCGACGAGCGCCCGCACTACGACAAGCTGCGCCTCGCCGACGAGGGCTTCCACGCCCCCCTCGACCTGATCGACGGCGCGGCCCGCGTCTACGACCCGGTCGTCCGGGGCGAGGCCGGCGAGGACCTGTACGGCGTCTTCATGAAGGACTACGCGCCCGGCAAGTGGTAATGCCCTAGGGCGTGCCCGGCAGCCGGTGACGGAGCTGCTGGTGGACGGAGTCGGTCAGGTCCGGAGACGCGGCCCGGACCCGGGTTCCGCCGTCCACCAGGAGGTCGGCGCCCGTCACCCAGGCCGCCTCGTCCGACACCAGCCAGCGCACCGCCCGGGCCACGTCCTGCGGCTCCCCGATCCGGCCCAGCGGCAGCCCCGCCGACACGGACTGCTCGGCGTGCTCCCACACGAAGCGCGCCATCTCCGTGCGCACGAGCCCGGGCGAGACGGAGTTGACCCGCACCGACGGAGCCAGTTCGCCCGCGAGTTGCTGCGTCAGGTGCAGCAGCGCCGCCTTGCTCGTCCCGTAGGCGCCGACGCGCGGGCCGACGTGTCCGGCGCCCTCGGTGCAGATGTTCACCACGGCCCCGCCGTGCTCCGACATCCAGGCCCGCCAGGCGCACTGCACCAGCCGCAGCGGCGCTTCCACGTTGACGGTGAACGCCTCGCGCCAGACCTCCGGATCCGCATCCATCAGCGGTCCGTACGGTTCATTGGTCGCGGCGTTGTTCACCAGGATGTCGAGCCGGCCGAACGCGTCGAGGGCCCGCTCCGTCAGCTCCCACAGATGCGCGGGGTCGGCGACGGACCCCGCCAGTCCCATGGCCTCGGCGCCGCTCTTCGTCAGCGCGGCGACCGTCTCACGCACCCCGTCAGGATCGCGCGCCGTCACACACACCCGCGCCCCGGCCGCCGCGAGCGCCACGGCGACGGCCCGGCCGATGCCCCGTGACCCCCCTGTCACGACGGCCACCCTGCCTTCCAGCGAGAGCTCCGAAGTCATGGGGCGTACGGTCTCATGACGGGGCGTCAGTCCGACACGTCAACCACGTAGGGATGGTGTGAAGTTGGTGGAGTGGAACCCCTGCGCGACCAGCTCCACCACGGGCCGCCAGTCCTCCATGACCCCCGCGTCGAGGCCCACGACCTTGCCCGCGTCGTCCGCCTGACGCAGCGTCACCGCGTCGTCGGCCAGCGGGTCATGGGCGAACGCCGCGGCCTCCTCGGGCGTCATCGGCCCGCCCTGCGTCTCCAGCGTCAGCGCGCTCTGCGGCGAAAGGCCGCGCGCCGGATCCGATGTCGCCAGGTAGCGCTTGGCCGGGACATGCAGCTGCACAAGACGGGCGACCCGCTCCCCGAGCAGCCCCCGCACGGCGGCCGCCGCCGTGTCCGCGTGGCCCGCGTCGTCGCCCGGGCGCAGCAGGTGGCCTATGTCGTGGACGAGCCCCGCGAGCTGGAGCTCCTTGTCGCTGGGGTGGCCGCGGCGCAGCAGCGCGGCGGTCTGCAGCGCGTGGTCGTGCAGATCGACGGGGTCGCCGCTGCGGTCGGGGGTGTCCCACGCTCCGCGGCAGGCGTGCAGAAGATCCATCAGCTCGTCGACGCTGCGCAGCTCGACCTGTGTCATGGGTGACTCCTCCCTGGGACCCGTAAGCCGGTGTTCCGGCAGGACACCATGGCCAGCTTGCGCCGGGGACAACGGGACATTAACGGCGAGTCCGGACCGGCTATAAGCTGACCGCAGACGGTGATCTTCACTGGTGGCGCGGCACGGGGCCGAGGAGGAGACGGGCACGGATGACAGGCGGGCAGTCCCCGGCGGCGGACGAACCCAGTGATCCGGACCTCGACCTGCGCGTGCCGATCCGGCGGCGTGCGGCCCTGCGGGCGCAGGGCCCGGTCGTGGCGGTCGTCTCCCTCGGCGGCGCCCTCGGCGCCTGCGCCCGCTACGGCGCCGCGCTCCTGTGGCCCACCTCGCCCGGCGCCTTCCCGTGGACGACGATGTGGGTGAACGCGCTCGGCTGTTTCGTGATCGGCGTGTTCATGGTGATCATCACCGATGTGTGGGCGGCGCACCGCCTGGTGCGGCCGTTCTTCGGCACCGGCGTCCTGGGCGGCTTCACCACGTTCTCCACGTACGCGGTGGACATCCAGCGGCTGGTGGACGCGGGACGGGTCCGTACGGGCCTGGCGTATCTCGCGGTGACGCTCCTGGCGGCGCTCGCCGCGGTCGGGCTCGGGGTGGCGCTGACGCGCCGCGTACTGGTGTGGAGGAAGCGATGACGCGACTGACCGGCCGTGCCCTGCGACTGACGGTCTTCGTCGGGGAGAACCACACCTGGCACCGCAAGCCCCTGTACAGCGAGATCGTGCACCGGGCGCACAAGGCGGGCCTCGCGGGGGCGAGCGTCTTCCGCGGCATCGAGGGCTACGGGGCGTCGTCCTTGATCCACACCTCGCGGCTGCTCTCGCTCAGTGAGGACCTGCCCGTGGCCGTCGTGATCGTCGACACCGAGGAACGGGTCAGGGCGTTCCTGCCGGAGCTGGACGAGCTGGTGTCACAGGGCCTGGTCGTCCTCGACGACTGTGAGGTCATCCGGTACGTGGGCCGGGAGAACGGCGGAACGCGGGCGTGAACTGGCTCCTCGTGATCGCCGGGGCGATGGTCGGCGCACCCCTGCGCTATCTCACCGACCGGGCCGTGCAGACCCGCCACGACAGCGTGTTCCCGTGGGGCACGTTCACGGTGAACGCCTGCGGCAGCCTCGTGCTCGGCCTGCTGACCGGTGCCGTCGCCGCGGGTGCCGCCTCGTCGCAGGTGCAGCTGCTCATCGGCACGGGCCTGTGCGGGGCTCTGACGACGTACTCGACGTTCTCGTACGAGACGCTCCGGCTCGGGGAGGACGGGGCGCGGCTCTTCGCGGTGGCCAACGTGGTCGCGAGTGTCGCCGTCGGCCTCGGCGCCGCCTTCGCGGGGGCCGCGCTCGCCGACGCCCTCTGGGGACAGGTCTGAAAAAAGGGGGCGCGAAAACCTGAACGCCACGCCTGCCACGTCCGTACCCTCCCGTACCAACAAGTAGCTCGCCCCCGCGGCGAGTTGACGCCGGTATCGGGAGGATTGCTTGCGACGCATCAACGGGACCGCGCTCATCTTCGCCGCCCTGGTCGCCACCCTGGGCGCGCTCGCCTTTCCGATCTGGTCGTACGCCGACCGCTCGGGCACCGGGGCGGCCAATCTGAACGCGGGCAGCGTGGCCACCCAATGGGGTCCCCTGTCGGCCACCGACCGGGACTTCCTGGTCAAGGTGCGGCTCGCCGGGCTGTGGGAGATACCGGCCGGCCAGCAGGCCATGGAGCGGGCTCCGACGCGGGCGATCAGGATGGCGGGCGACCACCTCGTCGTCGGGCACACCGACCTCGACAAGCGTGTCCGCTCGGTCGCGGGCCGGCTCGGCGTCGAGCTGCCGAACCAGCCCAACCCGCAGCAGCAGGGCTGGCTCAACGAGCTGACCGCGGCGAGCGGCAAGGACTACGAGAACAAGTTCGCCAACCTGCTGCGCGACTCCCACGGCAAGGTCTTCGCGCTGATCGCCCAGGTCCGCCACACCACCCGCAACACCCTCGTGCGCGAGCTCGCCACCGACGCCAACCAGACCGTCCTCGACCACATCACCATGCTGGAGAACACAGGTGACGTCGACTTCGACGCCATCGCGAACGAGGCCGCGGGCACCGCCACCGCCAGTCCCACCGGGCCGCCGCCCCCGGGAGGCGTGCTGCCGCCCGCTCCGCCCCCGGCCGAGCCCTCCGGTTCGCCGTACGTGACGTCCCAGCCGTCGGCCGAGCCGACCGGCGATCCGGGGCGATCGATCAACACGGACCGGCCGGACCCCACGTAGTCGCCACCCGGGCGGGTGTCATGTCGCCGGTGGCCGAATGAATCTCCGGCGACCCCCAGCCGTCTCCCTGGTTTCGGCCCCATCGAGCGGGGTCCTGCTCATATGGTTACTCTGTCTGTAGCCGACGGACAGCGCAACGTGGTGCTACCAGCACCCGTGGTCCGTCGCGGGACGGCCCGATCCCGGGCCGCCCAAGCAGGAAACCGGCGCCACCGCGCCCGAACCGGTATCGAAACCAGCCCGACCGGGCGCCGGAAGCCCGACGGGAACGCCGGGCGAGGCGCGCCTGACAGGGTTACCCGACACACAAGGAGTGCGCGGTGACACCAGAGAAGACGAATCGCGAGCAGCGCCCCCGAGAACGCACGGAGCGCGCTGGGCGGCGGCCCGAGAAGCTGGGCAGCCTCGACGTGTGGGCCCGCTCGGCCCCGATCAGGCTCGCGGGCTACGAGGACGACCTCGCGGAGCCCCACATCCTGCCCAGCGTGGACTGACCCGCCACGGCCCCGTAACCGCCTCTGACCGGCCGCGTGCCAGACTCACGTACATGCTGATCAGGGATGCGGAGGACAAGGACTGGGCGCAGATCTGGCCGTTCTGGCGGCAGATCGTCGGATCCCGCGAGACGTACGCCTGGGACCCGGACACCCCCGAGGCGCAGGCCCGGACCCTGTGGATGGGTCCGGGCAAGCGCGTGTACGTGGCCGAGGCGGACGGCGTCGTCGTCGGCTCTGCCTACGTCGCGCCGAACTACGGCGGTCCCGCCGCCGGCATCGCGAACGCGGGCTTCATGGTCGACCCCGCCCAGGGCGGCCGCAGCATCGGCCGCGCCCTCGCCGAGCACGTACTGGAGCGCGCGAAGGCCGACGGTTACCGCGCCATGGTGTTCAACGCGGTCGTCGAGACCAACCCCGCCGTCGGCCTCTGGACCTCCCTCGGTTTCACGGTCCTGGGCACGGTCCCGGACGCGTACGAGCACGCCCGGCACGGCCGGGTGGGGCTGCACATCATGTACCGCGCGCTGTGACGCGCCGGCCCCCGACGGTGCCAGGTCCCCGGAGACCGTTTTCGCGCCTTCTTCGCACCCGCTGACAGACGGCCGTTTTCGGACATTCATTGCGGATGCCCGCCGACGGCCCGGCGTCGATGAGCGGTCATCGGATCACTCCCTCAACTCCCGCCTCTGCGCGGCCCATTGACGCGCCCACGGACCCCTACCATCATCAGACCTCCGATGAATGCCCAGCCTTGAGCCGCATCAGGGAGTGCTGAGTATGAGTTCGTACCCAAGACGCCAGGTCCTCGGGACGGCCGCGGCCGTAGCAGCCGCGGCCGCGGTACCGCTCGCCGCCGCCGGACCGGCCGCCGCGTCCGACGCGACGGCCACCGCCCGGACCGCGTCGGCGGACGCCGTCTGGGGCCCCGTCCCCGACCCGGTGCCCGTTCCGCTCGACGCCCTCTTCGACAACGACGGCGTCGACAGCGCGGACGCCCGAGGAGGCGACTTCGACGGCAGCGGCTACACCTTCCCCGGCGAGGAGCTGCCCGCAGGACCCGTCGAACTCGACGGGATCGCCTACGTCTTCCCGTCGTCGGCGGCGGGCGCGAAGAACAACATCGTGGCCATGGGCCAGCGCCTCGACCTCCCCAAGGGCCGCTATCTGTCCGCCCTGTTCCTGACCGCGGGCAGCTACGGCAACGCGTCCGGCAGCGCGACCGTCCACTACGCCGACGGCTCCACCACGAGCGCCGGGCTCGGCGGGGCGGACTGGTACTCCTCCGGCGGGCAGCTCTCCGCCCCCTACCGTTACAAGCCCGACGGCACCAAGGACAGCAACCGCGTCGGCATCGGCACCAGTGAGGTCCCCCTCGACCCGCAGCGCGAGGCCGTCGCCATCACGCTGCCCAAACTGAACCCGGCCGAGGCGAACAAGACCGCCCTGCACGTCTTCGCGCTCTCGCTCCAGCCGGCCGCGCAGGGCCGGGCGCTGGCGCTGCGCGACGCGCGCTCCACGTTCTCGCTCCTGGAGTCCACCGGCGCGCAGAGCGTCGAGGCGACCGTCGTGAACGCGGGCACCGTCGGCATCGTCACCGCCGACGCCCTCACCGTCAGCGTCGACGTACCCGGCGCGCGCACCGTCGAGCCCGCCCGCGTCACCCGCCTCGCCCCCGGTGAGCAGACCCGCGTCCGCGTCGGCATCCGCAACCGCGCGGGCACCGCGCCCGGCACCGTCCAGGACGGCAAGGTCGTCGTCACCGGGCGCGGACACCAGGCCGCGGCCGGCTCCAGGAAGCTCACGCTCGGCGTCCCCGACTACGAGCCGACCGACGCGTCGCTCTCCGGTCACCAGGCCCCGTACTGGTTCCACTCCGCGAAGTTCGGCATCTTCATCCACTGGGGCGTCTACTCGGTGCCCGCGTGGGCGCCGGTCGGCACGCAGTACGCCGAGTGGTACTGGGACCAGATGCAGGACCCGAACAACCCGACGTACGCCCACCACAAGGCCACGTACGGCGAGGACTTCGCGTACGACGACTTCATCCCGATGTTCACCGCGAAGAAGTGGGACCCGCGCGCGTGGGTCGAGCTGTTCCGGGACGCGGGCGCCCAGTACCACGTCCTCACCTCAAAGCACCACGAGGGCTTCGCGCTCTGGGACACCAAGCTGTCGGACCGCAACTCCGTGAAGATGGGTCCCGAGCGGGACATCATCAAGGAGCTCTTCGACGCGTCCCGCCGCTACACGCCCGAGCTGCACCGCGGCCTGTACTTCTCGATGCCCGAGTGGTTCAACCCGGACAACCCGTGGATGGGGCACGCCCCGCGCAACCCGTACACCCTGGAGCCCGTCCCCTACACCGGCTACACGTCCGGCAAGGACTATGTGAAGGGCTTCCAGGCCCCGCAGATGCTGGAGCTGATCCATGACTACGACCCGCAGCTCCTGTGGTGCGACATCGGCGGCGTCAATGACTCGCACAACGTTCTCGCCGAGTTCTTCAACCACGGCAAGAACCGCCCGAAGCCGTACGAGGTCGCCGTCAACAACCGCTCAGGGATCGGCTTCCACGACTTCACGACGCCCGAGTACACGACGTACGACAACACCGTCGTCGCGAAGTGGGAGTCGAGCCGCGGACTCGACCCGTTCAGCTACGGCTACAACGCCGAGACGCCCGACGATCGCTACATGAGCACCGAGGAGGTCGTGCACAGCCTCGTCGACATCGTGTCGAAGAACGGCAACTTCCTCCTCGACATCGGGCCGCGCGCCGACGGCACCATCCCGGAGATCATGCAGACCCGGCTGCGCGAGACGGGCCACTGGCTCAAGACCAACGGCGAGGCCATCTACGACACCACGTACTGGTCGCGGATGGCGCAGCTCGGCGAGGACCTGCGGTTCACGGTCAGGCCGAACAAGGCGTTCTACATCCACTCGCTCGCCGAGCCGGGAGCGACGCTCACGGTAGAGGCCGCGGTGCCGGTCAGGGCCGGCGACAAGGTCACGATGCTCGGCCACGACCGGCCGCTCAACTGGCGTACCACGGGCGGGTCGTTCGTCGTGGACGTGCCGGCGGCGGCGCGCGCGGCGGGCGAGCACGTGTGGGTGTTCAAGGTGGAGTGGAAGAGCTGAGACGTGCCGGGGTGACCCCGTGAGCGAGCAGCGGCGGGCGGCGGGCCTGGTGGTCCGCCGCCCGCTGTGCGCTAGGCAGCACTCAGGCTCCCGATTCATCCGATGAGTTTTGCGAGATGTCCAAGCAGTCGCTGGAAGGATCCATTGACACCCCCGCCGGAGGGCTTGAATCATCGGATCTCATGACGGATCCGAGCTCCCCCATGGCGCCCCGGCGACGCAGACACCGACTGATCGGCACCGTAGCGGCGTTCCTGCTGCTTGCGGCACCGGCCCCCCTGGCGCGCGCGGCACCCCAGAGCCCCGTGCCCCAGACCTTGCCGAGTCTTACCAATTGGACTCCTGGGCAAGGTACTTACTCTTACGGCCCCGGAGCGCGCCTGGTCGCGCACGACGCCGCCTCGCGCCGCGTCGCGGCCACCCTCGCCGATGACCTGCACGCCGCGGGCAAGGGCACCGTGCCGGTCACCGGCGGTCCGTCCCGAGCCGGCGACATCGTGGTCGATGTCGAGCCGTCACGGAGCGGATCCCTGGGCGCCGAGGGCTACGAACTCCGCGCCGCACAGCGGCTCGAGATCACCGGGGCGGCCGAGGCCGGAGCGTTCTACGGCACCCGCACCCTCCTCCAGCTGCTCGCCCAGGGCGACCGGGTACCGGCCGGACGCACCGTCGACGTGCCCCGGTACAAGGAACGCGGCGTCGGTGTCTGCGCCTGCTACGTGCACATCTCCACGGACTGGATGGAGAACCTGGTGCGCGACATGGCGTACCACAAGCTCAACCAGCTGCTCGTCGAGCTGAAGGTGAAGAGCGACCGGCACCCCGAGGCCAACACCTGGGGGTACTACACCAAGAGCGAGATCCGCCGCCTCGTCGCACTCGGCGAGAAGTACCACGTCACCATCGTTCCGGAGATCAACTCCCCGGGCCACATGGACCCCTGGATCGAGAACCGCCCCGACCTCCAGCTCACCGACTCCGACGGCAAGCCGCAGCCGTCACGCCTCGACATCACCGCACCCGCGGCCTTCGACTACTACAAGAGCCTCATCGACGAGTACGGCGAGGTGTTCCCCGCCAAGTGGTGGCACATGGGCGCCGACGAGTACATGCTCGGCTCGGACTTCGCCAAGTACCCGCAGATCGCCGCGTACGCGAAGAAGAAGTACGGCGACAACGCCACGCCCCAGGACGCGTTCATCGACTTCGTCAACCGCGTCGACGCGTACGCCGCGAGCAAGGGCAAGCGGCTGCGCATCTGGAACGACGGCCTGACCGGCGCCAACACCGTCCCGGTGACGGCCGGTACGACCGTCGAGCACTGGCTCGGCGTCAAGGTGAAGCCCAGCGAGTTGATCACTCAGGGCTATCCCGTGATGAACGCCGCCTACTCCCTCTACCTCGTGCGCGGCGGCTTCCACACCGATACGCGCAAGCTCTACGACGAGCAGTGGGACCCGCGCAGTTTCGAGGGCGAGAAGCTCGCCTCGCGCGACGGCATCACCGGCGCCAAGATCAGCCTGTGGCCCGACAACGGGCGCGGCGAGACGGAGAACGAGGTCGCGCAGGCGGCCCGGCTGCCCCTGAGCCATATCGCCCAGACGACGTGGAGCGACCCGCACCCCGACGCGACGTACGACGGCTTCACCGCACGGGCGGAGAACGTCGGCCGGGCACCTGGACAGCGGGACCTGACACGACAGCCCGTCGCCGACGGCACGTACACCCTCGCCGACACGCGCCACCGCACTCGGGCGGCCGGCTTCGAGGTCACCCGCACCCCGGACGGCTATCTGACCCTCAGGTCGACCGAGACCGGCAGCTGCCTGGAGACCCGCAGCGGAAAGCTCACCCTGAACGTGCCGCTGCAGCCCGGCTCGGCGGTCACGCAGGAGACCTGCGACGCGAAGAGCACCCTCCAGCGCTGGCAGGCGACCCGCTCCGGCCGTGGCTACGTGCTCACCAATGCCCTCACACGCATGACCCTGAACGCGACATCCGACGGACGCCTCGTGCAGAACCCGCCCGACCAGCAGACCCCGACCATCTGGACGCTGACCCAGCGCTGACTCGGCGCTGACCCGAAGGGACCCCACCCGCAGATGACCGTCAGCAGACGACTCTTCCTGGCCGCGGCCTCGACCACGGCCGTGGCCGCGTCGAGCAACTCCCTCGCCCTGGCCGCCCCGGCGGCGAACGGCACCATGGCGGCAGAACCCCACTACCGCATCCCCATCAGCGCCGCGGACTCCCCGGCGGAACTGGTCGCCAAGGCGTCACTGGTGCGGCCGACGCAGCGTCAGATCGCCTGGCAGAGCCTGGAGAAGACCGCCTTCCTGCACTTCGGCGTGAACACCTTCACCGGCCTCGAATGGGGCACCGGCGACGAGGACCCCGACGTCTTCCAGCCGGCCGGGCTCGACACCGACCAGTGGGCACGCGCGCTGCGCGACGGCGGCTTCAAGCTCGCCATCCTCACGGTCAAGCACCACGACGGCTTCGTCCTCTACCCGTCCCGCTACACCAAGCACAGTGTCGCGTCGAGCAGTTGGCGCGGCGGCAACGGAGACGTGCTGCGCTCCTTCGCCGGCTCCATGCGCAAGTACGGGATCAAGGTCGGCGTCTACATCTCGCCCGCGGACGAGAACCAGTACCTCGACGGCGTCTACGCCAACGGCAGCGAGCGCTCCGCCCGCACCATCCCCACACTCGTCGACGGCGACGACCGGGCCGGTGACAGCCCGCGCACGTTCACGCTCGACGCGACCGACTACGGCGCCCACATGCTCAACCAGCTCTACGAGGTGCTCACCGAGTACGGTCCCGTCGACGAGGTGTGGTTCGACGGCGCGCAGGGCCGCATCCCGCCGGAGAAGGTCGAGACGTACGACTGGGACAGCTGGTACGCGGTGATCCGCGCGCTCGCCCCCGGCGCCACCATGGCCGTGCGCGGACCCGACGTGCGCTGGGTGGGCAACGAGGGCGGGCTGGCGCGCGAGGACGAGTGGAGCGTCGTCCCGGTCAAGGACTCGGGCAACGGGAGCGTCGACTACGCCCTGCGGTATGACGCGCCGGACCAGGGCAGCCGGGACGCGCTCGCGCAGTCGCGCTCCGTGGCCCAGTACCTCCAGTGGTGGCCCGCCGAGTGCGACGTGTCCATCAGGCCCGGCTGGTTCTACCACGCGGACCAACAGCCCAAGAGCGTCGACCAGTTGGCCGACATCTGGTTCCGGTCCGTGGGCCGCAACTCCGTGCTGCTGCTCAACATCCCGCCGGACACGGACGGCCTGCTGCCCCCGGCGGACGTGGCACGGCTCAAGGAGTTCCGCGAGCGCATCGACCGCGAGCTGCCCGAGGACCTGGCGGACGGCGCCCGCGTGCGCGACGACGGCGAGGGCGTCCGTACCGTCGATCTGCGCACGGCCAGGGAGGTCGACCGGATCCGGCTCGCCGAGGACATCCGGCACGGGCAGCAGGTGGAGCAGTTCGTCGTGGAGGCGAAGTCCGGCGGCGCCTGGACCGAGGTGGCGCGGGCAGGCACGATCGGCGCCAGCCGCGTCCTGGTCCTGCCGGCGCCGGTGACGGCCCGCGAGTGGCGCCTGCGGGTCACGCAGGCGCGTACCGGAGCCCATATCGCCCGGTTCGGGCTGTACCGCTCCCGGGTCTGAGCCGGGAAACGGTGTGTGGGGTGGCCCGCCGGACGCGGGCCGCCCCACGCGTGCGAGGATCGGCCGGATCGGTCCAGTGCGTGTACGAGGCGGAACCATGACTGCGGAAGACGTGACCCCGAAGGCCTGCTGTGCCGCGCGCCGCGAAGGCGGCGGCGAGCCGCAGCCCGTGCGCCTCGCCCCGACGGCCCGGCGCGCCTCCGGCAAGGGCATGGTGACCCTGCCCGGCGGCACGTTCCGCATGGGCAACGAGGACGACCGGGCCAACCCCGGCGACGGTGAGGGACCGGTCCGCGAGGTCACGGTCGGCCCCTTCCGGATCGACGAACACGCCGTCACGAACGCCCAGTTCGCGACGTTCGTCAAGGACACCGGCTTCGTGACCGCCGCCGAGCGGTTCGGCTGGTCCTACGTCTTCGCCGGCTTCCTCGACCCGCGCCTCGCCCGCGCGACGCCCGCCCCCGCCGGCACCCCCTGGTGGCGGGGCGTCGAGGGCGCGACCTGGCGCGCCCCGGAGGGCCCCGGGTCCGGGATCGGGGACCGGTCGCGGCACCCCGTGATCCACGTCAGCTGGGACGACGCGAGTGCCTACGCCGCCTGGGCCGGCAAGCGGCTGCCCACCGAGGCCGAGTGGGAGTACGCGGCCCGGGGCGGCCTCGACCAGGCCCGCTACCCGTGGGGCGACGAGCTGACTCCGCGCGGCCACTGGCGCTGCAACATCTGGCAGGGCGAGTTCCCCGTCGTGAACACGGGCGAGGACGGGCACACCGGCACGGCGCCCGTCGACGCCTACCGGCCCAACGCGTACGGCCTCCACAACACCGTCGGCAATGTGTGGGAGTGGGTCGCCGACCGGTTCACCACCGACCACCCGGCGGCCCCGCTCACCGATCCGCGCGGCCCCGCCGAGGGCGACACCCGCGTGATGCGAGGCGGCTCCTACATGTGCCACGACTCGTACTGCAACCGCTATCGCGTGGCCGCGCGCACCGCCAACACACCGGACTCCAGCAGCGGGAACTGCGGTTTCCGGTGTGCGGCGGACCTGTAGGAACCGATCACTCGGCGGCGTACACCCGCTCGCCGCCCACGAACGTCTCCACGACGCGCGTCGCGCCGATCTCCTCCGTGGGCGCCGCGAACGGGTCCCGGTCGAGCACCACCAGGTCGGCGAGGCGCCCCGCCGTGATCGAGCCGGTCACGTCGTCCAGGTGGTTCACGTACGCGCTGCCCGCCGTGTACGCCGTGAGCGCCGCGTCCAGGCCGATCCGCTGCTCCGGCAGGAACACCGGCGTGCCGGGCGCCGCGTCGGGCAGGACGCGGTTGACCGCGACATGGATGGCCTCGATCGGGTCCGGGCTGCTCACCGGCCAGTCGCTGCCCGCCGCGAGCGTCGCCCCCGCACGGTGAAGGTCACCGAACGGGTACTGCCAGGCGCTGCGCTCGGGGCCGAGGAACGGGATCGTCAGGTCGTCCATCTGGGGCTCGTGCGCCGCCCACAGCGCCTGCATGTTCGCCGTCGCGCCCAGTTCCCTGAACCGGCCGATGTCGTCGGGGTGGACCACCTGGAGATGGGCGAGGTGCGGGCGCGTGTCGGTGCGCCCGTTGGCGCGGCGCGCCGCCTCGACGGCGTCGAGTGCCTCGCGCACGGCCCGGTCGCCGAGGGCGTGGAAGTGCACCTGGAAGCCGCGCGCGTCCAGCTCGGTCACGTACTTCTGCAGGTCGAGCGGCGGGACGAAGCTGATGCCGCTGTTGTCGGAGGCGCAGCCGCAGCCATCCAGGTAGGGGCCGAGGAGGGCCGCCGTGCCGTTCTCTGCCACGCCGTCCTGCATGATCTTCACCGTCGTGCAGCGCAGCCGCCCGCGCGTGCCGGCCGCGCGACGCGCCACGAGCTCGTCGATCTGCTCGGTGCCGCGCGCGCGGTCCCACCACAGCGAGCCGATGACCCGTGCGGTGAGGCGCCCGTCCCCGGCGGTCGTGAGATACGCGTCCGTGGGGTCGGTGAGGTTGGCGTGCTCGCCGAGGAGGGCGTCCTGCCATGCGGTGACGCCGAGGGAGTGCATCAGCGCCTGGGCCCGCAGCAGGCCCGTGATCTTCTGCTCCAGGGTGACGGGCGGCAGCAGCCGTCCGATCAGGTTCGCCGCGCCCTCCTGGAGCATGCCCGTCGGCGCCCCGTCGGCGTCGCGCTCGATGCGGCCGTCGGCGGGGTCGGGGGTGCGGGCGTCGATCCCGGCGGCCTGCAGGGCGCGGGAGTTGACCCAGGCGCCGTGGTGGTCACGGTTGACGAGGTAGGCCGGGCGGTCGGGCACGAGGGCGTCGAGCTCGGCGGCCGTGGGCAGGCCGCCGGGGAACGCCTCCATCGACCAGCCGCCGCCGGTGATCCACTCGGTGTCGGGGTGCGCCTGTGCGTACGCGGCGATGCGGCGCCGGTACTCGTCGAGGGTCGTCGCGCCGCTCAGGTCGCACTGGCCGAGCTCCATGCCGCCGCCGACCGGATGCGCGTGCGCGTCCTGGAACCCGGGGATGAGCAACTTGCCCTTCAGGTCCACCACTTCGGTGGCCGGGCCGATGAGTTCGCGTACCTCGTCGTGGCCCACGGCGACGATCCGCTCGCCGCGGACGGCCACCGAGGTCGCGCGCGACCGGGCGGGGGAGAGGGTGTGGACCGGGCCGCCGGTGAAGACCAGATCGGCGGGGGCGGTGTCGGACATGGGACGTGACTCCTTGGGGTGAGGGGACGGGCCGGTCGGTGCCGGTCAGGAATGTTCGGGGGTCAGGGGGGCCGTCTCGGGCGCGGTGCCGCCGCCCGTGACGAAGTACGGGGAGCGGCGCACGTACTTGGCGTACGCGGCCATCACCAGGCCGGACGCGACGATCGCGACCGGTACCGACAGCATGAACCACCCGTTGTCCGGGCTGAGTTCGAAGCGGTCGCTCATCGTCACGTAGGAGCGCGCGAGGTAGACGCCGATCCCGAGGAGCGCGAGGGCGCTGACGCCGGGAGCCACGACCGCGCGCAGCGCACCGGACAGCGGGCCGCGCAGGGCGGCGCGGAAGCGGACCGCGCAGGCGAGCGCCGTCAGGCCGTAGTAGAGGGCGACGACGAGGCCGATGGAGTTGACGGCGGCGAGGATCATCTCGTTGAGCTTGGGGATGGCCAGCGCAAGCACGGAGACCCCGGCTGAGATCGACATGATGAGGACCGTGCCCAGGGCCGGGGACCCGTAACGGGGCGAGACGCGGGTCCACACCTGGCCCATCGTGCGGTCGCGGCCCATGGCGAGGAGGCCGCGGGCCGTAGGGATGACGCTCGACTGGAGCGAGGCGACCGCGGAGAACATCAGCGCGAGCAGCGGCAGCGTCGCCCACGGCTCGTCGGCGAGCTTCGCGCCCAGGTAGGTGAGGCCCTGCGGGCCCTGGGCGATCAGTTCGGGCAGGCTCATCTCGCGCTGGAAGGCCACGGCACCGTAGAGGAACATCGCGAGCATCGTGAAGAGGGCGATGAAGCCGCCCCGGCCGGCGTCGCGCACGTTCTTCGTCTCCTCCGTGACGCTGAACGCCGCGTCCCAGCCCCAGAAGAAGAACACCGCGAGGACGAGGCCCTGGGCGAAGGCAGTGCCGTCGTGGATGGCGAGGGGGTTCAGCCAGGACCACTGGAAGGCGTGGCTGCCCGAGATCAGGGCCCAGCCGCAGAACGCCAGCAGGACCGCGTACTCGAAGACGAGCAGCCAGGTCTGGAGCCGGGTGGCCTTGCGGACACCGGTGATCGCCGTGTACGTCACGACGGCCAGGACCAGGAGGCCGACCACCGTACTCAGGGCCGTCGAGTTCGGGTCCAGCGTGAGTCCGAGGGCGTGGTGCCAGCCGGCCTTGTTCGCGAACTGGAGGAAGACCGACCCTGTCACGGCGCTGGTGTACGCCATGAAGATCACCGTGCCGATCAGGGTGACCCAGCCCGTGATGAAGCCGGGCCACGGGCCGAGCGACTTGCCGACCCACACATAGCCGCTGCCCATGTTCGGCTCGGAGCGGTTGAGGCGGGCGTACGCGGAGGCGATGCCGAGGATCGGCAGGAACGCCACGAGCAGGATCGCCGGGGCCTGGAGGCCCACCGTCGCGGCGAGCGCGCCCATGCCGATCCCGATGCTGGTGGTGGCCGCGGTACTGGACGCGGCGATGGCGACGCCGTCGACGACACCGAGGGAACGGCGCAGGCCAGGGGGTTCGCTGCTCATTCGGACACTCCTGAAACCGGAGGAGGGGAGGGAGGGTGCGATCAAACAGGCCTTGTCAATGTTGCGTCAATGGTGTTGACATAAGGGGAACGGGCGGCGCGGACGGAAGGGGATTCGGGATGACCGAGGGGCGGATTCCGGTGGAGCGGCGGCGCCGCAAGCCGACCAAGTCGGGGGTGCTGCTCTCCGGCGACCTGATCGTCGACTGCGCCCTGCGCCTGGTCGGCCAGCACGGGCCGGACGCGCTGAGCGTGCGCAGGCTGGGCGCCGCGCTCGGCTGCGACCCGAGCGCCGTCTACCGCTACTTCCACAACACGGACGACCTGCTCCTCGCCGTCGCCGACCGGATCATCGGCGAGAGCATGGCCGGCTTCACACGCGGCGACGACTGGGTCGCGGACCTGCGGACCATGGGGCGGCGGATCCATCGCGCCTACAGCGAGCACCCGCGGATCGCCGCCATGGCCGCGTACCGGGTGACGCGTCGGATCAACGAGGTCAAGGCGGTGGAGACGGGAATCGGGCTGCTGCGGAGCGCGGGCTTCGACGCGGCCACGGCCGTGCGGTACTACGCGGCGTTCGTGGACACGGCGCTCGGGCACGCGGCCCTGGACGCCTCCCATCTGGCGCTGCCGCCCGAGCGGCGCGCCCAGGACCACAGCGCCTGGACGGACACGTACCAGTCGCTCCCTGCGGACACGTACCCCCAACTCGACGCCGTTCGCGAGCACTTGCCCCTCATGGCGCAGAGTTCCTTCGGGGCGGCGCTGGAACTCCTGCTCTCGGCGCTCGCGGCACGGGCGCCGCGCTGACCCTCCCTCTCGCGGGGCGTGGTCAGGCCGGTTCGGCGTCGAGCTGGCTGCGCATCCAGGCCTCGACCTCGCCCACATGGGCCGCCGCCGCGGCGCGCGCCGCCTCCGGGTCGCGGTCGACCAGCGCGCGGTGGATCCGCGCGTGCTCGCGGCCCGTACGCTCGAACGCGCCTTCCTCCTGGTAGCCGCGCCAGACGCGCGCCCGGAACGTCCGTGAGGACAGTCCGTCCAGGATCGCGGCCATCGTGTCATTGCCCGCGGCCGTGGCGATCGCCCGGTGGAACGCCAGGTCGTGGGAGAGGATCTCCTCGGGGTCGTCCGTCGCCGCCATCGCCGCCAAGTGCAGCTCCACCTCGGCGAGTTGCTCCGCAGTGATACGTGCCGCGGCCAGCGCCGTGGCCGTCGACTCGAGCACCCGGCGCACCTCCATCAGCTCCACGAGACGGGCCCCGCGCGAGAGATCGGCGACGACGCCGAACGTCTCCAGGAGATCCCCGGCGTTCAACTGCGTGACGTAGATGCCGGATCCGTGCCGCGCCTCCAGGACGCCGAGGACCGTGAGCGCCCTGATGGCCTCACGCATGGAGCTGCGCGAGATGCCGAGCTGGGTGGCCAGATCGCGCTCCGTCGGCAGCCGCTGGCCCGGCTCGAGCAGTCCCTCGCCGATCATCGCCTTGATCTGCTCGATGGCCCGCTGCGTCACGGTGCCCTTCTGCGGGGCGGTCTGTTCCACGGACGCTCCTCAATTTGCCGGGTGCGCCGCAGTCTAGCCAGAGATGTGGTCCGACCACTACGGCTTGAAACGCGGAAAAGTTGGCGACGAGGGGTGTTGTGGCCGCCAAGTGGTCTGATAAATATTTCCGCCATCAGGTACCAGAAGTCGCTCGATCTCGCTCGATGAGGAGCCGTCAGATGGCCGGCAGAACAGTGCGCAAGCGGAACAGGTCGCGGATCGTCGGCGCGGCGGCGGTCGCCGCTTGCGCCGCCCTGGTGCTCTCCGCGTGCGGCAGCACGAAGGACGACGTCGCCTCCGGCGGCAAGGGCGGCGGCGACGGAAAGGGCAAGGTCGGGGTCATCCTGCCCCTGCTCACCTCGCCGTTCTGGCAGTCGTACAACGACTACGTGCCGAAGATGGCGAAGTCCGAGAGCGTGGACGCGCTCAAGACCGTCAACTCCAACAGCGACCCCTCGCAGCAGATCACGGACATCAACAACCAGCTCAACCAGGGCGTCAAGGGCCTCGTCGTCGCGCCCCTCGACAGCGCCGCGATCTCCGCCGGCCTCGACCAGGCCGAGCGCAAGGGCGTCCCCGTCGTCGCCGTGGACGTCGCGCCCGAGAAGGGCAAGGTCGCCATGGTCGTACGCGCCAACAACGTCGCGTACGGCGAGAAGGCCTGCGAGTACCTCGGCCAGCAGGTCAAGACCGGCAAGGTCGTCCAGATCATGGGTGACCTCGCCTCCGTGAACGGCCGCGAGCGCTCGCAGGCCTTCCGCGACTGCGTCAAGAAGAAGTACCCGGACCTCAAGGTCCTGGAGATCCCCGCCAAGTGGGAGTCCGACACCGCCGCGTCCAAGCTGGACACCCTCCTCAACGCCAACCCCGACATCAAGGGCATCTACATGCAGGCGGGCGGCGTCTACCTCGCGCCCACCCTGCAGACCCTCAAGTCCAAGGGCATGCTGAAGAAGACCGGCGAGAAGGGCCACATCGCGATCGTCTCGAACGACGGCATCCCGCAGGAGTTCGACGCGATCCGCAAGGGCCAGATCGACGCGACCGTCTCCCAGCCCGCCGACGCCTACGCCAAGTACGGCATGTACTACATCAAGGCGGCGATGCAGGGGAAGACGTTCAAGCCCGGTCCCACCGACCACGACTCGGAGATCGTCAAGCTGCCCAGCGGCATCCTCGAGGACCAGCTGCCCGCGCCGCTCGTCACCAAGGACAACGTCGACGACCCGAAGCTCTGGGGAAACACGGTCAAATGAGCACCTCGACGACAACCACGCCGGCGGTCAGGCCGCTGGTCGAGGCGTCGGGCATCGCCAAGCGGTACGGTCCCACGGTCGCCCTGCAGGACGGTCGCCTGACCGTCCTGCCCGGCGAGTCCCACGCCCTCGTGGGCCGCAACGGCGCCGGCAAGTCCACCCTGGTCACGGTCCTCACCGGCCTCCAGGCACCGGACGCGGGCACCCTCCTGTTCGACGGCGAGCCCGCGCCCCCGCTCAGCGACCGCGACGCCTGGCGCGCCAAGGTCGCCTGCGTCTACCAGAAGCCGACCGTCGTACCCGAACTGACGGTCGCCGAGAACCTCTTCATCAACCGGCAGCCCGGCAGCCGCCGCGGCTTCTTCTCCTGGCGCAAGCTCCAGGAGGAGGCCGCGCAGGTCCTCGGCACCTGGGACATCCACGTCGACCCCGACGCCCGCACCGCGGACCTCAAGGTCGAGGACCGCCAAATGGTCGAGATCGCAAGGGCGTTGAGCGGAGGCGCCCGCTTCATCGTCCTCGACGAGCCCACCGCACAGCTCGACAACCGCGAGATCGAGCGCCTCTTCACGCGCATGCGGGCCCTCCAGGAGTCCGGCGTCACGTTCCTGTTCATCTCGCACCACCTCCAGGAGGTGTACGAGGTCTGCCAGACGGTCACCGTGCTGCGCGACGCCCGCTGGATCACCACGGCGCCGGTCGCGGAACTGCCGCGCGCCGCACTGGTCGAGGCGATGGCCGGCGAGGTCATCGCCGAGCAGCGCGCGGCCGCCCGCGCCGCCGTGGAGCACGAGCCCGACGCCACCGTCCTCCTCGACGCGCGCGGCCTCACCTCGGAGGCGTACGACGACGTCGACCTGACCATCCGCAGCGGCGAGGTCGTCGGACTCGCCGGATCCAGCGGCAGCGGCAAGATCCAGCTCGCCGAGGCGCTCGCCGGGCTGCACAGGCCGACCGCCGGAACGGCCCGGCTCGACGGCAGGCAGCTGCCGTTCGGCGACGTGGGAGCCTCGCTCGCCGCGGGCGTCGGCTGCGTGCCGCGCGACCGGCACGACCAGGGCCTCGTCACCGGCATGACCATCGGCGACAACGCCACCATGAGTGTCCTCGGACGTCTGGGCCGCTACGGGTTCGTCGGCACCGACCGCAAGCGCCGCTTCGCCGCCGACCTGATCGACCGCCTCGACATCCACGCCGAGGGGCCCGACCAGCCCGTGTCCGACCTCTCCGGGGGCAACGCCCAGAAGGTCGTCATGGCCCGGGCCCTCGCCTCCGACCCCCGGCTTCTCGTCCTCATCAACCCCACCGCGGGCGTCGACGTGAAGTCCAAGGAGTCCCTGCTGTCCCGCATGGACAGCGCCCGCGAGGACGGCACCGCGGTCCTCGTCGTCTCCGACGAGCTCGACGACCTGCGCCGCTGTGACCGGGTCCTCGTCCTTTTCCACGGGAAGGTCGTCGCCGAGCACGCGGCCGGCTGGAACGACCACGAGCTGATCGCCTCCATCGAAGGAGTGGACCATGGCTGACATCAAGGCCCCGTCGGCCTCAACAGCCACCCCCGTACGGCTGCCCGGCAAGGGCTCCGCGAAGAACGTCCTGTTGCGCCGGGCGCGCGAACTCGCCCTCGTGCCGGCCCTGTTGCTGCTGATGGTGCTCGGGGCGGTCGTCAACGACTCGTTCCTCACCGAGCGCAACCTGATCTCCATCCTCGGCGCGTCCGCAGCCCTCGCGATGGTCGTCCTCGCCGAGTCGCTCGTCCTCATCACGGGCAAGTTCGACCTGTCCCTGGAGTCGGTGGTCGGCATCGCGCCCGCCGTCGGCGCCCTGCTCGTCCTGCCCGCCTCCCAGTCCGGATTCGGCACCGAGTTCCCGACCGTGCTCGCGCTGCTCGCGATCCTCGTCGTGGGCGCGGTGATCGGGGCCTTCAACGGCATCCTCGTCGTGAAGTTCAAGCTCAACGCCTTCATCGTGACCCTGGCGATGCTGATCGTCCTGCGCGGACTGCTCGTCGGCGCGACCAAGGGCAAGACGCTGTTCGGGATGCCCGACGCGTTCTTCTCCCTCGCGACCACGACGTTCCTGCGCATCCCGATGTCCGTGTGGCTGGCCGCCGTCGCCTTCGGCGTGGTGGGCCTCGTCCTGAAGTACCACCGGATCGGACGCGCCCTGTACGCGATCGGCGGCAACGCCGACGCCGCACGCGCCGCGGGCATCTGCGTCGAGCGCGTGATGCTCGGCGTGTTCGTCATCGCGGGAGTCCTCGCCGCGGTCGGCGGGATCATGCAGACCGGCTACGTCGGCGCGATCAGCGCCAACCAGGGCAACAACATGATCTTCACCGTGTTCGCGGCGGCGGTCATCGGCGGTATCAGCCTGGACGGCGGCAAGGGCACCATGTTCGGCGCCCTCACCGGCGTCCTGCTGCTCGGCGTCGTCCAGAACCTGCTGACCCTCGCCCAGGTTCCCTCGTTCTGGATCCAGGCCATCTACGGCGGGATCATCCTCCTCGCCCTGATGATCGCCCGTGTGACGACCGGCCGCGCCCAGGACTGACCCCCGCCTCAGCGAGACGTTTCAGCAAGAAAGGCCACCCGTGTCTCCAACTGCCGCCCGAATCACCGCGGTCGACACCTATGACATCCGGTTCCCCACCTCGCGGGAGCTGGACGGATCCGACGCCATGAACCCGGACCCCGACTACTCCGCCGCCTACGTCGTGCTCCGCACCGACGCCGCCGACGGAGCCGAGGGGCACGGATTCACGTTCACCATCGGCCGTGGCAACGATGTCCAGGTCGCCGCGATCGACGCCCTGCGGCACCATGTCGTCGGCCGGGGGGTCGACGAACTGTGCGCCGACCCGGGGACGTTGAACCGCGACCTGATCGGTGACAGCCAGCTCCGCTGGCTGGGCCCCGAGAAGGGCGTGATGCACATGGCGATCGGCGCCGTCGTCAACGCCGTGTGGGACCTGGCGGCCAAGCGCGCCCGCAAGCCGCTGTGGCAGTTCCTGGCCGACGCGACGCCCGAGTGGCTCGTCTCGCAGATCGACTTCCGCTACATCGCCGACGCCCTCACCCCCGACGAGGCCCTCGCGCTCCTCAGATCGGGCCGCGAGGGCGCGGCGGAACGCGAGAGCGCCCTGCGCGAGCGCGGCTTCCCCGGCTACACCACCTCACCCGGCTGGCTCGGCTACTCCGACGAGAAGCTCGGCCGGCTCGCCCGGCAGGCCGTCACCGACGGCTTCCGGCAGATCAAGCTGAAGGTCGGCGCCGACCTCGCCGACGACATCCGGCGCTGCCGCACCGCCCGCGCGGTGATCGGCCCGGACATCCGGATGGCGATCGACGCCAACCAGCGGTGGAACGTCGGCGAGGCCATCGAGTGGACCAGGGCGCTCGCCGAGTTCGACCCGTACTGGGTGGAGGAGCCGACCAGCCCCGACGACGTCCTCGGCCACGCGGCGATCCGCAGGGCCGTGGCGCCCGTGAAGGTCGCCACCGGCGAGCACGTCCAGAACCGCATCATCTTCAAGCAGCTCCTCCAGGCCGGCGCCATCGACATCCTCCAGATCGACGCGGCGCGCGTCGGCGGCGTCAACGAGAACCTCGCCATCCTGCTGCTCGCCGCCAAGTTCGGCGTCCCCGTGTGCCCGCACGCGGGCGGCGTCGGCCTGTGCGAACTCGTCCAGCACCTCTCGATGTTCGACTACGTCGCCCTCGCCGGCACCACGCAGGACCGCGTCATCGAGTACGTCGACCATCTGCACGGACACTTCATCGACCCCGTCGTGATGCGCGACGGCCACTACACGGCGCCTACGGCGCCCGGATTCTCCGCCGCGATGCGGCCCGAGTCCATCGCGGAGTACACCTACCCCGACGGCGCGTTCTGGGCCGCCGACCTCGCCCGGCAGGGCGTCACCGACCAGAAGGGTGCAGCGGCATGACCGACGCCAGCGACGTGCAGGACTTCGCGGGGCTCAAGGCCCTCGTCACCGGCGGAGCGTCCGGGATCGGCCGGGCCACCGCCGAACTCCTCGCCGCCCGCGGCGCGAGTGTCGCCGTGCTCGACCTCGACCCGGGCGGCGTCGACAAGCCACTGCGCGGCTACACCGCCGACGTCAGCGACGACGCCTCCGTCCGCGCCTCCGTCGCCGCCGCCGTGGCGGACCTCGGCGGCCTCGACGTCCTCGTCAACAACGCGGGCATCGGCGCCCAGGGCACCGTCGAGGACAACGACGACGACCAGTGGCACCGCGTCCTCGACGTCAACGTCCTCGGCATCGTCCGCACGACCCGCGCCGCCCTGCCCCACCTTCGGGAGTCGTCGCACGCGGCGATCGTCAACACCTGCTCCATCGCCGCGACGGCCGGCCTCCCGCAGCGCGCCCTGTACTCGGCGTCGAAGGGCGCCGTGTACTCCCTGACGCTCGCCATGGCCGCGGACCACGTCCGCGAAGGAGTTCGCGTCAACTGCGTCAACCCGGGGACCGTGGACACCCCATGGGTCGGCCGGCTGCTGTCCGCCGCCCCCGACCCGGCCGCCGAACGCGCGGCCCTCGCCTCCCGCCAGCCCACGGGGCGTCTCGTCTCCGCGGCCGAAGTAGCTGGCGCCGTCGCGTACTTGGCGAGCCCGCTGTCCGGCGCCACGACCGGCACCGCCCTGGCCGTCGACGGCGGCATGCAGGGCCTGCGCCTGCGCCCCGCGGGCCAGTGACCGCCATGCGCACCCGCACCCTGGGCCGGAGCGGCGTCGACGTCACCGAGCTGTCCTTCGGCGCCGCCGGCATCGGCAACCTGTACACGCCCGTCACCGACGAGGAGGCCAGGGCCGCGGTCGACGCGGCCTGGGGCGCGGGCATCCGCTACTTCGACACGGCCCCGCACTACGGCATCGGCCTGTCCGAGCGGCGCCTCGGCGAGGCGCTCGCGGCCCGGGACCGGTCCGCGTACACCGTCTCCACCAAGGCGGGGCGGCTCCTCGTACCGGCCGCGGAGAGCGGGGGCGACGACCTGGGGAACGGGTTCGCCGTGCCCGCCACGCACCGCCGGGTCTGGGACTTCAGCGCGGACGGGGTGCGCCGCTCCCTGGAGGACAGCCTGACGCGGCTCGGCCTCGACCGCGTCGATGTCGTCTATCTGCACGACCCGGACGACCACGGTGAGCAGGCGTTCCGTGAGGGCTACCCGGCCCTTGAGCGCCTGCGTGCCGAGGGTCTCGTCGGGGCGATCGGCGCCGGCATGAATCAGGCCGCCATGCTCACCCGGTTCGTCCGTGACACCGATGTGGACGCCGTGCTGTGCGCGGGCCGCTACACCCTCCTCGACCAGGGGGCGCTGGCGGAGCTGCTGCCCGAGGCGCAGGCGCGCGGCACGTCGGTCGTCGTCGGCGGAGTGTTCAACTCCGGCCTCCTCGCCGACCCGCGGCCCGGCGCGACGTACGACTACGCGGCCGCGCCCCGCGAAGTCCTCGACCGCGCCTACCGGTTGAAGGACCTGGCGCAGCGGCACGGCATCACCCTCCGGGCGGCCGCACTCGCCTTTCCGTTCGGCCATCCGGCGGTGGCGAGCGTCCTAGTCGGTACGCGCTCGCCGCGCGAAGTCCGCGACACCACACAGCAGTTCGGCGTCGCCGTGCCGGCCGCGTTCTGGGAGGAAGCCCGCGCCGCGGGGCTCCTTGCCGGCGAAGTCCCCGTCCCGGCCCCCGTTCCCGGAGAGGAGCACACGTGAGAATCGCCCTGCACACCAAGGTCCGCGCCGACCGCGTCGACGCGTACGAGGCCGCGCACCGCGAGGTCCCGGCCGAACTCCGGACGGCCATCCGCGCGGCCGGTGCCACGTCGTGGACCATCTGGCGCAGCGGGACCGACCTGTTCCACGTCCTGGAGTGCGAGGACTACGCCCGCATGCTCGCCGAGCTGGACAAGCTCCCGGTGAACATCGCCTGGCAGGCCCGTATGGCCGAGCTCCTCGACGTCGTCCACGACTACTCGGCCGACGGCGCGGACGCGGGCCTGCCCGTCGTGTGGGAGCTGTGATGCCCGCCGTCGTCGACGCGCACCACCACGTCTGGGACCTCTCCGTGCGCGACCAGGACTGGATCACCGGCAGGCAACTCGCCCCGATCCGGCGAAACTTCACGCTCCACGACCTGGCACCCCTCGCGCGCAAGTCCGCGGTCACGGCGACCGTCCTCGTACAGACCGTCACCGTCGAGGAGGAGACCCCGGAGTTCCTCGCCCTGGCCCACGACAGCGAACTCGTGGCCGCAGTGGTCGGCTGGGCCGACCTCACACGCCCCGACATCGCCGACACCCTGGCCCGCCTCGCCGAACTCCCCGGCGGGCGTCACCTGAAGGGCATCCGTCACCAGGTCCAGGGGGAGTCCGACCCGGGGTGGCTGCTGCGGCCCGACGTGCGCCGCGGCCTCGCGGCCGTCGCCGAGGCCGGTCTGGTCTACGACCTCGTGGTCCTGCCCCACCAGCTCCCGGCCTGCGCCGCGGCCGCCGCCGGTCTGCCCGGCCTCACCTTCGTACTCGACCACTGCGGCAAGCCGCCCGTCGCGTCGGGCGTCACCGAGCCCTGGGCCGACGACGTGCGCGCGCTCGCGGCCCTCCCCAACACGGTCTGCAAACTCTCCGGCCTGGTCACCGAGGCCGACTGGGCGGCGTGGACGCCGGCGGCGCTGCGGCCGTACGCCGACACGGTCCTGGAGGCGTTCGGGCCCGACCGCCTGATGTTCGGCTCGGACTGGCCGGTGTGCACCCTCGCGGCGACATACGAGCAAGTCATTCAAGCAGCAGAGGAGTTGACCGGATCGCTGACCGCTGCTGAGCGCGACGCGGTCTTCGCCGGCACGGCGACCCGCGTCTACGGGCTCTGACTCCGGGAGGTTGCTACCGGCTCCGGCTCCGGGGGACGGCGAGTCGCGTCGGACGCAGGAACTCGCGTACGTACGTCCGCTCCCAGCAGGCGCCCGTGGCCCGCAGCTCGCGCCACGTGGTGAAGCGGTAGCGGTAGAGGCGGGCCCGGACGTACGCGGGCGGGTCGTCGGCGGGGAACGGGGAGTGGCGCAGCAGCCGCAGTGTGTCGCGGTCACCGGTCAGGAGCCGCTCCATCAGACCTCCGAACCAGGACTCCGCGTACAGGGGAGAGAGCGCCGCGAACCACATCAACCAGTCGAGCCGCAGATGGTAGGGCGCGAACTGGCGTGGCCAGCGTCCAGGATCGCCCGGCTTGCCCCTGAACTCGTAGACCAGCCAAGGGGATCCCTCGCGCGGCACCTGGTCGGCCGTGCCCTCGATGACGATCTCGTGCCGGATACGCCCGACGCTGCCGAAGGCACCGTACGCGTTGACGAGGTGCAGGGAGTCGTAGGAGCGGTTCATGGACTGGCGCCGGGACAGCAGGTTGCGCGCCGGGTGGTAGCTCAGCGCGACGACGAGCGCGGTGAGGGCGATGACCACGCACTCGTACCAGAGCGGGGCGGCGGCCGGGTGCGGCGGCTCGCGCAGGAGGGAGAAGTCCACCGCCGTCACGGCGAGCAGGATCGTCAGCCAGTTCAGCCAGGAGAAGTTGCCCGACAGGACCAGCCACAGCTGGGTGAGGATCATCAGGCAGGCCGCGGCCGTCGCGATCGGCTGCGGGGTGAACAGGAGGACCGGAACGACGAGCTGGGTCACGTGGTTGGCGCCGGCCTCGACACGGTGCAAAGGGCGCGGGAGCCGGTGGAAGAACCAGCTCAGCGGGCCCGGCATCGGCTGTGTCTCATGGTGGTAGTAGAGGCACGTCAGCTTCCGCCAGCACTCGTCCCCGCGCAGCTTGATCAGCCCCGCGCCGAACTCGACGCGGAAGAGCACCCACCGCAGGAGCAGCAGTACGAGCAGGGGCGGCGCCACCCGTTCGTTGCCGAGGAAGACGGCGAGGAAGCCGACCTCCAGCAGGAGTGACTCCCAGCCGAACGCGTACCAGGTCTGCCCGACGTTCACGATCGACAGATAGAGCACCCACGGCAGGACCCACAGCGCCATCGATCCCCACAGCGGCACCAGGTCGGCCAGTCCCGCGGCGAGCGCCGCCGACACCGCGGCCCCGCCCCAGGCGACGCCCGCGAAGAACCGGTCCGAGTAGTACGCCCTGAACAGCGTCGGCGCCTGCCGCCACGGCACCCGCTCCAGGTAGCGCGGGACCGGCAGCATCCCGCGCTCGCCGATCAGCGCCCGGAACTGCAGCGCCGCCCCCACGAAGGCGACGAGATACAGCGCCGCCAGACCGCGCTGGAAGATCAGGCGGCCGAGCCAGTACCCGGGCGAGCTGAACCACTCCACCTCTCCAGTGTGACGGAGAGTGAGGGCAATGCGCGTGCGGGATCGCACTGCGCTTGCGGGATGCCCGATCCCACCGCAAACAATGGGGCAAAGTGCCCATATGTAGGCGGGAGAACACGGTGCGCTCACCCACCAGGACCCTTGTCACTGCCGTTGCGATCACCGCCGCACTCCTGGTCGCCGGATGTTCCGGGGACAGCGGCAACGGCGCTTCGGCCGCCAAGGGGGAGCTGTTCCTCCAGCCCGTGGCGGAGGTGGGCCCCGACCCGTTCACCGACTCCACCGCCACCAGCACCGAGACCCCCGCCCCCGTCACCCGAACGCCGCAGCCGCCGTCACCGAGCGGCACCGCGACCGCGAGCACGCAGGGCATGCGTCCCGTCGACGGCGCGACCCCCGGCCTCTACGGCGGCACGCAGTCCGTCGGAAGCTGCGACGTCGAGAAGCAGGTCGCCTTCCTCACCTCGGACCCGACCAAGGAACGCGCCTTCGCCGAGGCCGCGGGCATCTCCGCGAACTCCGTCCCCGGCTTCCTGCGCGGCCTCACCCCCGTCGTACTGCGCGCCGACACCCGCGTCACCAACCACGGCTACCGCTCCGGTGAGGCGACGAGCTACCAGTCCGTGCTGCAGGCAGGCACCGCCGTACTCGTGGACGAACGCGGGTTGCCGCGCGTGCGGTGCGCGTGCGGCAACCCGCTGGCGCCGCCCGTGGCGTTCAAGGGGACGCCGGACACCCAGGGACAGGAGTGGTCCGGCTACCAGCCCACCAAGGTCGTGGTCGTCACCCCGGCACCGAAGGTCATCACGAACATCGTCATCGTGAACATCACCGACAACACGTGGATCGAGCGGAAGGTCGGTGACGACGGACAGCACGACAAGCGCGTGCCGCCACCCCCGATGCCGAAGCCCAGCCCCTCCGACAGCTCCGAGTCGCCCCCGCCGTCGTCCACGTCACCGAGCTCGAGCAGCAGCTCCAGCAGCAGCCCGTCGGAGTCCTCCGGCAGCACCAGCCCGTCGTCGTCGCAGCCGCCCTCCTCGGAGGAGTCGGCTCCGTCCTCCTCGGACGAGTCGGCACCGGCCTCGAAGCCCGCCGGCCCGCCGACCAGCGCGCCGGGCGACACGGACACCCCGCCGGAATCGTCCCCCGGCGACGGCTCCAGCGACCTCGGCCCGGACACCGTCCCCGACAGCCCCGACGGCAACGGCCTCATCCCCGGCGAGCCGTCCGTCGAGAGTATCCTCTACAGCTGACGCAACCTGCCCTGTGCGCCCCGCGGCGCGCACAGGGCCATGCGGAGCACACCGTGCCCCGCATGCGAGTGATTCGCCGTGCGCCTAGCGTGGCCCCATGGAAGCCGGTACGAACGACTGCACCCACTGCGGCAGGGCGGCAGACGGTGCGGACTGCTGCTTCCTCGCCGAGTTCGGGGACCACCTCGGCATCGGCAGCTTCGACTGGGACCTCGGCACCGGCCTGATGCACATGGACGCCAAGGCCCACGAGATCTACGATCTGCGCCCCGACGAGTACGACGGACGCCCCGAGACCCTCGGTATCCGCGTCCCCCCGACCGAGTCCACCCGGCTCGACGGCATCGTCTCCACGGCCCTCAAGAACGGCAGCGAGAACTACGGCGCCTACTTCCGCGTCAAATGCCGCGACGGCAGGATGCGCTGGACCCACACCCAGGGCTACGTCAGACGGGACGACAGCGGCCGCCCGCGCCGCATCGTCGGCCTCGTCCGCGACGCCACCCAGGAGCTCAGCGACAGCACGGCCCGGCGTGAACAGGACGCCCTGCGCCGCCGCCAGACCAGCGTCGTCCAGGGCACCACCGCCGCACTCGCCCACGCCCGCACCGTCCAGGACGTCATCGACGTGCTCAAGGACAGTCACGGCCTCCAGCACCTCGGCGCGACCAGCCTCGTCATGGGCCTCGTGCGGGCCGGCCGCATCCACCTCGTCGCCGAGGGCCCCGAGGGCAGCTTCGTGCCCGGCACCAAGGTCACGCGGATCGACGAGCCCTACCCCATGGGCGACGTCGTGCGCACCCTCGCGCCCCGCTTCATCGACTCACCCGACGACTTCGCCCGGTCCTACCCGCTGCTGTGGCCGCACATCACCCAGCTGGAGATCACGGCCGCCGCCTACCTGCCGCTCATCGCCCAGGCCCGCCCCATCGGCGCGCTCGGCCTGCTCTACAACGACAAACGCGGCTTCACCGAGGAGGAGCGCAACGTCCTCGTCGCCCTCGGCAGCAGCATCGCCCAGAGCCTCCAGCGCGCGATGTTCTACGAGCAGGAGAAGGACCTCGCCCAGGGCCTCCAGCAGGCCATGCTGCCCCGCACCATCCCCGCCGTGTCCGGCGCCGACATCGCCGTCCGTTACCGCTCGGCCTCCCTCGGCCGCGACATCGGAGGCGACTGGTACGACGTGATCCCGCTGCCCGGCGGACGCGTCGGCGCCGTCATCGGCGACGTCCAGGGACACGACACCCACGCCGCCGCCGTCATGGGACAGCTGCGCATCGTGCTGCGCGCGTACGCCGCCGAGGGGCACACGCCCGCCACCGTCATGGCCCGCGCCTCCGTCTTCCTCCACGAACTCGACACCGAGCGGTTCGCCACCTGCCTGTACGCGGAGGCCGACCTGTCGACCGGCGTCGTCCAGCTCGTGCGCGCCGGGCATCTGGACCCGCTGCTGCGCCTCACCGACGGGACCTGCCGCAGAGTGCCTGTCGACGGCGGCCTGCCGCTGGGTCTCTCCGCCGAGTTCGGCCGGCTCGAGTACCCGGTCGGGACCGTCGAACTCGACCCGGGCCAGACCCTGATCCTGTGCACCGACGGCCTCGTCGAGCAGCCCGGCACCGACCTCGATGACGGACTCCAGGCCCTCACGGCCCTTGTCGGCACCGGCCCCCACGACCTCGGCGACCTCGGCGACCTGTTGTGCGAGAGCGTCGACGAACGCGGCGGTGACGACGATGTCGCCCTGCTCCTGCTGCGCCGCCGCGGCATCGGCGCCCCCCAGTCGGGCGGCCGGCTCCAGCAGCATGTCGCGCCGAACGACCCCGAGGCCCTGAGGGAGGCCCGGCACATGATCAGGGCCGCCGTCCGGGCCTGGGGCTCGGGCGGGCGCGCGGACGAGATCGAGCTCGTCGCCGACGAGATGATCACCAACGCGCTGATGCACACCGACGGCCCCGCGGTCGTCACCCTCCGCGTGATCACCGCGTCCGACCGCAGGCTGCGCGTGGAGGTCGAGGACACCTCCAGCGCGCTGCCGCGCCGGCGCGAGGCGGGCGAGGACGGCGTCTCGGGGCGCGGCCTGCTCCTCGTGGACCGGCTCGCGGACGTGTGGGGCGTGGAGGCGCGGGGGAGCGGCAAGTGCGTGTGGTGCGAGTTCGTGGTGCCGGCCCGCGACTGACCCGGCCGTGGCCACGGCTCACATGGCGGTGTCAGTGCCCGGTGGCACTCTGGACCCATGCCGGAACTTCCCGAGGTCGAAGCGCTGACGGACTTCCTCACCGAGCATCTGGTGGGGCACGAGATCGTCCGCGTCCTGCCCGTCGCCGTGAGCGTCCTCAAGACGTACGACCCGCCGCCCGCCGCCCTGGAGGGCCGCACGGTCACGGGCGTGACGCGGCACGGCAAGTTCCTCGACCTCGACGCGGACGGACTTCACCTCGTCACCCACCTCGCCCGCGCCGGCTGGCTCCACTGGAAGGACCGGCTCCCCGACGGCCCGCCCCGCCCCGGCAAGGGACCGCTCGCCCTGCGCGTCGCCCTGGAGGACGGCGAGGGCTTCGACCTCACTGAGGCGGGCACCCAGAAGCGCCTCGCCGTGTACGTCGTCCACGACCCGGCCGATGTCCCCGGCATCGCGAGACTCGGCCCCGATCCCCTCGCCGACGGCTTCGACGAGGCACGCTTCGCCGCGCTCCTGGACGGCGAACGGCGGCAGGTCAAGGGGGCGCTGCGCGACCAGAGCCTCGTCGCGGGCATCGGGAACGCGTACAGCGACGAGATCCTGCACGCCGCGAAGATGTCCCCGTTCAAGCTCGCGTCGAGCCTGACCGCCGACGACGTGTCCGTCCTCTACGAGGCCCTGCGCGACACGTTGACCGAGGCCGTCGAGCGCTCGCGCGGCGTCGCGGCCGGGCGGCTGAAGGCCGAGAAGAAGAGCGGGCTGCGGGTGCACGGCAGGGCGGGGGAGAAGTGCCCCGTGTGCGGCGACACCATCCGTGAGGTGTCCTTCCACGACTCGTCGCTCCAGTACTGCCCGACCTGCCAGACGGGCGGCAAGCCGCTCGCGGACCGCAGGATGTCCAAGCTCCTGAAGTGACGGCGTACCGGCGTGCGCCGCCCGAAGTCGCCTGCCTGGAACGGAGGTTCACCGCATCGGGATGGTCACCAGGCGTGCCCCGTCCGTGGTCCGCACCTCGAAGCGGGCGATCTCCCGAGGCTGGAGCGCCACCGCGCTCTGCGTCGTGGTCGCCCCGGCGTCATGGGCCCGCACGGCCCAGCTCGTCACCGTCTGCCGCGAACCGTCCTTGCCGACGACCACCAGCTCGCACACCCGTGGGCCGCGCGCGTCGCGGACCTCGAGTCCCAGCCCGGTGCCCCACTCGTGGCCGGACGCCGTCACCGAGGCGGACACCCCGGTCCCCGCGTCCCGCGCGTCCAGGCGCACGGCGCCGTCGCCGGATCCGCCCAGAACCACGACACCCGGCCCCGCCACGGCGAGCACGACCGCCGCCGCCGTCGCGCACAGCCACCGCCTCCGGCCCGCCCGGCGCACCCGCTCCATCCGCGCGAGCAACCCGTCCAGGAGCACAGGACCCGCTTCGGCGACCGTCTGCACGGCCGACGGCGTGGCCCGGGCGTACAGGGCCAGGGCCGCTGTCGTGGACGCGAACTCCCCGAGCCGCGCCACACACCCGGGGCACTGCCCGAGATGGTCCTCGAAGCGGAACCGGTCCGCCTCGTCGAGAACGCCCAGCGCGTAGGCGCCGGCGTCGCGATGCCGATCCAGGGACCTCATGCCGTTCCTCGCGTCGTACGTGTCTGACCTCTGACCGGACGGTGTGTGCCGCTCGCCCTTCCGTACGCAACCGGCCGCCGAATCACTCAAGTCCCACCAGGATTGGCCACCACGGGGCAACCACCTACACTCCAGCCGCATGCTGCGCGTACTGGCCGTCGACGACGAGGAACCCGCACTCGCCGAGCTGCTCTACCTGTTGCGGGCCGACCCGCGGGTGCGCGCCGCCGAGGGCGCCACCGACGCGAACGAGGCGCTGCGCCGCATCGGCCGCGCACTGGACGCGGGAGGCGACGACGCCGGCGCCATCGACGTGCTCTTCCTCGACATCCAGATGGCCGGGCTCACGGGCCTCGACGTGGCCCGGCTCCTCGCCGGGTTCGCCAAGCCCCCGATGATCGTCTTCGTCACTGCCCACGAGGACTTCGCCGTGCAGGCCTTCGACCTGAAGGCCGTCGACTACGTCCTCAAGCCCGTCCGCAGGGAACGCCTCGCGGAGGCCGTGCGGCGCGTCGCCGAGCAGGCCGCCGTCGCCCGGCCCGCGGTGGATCTCTCCGCCGACCGGATCCCCGTCGAACTCGGCGGCGTCACCCGCCTCGTGGCCGTCTCCGACATCACGTACGCCGAGGCCCAGGGCGACTACGCGCGCCTGCACACCGCCGACGCCAGCCATCTCGTGCGCATACCGCTGACCACCCTCGAGGAGCGCTGGCAGCCGCACGGGTTCGTCCGGATCCACCGCAGCCATCTCGTCGCCCTGCACCGCATCGACGAACTCCGTCTCGACGGCGGCGGCATGAGCGTGCGGATAGGCGACGCCGAACTCGCCGTCAGCCGTCGCCACGCGAGCCGCGTCCGCGAACTCCTGATGCGGCGCGCGGGCGGCTGACCGGAAACCGCGTGACCTGGGCCGATACCCGTCGGCCTCTTCCGCTCGGCCCGCACCCACGCCTACACTCCGGCCGTGTCCGCCAGCGCTGAGCCCGCACCCCGCCGCGAGGTCGTGACCGGCGAGCCGCGCGCGGCCCGCCGGCTGCCCGGCCACCCCACCCAGTGGGAGATCGACGAACAGACGACGCTGGGCGCGGCGTATGTCCGCTCCCTGATGCGCAGTCAACTCCGCACCGGACTGACCGCGTTCGCGGTCCTCGCACTGCCCGTCGCGACCCTGCCGCTCTTCTTCGACGCCCTTCACAACACCACCGTCGTCTGGATCGTCCTCGGCTTCGGCTGCTACCCGGTCCTCGTCCTCATCGCCTGGTGGTACGTGCGCCGGGCCGAGCGCAACGAACGCGACTTCGCCCGCCTCGTGCACGGCAGAGCCGTCCGCGAACGTCACGGCGCGCAGTGAACGAGGCGTACGCGATACCCGCCGTGGCCGTGGTCGTCCTGGCCACGGTCCTCATCGGCGGCTTCGGCCTGCGTATCTCCCGCACCACCTCCGACTTCTACGTCGCCTCGCGCACGGTGGGCCCCGGCCTCAACGCCGCTGCGATCAGCGGGGAGTACCTCTCCGCCGCCTCCTTCCTCGGCGTCGCCGGACTGCTCCTCGTGCACGGCCCCGACATGCTCTGGTACCCGGTCGGCTACACCGCCGGATACCTCGTCCTGCTCGTGTTCGTCGCGGCCCCGCTGCGCCGCTCCGGCGCGTACACGCTGCCCGACTTCGCCGAGGGCCGCCTGGAGTCCCGCAGCGTCCGCAGGGTCGTCAGCATGCTCGTGGTCGGCGCGGGCTGGCTCTACCTCGTGCCCCAACTCCAGGGCGCCGGGCTCACGTTGCAGATCCTCACGGGCGCGCCGCGCTGGTTCGGCGGGGCGCTCGTCGCCGCCGTCGTCGTCCTCGCGGTCGCCGCGGGCGGCATGCGCTCCATCACCTTCGTGCAGGCCTTCCAGTACTGGCTGAAGCTGACCGCGCTGCTCGTGCCCGCGTTCTTCCTGGTCCTCGCCTGGCACGGCGACGGCGGCACCCCGCCCTCCGCCGACGGCGTGCCCTGGTCCGGCGCGGGCTCCGGGCAGCCACTCGCCACCAGCCGCGCGGACCACCCGCTGTACGCGACGTACGGCCTCATCGTCGCCACGTTCCTCGGCACGATGGGCCTGCCGCACGTCGTGGTCCGCTTCTACACCAGCCCGAACGGCCGCGCGGCCCGCCGCACCACGGTCGCCGTGCTCGCCCTCATCGGTCTCTTCTACCTCCTGCCGCCGGTCTACGGCTGGCTCGGCCGTCTCTACGCGCCCGAACTGAGCGCCACCCAGGACGCCGACGCGGCCGTCCTGCTCCTGCCGGGGCGGGCCATAGGCGGGCTCGGCGGCGACCTGCTCGGGGCGCTCGTGGCCGGCGGCGCCTTCGCCGCGTTCCTGTCGACCGCCTCGGGCCTGACGATGGCCGTGGCCGGCGTGCTCAGCCAGGACGTCCTGCCGGCCCGCGGCGTACGGCACTTCCGCCTGGCGACACTCCTCGCGATGACCGTGCCGCTGGGCGGGGCGCTCCTGGTCAGCGGGGTGCCGGTGGCGGACGCCGTCGGGATGGCGTTCGCGGTGTCCGCGTCCTCGTTCTGCCCCCTGCTCGTCCTCGGCATCTGGTGGCGGCGGCTCACCCCGCCCGGCGCGCGGGCGGGGCTGCTCCTCGGAGGCGGCTCCGCGCTCGTCGCGGTCACCCTGACCGTCGCCGGCGTCGCACACGGCGGCTGGCTGCACACGCTGCTCGCCTGGCCCGCCGTGTGGTCGGTCCCGGTCGGCTTCCTGGCCATGATCCTCGTATCGCTGGCCACCCAGGACTCGGTACCGCCGCACACCAGCGCCACGATGACGCGGCTGCACCTGCCCGAGTCGCTCAGCACGGACGGGGCGATCTCCGCGGGCGAGCAGGGAGCCCGCCCGTGACCGCCACCGCCGTACTCCTCGCCCTGTGCCCGCTCCTCCTCGCGGGCGGCTTCGTCCTCGGCCGGCGCACGGCGCACCCAGGGGGCCGCAGCGACGTCGGTACGCCCGTGGAGCGGGCCACCTTCGACACGCTGCACACCGCCTCGCTCGCCGCGCCGCCGCTGCGGGCCGGGCTCACCGAGGAGTCGGCTCGCAGGTCCGCCCGCAGGCTGCGCAGGCTGCTCGGCACCGACGCGCTCTGCCTCACCAACCGCACCGCCGTCCTCGCCTGGGACGGCGCGGGGGACCAGCACGGCAAACAGGTCATGGGGCATCTCGAAGGGCTGCTCGACACCGGGCGCAGCGCCGCGTTCGGCTGCGGATGCGGCGCCGTCGACTGCCCGCTGCGCTGGGCCGTGGCCGCACCGATCGTCACCGACGGGCGCGTGCTCGGCGCCCTCGTCGCCTACGCTCCCCGCGAGTCGGCCGTCCTCGCCCGCGCTGCCGACGAGGTGGCCCGCTGGATCTCCGTACAGCTGGAGCTGGCCGAGCTCGACCGCTCCCGCACCCGCCTCATCGAGGCCGAGATCAAGGCGCTGCGCGCGCAGATCTCACCGCACTTCATCTTCAACTCACTGGCCGCCATCGCCTCGTTCGTGCGCACGGACCCCGAGCGTGCCCGCGAACTCCTTCTGGAATTCGCCGACTTCACCCGCTACTCGTTCCGCCGCCACGGCGACTTCACCACGCTCGCCGAGGAACTGCACTCCATCGACCAGTATCTGGCCCTGGTCCGGGCCCGGTTCGGCGACCGGCTCTCGGTCACGCTCCAGATCGCGCCCGAGGTGCTGCCGGTGGCGCTGCCCTTCCTGTGCCTTCAGCCCCTCGTCGAGAACGCCGTGAAGCACGGCCTGGAGGGCGCCGTCACCGGCAGCCGTATCACGATCGGCGCCCGGGACGCCGGCGCGGAGGCGGAGGTCGTCATCGAGGACGACGGGGTCGGCATGGACCCGGGCGAGCTGCGCGCCATCCTGTGCGGCGAGGGCGGCACCTCGACCGGGATCGGCCTGTCGAACGTCGACGAGCGGCTCAGACAGGTGTTCGGCGACGACTACGGCCTCGTCATCGAGACCGGCACCGGCGCGGGCATGAAGATCACCGTGCGGATACCCAAGTACCGCGCGGGCGTGCACTCTTCGGGCGTAGAGGTCGAATAGGCGGACAGCAGGGGCTCGCTAAGGGGCCGAAGGGCCTCAGAACAGATGGATCGCCAGATGGCCCAGCGGCAGCCCCAGTTGCCACGCCGGTGTCCAGACCTTCGCCCCGTCGTCCTCCTCGTCGGGCAGCGACCCGCGGCCCGGCACGGAGTCCAGGTCCGGAGCGAGCAGCTCCGTCTCCTCCAGCCATCGCCAGGCCGCCTCGGCCAGTTCGAGGTCCGGCGAAGGTCTGTTCTCATCGAGCGCCTGCGCGGCAAGGCGCCCCATGTGCTCCCGTACCCAGTACTGCCACGGCTGGTCGTACGCCGTGAGCGACAGCCAGGTCTCCAGCTGGGACACGACCCGGATGCCGGACAGCTCGCCGTCCGTGTCGGACAGGAAGATCGTCAGTGCGAGTGCGTCGCGCCCGGCCCGGAACTCGAAGGACGTGGGCGGCATCAGATCACCGGTGCGCAGCAGCTCATCGGCGATGTATTCGGCGTACAACCACGCCATCGGCACCGTCAGTTCGCCGCCGCCGGCGCCCGATGTGCCTTCCTTGCTCCCGTGCAACATCCCTTCCTGCCTTCCTCCGGTCCGTGCGCTGTGCCGGCCCCCGGGCCCTCGCGCCCGACCGGGCGGGGGAGGACAGCCGATTACTCAATCGAGGACCGGGGCACCGGGCAAGGCGCTTTACGGAGGCTTGACCTGCCGTCCGGTTTCAAAGCGGCCGGGCCGTGTTCGCCTCATAGCCCGGGAGCACCCTGCGCAGTGCGCGCAGCGCGTAGTACGCGCGGGACTTCACGGTACCGGGCGGGATGCCGAGCGCCGCGGCGGCCTCGGCCACGGAGGCGCCACGGAAGTACACCTGGAGGAGTACCGCCCGGTGCTCCGGGCTGAGCGTCGCCACGGCCTCCCGCACATCGAGCGCGGCCGCCGAGCGCTCCGCGTGGTCGGCGCAGACGCGCGCGCTCTCCAGGACCGTGCCGCCGATCTCCGGGGGGCGGGCGAGCCGCGCGCGCCGGGCGTCTATGGCGAGCCTGCGGCCGACGGTGAACAGCCAGGGCCGCACGGACTCGTAGTCGGCGCGCAGCGCCTCCGGATGCTGCCAGGCGCGGACGAACGTCTCCTGGACCAGGTCTTCCGCCCGCTGCCGGTCGCCGTCGCACAGCCGCAGGAGGAAGGAGAGAAGCGGCTTGCCGTGCTCCCGCTGGAGCTCGGCCAGCTCATGTGCTGCCGTGTGGTCGGGTCCTTCGGTCTTCGTGGCGGTCGTCATGGCCGTATGGCAGCGCAGCGCGCCGCTCACGCCCAGAGCACGGGCAGCGGTCTGCGACGGGCGGTCGATGCCGTCGGCGAGCGGTGCGGCGAACGGGGCCGACTGCGCCGGAACATGACGCCGTTCCGGGGACTGCGGCGGTATGGAGCCTTGACTCGGCCCGGTGCCCGTACGTCTATGCCTATGTCGAAAATCACCTTATCCACCGAATCATGGAGCTTGGTCGATGACGCATCGCACACGGGCCACAAGACGCAAGGGACGCACCAGGCACACGCCACACGCACGTCGCGCACGTCAGGGCGCGGCGGTCCTCGCGGCCGCACTGATCGCGGCGGGCGCGGGCTGCTCCGCGCCCGCGGACCGCGCACATCGGCCGGAGCCCCAGCGCAGCGACACCCCGGCGCGCCACGGCAGGGTGACGCCCACCCCGACCCCGGCGCCGTCGGCCGCCGGCGGCGCCACCGGGCACCGCGGCTTCACGCTCGTCGCCTCCGGTGACGTACTGCCGCACGCCTCGATCATCAAGAAGGCGAAAGTGGACGCGGGCGGCGACGGGTACGACTTCGCGCCGATGCTGTCCGGCGTGCAGCCGGCCGTCTCCGAGGCGGACCTGGCGATCTGTCACATGGAGACGGTCTACGGCACCGCGGGCCACTACACCGGCGACCCGAAATTCAAGTCCCCGCCCGAGGTCGCCAAAGGACTGCGCGACACGGGCTACGACGCCTGCTCCACGGCCTCGGACCACGCCCTCGACGACGGCGCCGCCGGCATCGACCGCACCCTCGAGGCCATGGACCGCGCAGGCATCCGCCACACGGGCTCGGCCCGGACCGCCGCCGAGGCCGGCAGCCCCACGTGGCTGCGCGCCGGTGACGCCAAGGTCGCCCACCTCGCTTACACGAACGACGCGAACGGCGCCGCGATGCCCGAGGGGCGTCCGTGGGCCGTGAATGTGATCGACCGTCAGCGGATCGTCGACGACGCGCGGGCGGCCCGGAAAGCGGGCGCGGACGTGGTGGTCCTCTCACTCGACTGGGGCACCGAGTGGCAGGACGCGCCGGACGAGAGCCAGCTGCGACTCGGCGACGAGCTCACCGCGTCCGAAACGGACGGCCGCCCCGACATCGACCTGATCCTCGGCACGCACACGCACGTCCCGCAGGCGTACGAGAAGGTCAACGGCACCTGGGTGGTCTACGGCCTGGGCGACCAGATCGCCGGCGAGATGTACAACGACGACGGCGCCCAGGACCCGCGTGGCAACGAGGGCACCATCGGCCGCTTCACCTTCGCGCCGCCGGAGCGGGCCGGCGAGCGCTGGGAGGTGAGCAAGGCCGAGTTCCTCCCCCAGTGGTTCAACGTGGGCTCGGGCCGCGTCATCAACGTCAACCAGGCCATCCACGACGGTCTCGGCCTGAACGACGTCCGCGACCGGATCAGCCAGGCCGTCCTCAGCCGCGGCGCGGACGAGGACGGCCTGACCATGGGCCGCTAGCGGTCAGGACTTCGCCGACGGGTCCGTCTTCGCCAGCTCCGACCTCTTGTACGAGTAGCCGAAGTAGATGACGAGCCCGATGGCGAACCACACCGCGAACCGCACCCACGTCTGCCACTGCAGGAACGTGATCAGCCAGATCGAGAAGACGACGCCGAGCGCGGGCACCACCGGCATACCGGGCGTGCGGAACGTGCGGGGCAGGTCGGGCTGCTTGTAGCGCAGCACGATCACCGCGATGCACACCACGACGAACGCCAGCAGGATGCCGATGTTGGTCAGCTCGGCCGCCTCCCCGATCGGCAGGAACCCGGCGATGACGGCCGACGCGCACCCGACGATCCACGTCACGCGCGTCGGCACGTGCCGGGTCGGGTGGGTCTTCGCGAACCACTTGGGCAGCAGCCCGTCCCGGCTCATCGAGAACCACACACGCGTGACGCCCAGCATGAAGGTGAACATCACCGTGAGGATGCCGATGATCGCGCCCACCGCGATGACATCCGCGAGACCGCTCAGGCCCACCGACTTGAACGCCGTCGAGAAGCCGCTCTCCGGGTCGATGTCCTTGTAGTTCTGCATCCCGGTCAGGACCAGGCAGGCCAGCACGTAGAGGACCATCGAGATCGCGAGCGAGTAGAGGATCGCCTTCGGCATGTGGCGCTGCGCGTCCTTGGACTCCTCGGCCGCCGTCGACATGGCGTCGTACCCGAACACCGCGAAGAAGACGGTGGCCGCGCCCGTGAACGCGCCGCTGATGCCGAACGGGAAGAACGGCGTGTAGTTGCCCGTGTCGATGTGGAAGAAGCCCACGGCGATCACGAGCAGCACCACGAGGACCTTCAGGACCACCACGACGGTCTCGAAGCGGGCCGCGTTCTTGATGCCGAGCGTCAGCAGATACGCGATGAGCAGGCACAGCAGCGCGGCGAACAGGTCGACCTTGTGACCGTCGCCGGTGCCCGGCGCGCCCAGCATCCAGTGCGGCAGGTCGAGCCCCAACTCGCCGAGCAGGAAGCTGAAGTAGCCCGAGATGCCGATGGCGACGACCGCGACGATCGCCGTGTACTCCAGGAGCAGGTCCCAGCCGATGAACCAGCCGACCAGCTCGCCGAGGACCGCGTACCCGTACGTGTAGGCGGATCCGGCCTTCGGGATGAGGCCGGCGAACTCCGCGTACGACAGCGCCGCGCACGCGCTCGCGACGCCCGCGATGAGGAACGAGACCAGGACCGCGGGCCCCGCCGTACCGTTGGCGACCGTGCCCGCGAGGGTGAAGATGCCGGCCCCGATGATGCCGCCGACGCCGATCGCGGTGAGCTGCCACAGGCCGAGGGTGCGGGTGAGTTGCTGCGCGCCGCCCCCCTCGGTCTCGGCGATCTGTTCGATGGGCTTGCGGCGCAGCACGCCCTGCCCCATCCGAAGTCCTCTGAGACCGGCCATGGGCTCCACCTCTTCGCGGACGACAGTCGGCTGACGGGCGATCATGATGGCCCAGCCGCGGCGGCTGCGAAAGACGGCACGCTCGATGGGGTGTGCGGGTTCGTATGGGGTCGGTGCCGGGTTCCGGTGGTTACGGGACCACGGTGACGGGCCAGCGTCCTGCCTTCACCAGCCGGATCGCCACCGATCCGACGATGCGGTGTCCCGCCTGTTCGGAAGCGCCGACGACCACGGCGTCCGCCTTCAGTTCGTCGGCGGCGGTGACCAGACCGTTGTACGGGTCGCCGCGGAAGGTGTGGAACTCCCAGCGCACCTCGTATATGCCCTTCACCCGCTCCGCCGCGTCCCGGATCTCGGTGATCAGACCCTCGGCGATCTCGTCCGTGGTGTCGGCCACGGGGACGCCGAGCGCGGCGCCGGCGGCCATGACGGGCTGGACGTAGACGACGGCGAGGAGGGCCCGCTGGCGCCGCGCGAGGCCTCCGGCGTAGGACGCGGCGCGCAGCGACGAGTCTGAGCCGTCCACCCCGACCACGATCACCTTGGGGCCGTCCGTACCGCGTTCGAACTGGTGTGGCTGCTCTGCGTTCACAGCGGTGAGGCTAGCGGAAACCCCAGGTCCCACAGGTGCTGGGGGCGGCACTTCCCGCACTCCGGGATCGAGCGAACCTGCGCGGTCGTCGACGGCGCGATCGGCGAGTCGTCCACCCGGTTCCGCGCGCCGTACGGCGCGCGGAACCGCAACGCGTTCCGGATCGGCGCCGAGCCCGGCCTCGAGCCCCCCGCCCCCGGAGAGTCCGAGCCGGTTACCGCCCGCCCGGTCAGCGCACCTCGACCATGCGGGCGAAGACGACGACATTCCCGTCGTAGCCGTTCTGCTTGGAGAAACCGCCGCCGCACGTGATCACCCTCAGTTCGGGCACTCCCGTGCTGCCGTAGACGCGCTTCCCGGGGAAATTCGCCTTCCTGAAGACCTCGATGCCGTAGATCTCGAAATCGGCGGTCTTGCGGTCCTTGCGCTTGACCTGGACGTGGTTCCCCTTTTTGAGCGAGCCGAGTCCGTAGAAGACCGCCGGCCCCTGCTGGTTGTCGACATGGCCGACGATGACAGCGGTGCCCTTCTCGCCCGGAGTCACGCCACCGGTGAACCAGCCCGCGAGGTTCGGGTCCTCCGGCGGCGGGGCGTCCACCCCGCCGTCGGGGGCGACCCCTACGGGCACGACCGGGGCGTTCACCTGGATGGCCGGGATCTGCACCCGGTCCGCCACGGAGAACGGCAGCGGCTTCGGCGCCACACCGGACGGGTAGCGGGGATCCGCTGCCGCCGCCGACGCGGGCTGCGGGGGACCGATGTCGAATTCCCCCGATCCATTGCGGATCAGCGCGATTCCGGTGAGCAGAACCAGCGCCATCACGCCCCACGGCGCGCGCTTCTTCTGCTGACCCTCGTCGGCCGGCTGGGACGAAGACATTCGTTCACCCCTCTCGACTCAGCGGCGAGACCGCGTCACTTGCGCTTACTGGAAAACTAAGCGCGGCGCACGCGGCGGGCGACAGCCCAGGGGCGAATGGGTGGCGGCCAGGGGTGCGTTGCGCCGTACGAGTCGGCATCGCCGGCGGGCGACAGCGTCGCCGTGCCCGGCGTCATCGCGTCGGGCGGCCGGATCGCCGTGACCGTCGACGGCAGTGCTCGCCAGGGGGCGGCGGCACCGTCGCCCACCCGTGGCCGGGCTCCGTGCAGGGCGAACGGGCGACCTGTCCGCCGGTCAGTCGACAGGGTGGTGCGGTGACGGCGCGTCGGGGCCCGTCGAGTGCCATACGTGCGCGCCCGCGCCGCGCCACTCGACCAGATGGGGGTCGTCGAGCGTCATGTCGGACTCCCCGAGCCCGGCCGCACGCAGCAGCCGGATGAGGTCGTGATCGCTGTGCGCGAGCCCGACGGCCCGCCCCCGCACGGTGACATGCCGCCCGCCCTCGGGTGCGGGAGGGTGTACGACGATGGGGGCGTGCCAGGCAGTCATGGCACCAGAGTGCGTCGCCGGGGCTCATAGCGCAGGGCGGGCCGCGCCGACCCGGAGACGAGCGCGGCCCGTCGGTCTCACCCCCCGGCGTGCGGGAACAGCATGAGGAAGGGTTCCACGGTGGCCGCGACCCCTCGGCTGTACGGCGCGTCGAGGTCCCAGACCAGGAAGAGCAGGAACGCGATCAGTGCCGAGAAGAGCCCGGCGAGGACCAGCTCGCGTGCCGTTCTGCGGATCTGGAGTGCGAAGACCATCCCGATCGTGACGAGGCCTCCCGCGATGAGGCCGAACCAGACCACGCCCGGCATCGTGGCGCCGGTGGAGTCCGCGCGCGCGTTGCGGGCGTCGTCCGCGGCGGTGATCTGGTCGAGCAGCGGCTGATAGGCCTGCGCCTCGAAGTCCGTCTTCGGCTGGTAGTCGGTGACGTCGTGGCGCACCTTGTCGAGGAGCCGGGTGCCCTCGGCGGTGAGACGGCCCTTGTTCTTCATCGTGCGCCACTCGGTGGTGACGACATGGCTGACATAGGTGTCGACATCCGAGCGGATACGGATCCTGACCTCCGTCGGATAGACGCGGACGCGCTCATGGATCTCGTGCAGCGCCTGGGCCTCGTTGCGTACATGGTCCTGGGCGGCGCTGCGGCCCTCCCAGACACCCGCGATGGCGAGACCCAGGACGATCGCGTACACCACGCCGATCATCATCGTCATGTACTCGATGACGTCAGGGGTCTCGCTCGGGTCGTCGTCGTCGCCGATCCTGCGCTGCTGAAGAACGGTCACGACGAGCACGACCGCGCACGCGGCCACCATCGCGAGGGTGAGAACAAGCCATTCCGACATCGGGACCTCCGGGCGGTCAGCGCGGGCGCAGCGCGGCTACGGCGAGCACCGCAGGCGCGGTGATGAGCAGGGTGAGCGAGACCAGGGAAGGCCCGCCGCTCGGTGGTGCCTTGCGGGGCGCGGGGCGGTATGCGGGGTAACTCACCGGCGTCGGCGAGGGCTTGGGGCGCACCGTCGGCTTCGGGGCGGGCGGCGGCGGTGCCTTCACGGGCGGGGGCGGTGGCGGAGGTGGCGGAGGTGGCGGTGGGGGAGGCGGCGGCGGTGGAGGTGGTGGTTTCGGGGCCGGGGGCGGCGCGGGCTTCCGCGGCGGCGGCTTGACGGGGCCCGCCCGGCAGACGACGCCGTCACCGGCGCGGGCGATCGCGTCGCCGCCCTTGCCGATCGAGGCGTACGCGCAGTTGTCGGTCGGGGTCAGTGCGGCCGCCGTGGCGCCGGCCGCGGGCGAGCCCAGCAGCCAGGCCAGCGCGAGCACCGCCACCACCCGTGTGACCAGGGTCGACCTGGCCCCTCTGGATCCGTACACGACGGAGATCATGGGCGGCGGGAGGCGCCGCCACGCGCCGGCCGCCGCGGATTGGTCCGAAGGTGGGGAGATGGGGGGGCGCCAGGTTTGCCCGCGGCCACCGGAGCGCACGCGCGGCCCGCCCCGGATGCGTCCCGCGCCCCCTCACGCCAAAGAAATTTCCGGCCCCGTTGAACACATCCGCCGTCGCCGCGCGTACCTAGGGCCATGTGCGGCCCCTTCCGGGATCGCACAACACCCAAGCAACCAGCGGGAGTTGGCAATGAACACCTGGCGGAGCGCCTCACTCGTAGCGACAGCTGCGGCCCTGCTGGCGCTGACGACGGCGTGCGGTCAGGACCAGGGCGACCAGTCGCCCAACGGCCAGTCCGTGGGCAACGCCGCCCCGGCGCAGGGCGGTTACGGCAACGGGGACGCGTACGGCAGCGGCGACGGCTACGGAGACGCGAAGGACGCGGGAGCGGCCAAGGCGAAGCCGGCCGGACAGCTCGCCACCTGGGACAGCAAGAAGCTCGGCCAGGTCCTCACGGACAGTGCGGGCTTCACGATGTACCGCTTCGACAAGGACACCGCACAGCCGCCCAAGTCGAACTGTGACGAGGCCTGCCTCAAGGCGTGGCCCGTCGTGCCCGCGGACGGTGCCGAGGCGGCGCCCGGCGTCGACCCGTCGCTGCTCGGCGAGGTCACCGCGGCCGACGGCACCAAGCAGCTGACGATCGACGGCTGGCCCATGTACCGGTACGCGATGGACACCAAGCCGGGCGACGCGAAGGGGCAGGGCGTCGGAGGCGTCTGGTACGCCGCCGGGCCCGACGGCAAGAAGGCGAGCCCTGCCGCCGCGCAGCCCGCCGACCTCGCCGGTCTGTCCACACGCAAGGACCCGAAGCTCGGCGAGATCGTCGTCGACAAGAACGGAATGACCGTCTACCGGTTCCTCAAGGACTCGGCCTGGCCCATCAAGTCGAACTGTGTCGACGCCTGCGCGGAGAACTGGCCGGCCGTGGCGCCCGTCGCGAAGAACGACACCAAGGGCATCCTCAAGAAGGGCTTCATGACGTACGACCGCCCCGACGGCGGCAAGCAGCAGACGATCAACTGCTGGCCGATCTACACCTTCTCCGGTGACAAGAAGCCCGGTGACACCAATGGGCAGGGAGTGAAGGGCACTTGGTACGCCGCTGCGCCCGACGGAAAGCCCGTGGGAGCGCCGAAGTAGGGGCACCGCGTAGAGTCTGCTGCGGATTTGGCGAATCGCCGGTCTGTTCCCCCCGTGATCATGCGGAGGGAACAGGCCGGTTCTTTTCCGTTGCAACAGAGAGGGTTTCGGGGTGATTTCGGATCATTGCCATTCGGCACTTGCCGGAGGCAGTGACCGAGAACGGACGGTCAATTTCCGTTTTGACTCGCTCCCTTGGCGGGCGATCAGTAGCCTCAGCTCGAACACCGGCTCGCCTACGCCTTGGAGACATTGATGGAGCGTCCCGCCTGGGCCCCTCAGGGCATCGACATCTCGGTGCCCAGCGTGTCCCGGATCTACGACTACTACCTGGGCGGTTCGCACAACTTCGAGGTGGACCGGGAGGCGGCCCGCAAGGCGATGGAGTTCATGCCGGGGCTCCCGAAGATCATGCAGGCGAATCGTGCCTTCATGCGCCGGGCAGTGCGTTACGCGGTCCAGCAAGGCGTCACCCAGTTCTTGGACATCGGATCCGGAATCCCCACCTTCGGCAATGTTCACGAGGTGGCCCAGGCGGCCGACTCCGAAGCGCGCGTCGTGTACGTCGACCACGACCCGGTCGCCGTCGCGCACAGCCGGGCCGTCCTCGACGGCAACGACCGCGCGGCCGTCGTGACCGCCGACCTGCGCAAGCCCCGGGAGATCCTGGCGGCCCCCGAGGTCGGTGAACTCCTCGACCTCGACAGGCCGGTCGCCTTGCTCCTCGTCGCCGTCCTGCACTTCGTCGACGACGCCGACGACCCGCAGAGCGCCGTCGCCGAGCTGCGCGACGCCCTCGCGCCGGGCAGCCTCCTGATCGTCACGCACGCCGCGTACGAGGGCATCCCGGTACCCGCCGCGCGCGCCGCCGGCACGGTCGACGTGTACAAGAACATCCGCAACCCGCTGATCATGCGCTCGCGCGAGGAGATCGCGCGATTCTTCGAGGGATACGAGATGGTGGAACCCGGACTCGTGCAGATGCCCGAATGGCGCCCGGAGAACGCGCCCGCGGACGAGGACCCATACGCCTTCTCGGGCTGCGCCGGCGTGGGGCGCAAGGCGTGAGCGGCGAACCGGACGGGCCCGAGGACAGACTGCGCAGATTCGCCACCATCTGGAGCCGGGCGATCTTCCCGGTGACGGCGACCTCCCTGACCCGGGCCGAGTTCGAGAAGGAACTCATTCCGCTCGCACGGCGGTTGCGGGACGCGCTCGGTGAACGGACCCTGGACGCGCCCGCGGCCCAGGCCGTCGGCGCGGCACTGATCGGCGTGCACTGCACCGACCCCGAGGCGCTCACCCGCACCCTCGACGTCGTGGACGCCTATCTCGTCCTGTACTGCCGGACCGACGAGGACCGGCGCGAGGAAGAGCTGCGGGCGCGCTGCGCCCGGCTCCAGCACTCCGTCGCGGCCGGCTTCGCCCAGGCCCTGCGTGAGCGGACTCTCGCCGAGCAGGAGGCCATCTCACGGGCCGCCCTGAGCGCGCGCAGCGCGGTCGCCGAGGCGCTGCACGCGAGCGAGGCCCGGTTCCGCGCGGTGTTCCACGGCGCGGCCATCGGCATCGGCATAGCCGACCTGGAGGGCACCGTCCTGGAGGCCAACGACGCGCTGGTGCGCATGTTCGGCGGAGCCGAGAACCTGGTGCGCGGCCGCAACGTCGTCGAGTGGACCCACCCCGACGACGCCCCGCACGTGTGGCGCCTGTACGAGGAGCTCGTGCGCGGCGAGCGCGAGCACTACCGCGTCGAGAAGGCGTTCTACCGTCCGGACGGCACCGCCCTGTGGACGAACCTGACCGTCTCCCTGCTGCGGGACGCCGACGGAGTACCGCAGTACCAGCTGGCGCTGGTGGAGGACACCACCGAGCGCCGCCTCCTGAACCTGCGGCTGCGCTACGAGGCCACCCACGACGCGCTCACCGGGCTCCCCAACCGGACCCTGTTCTTCGAGCGCCTGGAGAAGGCGCTCGCGGCCGGCGACGGCATGCGCTTCGGCCTGTGCTACCTCGACCTCGACGGCTTCAAGACCATCAACGACAGCCTCGGCCACGCGGCGGGAGACCGGCTCCTCGTCGAGGTCGCCGACCGGCTCCAGGGCTGCGCCACCGCGCCCGGCGAGATGGTGGCGAGGCTCGGCGGCGACGAGTTCGTCGCACTGACCACCGGCCGTGACACGGCCGCCGAGGTCGACGACCTCGCCGGGCGCATCATGCACGCGCTGGCCGCCCCCATCCGCATCGACGGCCGCGAGCTGACCGTGCGCGGCTCCATCGGCATCGTGGAGGGCCCCGCGGCGGGAGAGCGCAGCCCGGCGGAGGTGCTGCGCAGCGCCGACATCACCATGTACCGGGCCAAGTCGGCGGGCGGCAACCGCTACGAGCTCGCCGACCCCGAGGCCGACGCGCGCGCCATCACCCGCCACGGCCTCACGACCGCGCTGCCCGCGGCCCTGGAGCGCGGCGAGTTCTTCATCGAGTACCAGCCGCTCGTGCACCTCGGCGACGGCAGTGTGCGGGGCGCCGAGGCGCTGGTGCGGTGGCTGCATCCGCAGCACGGTGTGCTCGGGCCCGACCAGTTCATCCCGCTCGCCGAGGACACCGGCCTCATCGTGCCGCTCGGGCGCTGGGTCCTGGAGGAGTCGGTGCGCCAGGCACGGGTATGGCAGGAGCGTTACGAGGACGCGGGGCCCCTGCGCATCAACGTGAACCTGTCCCCGATGCAGCTGACCCACCCGGGCTTGGTCTCCGACACCGTCGACATCCTGGAGCGCTTCGGACTCGAACCCGGCGCCCTGTGCATGGAGGTCACCGAGTCGGCCCTGATCGGCGCGGACGACGATCTCCTCAAGCCCCTGCGACGGCTCGCCGAGATGGGCGTGGACATCGCGCTGGACGACTTCGGTACGGGCTACTCGAACCTCGCGAACCTGCGCCGGCTCCCGGTGAGCATCCTCAAGCTGGACCGCTCCTTCACACAGGGCATGCAGCGGTACCCCGCCGACCCCGTCGACCTGAAGATCGTCGAGGGTATCGTCGCGCTCGCGCACAGCCTCGACCTCTCGGTCACCGTGGAGGGCGTGGAGACGGGCGCACAGGCCGAGCAGCTGCGCGAGCTGGGCTGCGACACCGCGCAGGGCTGGTACTACGCCCGCCCGGGCCCGCCGGACCGCCTGCACGAGCTCGCCCTGTGCGACGCGACGGGGTGAGGCCCATCCGCTGGGTGTACGCCTTCATCGACCGGCCTCAGGCGCACCACGGGGCGGCCTGCGACTTCTGAACACGGGTCACGGAGACGCGGCTGTCGGCGCCCCGCGGCGACCGCGACGAGTTCGCGACGCTGCTGGACGCCTCCGCCGATCCGTGCCCGAAGGCGCAGACGGTCGACGGCCCCCGCGGCGCACACGTGGACTTCGCGGTGGACGACCTCGCTCGGACAGCCGGCCTGGCGCGCCACCTGGGGACGACGCCCGTCCACACGGAGGGAGCCCCGCGGTCCCGCGCGCACCCGGCGGCCGGCTGTTCTGCCTGGCCCGGCCCCACACCCCACCGGCACTCGACCATGCCGCTGAGGCCCCCGTTCAGGGGTGTGGGGAACTGCGCAATCCCCACGACGCACCGGCACCTGACCATGCCGCCGAGGCCCTCCAATCAGGGGCGCGGGGAACTGCGCAAAACATCCAAAGACCACCCGCACAAATTCCCCCGCCCCACAACACGTCACCCTTCCAGCAACATCCGCTGAAGCTCCCGCGCGGCCCGGGGCGGAGCCACATCGCTGCGGTGCGCCAGCGCGATCGTCCGGTGCAACCCGGGACGGGCAAGCGGAGTCACCCGCAGATCGGCCCCCGCCCGGGTCGCGACCATATGCGGCACGACGGCCACCCCGAGCCCCGCCCGCACAAACCCCAGCACCGCGTCCATCTCACCGCCCTCCACCGCGAAATCCGGCTCGAACCCCTCCGCCCGGCACGCGGTGACGGTCAGTTCCCGCAGGTCATAGCCGTGCCGGAACATCACAAGCCGCTCACCCTCAAGATCGGCGATGCGCACGGACCGCCCCCGCCCGGGCCGCGGCGCATCCGGCGACGACACGACCACCAGATCCTCCCGCAGCAGCTCCACGGTCGTCAGCGCCGGTGCCGGCGCGGGCAGCGGCAGCACCACGAGAGCCAGGTCCAGCGCGCCGCGCGCGAGTTCGCGTACGAGGTCGTGGGAGCCGCCCTCCTCGATCAACAAGCGGATCCCGGGATACCGGTCGTGGAAGCCGCGCAGCACATCGGGCAGCAGGCCCGTACACAGCGAGGGTGTGGCGCCGAGCCGCACCCGGCCGCTCTTGAGCTGCGCCAGCTCCTGCACCTCGTGCCGCGCGGTGTCCGCGTCGGCGAGGATGCGGCGGGCCAGCGGCAGGAGCGCCTCGCCCGCGTCGGTGAGGGTGATGTTCCCGCGGGCGCGCAGGAAGAGATCCGCGCCCAGTTCCCGCTCCAGGGAGCGGATCTGCTGGGACAGGGACGGCTGGGCGACATGGACCACCTCGGCGGCCCGGGTGAAGTGCCGGGTCTCGGCCACCGCGACAAAGTACTGGAGCTGCTGGAACTGCATGACCCCCACCGTAATCGCTCGATAGCCTGAGCCTATTGAAATGAGCCGGACCATGTCTTGGACCGATCGGGGCCTCCGGCTCTAGCGTGCGTGACATGGCTCTGGCAACACGGACGGACCGACGGCCGTCCATGACGCGTACGCTCTGGGACTCGTCCGTCGGCAAGAAGACAGTGATGGCCGTGAGCGGCCTGATCATGCTGCTCTACTTGGTCGTCCACATGATCGGCAACCTGAAGATCTTCTTCGGGTCGGGCGAGTTCAACCACTACGCCCACTGGCTGCGCACGGTCGGTGAGCCGTTCATGCACTACGAGTGGACGCTGTGGCTCGTCCGCGTCGTGCTCGTGGTCGCCGTCGTCGCGCACGCCACGTCCGCGTACCAGCTGAGCCGCCGCGACATCAAGGCGCGCCCGGCCAAGTACGTGCACAAGAAGGCACGTTCGAGCTACGCCACGCGCACCATGCGCTGGGGCGGCGTCATCCTCGCGCTGTTCATCGTGTGGCACATCCTCGACCTGACGACCGGCACCGCGCACCCGGGCGGCTTCCAGCCGGGCCACCCGTACCAGAACGTGATCGACACGTTCTCCACCTGGTACGGCAACGTCGTCTACATCGCCGCGATGCTCGCACTCGGCCTGCACGTCCAGCACGGCTTCTGGAGCGCGGCGCAGACCCTCGGCGTGGGCAGCGCGACCCGCGACCGCGTCCTGAAGACCGTCGCCAATGTTCTCGCGCTGCTGCTCACGGCCGGCTTCATCGCCGTACCTGTGGGCGTCATGACCGGAGTGGTGAGCTGACCCATGAATTCCTACGCGGAGTACGCGACCGGAGAGCCGGTCGTCGACACCAAGGCCCCCGAGGGCCCCGTCAACGAGCGCTGGGACACCCGCCGCTTCGAGGCGAAGCTCGTCAACCCGGCCAACCGCCGCAAGCACACCGTGATCGTGGTCGGCACCGGCCTGGCCGGCGGCTCCGCGGGCGCGACGCTCGCCGAACAGGGCTACCACGTCGTCCAGTTCTGCTACCAGGACTCCCCGCGCCGCGCCCACTCGATCGCCGCGCAGGGCGGCATCAACGCCGCGAAGAACTACCGCAACGACGGCGACTCCGTGCACCGCCTGTTCTACGACACGGTCAAGGGCGGCGACTTCCGCGCCCGCGAGTCGAACGTCCACCGCCTCGCGCAGATCTCCGTCGAGATCATCGACCAGTGCGTCGCGCAGGGCGTCCCGTTCGCCCGCGAGTACGGCGGCCTGCTCGACACCCGCTCGTTCGGCGGTGTCCAGGTCTCCCGTACGTTCTACGCCCGCGGCCAGACGGGCCAGCAGCTCCTTCTCGGCGCGTACCAGGCGCTGTCCCGGCAGATCGCCGCCGGGAACATCGAGATGCACGCGCGCACCGAGATGCTCGACGTGATCGTCGTCGACGGCAAGGCGCGCGGCATCGTCGCCCGTGACCTGATCACCGGGAAGATCGACACGTACTTCGCCGACGCCGTGGTCCTCGCCTCCGGCGGGTACGGCAACGTCTTCTACCTGTCGACGAACGCCATGAACTCCAACGCGACCGCCGTGTGGCGGGCGCACCGGCGCGGCGCCTACTTCGCCAACCCGTGCTTCACCCAGATCCACCCCACGTGCATCCCGCGCACGGGCGACCACCAGTCGAAGCTGACGCTGATGAGCGAGTCGCTGCGCAACGACGGACGCATCTGGGTACCGAAGGCGAAGGGCGACACGCGCCCGGCGAACGAGATTCCCGACGACGAGCGCGACTACTACCTGGAGCGCATCTACCCGGCGTTCGGCAACCTCGTGCCCCGCGACATCGCCTCGCGCGCCGCGAAGAACGTGTGCGACGAGGGCAGGGGAGTGGGCCCCGGCGGCCAGGGCGTGTACCTCGACTTTGCCGACGCGATCAGCCGCATGGGCAAGAAGGCCGTCGAGGAGAAGTACGGCAACCTCTTCGACATGTACGCGCGGATCACCGCGGAGAACCCGTACGAGGTGCCCATGCGCATCTACCCCGCGGTGCACTACACGATGGGCGGGCTGTGGGTCGACTACGACCTCCAGACCACGATCCCGGGCCTGTTCGCGGTCGGCGAGGCCAACTTCTCCGACCACGGAGCCAACCGCCTGGGCGCGAGCGCGCTCATGCAGGGTCTGGCCGACGGCTACTTCGTGCTTCCGTCGACCATCAACGACTATCTCGCGCGCAACCCGCACCACGATGAGGTGAGCGCCGAACACCCCGTCGTCCAGGAGGTGCTGGCCGAGACCGAGGACCGGATCAACCTCCTCCTCGCCGTCGACGGCGACCGCACCCCCGACTCCTTCCACCGCGAACTCGGCGAACTCATGTGGGAGTTCTGCGGCATGGCCCGTACGGAGGAAGGCCTGCGCAAGGCCCTCGACCGGATCCCGCAGATCCGCGAGGAGTTCTGGCGCCGCATCAAGGTGCCGGGCACCGGCGAGGAGTTCAACCAGTCGCTGGAGAAGGCCAACCGCATCGTCGACTACCTGGAGCTCGCCGAGCTCATGTGTCTCGACGCCCTGCACCGCGCCGAGTCCTGCGGCGGCCACTTCCGCGAGGAGTCACAGACCCCGGACGGCGAGGCCGCCCGCCGCGACGAGGAGTTCTCCTACGCGGCCGCCTGGGAGTTCACCGCCACCGGCGACGCCCCCGTCCTGCACAAGGAAGACCTCGTCTTCGAGTACGTCCACCCCACTCAGCGGAGCTACGCATGAAGCTCACCCTGCGCGTCTGGCGCCAGAAGAACGCCGACGCCGAAGGCGCCATGTCCACGTACGACGTGGACGGAATCTCGCGCGACATGTCGTTCCTGGAGATGCTCGACACGCTCAACGAGGAGCTCATCCTCAAGGGCGACGACCCCGTCGCGTTCGACCACGACTGCCGTGAGGGCATCTGCGGAGCCTGCTCGCTCGTCATCAACGGCGACGCGCACGGCCCCGAGCGGACCACGGCCTGCCAGCTCCACATGCGGTCCTTCGAGGACGGCGACACGATCGACGTCGAGCCGTGGCGCGCCTCCGCCTTCCCCGTGGTGAAGGACCTCGTCGTCGACCGCACCGCGTTCGACCGGATCATCCAGGCCGGTGGCTACATCAGCGCGCCGACCGGGGCCGCGCCCGAGGCGCACGCCACACCCGTGCCCAAGCCCGACGCGGACTTCGCGTTCGAGCACGCCGAGTGCATCGGCTGCGGCGCGTGCGTGGCGGCCTGCCCGAACGGCTCGGCGATGCTGTTCACCTCGGCGAAGGTCAACCACCTGAACGTCCTGCCGCAGGGCGCGCCCGAGCGCGAGACCCGCGTCCTCGACATGGTCGGGCAGATGGACGCCGAGGGCTTCGGCGGCTGCACCCTCACCGGAGAGTGCGCCACCGCCTGCCCGAAGGGCATCCCGCTGGTCTCCATCACCGGGATGAACAGAGAATGGCTGCGCGCGACCCGCAAGGCGGGCAGGCGTTAGCCCTACGTCGTTCGCCGTCAACGTGCGGACGGGCGGGGCCGGGAGTGGTGCTCATCCCCGGCCCCGTCTCGCTTTCGCCGGCGCTCCTGGCATTCAACATCCCCACATCCCCGCTCCTGGCACAGGTCACGTACACGACAACCGGTATCGGAAGAACAGGAGCGGCAGGCCGTACGACAGTCCGGCCCGCCCATCGCTCCGCCGAACCGGCACGTGACCAGGAGAGAGCCATGACCGGCGTCACCACGCTCGACCGTCCCCCACAGCCCGAGGCACCCACCCGCTACACCGTCACCCTGGCCCGCGACGAGGACGACGTCCGTGCCGCGCAGCGGCTGCGGCACGACGTCTTCGCGGGTGAGATGGGCGCCCTGCTGACCACCTCGCAGCCGGGCCTCGACGTCGACGCCTTCGACGCGTACTGCGACCACCTGCTCGTCCGCGACACGGTGACCGGGCAGGTCGTCGGCACCTACCGGCTGCTGCCGCCGGAGCGGGCCTCCGTCGCCGGACGACTGTACTCGGAGGGCGAGTTCGACCTCACCGCCCTCGACGAGATCCGGCCAGGCCTCGTCGAGGTCGGCCGCTCCTGCGTGCACCCCGACCACCGGGACGGCGCCGTCATCGGGCTCATCTGGGCCGGGATAGCCCGCTACATGGTCGACCGCGGCCACGAATGGCTGGCCGGGTGCTGCTCCATCCCGCTGGCCGACGGCGGCGTCCTCGCGGCGGGCACCTGGGACCGCGTGCGCACCAAGTACCTGGCGCCCGAGGAGTACCGCGTACGACCGTTGCTGCCCTGGAACGCGGACCGTGTGGAGTTCCCCGCCCGCACCGAGCTTCCGCCGCTGCTGCGCGGCTACCTCCGCCTCGGCGCCTGGGTGTGCGCGGAGCCGGCCCACGACCCGGACTTCGGGGTCGCCGACCTGTACGTGCTGCTGTCGATGCGCCGGGTCAACCCGCGCTATCTGCGGCACTTCCTCTCTCTCGCCCCGGCCTGATGAGCGTCTGGCTGCCCAGCGCGCCCTGCACCCCGAAGGCATGCGTGGAGCCGGCGGGGTCCGCAAAGGCCGTACCCCGGGCCGTGCTGCGGATGACGGCGGTCGTGGTCCTGGTCCTGGCCGGGATCGCGCTGTCACCGTTCGGCGGGCGGATCCCCGCCGCGCTGGTCGCGCGGTGGTGCCGGGCGATCGCGCGGGCCATCGGCGTCCAGGTCCGCGTCACCGGCACCGCCGCCGCACCCACCGGCGGTCTGCTCCTGGTCGCCAACCACATCTCCTGGCTGGACATCCCGCTGCTCGGCGCCGTGCGCCCGGCCCGGATGCTCGCCAAGGCGGAGATCGGGCGGTGGCCCCTGGCCGGGCCACTGGTCGCGCGCGGCGGCGTCCTGTTCATCGAGCGGGACCGGCTGCGTGCCCTGCCCGACACGGTCGCCCGCATCGCCGGGGCGCTGCGGGCCGGCTCCGCGGTCGTCGCGTTCCCCGAGGGCAGCACCTGGTGCGGCCGCGCGCAGGGGCACTTCCGGCGCGCCGTCTTCCAGGCCGCGCTGGACGCGGGGGTGCCGGTCCAGCCGGTCCGCGTCCGGTACCGGCTCGCCGACGGGGCGGCCGGCACCGCAGCCGCGTTCGTCGGCGACGACACGCTGCTCGCCTCGCTGTGGCGGGTGGCGTCGACACGGGGGCTGGTGGCCGAGGTCGAGATACGGGACGTGATCCCGCCGGGCTCTCACCCCGACCGCCGCTCACTGGCCCGGGCCGCCGAGTCGGGGACGGCGGGCCGGCCCCGGACGACCCACACCGCGCCGGCGGCCCGAGGACTCGCCGAAGGGGAGCTGACGAAGTCCGGTGCTTAGGGGTGCCGGGCTGTGCGGATATGCGGCTCCGCCACGTGGGCGCGACCAGCCACGTACGGCCCGCGGGTTCATGACCGCGCGTGCGGCAGGGCGCCCGGCGGAAGGGCAAGGGCGAGATAGGGAGCCGTGGCGCTCCCGCTCGCCCGCGCCACCTCCGTCGGCGGCCCCGCGGCGACGATCCGGCCGCCCGCGTCGCCGCCGCCCGGCCCCAGGTCGATCACCCAGTCCGCGCCCGCGACCACCGTCATGTCGTGTTCGACGACCACCACGGTGTGCCCGGCGTCGACGAGCCCGTGCAACTGCCGCATCAGAACGTCGACATCGGCCGGATGCAGACCGGTCGTCGGCTCGTCGAGCAGATACAACGTGGAACCGCGCCGCCCGCGCTGCAACTCGCTCGCCAGCTTGATGCGTTGGGCCTCCCCGCCGGACAGCTCGGTGGCGGGCTGACCAAGCCGCAGATAGCCGAGCCCCACGTCGAGCAGCGTGCCGAGGCTGCGCGCCACGGCCGGCGTGTCCGCGAAGAACTCCGCCGCGCTCTCCACCGTCAGATCGAGGACCTCGGCGATGGTCCGCCCCCGGTAGGTGACGTCCAGCGTCCCGGCGTTGTAGCGCGCGCCGCCGCAGTCCGGGCAGGGCGCGTACGTGCTCGGCAGGAAGAGGAGCTCGACGCTGACGAAGCCCTCGCCCTGGCAGGTCTCGCACCGGCCGCCGGCCACGTTGAACGAGAAGCGCCCCACGCCGTACTTGCGGGCCTTCGCCTCGTCGGTGGCCGCGAACACCTTCCGTACGACGTCGAACAGGCCCGTGTACGTGGCCAGGTTGGAGCGCGGGGTGCGCCCGATCGGCCTCTGGTCGACGACCACGAGGCGGCCCACGCCCTCCAGTTCCTCGGTGATCGAGCCGATGAGCGTGGACTTCCCGGACCCGGAGACGCCGGTGACGGCCGTGAACGTGGACAGCGGTACGTCCACCGACACATCGCGCAGATTGTGCCGGGTCACCGGGCCGACCTTCAGCCGGCCGCGCGGCTCCCGCACCGTGCGCAGGGGCACGCGCTCGCGGCCGAAGAGGAAGCGGGCCGTCGCCGACTCCGCGACGGACGCGAGGTCCGCGACGGAACCGCTGTGCAGGACGCGGCCGCCGTGCTCGCCCGCGAGCGGGCCGACGTCGACGAGCCAGTCGGCCCTGCGGACGACATCCATGTGGTGCTCGACGACGAACACCGAGTTGCCGGCCGCCTTGAGCCGGTCGAGGACGGTGAGGAGCGACTCCGTGTCGGCCGGGTGCAGGCCCGCCGACGGCTCGTCGAGCACGTACACCACGCCGAAGAGCCCGGAGCGCAACTGCGTTGCCAGGCGCAGGCGTTGGAGCTCACCGGCGGACAGCGTGGGCGTGGCGCGGTCCAGACTGAGATAGCCCAGGCCGAGCTCGGCGACGGTGGCGATCCGGGCCAGCAGGTCGCCGGTGAGGACCCGCGCCGTCTCCGAGGCGTCGCCGGGGGCGTCGAGGACCTCCGCCAGGTCCGCGAGCGGCAGACGCGCGAGATCCGCGATCGTCCTTCCGCCGAACGTCACCGCGAGCGACTCGGCCCGCAGCCGCGCCCCGCCGCACACCGGACACGGCGCGCTGTCGAGGAACCGCTCGGCCTTCGTCCGCAGCGTCTGGCTCTTGGAGTCCGCGAACGTCTTGAGCACGTAGCGGTTCGCGCTCATGTACGTGCCCTGGTACGGGCGTTGGATCCGGCCCGCGTCCCGCACGGGGTGCACGGTGACGACGGGCTGGTCGTCCGTGAACAGGATCCAGTCGCGTTCGCCCTGAGGCAGTTCACGCCACGGCCGGTCGACGTCGTACCCGAGAGCGTCCAGGACATCGCGCAGGTTCTTGCCCTGCCAGGCACCCGGCCACGCGGCGATCGCGCCCTCGCGCAGGGACAGCGACGGGTCGGGTACGAGGAGCGCCTCCGTCGTGCGGTGCACCACGCCGAGCCCGTGACAACCGGGGCACGCCCCTGCCGCCGTGTTCGGCGAGAAGGCGTCGGAGTCGAGCCGCTCCGCGCCGGGCGGGTAGTCGCCCGCGCGCGAGAACAGCATGCGCAGCGAGTTCGAGAGCGTCGTCACCGTGCCGACCGAGGACCGCGAGGTGGGGGAGGAGCGGCGCTGCTGGAGCGAGACGGCCGGCGGAAGCCCGGTGATCTCGCCGACCTTGGGCGCACCGACCTGGTGGATGAGCCGGCGCGCGTACGGGGCCACGGACTCGAAGTAGCGGCGCTGCGCCTCGGCGTAGATGGTGCCGAAGGCGAGCGAGGACTTCCCGGAGCCGGAGACCCCCGTGAAGACGGCGAGCACGTCGCGCGGGATGTCCACGTCGACGCCCCGCAGATTGTGCTCACGGGCACCGCGCACACGGACGAACGGATCGTGGTCGGGCTCGGGCATGGGGCGGGCTCCATAGGGCGGCTGGGTGCGCTGTCACGCGAGGGGGGCAAACCCCACGATTCTAGGCCCGGCGCAGCCCCGCGACCCGGGCGAGCCCGCGGTAGGACTCCAGGAGGCCCTCGCGGTCGTACGAACTGGTCGTGACGAGGACCTCCTGCGCGCCGCTCTCCTTGATCAGGGTCTCCAGCTCGTCCGCGACCTGCTCCTCCGTGCCCGCGATGTGGCCGCGCAGCCCGGACTCGTAGAAGTCCCGCTCCTTCGCCGTCATCGTCAGTGCCTCCACGCGCTCGGCGGGCGGCAGCGGCGGGAACGTGCCGTGGGTGCGGGAGTACGCCATCGACCAGGCCTCCGGGATCAGCAGGCGGCGGGCCGCCTCCGGACTCCCGGCGACCGCGATCGTCCCCGAGACGACGACGTAGGGCTCGCTCGCCCACGCGGACGGCCGGAACGTGGCACGGTAGTGGTCGATGCCGCGCAGCATCTTCTCGCGCTTCCTGAGGTCGCCGATCACCATGGGGAGTCCGGCCTCGGCGGCGATCGTCGCACCCTCGCCCATGGCGAGCACGAACGGCGGGACGGTCAGCCCGTCCGAGGGGCGTGCGCGCACCCCGGTCGCCGAGGTTCCCCGGAAGAAGTCGAGCAGTCCGGCGAGCTGCGCCGCGAAGTCGTCGGCATCGTCCTTGTCCCGCCCGAGCGCCTTGCGTACCCCGCCCGTGAAGCCCACCGAACGGCCGAGGCCCATGTCGATCCGCCCGGGGAACAGCGACTCCAGGACACCGAACTGCTCGGCCACCACCAGGGGTTGATGGTTGGGCAGCATCACGCCGCCGGTGCCGACCCGGATCGTGCGGGTGGCGGCCGCGACCGCCGCGGCGAGCACGGTCGGCGCGGACCCCGCGACGCCCGGCACCCCGTGGTGCTCCGACACCCAGACACGGTGATAGCCGACCGCGTCCAGCTCGCGCGCGAAGCGCACGGTGTCGCGCAGTGCCGAGGGCCCGTCGTGCCCCTCACGGGTGCGCGAACGGTCGAGGACGGAGAACCGGGTCGATGCGATCACTGAGCTCACACACCGTTCAACGTCCGTGCCGCGTCAGGATTCCCTACGCTTGGCGTGTGATCGACAACAGCAGACCTCTCGCTCGACCCCTGGCGGTGTTCGACCTCGACAACACCCTCGCCGACACGGCCCACCGGCAGCGCTTCCTGGAGCGCACCCCGCGTGACTGGTCGGCCTTCTTCGGAGCGGCGCCCGATGATCCGCCGCTCGCGCGAGGCGTCGAGCTGGTGCTGGAGAGCGCCCTCGCGTGCGAGGTCGTCTACCTCACGGGCAGGCCGGAGCGGTGCCGTGCCGACACCGTGACCTGGCTCGCCGGACAGGGCCTGCCGAAGGGGCGCCTCTGGATGCGCCGCAACGACGACCGCAGGCCCGCGCGCCGCACCAAACTGGAGACGCTGCGCACGCTCTCCCGCGGCCGCGAGGTGCGCATGCTCGTCGATGACGACGAGCTCGTGTGCGACGAGGCCGAACGGGCGGGCTTCACGGTCGTACGCGCCCGCTGGGCTCGTGGTTCCGAGGCGCTGAAGGACGCCCAGGGGCGCGAGGGGCGGACCTGAGCGGACCGGGCGACCGGGTTCGGAGCCGGACCTGAGCGGCCCCGGCGCGCACGCTCAGGCCTCGTCCTCCAGCCGGAAGCCGACCTTCAGGCCCACCTGGTAGTGCTCGATCTGCCCGTTCTCGATGTGGCCGCGTACCTGGCACACCTCGAACCAGTCCAGGCCGCGCAGGGTCTGCGAGGCGCGGGCGATGCCGTTGCGAATGGCCTGGTCGACTCCCTCCTGGGACGTGCCGACGATCTCTGTGACCCGGTACGTGTGATCGGACATGAAGGCCTCCTCGGCCCGTGCGATGGACGTCTCTCCACGGTGCCTCAGGTCACCGCGGACCGCGAGCGAGAGGGCAGATGTTCGACTTACCTGCCGTCACCCCCTTGACCGTTCGATTGGTCCATACCAAAATCCAGCCACACCCGTGCGAGCGTCACGCTCACCCCCACGTCGGGCCGCCCCTCCCTGTCCGGAATGTTGTGTGGGGTGGGGCAGAAAGTGACCCACTTGAAACCTCCCCCAGCTAGATCAGGGGGATTCCTAGCTCACGTGGCCTGATCCCCGGCGGGGATACAGGTCTTACGCGATCAGCACTAGCCGGGACAGAGACCAGCCCGGACGAGCATCACACGGGCTGAGTTTTTGTCCCGAGGCCGGGACACCCCGCACGTGGTGCACGTATACGTTCGTTCTGAGAGAGGCAGCGCGTGCTTGGTTCTCGCTCCGCAGTCTGCGCAGTCCATCGTGGTGTGCGCCGGGTGCACCAGGTGCACCGACCGGCCGTGCTTACGGCCCATCTCGACCAGGGCTGTCCTGGTCGCGCCGATCGCCGCGTCAGCGGCCTTCTTCGCCATGGTGGACTTCGCGAGGAACTTCGGCCGGAAGTCCTCCACGGCCAGGGCGTCATGGTCACGGACGACCTTCTTGGCCCACTTGCGGGCGGTGTCCTGACGCTGCCGGGCCACCTTCTTGTGCAGCTTCGCCGTCTGCCGCTTCGCCTCGCGGTAGCCCTTCGATCCGGCGTGTCCACGCTTCGGCTTACGCCGGGACATCATCCGCTGATAGTGCGCCAAGCGCTGGGCGGCACTCTTCCCGTGCTGCGGGTGAGGAAGGTCGTGGTCGTCGCTGGTGGTGGTCGCGATCTCCTTCACACCCCAGTCGATCCCGATCACCCGGCCGGTTCCCGGCAGCGTCTCGGTCATGCTCGCCACGACGAAAGACGCGTACCAAGCTCCGGTGCTGTCTCGGTAGACGCGGACGCTGGAGGGTGGCTCGGGAAGGGCACG